>NZ_JBXARF010000011.1:0-132515 GCF_058807955.1 Comamonas sp. GW821-FHT11H03
ACCAAGGCGCTCTACGAGCTGCAGCGCACCGGCGGCCGCTATGCGCTGGTGACCATGTGCATCGGCGGCGGCCAGGGTATTGCAGCGATTTTTGAGCGTGTGTAAGTAAGTCCGCCGCTTAAGCGGTAACACCCAACGAAAAAGCCTGCCGGGTTCCATCCGGCAGGCTTTTTTCATTAGCGCGACCTGCTTGACGAGTAGGTATTTCAAGCTGCCAAGAAACCCGATTATCGGTATCCCCTAGCTGTCATGAATAGAGAAATCTATGGCGTCAGATGAGGAAAGTTATTGCGTTGGCGCAAGGACACTGCATTGCGTTGTGCGATAGCGCATGCGCATGACAAAAAACCTCGGATTTACAGACTCGCCACAGACGAAATCTGTAATAGACACAGCTAAAAAAACGAGAGAAATGGCAGGAGACAACTTGAAAATTTTGAACCGTCATCGACTTACCGCCATGCTGTCCTTGAGCATTGCGGCCCCTGTGTTTGCACAAAGCTCAGTAACGCTTTACGGCACTCTGGATACAGGCGTTTTGTATATGTCCAACTACAGCAGCGGTGTGGGCTATCTGCCATCGCCTGCCAATTCTGGCGCTGGATTTCGGGTCAAAGATGGCGGCTTGGGTGCCAGCCATTGGGGCGTGAAAGGCAGCGAAGATTTGGGTGGTGGTCTGCGCACAGTGTTCCAGTTGCAAGGCAACGTCAACAGCGTCAATGGCGGAACGGGCGGTGCCAACAGCAGCGGTCAGACTTCGTTTTTCAACCAAATGTCTACCGTGGGTTTGGCTGGCAATTTTGGTGAGCTGAAGATCGGTCGTCAGTTCTCACCCGCAGCTTGGGCTATGCAGCACACCGATGTGCGCGGTATGCGCTACTTTGGCTCAACGCTCACGGCCTTGGTCGGCATGAATAGCGCCAGCAAGGCTTGGATTGGTAACAATTCCAATACGGCTTACGGCACCATCTATAACGACAACGCCATTCGCTACACCACGCCCACTTTTGGCAATGTGACGCTGGACTTTTCCTACGCCTTTGGCGAAGGCGGTGGCAAGGCCAACTCGCAGCAAGCGGTGACGGCCTTGTACAGTGCCAATGGCCTCAAATTGTCTGCGCTGATCTACAACGGCTACGGAAACAACTACGGCACGGCCGTGGCGCTGGGCACAGCGGCAGCCGGTGGCAATCCAACAGCCGGTGCTGCGGTGGCTGGAAATATGGGCTTCTCGACCAAGGCAAACACCAACCGTCTGTACTCGGTTGGTGCGATGTACACCTTTGGCGCCTACACCGTCGGCGGCCAGTACTTCATGGCCCGTAACCCCGATAAGGTGCTTGTCCCCGGTGGTTCAGACAGTCTGGATATGTGGGACTTGGGCGCTGCGTGGAAAGTCTCGCCAGCGGTCAATTTGAGCGCGGCTTACTACCAGATTAAAGACAACCGCAACGAGGGTCACAAGTCCACGCAGTTTGTGATGGGCATGGAGTATTTCTTGTCCAAACGCTCGTGGTTGTATCTGCAAAGTGCTTGGGTGACTAACAAGGGTGGCAACATGGCCCTGAGTCCTATGTACGCGACCCCTGTAGCAGCTAATAAGAATGTTCGTGCTGTGATGGCCGGTATTCGACACAGCTTCTAAGCGTCGTTCACAGCCATTGTCGTGATGGCTGGTTTTTTTGAGCCATGGAGCCGTCTCGCTATCTGCAAAAGCCTAGCGAGACAGCTCCAGAACGTGGATAGGCTAGCGCCTAAAGCTGCAAATGATTACCGCAGAAAACAATAACTCGAATGCTCCGCAGGACTTCTGCGTTAGCCGGGGGCGTGCTTGGTTTGGCTTTGGAATGATTTTTTTACTGATGATGTGTGATTACATCGACAGACAAATCATCGTCTCGCTGTTTCCGCATCTGAAGGAAGAGTGGAATCTGTCCGATAAGCAACTAGGTGCGCTGGTGTCGGTGATCTCGATTGTGGTGGCACTGGGCAGTATTCCTGTGGCCATCATGGCAGACCGATTTGGTCGCGTGAAAAGCATTTTTGCGATGGCCACGATCTGGAGCATAGCCACCATCTCCTGCATGTTCACCCGCAATTACTCGCAACTGTTTGCCGCGCGTGCCGTGGTGGGTTTTGGTGAAACCGGTTACGGCTCGGTCGGTGCGGCGTTGATCAGCGCCTTGTTTCCCAAGCGTATGCATGCCACCTTGCTGGGTGCCTTTTTTGGTGCCAGCTCTATTGGCGCCGTGTTGGGCGTGGTGCTGGGCGGTGTGATTGCCGAGCATTGGGGCTGGCGCGCCGCGTTTGGTGCAGTGGGCTTTCCCGGCTTGGTGATGGCGCTGATGTTCTTGCTGGTGCCTGATTACAAGAACGTGATCGTGAAGATTGCGTCTAGGCTCAACAGCAAAGGCCCGGTGGCGCACCTTAAAAGCATGCTCAAAACTTTGAGCTGCGGCTCCACCCTGTGGGTGTTGTGCATTGCTGGCTCTTTTCAGATGGTTGTGGTGTCCACTATCTGGGCGTGGATGCCTAGCTTTTTGAATCGCTACCACGGCCTGAGCGTGGCCGATGCCGCCAAGCAAGCCGCCGTGTTGGTGCTGCTGGGCGCAGCAGGCGCTTTGTTCTGGGGCTGGGTGGCTGACCGCTTGGGTCGCTGCCGCCTGTCTTACAAACTGCTGCTGCTGTGCGCTATCACTGCGGTGGATGCGCTGCTGTTCATCTTTGGCTTTACCGCCCCCTTGTCTGCCCAAGTGCAGTATTACGTGGTGCTTGGCGGCGGCTTCTTGCTGACCTGCACCGTGGGCGTATCGGTCAGTGCCGTGATGGATGTGACGCATCCGGGCCTGCGTTCAACCGGCGCTGCAGTGCATGCGTTTGCCATCAATCTGTTTGGTCTGGCCGTGGGCCCGTTCCTGGGTGGCCTGCTCTCTGATCTCTGGAGCCTGAAGGCGGCGATGGCGGTGATTCCTTCGGTGGGCTTTCTGGCATCGATCTTCTACTGGAAGGCTTCGCGCACCTATGAGACGGATGCAGAGACCGCGGCACAGCTGGTCAAGGACGGAGAGGTGTCTGAAGCCGGAAGAAGCGCTTCCGGGCGGTCTGTGAATTTGTCAGAGATGCGCACGGCCTGAAGCAATGGTTTTCCTCCCGGAGTAACGGGAGCCGGGCAATCGCGCCGCGCAATGGCATCGCGCAACTGCGCCGAACAATTGAAGCAAGGTTACACAAGAAGCAAGGAACACTCTATGAATCTGAAGCGCATGGCGATTGTTTTTCCGATGACTCTGGCCGCTCTGTTTGGCGCAGGCAGCGCTCTGGCTTTTTCCGACAAGCCGGTCAAGCTGATCGTGCCAGCACCACCTGGCGGAACCATCGATGTCTTTGCACGCATCATCGGCGACCAGCTGGCGCAAGAGATCAAGCAACCTGTGCTGGTGGAAAACCGCCCCGGCGCGGGTGGCGCCCTGGCCGTGAAATACATGCTGTCGCAGCCTGCCGATGGCTCCACGCTGCTGGTGACGGTGACCAATACCTTCACCGAGGTGCCGCATGTGCTGAAAGTCGGGTTTGATGCCATGCATGACGTCAAACCCGTATCTCAGATGTCGCGTTCGCTGCTGGTTCTGATCTCCTCGCCTCAGTTCCCGGCCAAGGATGCCAAGGAGGCCATCAGCTACATCAAGGCACATCCAGGGCAAGTCTCGTTTGCCTCCTACAGCACCGGTACTGCATCGCACTATGCGGGAGCCATTCTCAATCAAAAGGCGGGCCTTGATATGCAGCACGTGGCCTTTCCCGGCTCCGCACCGGCACTGGCGCAGGTCATGGGCAACCAGATTCCGCTGATGTTCGATGGCTCGGTCACTTCCAAGCCTTTGATCCCCAGCGGCAAGGTGAAGCTGCTGGCGGTGGGCTACAAGAACCGCTGGTCCGAGTATCCCAACGTCCCGACGCTGGCCGAACTCGGTTATCCAGAGGTGGATTTCAGCAACTGGACGGGGGTGTTTGCATCCGCAAAAATGCCTCAACCGCTGATGGAGAAAATCCATGTATCCCTGCAAAAAATCAATGCCAATGCCACCGTGCAGGCACGTTACCTTGCCACGGGCTTTGAGCCTATTCAAAGGCAGCGCTCGCTGGATCAGCTGTCCACCGAGTTGCAGACCGAATTCAACCGCAATGCCGAGATCGTCAAGAATTTTGGCATCAAGCTCAACTAAGACTTTGGGACTCCTACATCAGATGCATGACAGGGGTGATAGCGGTTGAAGTAACACGGGCAAGGGGCTGACACAAGTGTCGGCCCCTTTTTTGCATTTATTCCTGATTTTCAGAACGGATCGATTTGTTCTTGCTCCTCCAGCGTGAAAACGCGCTCAGGCTGTTGAAGCCAAGCAATGGCGCAATATCGGTCAGCTTTCTGTCGCCATACAAGAGCAGGCGCTGGGCCTGTTCCTGGCGGATAGCGTCAAGCAATTGCATGAAATTGGCCCCCTGTGCAGCCAGCCGGCGGTGCACGGTGCGCCGGTCCACCCCTAGATGCATGGCGACCTGATCGGCACTGCAGCGGCCTGTGGGCAGCAAGGCCATGATGAGCTGCGCCACTTCATCCTTGTCCGACAGGGGGCTGCTGCCGAGGTTTTTGTCCATCAGCTGATGGACTTGTTGGCGCATGACCGGGTCCGCTGTGCGCAGCGGAGCGTCCATGTCGGCGGCTGTCAGCGCAATGCCGTTGTAGTCCTGCGAAAACCGCAGCTGACTGCCCAGAATGCTTCTGTGCCAGCGCAGATTGCTGGGTGCGGGGTGCATGAAGCTGATGTAACGCGGCTGCCACTCAGGCCCTAGCGCCAGGCACAGCGTGTGATAGAGCGCGCCCAGCGTCAGCTCGACCGATTGCCGTTGGGCACTGACCGAGGGCAGAAAGACCTGCTCGATGACCGCAACCTCTCCCAGCTCATGGATATGCGTCGTAAGGCTCTCGTTGTGCAGATAGAGATAGCGCGTCAGGGTGCCCAGCACCTGGCGCAGCGTGGGCTCGTCTCGCGCCAGCATGCCGACCATTCCGAACGAGGACAGGCGCCGCGTAACCGACAGGCGCAGGCCAAAGGCCTGCTCGCCCGAGCGCTCGCCTGACAGCTCCATCAGGCGCATGACGGAGGCCGCAGGGATACGGATTTCAGAGCTATCCAGGCAAGTGCGTGGCAGGCCCACGGCAGCCAGCATCTCCAGCGGGTCCAGGCCCACGCTGCGGGCCATGTCGGCGTAGTGCGCCAAGCTTGCGCTGCGCATGAGTGCGGTCATAGAGGTATTCCCTTAATGTCCCGGAATGATAAATCACTGTCCCAGATCGTCAAACATTGAAGAGCCTCTGGTTCTACATTGCTTCTCAGGCGCACGGCAAAAGCGGTGCATCTCTTTCCACAACGATTGAACCCAAAGGTCTCACATGAACTTTCTCGACGGCCATCTGATGCCCGAAAATCAGCAGCCTCTGATCATCACTGCGGCTCCTTATGCTCCCTCGTGGATGCCTGGCGATTTCCCCGGCGAGATCCCTGTCACGATGGAGGAGCAGATTCAAAAGGCCGTGGATTGCTACAACGCCGGCGCCCAGGTGCTGCACCTGCATGTGCGCGAGCTCGACGGCCGCGGCAGCAAGCGTTTGTCCAAGTTCAACGAGCTGATCGCCGGTGTGCGTGCACGTGTGCCGGACATGATCATTCAGGTGGGTGGCTCGATCAGCTTTGCCCCCGAGACCGATGGCGCGGCCGCCAAGTGGCTGTCCGACGATACCCGGCATATGCTGGCCGAGCTGGATCCTAAGCCCGATCAAGTGACGGTGACGATCAACACCTCGCAGATGAACATCCTGGAGCAGTTCGATGCACGCGATTACGCTGGCACCTCGATGGACGACCCTGCCGTGTTCAACGCCTACAAGGAAATGACCGTGCCCGCACAGCCGGGCTGGGCCGAGGAGCATATCCGCCGCCTGTCGGCCGCTGGCATCCAGAGCGCCTTCCAGTGCTACAACCTCAACAGCTTTGAATCGGTGGAGCGCCTGATGCGCCGCGGCATCTACAAGGGCCCGCTGGTCATGAACTGGGTGGCCATTGGCGGCGGCATGGATTCGCCCAGCGTCTACAGCCTGGCCAACTTCATGCGAGCCGTTCCCGATGGCGCCATCGTCACCGTGGAAAGCTCGGTGCTCAATGTGCTGCCCGTGAACCTGATGGGCATTGCCATGGGCCTGCATGTGCGCTGCGGCACCGAAGACAACTTGTGGAACCAGACACGCACCAAGAAGATGGGCACCGTGGAGCAGATCGAGCAGCTGGTGCGTATTGCCAAGGAATGCAGCCGCCCCGTGGCGACCGCCCAGCAAGCCCGCGAGATGTGCCAGGTCGGCGTGTTCTACGACACCGTCGAAGAGTCGCTGGAAAAGAACGGCTTTGCTCCCAATCGCAACGGCGGCCAGCAAGGCTATTTGCGCAAGGCTGCGTAAGCCGTATCAGCGGCGCTTGAAACCATACAAGCTCAGCTGGACATCGGGAATATCCAGAAAGTCGGTGTCCAGCCTGTCAAGCTAGCTGTCTTTCAAGACCAGTCCGCAGCTGTACGGATTGATTTTTTGATTAAAAAATCTTTTAGCGCCCTAGCTAAAAGCAATCATTGCTATTAAAAAAGAAGAGAGACAGAGCATGAACAAACAATTTGCAGACCAGGTTGTTCTGGTAACCGGAGCCACTGCCGGTATTGGCTACGCTACGGCGCTGGCCTTTGCCAGAGAGGGTGCTCGCCTGGTTGTCTCTGGCCGCAATGTGGCGGCCGGCAAAAAGCTCGAAGATACCTTGCTGAGCATGGGCGCAGAGGCTCTGTTTGTGCAGACCGACATCAGCGACGAAGCCCAGGTCACCCAGCTGATCGATGCCTGCGTGGCACGCTTTGGCCGCATCGACATCGCGGTCAACAGCGCCGGTCTGGAAGGCCAGCGCGGCTCTATCATGGCGCAGACGGTGGAGAGCTACACCGCAGCTTTCAATGCCAATGCGCTGGGCACCTTCCTGTGTCTCAAGCATGAGATGCGCGTGATGTCGGCTCAAAAAGCAGGCTCGATCGTGAACCTGTCCTCCACCATGGGCAGCCGCGGCAACCCCATGGCTCCTATGTATGTAGCAAGCAAGCACGCCATCGAAGGCCTGACCAAATCCGTGGCTCTTGAAGCCTGCCAGTACAACGTGCGCGTGAACGCCGTGGCCCCCGGCCCCATCGCCACCGAAATGCTGGACCGCATTGCCGGTGGCGCTCAGAACGTGGCCGCCGTGGCAACTACCATCCCAGCTGGCCGCGTGGGCCAGCCCGATGAAGTGGCCGATGCCATCATGTTCATGGCCTCGTCTCGCGCCAGTTACATCACCGGCCAGATCCTGCAAGTCAACGGTGGTAAGACGGCGATGTAAATCGCTGAGTACTGCAACTCTTGCTCCCCTGAAATCGCGCGCCCGCCATGACTGCGGGCGCTTTTCCCTAGACCAAGACAGGAAAGCTCAACATGGCCGCTCCGCAGAAAAAAGTGATCGTCACCTGTGCCATCACCGGTGGGATTCACACGCCGTCGATGTCCCCCTATCTGCCCATCACCCCCAAGCAGATTGAAGACGAAGCCGTGGCCGCTGCCGAGGCTGGCGCTTCCATCGTGCACTTGCATGCGCGCGATCCCGAAAATGGCCGCCCTTCGCAGGATCCGGCACTGTTTCGCCAGTTTCTGCCTCAGATTGCCCAGCGCTCTGACGCCATCATCAACCTGACCACTGGCGGTGCGCCCAATATGCTGGTGGAAGAGCGACTGCAACCGGCCCTGGCGCTCAAGCCCGAGGTCGCCTCGTTGAACATGGGTTCGATGAATTTTGGCCTGTACCCCATGCTGACTCGTCAGAAGAGCTTCAAGTATGACTGGGAGCAACCTTATCTTGAAGGCTCGGAGGACCGCGTCTTCCGTAACACCTTCAAGGAAATCCGCTACATCCTCGAATCCTGCGCGGACAACGGCACTCGCTTCGAGATCGAGTGCTATGACACCAGTCACCTCTACACGGCCGCGCATTTCATCGATCGCGGCATCCTGAAGCCACCGTTCTTCATCCAGTCCGTCTTTGGCCTGCTGGGCGGCATTGGCACCCATCCCGAAGATGTGTTGCATATGCGCCGCACTGCAGAGCGCCTGTTCGGCAATGACTACTACTGGTCGGTACTAGGCGCAGGGCGCAGCCAAATGCCGCTGGCCACTATGTCAGCTACGCAGGGCGGTAATGTGCGTGTTGGACTTGAGGATTCGTTGTGGGATGGCCCAGGCAAGTTGGCCACCAGCAATGCCACGCAGGTACAGCGCATTGTCAGAATGCTCAGCACACTCAATCTCGAAGTGGCTAGCTCCGCTGAAACCCGCGATATGTTGCAACTCAAGGGTAAGGATCAGGTCGCCTTCTGAGCGATAGAGTACGCGGTGCTAAATGGAGGCTCGATCTTTCGAGAGATTCGGGACCAAGTAGTTCATTGCGCCGGTTGTACAGCGTCTCGCGACATACGCCTGCGCCGTCAGAAATGGCCTTGGCTGCTCCTTGACGTGCGCACAGTGCAAGCACCGCAGCAGCGTGCTGAGCACGCTTTTGACCTGCGTGTCGTCACGGATCTTGGCCGTCCTATACGAGAGCCATGGCTGAATGGCAGGTCTTGAAAGTGCAGCAGTCACTTGGTCCGCGAACAGGCGAATGACCGGTGCCGGCGGCAACGGTCGTTGGGCCAACAAAACCGAACGGCAGCAGCCAGCCTGGACCTGCCCTTCGTTTCCTCACTCAGTCGGTCACGACCAGCAGACTGGTCAGCCTCAACCGGCACAGGCGGTCAATCCAACCGGAATACGCACGTCGCGCAGGATCTGCTCTTGCTTGGATTGAACGGCAGCCTGGGGTCTTCAGTGCTTGTTCCTGAGCTGTGATAGCGGACTTCAAGCAAATCATCGGGCCGGAGCTGGCATTCATTGTCGCCTGCTTGCCAGAAACCTGCGTTGACCGTTCGCTCGCGATGCGGACATGAGTAGCAACTATCGTTGCCACGCTACCGCAGGGGGATTTCCGTCCTTTGAAGAATATCCGGCGACGGGACATCAGACTTAAACGTATAAATGACGAGAAGTCACCGATTAAGAAATACACCAGAAAAAGCCACGGTCAGGGTCTCATGTGCCCGCGGGGTGTTTCGGACAAGCCATTGCGCTGCACATGCTGGACCAGAAAATCAAGAAATATCCGGGTCTTGAGAGGCAGGTGTGTGCGGTGGGGGTAATAGGCATAAAAGCCCGGGAAGCTTGCCCAATAGGGTTTCAGCACTTCAACCAACTGGCCTGTGTTGAATGCATCGGTCATGGATTCGCGCCAGCCGGTAATCACGCCGATGCCATCCAGGGCCGCGCGCATGGCAGTGTCGCTATGGTTGACTGTCAGTGGCCCGCTCACGGAGCGCTCGCTCAGTTTACCGTCGATATTGAATTCCCATTTGTAGACTGCACCGCTGCTGCTCATGCGGTAGTTGATGCATAGATGCTGCCCCAGCTCATCGGGGTGCTCGGGTGTGCCGTGCGTTCTGAGGTAAGCAGGAGATGCACCGAAACACATGGTCAGATCCTGTGTGAGTGGCACGGCAACCATATCGCCCTCCAGTGACTCTCCATTGCGTATGCCGACGTCAAATCCTTCTCGCACGATGTCCACAAAGCCGTCGTCATAGACCAGCTCGACGTGAATGTGCGGATGCAGTGCAAAGAACTCGGCGAGCATGGGCTCAACGAGCACCTGGCCTGCAGGATGAGAGATGGTGAGGCGCAGCGTGCCGCCTTCGACGCCCGCTTGGAGTTGAAGATCTTCGGTTGCTTCGCGCAGGTTGGTGAGAGCCGGGGAAATGCGCTCCAGATAGATTCTTCCGGCTTCTGTCAGGTTGAGGCTGCGCGTTGTTCGATCGAACAGGCGTACATCAAGACGGGTTTCCAGTTTCTTGATCGTCTGGGACAGTGCGGCCGGTGTGACCCCGATGGCGTGGGCGGCATAGGTCAGACTGCGATGCTGAGCTACCTGTTCAAAGGCAGCCAGATAGGCGAGTATTTCGGGCTTCATGGCTTCTATTTTTAAGTAAAACTTAATAACTTAAATAGATTGCTTGGCTTTTTCTTTTGCATTGCCTGGCGCACACTGCCTCTGCTTCGCGCGACGCATGTGCTCGTGCGGCAGCTCCTGTGTTGAAAAGCAAATAAGAAAGCACTCCCCATGCCTGTCAAATTCACTCTCAACGGCAAGCCCGCATCGGCCGATGTGGATCCTTCAACACCCATTCTCTGGACCTTGCGTGACACGCTGGGTATGACAGGGACCAAATTTGGTTGCGGCATGGCCATGTGTGGAGCATGCACTGTGCATCTGAATGGCCAGGCCATCCGTTCTTGCATTACGCCCATATCGGCGGCGCAAGGGCAAAAAATCGACACCATCGAAGCGCAGGCTGCCGACAAGGTGGGAAAGGCTGTCGAGGATGCGTGGGTTCGCAACGATGTGGCGCAATGCGGCTACTGCCAAAGTGGGCAAATCATGAGTGCGACGGCATTGCTCAAAAGCAATCGTCAACCCAGCGATGCAGATATCGATGCAGCCATGGCGGGCAATATCTGCCGCTGCGGAACTTATGCACGCATCCGTGCTGCCATCCACGATGCTGCCAAAAACCTGTCGGCCTAAGAGAGAAGGAGCACATCCCATGCCTATACCCAACCATTTTCTTGCAGACATGCCCAAAGGTCTGCGTGCGCTGGCGGCTGACACGATAGATGCAGGCGCCAAGCTCGAGCGACGCGATTTCCTCAAGCTGGCGACGGCCTCCGGTTTTGCATTGGGCGTATTTCCCCCCGCCGCACTGGCACAGGCGAAGGGTAACGAGCAGGTCTCGGCAAACGTACTCAAGCCCACCCAGCAGCCGTCGGCTTTTGTGAAGATTGATCGTGATGGCACGGTGACGGTAACGATCAACCGTCTGGAGTTCGGTCAAGGTGTGCAAACCGGCCTGCCCATGGTTCTGGCCGAAGAGCTGGACGCCGATTGGTCCAAGATGAATAGCGTGCACGGCAATGCCGATCCCGCTTATGTGGATCCAGTCATGGGAATGCATCTCACGGGCGGCTCCACTGCCATCAAGAACTCGTATGTCCAGTATCGTGAACTGGGGGCGCGTACCCGCTCCATGCTGCTGGCCACGGCTGCCAAACGCTGGGGTGTGGACCCTCAGTCCTTGCGCACTCAGGCAGGGCAGGTGATCGGGCCTCGAGGCAAGAAGCTGGGCTACGGCGAGTTGGCGGATGAGGCCATGAAGATGCCTGTTCCGCAGCAGGTGAGGCTCAAGGACGTCAAAGACTTTCGCATCATTGGTCATGCCACGGGGCGGCTTGACGCACGCACCAAGTCCAGCGGCAGACAGTCCTATGGCATTGACATGCATTTGCCGGGAATGTTGACCGCACTTGTGGCACATCCGCCAGTGTATGGAAGCAAGATTCAATCGGTGGACGATTCGGCAGCCAAAGCCATCAAGGGCGTGCGTGCGGTGCTTCGTGTGCCCAGCGTATGGGGTGGCGAGCTGGTTGCTGTGCTGGCCGATGGTTACTGGCCAGCCAAGCAGGGACGCGATGCCCTGAAAATTCAGTGGGACAGCAGCGCGGTTGGCAAAGTCGATTCTGCTCGGCAACTGGCGCAGTATCGTGAACTGGCCAAAAAGCCGGGCGCGCTCAAGTTTGATGCCGATGTTTCGGCACTCAACGGTGCTGTTCACAAAATCAGTGCCGAGTATGTATTCCCCTACCTTGCCCATACGCCGATGGAGCCGCTGAATTGCACAGTGCGTGTGACAGGTGCAGGCAAGGATGCCAAGGTTGAACTTTGGTTGGGCACACAGGCTCCGGGCTGGGAAGTTGCAACTGCGGCGCGCGTTCTTGGCGTGGCTCCTCAGAATGTTCGAGTCAATGTTCAGATGGCAGGGGGCGGTTTCGGTCGCCGTGCCAACCCGCGCAGTGACTACGTGGCCGAAGCCTGCGAAATTGCCAAGGCCGCTAGAACATCTGGTCTTGATGCCCCGGTGCGCATGGTCTGGAGTCGCGAGGACGATGTCAAAGGAGGCTATTACCGACCTATGCATGTGCATCGCGCCGAGATAGGTTTTGACGGTAGCGGAAAGGTGATCGCCTGGGACCATGTGATCGTAGGCCAGTCGCTTGCCAAAGGCACGGCGTTTGAAGGCTTCATGGTCAAGAACGGAGTGGACACCACGACGGTTGAAGGAATGAAAGAGCCGTACGACTTACCGATGCGACTGTCGGTGTATCACCCCGAACTCAATGCGCCGGTTCTCTGGTGGCGCAGCGTGGGCTCCACACATACCGCTTATGTGATGGAGACCTTGATGGACGAAATCGCCCGAGCGGTAAAGCAAGATCCTGTCGCATACAGGCTGCAACAGTTCGGCGACAGGCATCCGCGTCACAAGGCCGCGTTGCAACTGGCAGTCGAAAAGTCGGGCTACGGAAAGCGCCAACTGGCCGAAGGCAGAGCCTGGGGCGTGGCCGTCCATCAGTCTTTTGACTCGGTGGTTGCCTATGTGGTCGAAGCATCGATGAAGGACGGCGCTCCCAAGCTGCATGCGGTTACAGCTGGCGTGCATTGCAATCTGGCGGTGAACCCTCGAAGTGTCGAGGCTCAGGTGCAGGGTGGTGCCTTGATGGGTCTCGGCATGTGCTTGCCTGGAGCGGCCATCACATTCAAAGATGGGCAAGTGGAGCAAGGTAACTTCAATGATTACACTGTGGCCCGCTTGACCGATATGCCCGCGATCAGCGTGCATATCGTGCCGAGTGCTGATGCACCCACAGGTATGGGTGAGCCGGGTGTGCCGCCATTGGCCCCCGCTTTTGCCAACGCCATCGCCAAGCTGAGCGGCCATACGCCACGCGAGCTGCCTTTCCTGAAGGCGTGAGAGCATGAGCCTGGATCGCTAGAAAAGCTCCTGTTGAGAAGACGTCAGAGTGACGAAATCTGCTCCGAGGGGGATCAAGATCGAGTCGGCAATCGGTTTGATCTGTTTCGCCAGATAGTGCTCGTAGTCGATGCGTGAACGGCGGCTTTCCAAAGGCTCAGGACCATTCCTGGTCATGACGTATTGGATCCAGCCGCCGTTCTGGTACTGCCTGGGTCGCTCCATGCGATCGTTGTACTCATCGGCAATGCGAGCGGCTCGGACCTGTGGCGGCACATTGGCCACGTAGGCATCCAGGCGATGTCGCAGGCGCTTGCGGTAGATGAGCAGATCATCCTTCTTGCCCGCCAGCGTCGAATGGGCGTACTCGATGATGAACTCGCGGTAGGGGGCGCCTTGGAAGACGCGCGAGAGCAAGCCCTCCTGGAACTGCCGTGCCAGCGGTGTCCAGTCGCTTCGCGCCATTTCAAGGCCGCGGTAGATCATCGATTCGTTTCCGGCGGCATCTACACTCAAGCCGGCATAGCGCTTCTTGCTGCCGACGTCCGAGCCGCGAATGGTGGGCATGAAGAACTTCTTGTAGTACGTGTCGAACTCGATCTCAAGAAAGCTCTGCAGGCCTTGCTCTTGGTGCAGGGTTTGAGTCCACCACGCGTTGATGTCCTGGGCCAGCTTGGCGGCCACGGCATATGCCTCTGCGGTGGTATGGGTCCTCTTGAGCCAAATAAAGATGGAGTCCGTGTCTCCATAAATAACTTCGTATCCGCGCTCTTCGACCAGATCCCTTGTGAGCTTCACCATTTCGTGGCCACGTAAGGTAATGGCTGAGATCAAATCCGGATTGAAGAATCTGCATTCCGACGCGCCCAGCACCCCAGCGAACGAGTTCATCACCAGCTTGAGCGCTTGCGACAGTGGTTCGTTCCTGGCGCGTTTGGCCTCATCCCGGGCCTGCCAGAGGGTGGTCACGATTTCCGGAAGACAGTGTTTCTCGCGAGAAAATAGCGTGCCCCTCGGGCCTTTGATCAAAAGCTCGGAAGAGCCCGCATGTCGACCCTCTACCAAACCCACAGGGTCAACGAGGAAGGTGCGGATGATTGATGGATAGAGACTCTTGTAGTCCAGAACCACGACGGAGTCGTAGAAGCCAGGCTTGGAGTCCATGACGTAGCCGCCGGGGGAGGACTTTCCTTGAACATCGCCCACGTTGGGCGCGACATACCCCATGCGGTGCATGCGTGGCAAATAGTGATGGCTGAATGCAGCAATGGAGCCACCGAACTGGTCGAGCTGCAGGCCCGTGGTGTGGGCGCGCTCCATCGCAAACTGCAGCAGCTTCGCCTTTTCGAAGATTCGTAGCACCAGCTCGCAGTCGCGTATGTTGTAGGCTGCAAGAGCGGGCTTGTCTAGCTGGTAGCGCCGCTCGATTTCCGCCATCTTGTCGTACTCGTCTCTGATGTCTTTGCCTTCGCCCAGAAGCTCTTGCGCGACGTTCTCGAGGCTGAACGACGGGAAGCTCCAGGCGGCGGCCCTGAGCGCTTCGATCCCGTCAACGACAACTCGTCCTGGCATGGGCGCAAACAGGTAGCCTTGTTTGCCGGGATGAGTTCGCCATGCAATGGGCTTGCGCTCGCGCCCCAGGAGTAGCGGTGTTGCACATTCGTCTGCAGTTTTTTGCAGCACACGAAGGTCGAACTGAATGACATTCCATCCAATGATGACGTCCGGATCATTGCGTGCAAACCAGTCGTTGAGCTTGTCGATCATGGCTTTGCGTGTTGTGCAATGAATCAGCTCGAAACCAGGCGTCTTTACGGGTTTGGCAGGAGGCTCACCCAGCATGAAAACGACGCGCTTCACCATGCCATCCAATGCGATCGAATAAAGATCTTGGTGCTGACTGGTCTCGATGTCCAATGACACGACCTTCAGAATCGGCCGGAAATCGGGGGCAGGAACGAGCTTGCAGTTCACCAGCGCCGCATGTTCTGTCCGGCCGCCTTGCAGTGTGACGCCCGCCGTAATGAAGCGCTCCATCAAGTAGCGCTCATGTGGACGAACATCGGCTTCCAGCAGCGGGATGCCTAGTTGCTGGAGAGTGCGTGCAAGTCGCCGTAATTGACGGAAACTTTTGACATAGACACCCAAGACAGGCTCTTGCTGAAAACTCTTCAGGCCCAGTTCCCGCAATTGCACTCCAGTCAGGGACGAGAGTTGCGCTTCTACCGCTTCTCTGTGCCGGGCCTCAACGAAAGCCACAGATTTCTGAGCAGCCAGGAGGACCTTCAGGGGGCCGCTATCCGTTGCCAGCCAGTACTCGAGCTCGACGCCCGCAGGCGTGTCTCGCCAATTGCGAGTAAGGATGAAGCCCTGGCGTTCTGGAGATAGCACGAAAGATGAAGTCAAGCGAATGTGACCGTCTCGAACCGGAGTTCAAGGCCCTGGCGGTGTGTGATGACATGAGCTTGCAGAGCAAGCCACGGGCTTCGAAAGAGGTGTCCATGAAATGATACCCAGCAATCATGAGCACGTTTTTCCAACGGAGCCACGTCAACAGCAATCCAGGCGTTGTGCGGATCCAAAGCGGATGGAGCAAATAGATGGAGTGACGCCAATGTACCGGGAGGGCTGAAAGCCGTCATCAAGTGATTGCCAAGCGATGGCTGCTCATATCAATAGCAGGTATTGCGAGAGGCGTGGTCTGCAAGAGGCGTGGCCTGGAATTCTGCCCCACACCCGAAAACCATCACTTGCTCACTAAGTCGATTCGCCAAGAGTTCAATGCATGGTTCGGCAACGGGCGTCGACAGTGTATTTAGAGGGCCATTGCTGCACAATGAGCGCGCTCTAGTGCAAATTGCACATGGGCATCGATGCCCAGACCTTGCAGGTGCCGGCCCTTTTCGTCACCTCCAACAATGTCAGCGGTGCTGACGTAGTGGTTGGCGCAGATCCTGGTAAGGGCATCATCTGCTTAGCAGAACGGGCGATGGAGCCGATGACGCCGATGACGCTTATCGTCATGATGGAGAGCCGCATCACATCCATCATTCCCACGGAAAAGAATGCCTGGATGTCCAGATGCCTTTGCACATCGCAATGCGACGATTGCCGCTTGTCGTAGCGTCGGATGCAAGCCAAGGAGAAGCCGAAGAGGGTATCTCCGGTGCAGCTTGGTCGGGACCAAGCTGCATTTCATCAGCTAATCGGCTGAGAGGTTGATGTCGCGTGATTAGAGCGACGGTTCGGCAAGGCCCTCAATAGTGCCCGGCCGGACCGGGCAGGGTTCAGGCAATCAGCGCGCGGGTCAGTAGATCCACTCCTGCCAGGAAGTCGCCGATGTCCATGGCCTCATGCGGATTGTGAGAGCCATTCTCGTTGCGGATGAAGACCATGGCCGACGGCACGCCTGCATTGGCAAACACTGCTGCATCATGGCCGGCACCGCTTGCCATGCGCTCCAGCTTCATGTCTTGCCCAGCGGCTGCTTCCAGGCGGTTCAGCCAGCTTGCATCCATGGTGGCAGGCTCCGTGAACAGGCGCTCGTCGAACTCGAAACGCACGCCACGGGCGCGCTCTATGGCCTGGCACTCTTCGCGCATCAGGGTATAGAAGCGCTCCAGCGTCTGGGTGTCCTGGCTGCGTACCTCGAAGCTGAAGGCCACTTCGCCGGGAATGACGGAAACTGCATGCGATTGAGCCGAGGTGGAGCAGATGCCCGTGGTCATCACCATGTCCATGCCCATCTGCAGCAGCACGCGCCAGTGTTCGTCCATGCGCGACAGCAGCTCTGCAACCGCCAGCAATGCATCCTTGCGCAGCCAGCGCGGCACGGCACCCGAGTGGCCGGTTTCGCCGATGCAGCGGATCAGGTTGTGGCGGACGTTGCCGCGGATGCCTGTAACCAGGGCCACCGGCCAGCCCCGATTGACCATGACCGGACCCTGCTCTATGTGCAGCTCCAGATAGGCCGATACATTCGCGAGATCCAGCAGCGGCTCGGCGCGTTGAATGGCGTCGATATCGGCGCCGCAGCGCGACATGGCCTCGCCGAGCACGCCTGCGCCATCGCGGTGCGGGCGTTTCAAGGTAGCGGCGGGCAGCTTGCCCAGCAGGGACAGAGAGCCGAGGTAGGCCTTGCCGTACCAGGCGCTTTCCTCGCCGCGCAGGGCCAGAACGCGCAGTGGCGGAGCCTGTTCGTGGCGGCCGCGCAGCTGAAGCAGCATCAGCATGCCGGCGACAATGCCTGCCAGTCCGTCGAAGTTGCCGCCCTGCGGCACGGAGTCGGCATGCGAGCCGACCACGACGTAGGGTTGCGTCCGGGTCTCCTCTGGCAGGCTCAGCCACAGGTTGCCGGCTCGATCCCATTCATGACTCAGGCCCAGATCTGCGGCCCGGTCCTCAAGTATGCGCAGCGCGGCTGTCTCGCCTTCGCCATAGCTTTCACGGGTGACGCCAAGGCCGTCACGGGTGGCATCGCGAATTTCAGACAGCAGGGCTTGCGCCAGTGCGCTGGTATCCGTCATGGTGTTGCAGGCCATCATGCTCCGCTACCTCCATGTCGGATGGACCAGTCCACAGGCGAGGCCGAGAAGTCCGCCAGCGTGGCCTTTTGCTCGGCACTGAGCTGTCCGCTCGCCAGCAGCGCTTCATGCAGCTGATTCCAGGTCGCCAGTGCATGCAGGGACAAGGCGTGATCGGCCAGCGTGCCAGCCTGGGGGGCATACAGCGCATAGTCGAGCAGAACCAGCACGTCCTCGACCACGGGGCCGGCGCGGCGCAGGGCGGCAACCGTCCCGGCCTTGGAGCGACCATCGGTGGTGACGTCATCCACCAGCAGGACCTTGGCATCGGCAGGTAGGCGGCCTTCGAGCTGGGCTGTGATGTCCCAGCCGACAGGGCGCTTGCGCAAATAGAGCATGGGCAGCTCCAGTCGCTCGGCCAGCCATGCCGAAAAGGCAATGCCCGAACTTTCTGTTCCCACGATGGCATTGATGCCGCGGGCGGCAATCAGTGGCCGCATGCAGCGGGCTGCGATGTCCATGATTTCGCTGCGCAGAGTGACATCGGACATCAGGACCTGGGCATCCACATAGACCGGGCTGGCCCAGCCCGAGGTGTAGATGAACGGTTGATGCGAAGCAATACGTACAGCGCCGAGGCCGACCAGGGCCTGGGCAACGCGTGGCGCGTCGGAAGCGGAAAGAAGCATGAGCGTGTGTGTTTGCAAAGTGGGCATGTTAAGTAGGCAGGCCTGCGGCAAGAAGTGGCTAAAATTCCTCAAGCCGTTCCAAAACGTGATGGCTTGAGCTGCGCGTCTGGGTGTTGAGCGCTGCGTCCTGTCTGAAATTCCTGGCTGCGCTTCCGAGCGCCTGCTTGTCATCGCCCCATGTCCGACTTCACTTCGCCGCGTAGCTTTCTGCGCCAGATAGACCTTTCATCGCTGGATCTGTTCGTGCTGATCTGCGAGCACGGCAGTATTGCGCGGGCGGCCGAGCAGGGCGGCATGGTCGCCTCGGCGGTCAGCAAGCGTGTTGCCGAACTGGAATCCCTGGCCCGCACTCCCTTGCTGCTGCGCCATGCCCGCGGGGTACGCCCGACCCCTGCCGGAGAGTTGCTGCTCGAGCATGCGCGCACGATTCTTCTGGGTGTCGAACACCTGCGCGACGACCTTGGCGAATATGCGCGGGGCGTACGTGGGCTGGTGCGCCTCAGTGCCAATGCTTCGGCCGTGGAGCAGTTCTTGCCCGAGGATATTGCTGCCTTCGTGAAGCATCATCCCGACATCCGCATCGATCTGCGTCAGGCAACCAGTCGCTCGGTAGCGCGCGCCGTGCGCGATCACATGGCCGATCTGGGGGTCTGCAGTCCCAGTGATGAAGTCGAGGGGCTGGAGTCCATGCCGTACCGGCATGAACGTATGGTGCTGATCATGCCCAATGACCACGCTCTGGCCCGGCATCAGGAGCTGGCCTATGAAGAAGCCCTGGACTACGCCCAGATCGGTTTGCGCGACAGCAGCATCGTTCAGGAGGTGCTCAATCAGCAAGCCCGTGCCGGTCGACGCATGCTGCGCCAGCGCATCGAGGTCGACAGCCTCAGTGCCATGTGCCGAATGATCGAATGCGGGCTGGGTGTGGGCGTCATGCCCGAAGGCGCATACCAGAGACTGGGCGAGGCTCGCGCTTTGCATGCGGTGCCGCTGACCGATGCCTGGGCGGAGCGCAGCCTCAAGCTGTATGCCAATAGCTTTGCCGATCTGCCTGCACCGGCCAGACATTTTGCACAGGCACTGATGCCGAAGGAGTGAGGCAGAGCGGATTGCATGAAGCAATATGGGCGCTGCTTGCCTGTCTTGGCTGGGGTCACTTCAGCCGGTCAAGGCCGATGTCTGCTATTGCGTGCCTGCAAAGCTATGGGCAAGTGATGCAGGCAGCTTGCACGGCCCCAGCACGTCGATTTGTGGATGACTCCTGAGCGAATCGCCTCCAGGTCTCAGCTTTTCTTTGCAGCCCACAGATGCTGCGCCCACATGCCGGCCAGCATGGCGGCGACAAACAGCCAGACTTGCGGTGTGAGGGTCGCCAGATTCATCAGCGCCGGGCCGGGGCAAAAACCTGCCAGCCCCCAGCCTATGCCAAACAGGGCTGAGCCTGTCAGCAGCTTGCGATCAATGACGGTACTGGTGGGCAGTTGCATGGGCTCGCCCCACAAAGCGGTCTTGCGACGCTTGGCCCAGGTGAAGGCAATCAAGCCTACGGCGATGGCTCCGCCCATGACGAAACCCAGCGAAGGATCCCATCGACCGAAAAAATCCAGAAAGTTCTGCACCTTGGCGGGGTTGCCCATACCCGAAAGAATCAGACCCAGGCCAAATACCAATCCGCAGAGCAAGGCAGCAATATTGATGATCATGATGTTCTCCTTGCAAACTCAAGCAATGACATGGCGCATCACGAACACGGTGATGGCGCCCGTGGCGATAAACGTCACCGTAGCGGCCAGAGAGCGCGGCGACAGGCGTGACAGGCCGCACACGCCGTGGCCGCTGGTGCAGCCCGAGCTCATGCGCGTGCCGAAGCCCACCAGCAGGCCGGCGGCAATGATGACTGCCGGGCTGGAAGGCAGCTGCATGGCTGGCAGCGGGGCAAACAGCGACCAGACCAACGGCGCGGCAACCATGCCCACGATGAATGCCAGGCGCCAGCCCCACTGCTTGATGGAAGACCAGGTCGGCAATTGCAGCAAGGCCCCGACAATGCCGCTGATGCCGGCCACGCGACCCAGCAAGACAATGAGCAGGGCTGCGGACAGGCCGATCAGCAGGCCACCGGCCAGCGATGTCCAGGGCGTGAATTCACTCCATAAGATATTCATGTTGTCTCTCCTGTCTGGCAGAACAATTGATACAAGGTTTGCATCAGCTGAAGGGCGCGGGCATCGGCCAGCTGATACCAGATGAATTTGCCTTCGCGGCGGGTGGTGGCCAGACCCTCACGCCGCAAAATGCCCAGTTGCTGGGACAGGGTCGGCTGGGACACGCCTGTCAGTTGCTCCAGCTCGCCCACGGTGCGCTCTTGCAGGGAGAGCTGGCACAGCAGCAGCAGTCGGTCTTCATTGCCCAGCAGCTTGAGCATGGCCACAGCTTCACCTGCATGGGTTCGCATGGCATGCAAATCGAGCGTGGACTGTGCTTGGTCAAAGGTTGATGAGTTCACGGTTTCGCTTTTCAAAATATTTTCATATATTATATAAAAAAGTAAACTAGTTGGTGTGCTTCAGTGTTTCGGGTACATCGTTTTAGGAGTCGCCATGTCAACCAATGTGATGCATATCGAGCCGTTTTTTGATACAGCAACCGGCACTGTGAGCTATGTTCTGGCCGATACGATCAGTGGCCAGGCCGCAGTGATCGACCCGGTGCTGGATTTCGAGCCTAAATCCGGCACCCTGAGCAGCCGTTCCGCAGACAAGCTGATCGACTATGTGCGAGGCAATGGCTGGCAGCTGCAGTGGATTGTGGAAACCCACGCCCATGCGGATCATCTCTCCGCAGCCCAGCATATTCGTCACCACCTGGGCGGCAAGGTGGCGATCGGAGCCCATATCTGCGATGTGCAGGCCGTGTTTCGCAAGATCTATCACTTCGAGCGCAGCTTCTTGCCCGACGGCAGCCAGTTCGACCATCTGGTGCAGGATGGCGAACGTCTGCCGCTGGGGCAGCTGGAGTTGCTGGCCATGCATGTGCCCGGCCATACTCCTGCCGATATGGCCTACCGTGTGGAGGATGCCGTGTTTGTAGGCGATACCCTGTTCATGCCCGATGTGGGCACGGCACGTGCCGACTTTCCCGGCGGCGATGCGGCGACGCTCTATCGTTCGATTCGGCGCATTCTTGAACTACCTGAGCAGACCCGCATCTTTGTCTGCCACGATTACCCGCCGGCGGGGCGCAAGCCGTGTTGGCAGACCACGGTGCAGGCCCAGCGCAGCGGCAACATCCATGTGCATGATGGCATCAGCGAAGCTGAGTTCGTGCAGATGCGCACTGCCCGCGACGCCACGCTGGAGATGCCCACGCTGATTCTGCCCTCAGTGCAGGTCAATGTGCGTGCCGGCAAGCTGCCGCCTGCACAGGACGATGGCCGCACCTATATTCAGCTGCCCATCAATGCCTTTGCCAAGAATGGGCAGCTTCCGCAGGGCCTGCAGCAGTGATTAATGCACTGTGCTGCTCTGACTGACGCTGGGCTCGCGTGCGCTGTTCAGCTCATTGAGCTTGAGCTGCAGGCGCACCATGTGCTCGGCATAGACCAGCACTTCCTGCGTGGGCAGAGGCTTGGCGACACGGCGGGCATAGACGTTCAGCGCCCCCTGGGCCACCTCGGGGTCGTCGCTGTCTGCGTACCAGGCCCAGTCGGCCAGATGCGAGGCCAGCTCCGGGTTGCGGTCGGCCAAGGCTGTGGCACGCCGAATCACCTGCCTGGCACCGCCGGCCAGCTGCACGATTTCTTTGGCCTCATGGGCCAGGGGCGCTGGGCGCCAGTGCGATGGAATATCGTCCCACCAGCCGCTGTACTCGCTGACCACCATGCGGCCGATGTCCTTGGCAGACACATATAGCTCGCGTGCATCGCTTCGCCCGGCCAGCTCCGGCGGCAGTGCGACCTTGTCAATCACCAGATCACGGCGCTCGCCGCTGTTCAGGCCTGCCACCACCTGCCTGGAGATGCTGTCCAGCATCTGGGCCTGGGCGGGCAGTCGGTCCTGAATTTCCTCGTGCTTGGTGATGGCCGGGCCATGCGCCGGCAGCAGCAGCTCGGGCTTGAGTGCAGCCATGTCGCGCAGGGCCTGGGCCCACTCCTCGGGGTAGCGCTGGCGTCGCTTGCCGTTGCCTGCATTGGGCAGAAAACCCTGGAAATAATCCGCGCTGGCCACGATTTTCCGGCCTGGAACGGCAACCCATATCTGGTCTTCGGTCTCGCCGCGCGCATGGGTCAGCACAAAGTCTTCGCCGCCAATTTTGAGTGTGGTCTTGTCCCTGAAAGTCTGGGTGGGCCGAACTGCATCTGCCCAGGTGCGCGGCACGTCGGCTACGCTTTGCTGGTTGTTGCGCGCGATCAGACCGTTGCTGCGCATGTCCAGCTCCATCTGGGAGATGAAGCGCTGCTCGGTCACTACACGCGGCTTCTGGTCCATCAACGCCCAGGCGCCAAAGGCGTGGTCGGCATGAAAGTGCGTGAGGATGACGGTGTGCAGCGGCTTGTCGCTGAGCTTGCTCAGCGCCTCGGCCAAGGCCGGGCCTGCAGGTGCGTAGCCGCTATCGACCAAGACTAGGCCTTCGTCGGTCTCGAAGACCACCACATTGACGATGGGAAAACGCAGCAGCCAGGTGCGTGGAGCCACGGCCTCGACTTTGAGCCTGGCTCGGGCATCTGCAATGGCGTTCTGATCGGTTCGGCTGTACATGCTGTTGGCCACTGCATACGACAGCTCGGTGCCAAAGCCACCGCCTTCCATGATGGAGCTGACCATCTGCGGATTGGCCTTGAACACCTGGGCGCGGGCTGCAAGCACCGCGGGGCTTTTCGCTCCCGAGCCACCGCGGTCATCCTGATCGTGGGCGTTGGCCGTGCCTGTGCCGAACTGGCCCAGTGCCAGGGCCGCGGCAAAGGCGTATCGGGAGAGCAGGGATATTTTTTTCATGTTTGCCATCACTGCATTCATTGGGGACTGATTCGTTGAACCGGCTCCAGAATCCACGAAGGGTCCAGCACCTCGGGCCAGGGCTGGTAGGCCCGGGCCATCAGATAGAACAGGTTCTTCTCGGGCGTGGGCAGCCAGTTGGCGCGCTTTTCTGGGCCAGGGTCCGTGGGCTGCAACCAAATGTCCAGGCTGCCGTCGGCGTTGAACTTCATGCCCTTGGTGCGGTCGCCAATGGAGTAGCGGTTGATGGGGTTGTCCACCATGTACTGGCCTCCGGTCACGAATTCATAAAGAGAGATGGACCAGAAGGCATCTGAGGGCAGACGGCCTTGGGGCAGATGCAGGCGGTAAGCCTGTCCCTTGCCGAGCGCCTGATTGTTGCCGTCCACACTGGCAGCGAAATAGGTGGCCTCTGCGGCCTCCAGGCCCAGGATGCCGCCCGACATGGCTGCCGACTGGGCACGCATGGCGTAGTTTGTGCCAAAGCCGTCCGGCAGGCGATAGGGGGTCCAGCCGTTTCTGCGTCCAGGCTCAGCCGTCTTGCGGTCGGCATTCAGGCGATTTTTGAGTTCGTTTTTCTCGATCTCGGGTGCCAAAGCCCGCCAGCGCTGTTGCACGGACTCGGGCAGCTTGTCCCAGCTGCAGGCCTTGCCGCAGATGCCCACGCTGGCAAAGCGCTGCAGCAGTGCTTGCTCTGCGGCGGGCGGTGGGTTGCGCACCAGGGCCTCATTGCTCACATCGACAAAGCGGCCCCAGTCCTGGGCTTGCGGCTTGATCTTCGGGCTCTCCTCGTGGGACTTGAGCACAGGCTCCATGCGAAACCCATCCTGTACTGCATGGGCGGTCTTGAGGTCATCTTCACCGGTGACCAGCACGCGCAGATTCAGATAGACGTCCCGCGTGGGCGCGCGCACGATCTGGTCGACCTGCGGGATCTTGCCGCTCCAGCGCGGGCCGACCAGGGCCACCTTGCGTGCCTTGGTGCCGCCAATACGCCGGCCCACGTAGGAGAAGGTGTTGAGGTCTGCCCCGATCATGGCGATCACGTAGTAACGGCCATGGGTTTCGGGCAGGGACAGCACCAGGGGAGACTTTTCGAGATCCAGCCAGGCGGTGGAGTAGAAGGTGTCGCGAATCGGGCCGTTGGCCCAGCGGTCCTTGGGCGTGGCCAGGTGGCGCGAGTGGCGGAAGTGGTTGAGCGTGGTGGCGGTGGGCGAGTCCTTGACCTCCAGGGCTTCATGTCGCATTTTCATGAATTCCTGATAGGGGTAGGCATAGAGCATGGCCTCACGGATCAGGCTGTCCAGAGCCTGCTCTTCGGTGGCCGCGGGCGTCTGGGCATGGGCCATGCCCAGGCAAAGGCCCAATGCAGCAGCCGCCATGGCGCGCAGCCCGGCGCGGTTCAACTTTGACATGTGATGGAAATGGTGTGTTGGTGGTGATGGCCGGGGCCGGTGGCTTCTTCCAGCCCGGTCCGGTTCTTTCTGCGGCGAGCACCGCATACAGCGCGTGCTGGCCGCTCCTGGGGGAACAGGCCGCTCAGGTGCCGGCGTTGCGCGTGGCTTCAGGGGTGAACATGGAGGGATTCATGTCTCCCTTGTTGAGCACGGGGCCCTTGGGGCGTTCCTGGAACAGGTTGTAGGCCACGTAGCCGCCGCCAATCAGGTCGTGATAGAAGGCCGTGCCTGCATGCCAGGCGTTGGAGTCGAACGCGTAGTAGTAATTGATGAGGCCTTGCTGCCACAGATTGCCGCGTGCATCGTAGAAGTCGCTCATCACGGCGTGACCTGTGTCCTCATCAAGGAAAAGCACGCGCTTGCCATAGAGATGGCGATAGCCTTCCTTGAGCGTGGCTTCCAGCACCCAGACGCGGCGCAGTTCGTAGCGCATGTAGTCGGGGTTGGCATGACCGGGCTTGAGCAGGTCGGCGTACTTCACGGTATTGGCGTGAATCTTGTACGCGTTGGCGGGAATGTAGATTTCCTTCTTGCCCAGATTCTTCCAGTTGTAGCGCTCGGGCGAACCATTGAAGAGACGGTCGGAGTCAATCGTCATCTTGGCGCCCACACCGCCCCCGATGGGCTGGTCAAAACCGTACTCAGGAATCTGCCGCACCCGGCGTGTGCCCGGGTCATAGCTCCAGCCCAGGCGCTTGTCCTTGCCGAAGTTGACCGGCTCCCGGCTGACGCTGACCCCGCCTTTCTCGCGCTCGGGCAGCTTGACCGCATTCATGCCCTGGGACATGGTGCCTTCCAGCGGCTTGCCAGCCTGCTCGGGGGAGTGCAGCAGGCTCATGTTGCGGTTGTCGGCGCGGCCGAAGACGATGGAGCCATCCTGCATCACATAGGCGTTGTCACGCAGTGTGTGTTCAGTGAACGCGCGCAGCGGAAACAGGTTGTTGAAGGCCAGCTCCATGCCGGTCTTGGGGAAGGGGAAGGGGATTGCCCCTTTGACCGCATTGTCGGCACTCATTCCGTCGGCGTTGATCACGGCGTTCTGCGCATTGGTTTTGGCCGAGGCACAGGCAAAGTCCGGATAGCGGAAGTCGCGGTGGCCCGGATACACGGGAATGCTGAAGGTCTTGGGGTAGCGCGCAAACATGGCCTTCTGGCCCTCGGTCAGGTTGGCGGCGTACTGGGCCGCATTCTCGGCCGTGATGGAGAACAAGGGCTTTTCATTGGCATAGGGGTCCACCGGGTGCTGACCCGTATGCGGCGTGTACTGAATTCCAGGCGGAGTTCCCAGCCATTTGCCCGTGTACTCGGGCACGCCACTGGCAGTGCCGGCCTTTTCGGCACCGATACAGGTCAAGGACTTGCCCAGCTTTTCAATGTCTTCGGGGCTGCCTTTGGCGGCGGCTGCACCAGCCATGACGCCGGTCACGGTCAGTGCGATCAGGGCACGGTAGCTCAGGTTGCTTTCCATCACGAATCCTCAAAGATGTATGTGTGCAGCATTTGCACTATCGATCTGCCCGCGAATCGGGCCAAGGTCTAGTTCAAGTCAGCTAGCCGCTGGCTTGGCGCCTGTTGACGAATTCAATGTTCAAGCGAGCTTTGCGGCTCGCCATCGCTCGTTTGGACTAGCCACTAACGCCTAGCGAAGTCACCACAGAGACAGACTGCCGCTCCGGCCCCGCGCCGACTCGGGCAAGCAAGGGAAAACCTGTGGTGGATGACTTAGGGAAAACCAAGATGAAAATGCGCTTAAGGGAGGCCCGGCGTGATGCCTTTAAAAGCGAAAGGCCGCCATGGGCGGGGCGACGTAGACCGCAAGGACTAGCGCCGTCTGAAGACCCAGGTGGCGAAGTGCCTGCTTTGTTGTCAGGCCTTGCCGGTGCTTGGCTCAGCTGCCGGGCATGCCAAACAGGTCATGCGCATCCAGCAGGGCCCAGGCAATCTCGGGCCTGCGCTCCAGCCCCTTGCGGATCGCGGCGGGAATGCTCTGGCGCGTTTTGCGGCATAGACCGGGCATATCGCCGAGATCGATCTGGATGCCGCGCATGGTGCGCACCTCGTTGTTGCCGGGGGTGATGCGTATCTCCAGACCCAGGAGCGTGTGAATGCGCTGCTGCATATGCTCAAGATCGACCAGGCTGCTGATGCTCTCCAGGCGTTGCAGCAGCTTTTTCTCTTCCTCGCGCGTGAGCTGCAGAATGCGCAGATCCGACCCCGGCGTGCCAAGCAATTGCTCGCGCCGGCAGTCGCAGGCACCGGGCGGGCATTCAACACGGATGGGCAGGGGGGGCGGCTGCATAGGGCGGCAGAGAAAACCAGGGGCAGATGCCAGCATGCTAAGGCCTGCAAGGCCGTGCCGCCAGTGGGGACAGGCCCGGGCAAGGCCTGCGTTGGATGGCGTGCTGGCGGCGCCATAAGTGAATTCACTTGTCCCAGTTGCTCTCAGGTTTGCCTAGACTCAGGCATTATTGAGGGTTACTACTAAAAGTAGGCTGGCTTGATCTGCCGGCCTCTACCAGAACGAAGGCCTGCATTGCCCGCTGCTAGGCAGCGCTGCAGCTGGGATGGGATCAATCACTTTTTATAGCGTCAAGCGCATTATTCATGCGTGATTCGCAGTATTTTTCATGATAGAAATTCGGGATTTATCCCTGACATACCAAGGCCCCAAGGGCCCGGTGCACGCCTTGCGTGGCATCAATCTGGAAATCGCTTCGGGTGAGGTGTTCGGCATCATCGGCCGCTCCGGCGCGGGCAAAAGCTCTCTGGTGCGCTGCCTGAATCTGCTCAACCGCCCCTCGGACGGCAAGGTCATCGTCAACGGACGCGACCTCATGCAGCTGTCCGACGCCGAGCTGCGCGCCGCGCGCCGCGACATCGGCATGGTGTTCCAGCACTTCAACCTGCTGTCGTCCCGCACCGTGTATGACAACGTGGCCCTGCCGCTGGAGCTGGCCGGTATTTCCAAGGACGAGATCTACCAGCGCGTGACGCCGCTGCTGGAGCTGGTGGGCCTGGATTATCTGGCCGACCGCTATCCGGCCCAGATTTCCGGCGGCCAGAAACAGCGCGTGGGCATTGCCCGGGCGCTGGCCAGCAATCCCAAGGTGCTGCTCAGCGACGAAGCCACTTCGGCACTGGACCCCGAAACCACGCGCTCCATTCTGGATCTGCTGCGCAAGGTCAACCGCGAACTGGGCGTGACCGTGGTGCTGATCACCCACCAGATGCTGGTGATCAAGCAGATTGCCGACCGCGTGGCCGTGATCGACGGTGGCGAGATTGCCGAGCTGGGGCCCGTGATCGATGTCTTCACCCGCCCTCAGAAGGCGATCACCAAGAGCCTGATTGACGAAATCGTGCCCCAGCAACTGCCCGAGTCGGTGATGAAGCGCGTGAACCAGCTGGCCGCCCAGCTGCAGCCCGGCCAGCAAGGCCAGCTGCTGCGCCTGTCCTATGCGGGCGAGAGCGCCTATCAGCCGATTCTCTCGCACCTGATTCGCGAGCTGGGTCTGGATCTGTCGATTCTGCACGGGCAGATCGACGAGATCCAGGAGCAGACCTTTGGCTCGCTGGCGGTGTACGCCAGCGGCGAGGCCGCCAAGATTGATGCTGCCGTGGAGCACCTGCGTGCCAGCGGTGTGCAAGTGCAGATCGTGTCCAGCAAGGATTGAGAGCGATGTTTGAGAATTTTTCGGAAATGATGCTCCAGCTGCTGCTGGATTCCTTCTGGGAGACGCTGATCATGGTCGGCATCTCGGGCCTGATCGGCGGTCTGATCGGTATTCCGCTGGGCGTCTTCCTGCGCCTGACCGACCATGGCGGCATCTTGCAGAACGGCCCGGCCAACAAGGTTGTCGGCTGGATCGTGAATGCGCTGCGCTCCACCCCCTTCATCATCTTGCTGGTGGCCATCATTCCGCTGACGCGTCTGATCACGGGCTCCTCCATCGGCACCTGGGCGGCCGTGGTGCCGCTGACGATTGCGGCGGCACCTTTTGTGGCCCGTCTGGTGGAGACTGCCTTGCGCGAGGTCGATGGCGGCCTGATCGAAGCGGCCCAGTCCATGGGTGCGACCACCGGCCAGATCGTCTGGAAGGTGCTGCTGCCCGAGGCGCTGCCCGGCATCGTCGCGGGCCTGACCATCAGCTTCGTCAGCCTGACCGGCTACTCGGCCATGGCAGGTGCCATTGGCGGCGGCGGCCTGGGCGACCTGGGTATCCGCTACGGCTACCAGCGCTTCTTGCCCGACGTGATGCTGGTTGTGGTGATCATCCTGATCTTCTTTGTGCAGGCCATTCAAAGCCTGGGCGACTGGGCCGTGCGACGCCTGAGCCATCGCTGAGCAGCAGTAAACATTACCAAAAATTAAGAAAAGGGGTGCTGCCCGGAAACAGGCTGCCCCCTCTAAAATGCAAGTTCAAAATTTTTTGAAAGGCCGCTCTTGTTCAAAAGCGGCCATGATTTTTTCTGGGTAGATAACAGCAAATGATGGATGGTTTGATTACCGGCCGACTGACCGGCATCCCCGAGAGTCGCGTAGACCGCAACCGCCGCCCCTATATGGTGGCCCGCATGCGAGCCAATGCCGGCGATGGCTCCTCGATTCCCGTGAATATCGTCGCTTTTGACAATGCACCCTGCGCCGTGCTGCGCAGTCTCTCCGAAGGCGATGCGATTGCCCTGCGCGGCAGCTTCACGCCCAAGGTCTGGATCGACAGGCAGGACGAGTCCCACGCCGTGCTCGACGTGGTGGCCCAGCAGGTGCTGGCAGCACCCACGATGTCCGATCTTTGAGAGCCTGCGCATGCAGACAAGCCCGCCACCGTGAAGGAGCGGGCTTTTTTGTGGACGCCTGGGTTGTCGCATGCAACCCGTTGGGGCTTGCACTGCCAATCTGTAGTTTGCATCTGAGCAATCTGTCTAAGAAACAGCGCTCTGGCACATGAAACTGACGCTACAGTCTTAGCCACTCTCAATCTTTGGCACAAGGAATCTGCATGTTGAACAAGCGCTCGCTTTTGCGCACCACATTGGCTGTGGCTGCTACGGCCACCCTGGGCTTTGCCGCCCAGGCCCAGGACAAGACCATCAAGATCGGCGTGACCGCCGGCCCTCACGCGCAGATCATGGAAGTGGTCAAAAAGGTTGCTGCCAAGAACGGTCTGAACCTCAAGGTCATCGAGTTCGGCGACTATGTCCAGCCCAATGCGGCGCTGGCCGCCGGCGATCTGGATGCCAACAGCTACCAGCACCGCCCCTATCTGGATGCCCAGATCAAGGATCGTGGCTACAAGATCAGCTGGGTGGCCGACACGGTGAATTTCCCGATCGGCATCTACTCCAAGAAGATCAAGGCTTTGTCCGAGCTTCCCACCGGCGCCAAGTTCGGCCTTCCCAACGACCCCACCAATGGCGGCCGCGCGCTGCTGCTGCTGCAGTCGCAGGGTCTGATCAAGCTCAAGGAGGGCGCGGGCCTGAAGGCGACACCGCTGGATGTGGTGTCCAACCCCAAGAAGCTCAAGTTCGTCGAGCTGGATGCGGCCCAATTGCCACGTTCGCTGGACGACCTGGATGCCTCCACCGTCAACACCAATTTCGCTATCTCTGCCGGCCTGAATCCCAAGAAGGATGCGATTGCGCTGGAATCGGCCAAGAACCCCTATGTGAACATCATGGTGGTGCGCGATGCCGACAAGAGTCAGCCCTGGGTCGCCCAACTGATCAAGTCCTATCACTCCGACGAGGTGCGCCAGTTCATCGACAAGGAGTTCAAGGGCTCGGTCTTCCCGGCGTTTTGATGGCTACCCGCTGAGGCGCTGCGCGCCTTCCCCTGGCCAGGCGTCCCCCAAGGGGACGACAGCCTCGCTGTGCGGCAGCGCTTGCTTGTTGTCGCCTTGCCGGGGTAAGCTTGCTCTTGAGGCATTGAACGAAGCGCTGCACTTGCAGCGCTTTTTTATTGCTCTTTATTGCTCTTTATTGTTCTTTACTGCGCTTTGTTGCTATTTATTAAATAGCTGCTATCGCTTTATCCTATTGGATTTTAGATAGAAAACACCTTGAAATCTATTGCTGGATTGCGCTGACAGCTATTGTTTTTTTGCTATTCCATGGCCTGAAACCACTCGCCCAGCGGTGCACGCGTGGTCTGGGTCTGGTTGACGGGAGCGGTCTCGTCGGCCCAGCCCAGGGCCAGGCCGCAGACGATGTGCTTGTTCTCGGCCAGGCCCAGCACGCGGCGCACGGTGGCCGGGTACGAGGCCAGGGCTCCGATGGCGCAGCTGCCCAGGCCCATGGCGGCGGCTGCCAGTTGCAGGCCGTAGAGCGTCATGCCCAGATCCATGTAGCCGCCGGGGCCGTAATGGGCGTCGATGGTGACGACCAGCGCCACGGGCGCATCGAAGAAGCGGTAGTTGCGCGCAAACTGCGCTTCGCGTCCGGCGCGGTCGTCGCGTGCCACGCCCAGGGCTCCGTAAAGCGCCTGGGCCGAAGCCACCTGGCGCTTGCGCAGCTGCATGGGCATGGGGCGCGGAAAGTAGGCGTAATCCTCGCATTCGGGCACCTGGCTCTCAACGTCCTGCAGCAGGGCGGCAGTCAGTTGCTCGCGCAGCTTGCCGCGCACGGCGATCAACTGGCCCGGCTGCAGATTGCCGCCGCTGGGCGCCTGGCGCGCCGTCAGCAGCAACTGATGCAGCAGCGCATCAGGCACGGCATCGGGCAGGAAAGCACGTGTGGAGCGGCGTTGCTGCATCAGCGCCATGCCTGCCGGCAAGTCGATGCTTTCAAGTGTTGTAGCAGCTGAGCCTTTGCTGGACATGGGGTAGTAGCTATCAAAAATGAGTTCAAGGAGTGGCTTGCAGCCATTGCACCAGGGTTGCCGCGCCAATGCCGCCGGCTCCGGCAATGGCCGCCAGGCCGAGTGCGTCCCTGGGTGTCGATGACTGGGCCTGATACTCAAGCTGAGCCAGGCATCGCACCAGCGCAATCGCGCCTGAGGCACCGATCGGGTGGCCGCGCGCCAGGCCGCCGCCCGCGCTGTTGATCTGCTCGGGCGCAAGGCCCATGGCGGCGCAAAAGGCCAGGCCTTGCACGGCAAAGGCGTCATGCAGTTCGATGGCCGAAAGATCCTGGGCCAGCAACGGCGACTTGTGCGACCCGGCCAGCGCATCGCTGCCTCGGGCCAGCGCCATGCGCGCCGCCGCGATGGCGGCCAGCAGCGGTGTTTCTGGCGCAGCGCCCACGCTGGCGCTGGCCAGCCATTGTGCGCGTGGCTGCAGATTCCAGCGGGCGCAGGCCTCGGGCGTGGCCAGCAACAGCAGGGCCGCGCCATCGGCCTTGGCCGAAATGGTCAGGGGGCTGAGCGCATGGGCGGCGATATCGCCGGGACTGGCGTTCTGGCTGCAGCCCCGTGCCACCACCGGCATGCGCGCGGCGCGCGCGGGTTGGAGGGCACGCGGATAGGCGTCTGCCGCAAGCCCGGCCACGGGCACGATTTCCGGGGCGAGCTGTGCCTGGGCGGCCAGGGCCCGGCCGTGGCTGAGCAGCGCATACTGCTCCTGCTGGCTGCGGCTGAAGCCATGCGTGAGCGCATAGTCGGCAGCCGACTGCAGCATATCGGGGTCGCGCGCGGGATCGGGGGCAAATGGCGGGCGCTCGTAGCCCTGGGGTTGCTCGCCGGGGTGCAGCGGGCGGGTCTGGCGAATGGGGGCGCGGCTCCAGGCCTCGATGCCGCCTGCAATCACCACCTCCGCCTGACCCGATTGCAGCAGACCCACGGCCATGGCCACGGCATCCAGGCCCGAGCAGCACTGGGTATCGATGGTGTGCGCGGCGCAGCCATCGGGCAGGCCTGCGGCCAGTGCCAGCATGCGCGCCGGGTTGCCGCCAGCGCCCAGGGCGTTGCCGACGACGACCGCATCCACGGCATGGGCCGGCAAGCCGCTTTGCTGCAGCAGTGACAGCAGCAGCGGCTGGCCCAGCTCATGGGGACTGAGCCGGGCCAGGGCCGAGCCGATCGGCGCCACCGGGCTGCGGGCCCAGGCAATGATGGGGGTCTTGCTTGGCATGGGTCTTAACTCTGCCACGGCCGCAATGCGGGGTGCAGGGCCGGGGATATGGCCGCGTCCGCAGGCGCGGTCATCCGGGCGCGCAGGGCCAGGGCCAGCTGGCCGTGATCGGTCTTGCCGCTGGCTGTGTGCGGCCAGTGCTCGCAGATCCACCACTGGCGCGGCACCTTGAAGGCTTCGGTGCGCTCGCGCAGCCACTGGTTGAGCTCCAGGGCCGTTGGCACCTCGGTCTGCGGCCTCCATTGCAGCACCGCGTGTACCTGCAGGCCGCGCAGCGCATCGGCCTGGCCGTGCAGCGAGACCTGGGCAATCGCCGGGTGGCTGGCCAGCAGGTTTTCCACTTCTTCGGGAAACAGGTTCTTGCCCTGGGTGACGATCATGCGGCTTTGGCGGCCCGCCAGACACAGCATGCCGCGTTCGTCGATATGTCCCATGTCGCGCACGGACAGCCAATCGCCGTCGCGCAGCACGGCCGTGGCGTCATGGGCATCGCCCACGTAGTCCATGAACAGCATGGGACTGCGGATATAGATCAGGCCGTCGCTGGCGTGGCGGGTGCCATGCTCGGCCAGCGCATTCTCGGCGGCATCGCTGCCAGTGGGGCGAATGGACAGCTCCACATTGCTGAACGGCCTGCCCACGGCCTGCGGGCCGCTGGCTTTGTCGGCATCCATCCAGGCGACAAAACTGGCCTCGGAGGCCCCGTAGAACTCGATGATGCGGGCCTTGGGGAACAGGGCGCGCAGCGCCGGCGTGTGGGAGCGCATCCAGCGCGCGCCGCTGATGGTGATCAGCTCGACCTCGGGAATCGGTGCGAGCTGTCTATGCTCGGCCCATTGCAGCATCAGCAGCAACTGGCTGGGTACGGCGATGAGGCAGGGGGTATCGCCTCGCGCCAAGGTTGTGAGGCAACGCGAGGCCGAGAACTTCTCCTGCATGACGGCGCCGCAGCCATACCAGATGCCTTGCATGGCCCCGAACAGAAACAGCGAGTGCGAGATGCGCCCCGGTGCCAGCGTGCGCTGGGCCACGACGGGGCCGAAATCCTGCAGCCCGACGCGAAAGCTCTCCGTCCACGACAGATGGTGGCGCTTGAAGCCCTTGGGCAGGCCGGTGCTGCCCGAGGTAAAGCCGGTGTAGAAGGCTGCCGTCGGCGCTGCCGATTCCAGCTCGCAGGGCTGCTTGGGCAGCCAGCTTTCAATGCGCTGGCGCACGGCCGGTTGCCAGTCGGGGTCGGCGACCGCTGCGCAGCGGCCGCTGTGGATTACGGCCAGGAAGTCCACCAGTCGCTCCAGCGTGGAGCGGCCGGCGTCCAGCATCAGCATCTGCGGCGCGCGTTGGGCGACCAGGCGTGCCGAGCGCAGCTCGACCTCGGCATGCAGCCGGCCAAAGGTCCAGGAATCGGCCTCGCTTTGCAGGGCCACCACATCGGGCCGGTGCTGCGCCCAATGGGCCAGCGGGCCATGAACCAGCTGCCACAGGCCCTGCAGCGGCGCTGCAGCGGACGGCGCGTTCACTGGCGACCGCCAAAGCGCCAGTCAGGCATTCCGCGCGCGACGGTGTGGACGATGATGGCGCAGAGAATGCATTTGATGAAGTCGCCGGGTACAAAGGCCAGCGTCACGGCAAAGGCCTGACTCAGGCTCATCTTGGCGACCAGCATCAGGCCCAGCACGCCAAAGGCATGCAGGCACAGCAGACCGCCGATCAAGGAGGCGATGAAGGCGCTCAGCGCCGTGCGACGCGGCGTGCTTTGCGGTAGAGCGGCCATGATGGCGCCGGTCACGGCGGCGGCCAGCATATAGCCGATCAGATAGCCGGCAGACGGCGCCATGAAGACGCCGATGCCGCCGCGGCCGCCAGACAGCAGGGGCAGGCCCACGGCCACGGCTGCGAGAAACAGCGCCATGGACTGCAGGCCGCGCCAGGGACCGAGCATGACGCCTGCCAGCATCACTCCCAGCGACTGGATGGTGATGGGCACGCCGAACGGCAGGTCGATCTTGGGAATCAGGCCCATCACGGCCATCAGGGCGGCGAACAGAGATACCTGAGCCATGGAGCGTGCGCCGCCGCGCGATACGGTGTGAGAGGGAGTGGTAGTCATCAATGCTCTCCTAGAAACCCAGTCTTGCCCAGAGGGCGTCGGCTACACGGCGCGTGGCCTGCAGCATATGAATCGTCAGCGGTGCAATCAGGCGCAAACCGCCGCTTTTGCCGGTGCGCAGGCGGTATGCCTCGTCCAGCTTTGTCCACTGCACAAAGAAATGTTCGGTAAAGCGCAGCATGAGTGCAAGCTGCATGGCCACGCGCTCGGTGGGGATGCCCAGGCGGGCCAGCGGGGCCAGCAGCCATTCCAGCACTTCGACCAGATCGCTGGGGCGCGTGGTGATGGTCAGCACAATGCCCAGAGTCGAGGCGCAGACCAGCCGCAGACTGCTGAGGGCTGCCAGCACAGGGTTGCCCATGAAGACGTGAAAGCCCGCCACCAGCAGCGCTGCGACGATCACCGAGCGCATCAGCCGGCGCGCCACCTGGGTGGCCTGACCCAGCGATATCCAGAGAACCAGGCACGCCACGCCGCAGCCCGCCAGCACCCAGGGGTCGGTGATCAAGAACAAGAGCGTGCCGAACGCTGCCAGCAGCAAGAGCTTGAGGCCGGCCGACCAGCGATGCAGCCAGGTCGCAACTTCGCTGTAGAGACTACCCATGCAGGTCTCCGTGCGCGTTTTTCTTCAGCAACTGCTCCCGCACGGAGGTCTCGTAGGCGCTGCAGATGTCGCGGCCCGCTCCGTCGCCGCGCAGCCGGCCTTGCTCCAGCCAGATCACGCGTTCAAAGTCGCGCACATGATCGAGCACATGGGTGGAGACCAGCACCTGTTGCGGCGCGGCAGCGATATCCTGGGCAAGGCGGGCCTGACCGGGCAGGTCCAGGCTGGCGAAGGGCTCGTCCAGCAACAGCAGCTGGGGCGCGGCAATCAGCAGCGAGAGCCAGCACACCTGCTGGCGCTGGCCCTGGCTCAAGCTGCTGACGGCCCGCTCGGCCCAGTGGGCCAGGCCGCGTGCGGCCAGCAACTCGCGCGCCCTGGCTCTGGCCTGCTGCTTGTTCAGGCCCTGGGGGCGCAGGCCCAGGGCCAGCTCTTCCTCCACCGTGGGGAAGATGATCTGGTCGTCCGGGTTCTGGAACATCAGGCCGATCAGGCCGGGCTTGTGCTGGCGCGCCTGCAGCAAGGGCATGCCATCCACCAGTACCTGTCCGGCCTGGGGCAGCTCAAGTCCGCAAAGCAGGCGGAACAGGCTCGATTTGCCTGCGCCGTTGTTGCCGATCACGCCGATGCGCTTTTGCGTCAGGGCCAGGCTCAGGCCGTCAAACACCTGGGTCTGGCCACGCTGCAGCCGTATGTCGACCAGCTGCACGCCCTGTTGTGGTGGGCTTTGCAAACCGTCGCTCATGCGCCAGCTCCTGCTGCGGCAAGGGCAGGGCTGCAAGACGCCGGGCTGGAATGTGGATGGCAAGAAACGAAAAGGGCTGACATACGGGGAGAGTCTGAAACTGTGCCCCGGCTTCAAACATGCGAGGCAGCGTTGGTGGCGGATTCTAGCGCTGTGAATTTGCTTTCAAAAGACGGCCATCTGAGCTCTTTTTATGTGAATTTCCTATAAGAAATGATTTCTTTACCTGTGGCGGCTGTCTGTTGCCATTGGGGCCGCATTTCGTCGCAGTTGTGCGCCTGATGACAGCGTGTTGCAGAGTGAAGAGTTTTCGCGTGTCGTTCTTGCCTGCTTCAGGGGCTAACTTCGCTCAAACTGCACGAGCGCCTGCGTGAAGATTCGGGAGGTTGGCCGTGGATAGCCATGTTTTGACGTGGCTTGCACGGCAGATGAGCGCAAGCTGCGGCGGGCCGCTGCCGTGAGGCAGTCAAGCCGGCGCGAGATTGGCGGTTTTCGGGCTCAGACAGGCAGTTTGCAAGCACCAAAATTTTTCTGAAAAAATAGCTTTTGAGCCGTCCGGATATAAAAAAGCGGGCTCAGTGCCCGCTTTTTGCTGTCCGGCAATGCGGATGACCTGCCTAGAACTGGTAGCTGAGGCTGGCACCCGTCATCCATTGACGTCCAGGGGCCGGTTCGTAGTAGCGTCCGTTGCCTTCGTTGACGATGACCGAGCCCACATAGTTCTTGTCCGTCAGATTGTCGATGCGGGCAAAAGCACTGAGCTTCCACGCGCCCAGGCGCCGGGTGTAGCCCACGCTCAGGCTGGCCACGTTGTAGCTGGGGGCATAGACCTGGTTTTTGTCGTCGGCGGCAATACGGCCCACATGACGCCAGTCCAGGCCCACACGCCAGTCGGTGGCGGGAAGCCATTCCAGCCCCAGGTAGCCCAGATGTCTGGCCGTGCCGGCAATGCGGTTGCCTGCGGGAATGCAGTCCTGGCCTTTGCTGTCGCAATAGCCGCTGCGCAGGCTGGCGTCGAGCATGGTCAGCGCGCCGTTCAGGCGCAATTGGGGCATCAGCCAGGTGCTGGTGCTCAGCTCCATGCCGCGGCGGCGGGTTTTGCCTGCGTTCTGATAGGAGGTGCGGCCGTTGTCGTTGCTGGCCACCACGATTTCATTGTCGGTGCTGGTTTGGAACAGCGCGGCAGACCAGTCGCCGCGCAGTCCGGCCATATTGAAGCGCTGCTTGATGCCCAGCTCGGCACTGGTCGATACCGCAGGCTTGAGGCCGAAGTTCAGACCACCCACCAGATCGGGGCGGTACGAGATCTCGTTGAAGGTCGGTGTCTCCATGCCGCGACCCAGCGAGGCATAGATATTGGTGTCCTGATTGAGCTCGTGCTGCAGCGAAACCACCGGCAGCAGCTTGTGAAATCCGGCATTGCCGCTATCGTCTTTGTCGGCCAGGAAATGGTCGCGCGACTGGAACTGCACGTTGCTCCAGCGCAGACCGGCATCGAGCTTCCAGCGTGGCGCAAAGGCCCAGGAAGCCTGCAGATAGGGGTCAACGCTGGTGAGGGTATTGCGCTCGTCGCGCACCAGCGCGCCGACCACGCCCAGTTGGTTGCCCACAAAGTTCTTGTAGCCCTGGCGATCTTCCCTGACGGTATTGGCGGACAGGCCGGCAATCAGGCCCAGGCTGCCGCTGCCCAGCTCGTACTTGCCGCTCCAGCGCGCATCGATGCCGCCATAGTCGCGCTTGAGACCGATCACCCCGCCTCTGTAGCCGGTCTGTGATGCCTTGGGTGTGGACTGGAACTGCATCATTTCGCGCTGACCGGCATAGGCCATGAGGCGCAGCGCCTGGCCTGCGCCAAGCTCGCGCTCGTAGGTCAGGCCGGCCTGGGTCTGCTTCACGCTTTTGCGCGAGTTGTATGTCAGCGCATTTGGCGTGGTCATCTGCGGATTCTTGGCCCAGTTCGTTGGCTCTATGCCGCCCGGGTCTTTGGCATCGATGTCCACATGGTTGGCCACCAGGGTCAGCTGGCTGTATTCGTCGGGCTTGACGTCGATACGGGCGTTGAACAGGTTTTTGTCCGCTGCGCTCTGGGCCCGGTAGCCGTCGGTGAGAAAACGGCTGGCGCTGAGCACATAGCCAATCCCGTTGGCTTCGCCCTTGGCCTTGAGGCCCAGGCGCTTCTGGCCGTCGCTGCCCAGCGCAAAGCTGCTTTCCACCGAGGGCGTGCCCTCGCCGCGTTCGGTATAGGCATTGATCACGCCGCCCGAGGCGTTGCCGTAGAGCGCGGAGTAGGGGCCGCGCAGCACTTCCACGCGCTCCAGCGAGGCGATATCGATATTGTTGGTCTGGCCCTGGCCATCGGGCATGGTGGAGGGGATGCCGTCCACATAGATCTGTATGCCGCGCACGCCGAAGGTGGAGCGTGCGCCAAAGCCGCGAATGGACAGCTGCAGGTCTTGCGCGTAGTTCTGGCGGTTCTGCAGCTGCAGTCCCGGAGCTGCGCTCAGGGACTCCGAGAGATTGACCTGCAGATTGCGCTCGCGCATGCGCTCGCCGTCGAGCACGGTGACGGAGGCCGGGGTCTGCTCAAGCGCGGACTCCTGCAAGGTGCTGCGCACGGTGACTTCGGACAACTGGGGCAGGTCCGGCTGGGCGGCGGCTTGCTGGGCTGTTGCGGACTGTGCCGTCAGCAGCAGTCCGGCGGCGGCCACAGGCCAGCCTGCCAGATGACAAAGGCGCGAAAAATGCATGTGAATATCTCTGGGGCTTGGGGTGGGCATTCAGTGCCCTGGATGGCTTGCAAGCGTCTGCTAACGCAGTCCATCGCCGCGCCATGGCGCGCTTTCAGGCATGGCGTACCTGCGCCATTGTCGGCGCAGTGGCAGGTTGCGTCTCAGGCCGCTTGCGGTGCTGGGGCGATTGTATTTGGGCAGCCGTGTTTTGATGTTTTTGCCCGGGATGTCCTTCTTGCCCGTGCTGGAGCCTTACCCCAGGTTACAAGTGACGCGACTTTCATGCGCCGGCTCCGGCCCCTTGCAGCGATGCCGTTGGGGTAAGATGGCGCCGCGCTCCGGGGTGCACACCAGTGCTGAGATCTACACCCGCGAACTTGACCCGGTTCATACCGGCGGAAGAAGAGCTTGCAAGCTGACCTCAGGGCAGTGCGTTCTCGCATGGTCAGCAAGCCTTCGGAGCATGATGTCCCCGCTCTCGAAGGAATTTCATGGACAAGGCCGCTTCGCTGGTCGCCGATCTGCTTGCTTTCATCGCAATGGATGACTGCACCGACGACCAGTTCAATCAACTCGCCCTGCGCCTTTTCGCCTACCAGTACGAATGCAATGCGCCGTTTCGCAGCTTTTGCCAGCGACGCGGTGCCACGCTGCGCAATGTCAGGAGCTGGCGCGATGTTCCGGCCGTGCCCATCGATGCCTTCAAGGCCATGGAGCTGCGCAGCGAGCCGCCGTCGCCCGCCGAGCGCGTATTCATGACCAGCGGCACCACGGGGCGCGCCGCACGTGGACGTCATTTCCATCCGCAGCTCGATGTCTACGACCTGTCCATGAAGCGCTATTTCTCCAGGCGTTTCATGCAGGGTCTGGAGCGCATGCCCATGGGCATTCTGTTTCCCGATGAGCAGGCCATGCCCAATTCCTCGCTGGCCCACTATCTGGCGCTTGCCCGCTCCGAATTCGGCTCGGCAGGCAGCCGCTACTATCTGAGCTCGGAAGGGCTGGACATGCCGGCCCTGTGCGCCGCATTGGAAGAGTCCGAGCGCAGCGGCCAGCCCTTTGCCCTGCTGGGCGCGAGCTTCAGCCTGGTCCATGTGATGGATGCCCTGCGTGCGCAGGACCGCAGCTTTCGCCTGCCCGCAGGCAGCCGCGTGCTGGATACGGGCGGCTACAAGGGGCAGTCGCGCGAGCTGCCGCTTGAGCAGTTCTATGCCGAGCTTTCCCAGTTGCTGGGCGTGCCGCGCAGCCTGTGCATCAATATGTATGGCATGACCGAGCTGAGCACCCAGTTCTATGACGATGGCAATGCGGTGCTGCCTTCGGTCAAGTCCGGCCCGCACTGGATTCGCTCGCGCCTGGTCGAGCCGATCACAGGGCGGGATGTGGCCGCTGGTGAGCGCGGCATTCTGGTGCATTGCGATCTGGCCAACTACAACGCGGTGACCACCATCCTGACCGAGGATGTGGGCCTGTGGGCTGGCCCGCAGGAGAAAGACGGCTTTTTGCTGCTGGGGCGCGCCGAGGGCGCCGCAGCCAAGGGTTGCTCGCTGGCGGTTGAAGAGTTTGTGAAGGCTGCCAGCGCATGAGCGAGCAGCGCAAGGTGCAGCGTATCAGGGCTGGCTATCTGCCGGGCCTCGGTGACGATGAAGTGCAGTGGCAGACGCTGGACTTCAAGTCTCGGGACGGCCAGGTGCTGCAAGTCAGCGTTCCGCTGCTGACGGCGCCGCAGATGCAGGCTCTGGCCTGTCGTGTGCGCAAGGCTGCGGCCATTCATCTGCGTCCCATGCCGGTGGCCGAGATCATCGATGCCGTCGATCGTGCGATGGCTCGCCTGCTGGACCGTAACGACATCTACCGCCAGCAGGCCGAAGCCTGGCTGCCCGTGGTCAGCGGCTATGACGCCGATATGGTGCGGCTGGGGCTGACAGGATTTTTCAAGACCTTTCGTGCAGCTCAGCTCAAGCGCTTTGTGGCCGAGGATTTTGCCAACCCGGCGGTGCTCGATGGCTTTCAACCGGCAGCCAAGGGCGGGGCCGTACGTGCTTTCGGCCCGGATCTGCTGGTGCATAGCTGGGCTGGCAACGTGCCTGCGCTGTCACTGTGGAGTCTGGTCTGTGGCTTGCTGGTCAAGGCCCCAGCGATTGGCAAGCTGGCCAGTGCCGAGCCCTTGTTTGCGGGATGGTTTGCACGCCTGCTGGCCGAAGTCCACCCTCCGCTGGCTGAGTGCCTGGCCGTGGTGTGGTGGCGCGGTGCCGGTGGCGAGGAGGCCGACGCGCTCTACGCCCAGGCCGATACGGTGCTGGCCTATGGCGGCAACCAGACGCTGGATGCGCTGCGCCGTCGTCTGCCTGTGACGACCCGCTTTTTGCCCCATGGCCACAAGCTGGGCTTTGGCCTGATTGATGCGCAGGCGCTGGATACGCTCAAGGCTCCGGCCATGGCAAGGCTGGCAGCCTGGGACGTGATGCGCTATGACCAGCAGGGCTGCTATTCGCCCCATGTGTTCTATGTGCAGCGTGGGGCGCCGGTTTCGGCGCGTGCTTTTGCCGACTACCTGGCGGCCGAGCTTGCCAATCTGCAGCGACGTTTCGCACGCCGCGAGCTGGATCTGGAAGAAGGGGCGGCGCTTGCCCGCTGGCAGCAGAACATGGAGTGGGGCGGTGACGCACACCAGCTGCTGGGGCCTGTGGATGCGCCCTGGAGCGTTGCCTACAGCGAGAGTCTTCAGCCCCTGGCGCCGACCGCGCTGTACCGCACGATTGCCGTGGTGGCCGTGGACCGGCTCGATGCCGTGCTGCCCGTGGTGGCCGCTCAGCGCGACTATCTGCAGACCGCCGGCATTGCCGCCGGCCCCGAAGAGCTGTACCGCCTGGCCGGGCTGCTGGGCGCGGCTGGCGTCACGCGCATCAGCGCCATCGGCTCCATGAGCATGCCCGAGGCCGGCTGGCACCATGACGGGCGCTTCAACCTGCTGGATCTGGTGCGCATGACAGAGATCGAGCAGTCGGCAGAACTCGCGGCCCAGCCGCTGGCCGCTTATGCGGACTGAGGGAGTGGAGACAGCCGTGGCATTCATGGAGTTCAAGCAGGCCCGATTCAGCTACCCGGGACGAGCGCCCGTGGTGGATGGCGTGGACTGGCAGGTCGGGGCCGGAGAGTTTCACTGCCTGCTGGGGCGCAGCGGCTGCGGCAAGACCACGCTGCTCAAGCTGGCGGCAGGCCTGCTCAGGCCCCAGTCGGGGCATGTCTTGCTGCGCGGCAGCGAACTGGCAGCGCCGGGGCCGCAGCTGGGCTTCATGTTCCAGGCACCGACACTGCTGGACTGGCATACGGTGATCGACAACGTGCTGCTGCCCGTGTCGCTGCAGCGCAAACCCATGCAGCGGGATCAACAGGCGGCCATGCAGTTGCTGGAGCAGCTGGGTCTTGCCGCCCATACACGGCTTTACCCGGGCCAGCTCTCGGGCGGGCAGCAAAGTCGCGTGGCTCTGGCACGAGCCCTGATTCTGGAGCCACCGCTGCTGCTGCTCGACGAGCCTTTTGCGGCACTGGATGCCATCACGCGCTCCGAGCTGCAGGACGATTTGCTGCGCACCTGCCATAGGCATGGCACGACGGTGCTGTTTGTCACCCACGACATCAACGAGGCCGTCTATCTGGGCGACCGCATTGCACTCATGCATGGCGGCCGCATCGTGGACGGCTGGTCGATAGCACTGCCACAGCCGCGCCAGCAAAGCATGCGCCATGGTGCGGCGTTCAACGACTATTGCGCGCGCATTCGGGCATCCATGGACCGGGGTGGCGCATGAGCGGCTTGCTGAACAGAACACATTGGCTGTCTGCCTCGCTTTTGATAGCCGTTCTGGCACTGTGGGAGCTGGCTGCGAGGCAATTGGGCTTGTCGGCGCTGGTGTTGCCTGCGCCCTCGGCAGTGGCGCTGTCGCTGTGGTCGGGTCTGGCATCCGGCTATTTCTGGCCGCATCTCTGGGCGACCTTGCAGGCCTTGCTGCTGGGGCTGCTCGTCGGCAGTGCCGTGGGCCTGCTGGCCGGCATGGCTCTGGCCGAGTCCGAGTTGCTGGAGCGCGTGCTCAAGCCCTATGTGGTGGTCAGCCAGGTCGTGCCCAAGCTGGCCCTGGCGCCATTGTTTGTGCTGTGGTTCGGCTTCGGCATGCTGCCGACGGTGCTGATCACGGCGCTGATCTGCTTTTTCCCATTGATGGAAAACACACTGACAGGCCTGCGGCAGGTGGATGCGCAGCGCCTGCAGCTGTTTCGCATGCTGGGCGCTACACGTGTGCAGACCTTGCTGCGCCTGAAACTGCCGACCGGGCTGCCCGCGATTCTGGCCGGGCTGCGCGTGGCCGTGGTGCTGGCGCTGGTCGGAGCCGTGGTGGCCGAGTTCATGGGCGCCAGCCAGGGCCTGGGGGCGGTGGTCATTGCCGCCCAGGGAATGATGGACACCACGCTGATGTTTGCGGCGCTGGTGCTGATTGCCGCCATGGGCCTGCTGCTGTATCAGGCCTGCCTTGTTCTGGAGCGCCGCTTGCTGCGCGCCCATCACTTTTCAACCTCGCAGTCGGGCGATCGGGCCTGACTGCCTCTTCAAACCATTTGTCATGCACACCAGCAACCAGACTTCGTTCATCTCTCGCCGCAGCCTGCTCGGCGCCTGTGCAGGCCTGAGCGGCCTTGCCATGACCGGCACCAGCATGGCGGTTCCTTTGCAGGGCAAGATTCGCCTGGCCGGCTGGAGCAAGCCCATCAGCGAGATCACCAATATTCTGGTCGAGCCCGAAAAAGGCTTCTTCAAGGCGAACGGCGTGGAGCTGGCCTATCTGCCCGGTGCGGGTGGCGGCGATGCGATCCGCAATATCCTCAGCGGCCAGGCCGACGTGGCGTTTACCGACCCCGGCTCCTTCTTCATGGCTCTGGACAAGGGCGAGAAGCTGGTGGCGATCTACGATATCTATCCGCAGAACGTGTTCAACGTGGTCTCGCTCAAGTCCTCGGGTATTCGCAAGCCCGCAGACCTCAAGGGCAAGAAGATCGGTGTCTACAGCCTTGCCAGCGGCACGCGCCAGAACCTGCTGGTGATGCTGCATCAAGCGGGCCTCAAGGAGTCGGATGTGAGCATTGTCGTGACCGGTCTGCTGAACTTTGCTCCCTTGATGCAGGGGCAGGTTGATGCGACTGCCGCCACGGATACAGGCCTGGCGGTCGGGCTGCGCAAGGGCATAGGCGAAGTCAATGTGATGCAGGTCAGCGACCACCTCAATATGTCCAGCGACATGTTTGTGGTGCGTGAGGAGGTGTTCCAGCAGAAGAAGGACCTGCTCAAGGCATTCGTCAAGGGCTACCGCGAAAGCGCCGCCTGGATGATGGCCAATCCCGAGGAAGCCTCGGTGCTGGCCAGCAAATATGCCATCGACGGCACGCGTCGCGATATCAACCTGGATGTGATACGCCTGCGTAACGCCTCTTCCATGCCGACCGTCCAGGGCCAGCCGTTGGGCAGCTTCGATATGGCCGCGCTGCAAAAAGGCGCCGATACCTATCGTGCGCTGGGCATGGTGCAGCGTCAGATCAAGGTGGCGGATGTGGTTGTGCCGCTGTAAATCTCTCCCTGAGGCGTGTTGCCTAGGCGGCTCCGGGCCTTTCCCCTCTCTTTCTGGGGGAGGGGACGACAGCATTGCTGCGGGGTGGCGGGGCGGCGGGGCAGCCAAGGCCCTTGCTTGCTGCCTCTTGCTTGGGGCTTGCTAGTGTTTGAGCGGAAAGCGTGAATATGAGTCAGTCTTCTTCAATGGGCTTGAGCGGCAAGGTGGTGCTGGTGACGGGGGGCAGCCGCGGCATTGGCGCTGCGATTGCCCTGGCGTTTGCGCGCGAGGGGGCGATGGTGGCCATCAACTACCTGTCCAACGACGAGGCTGCAGCCCGCACGGTGGATGCCTGCCTGGCCGCGGGCAAAGACTCGGGCGGCGATGCCTGGGCGGTCAAGGCCGATGTGGGTTCGCCCGATGCGGTGCAGGGCATGGTGGACGGCATCGTGCGCGAAGCGGGGGGCATCGACATCGTGGTCAACAACGCCTTCATGCCCTACGCGTTCGATCCGGAACGCCGCAGCCGGTTTGACGATCTGCAATGGACGGACTATCAGGCCCAGTTCGACGGAGCCGTAGGCGCAAGCTTCAATGTTTGCCGTGCGGTGCTGCCGCTGATGCGCCAGCGAGCGCGCGGCAGCATTGTCAACATCGTCAGCAATCTGGTGGAGCAGCCTGTCGTCGCCTACCACGACTACACCACCTCCAAGGGGGCCTTGCTGGCCTTCAGCCGCAATCTGGCCAGCGAGCTCGGGCCAGTGGGCATCCGCGTCAACTGTGTGGCGCCCGGGCTGGTCTATCCCACGCAGGGCACACAGGGCAGCAAGGAGTCTTTCCGGGAATCGCTGATGGCGGCCACGCCGCTGAGGCGGCTGGCGAGGCCCGAAGATGTGGCAGGGCCGGTGCTGTTTCTGGCCTCAGAACTCAGCGGTTTCATGACCGGGCAACTGCTGCTGGTAGACGGCGGTCTGGTGATGCGCTGAGCTGCCGGGCAGTCAAGGCAAAGCCTGTCTGCCTGCTTGACCTTACTGCTTGGCAGATGACTGGGCGTGATCCATCGCATCGATGATGGCCACGCCGGTCTGCTGTACGCCCGGAGCGTTGAAGCCCGGGCCTGGTGTGACGGCAGGGTGGCTGAGCAGCTTCTCGGCCATGCTGGGCGCTGCGGCAGGCGCGCTGGCCTGTACGGGGGAGGGCGGGTTGGCGGCAGGCTTGGCAGTTGCTTGTTCGGTGGAGTCCAGATAGTCGTTATAGCGCTTGTAGGCCTGACGCTCGCTACGAATCTGCTCCTGCTGCTGCTGTGAATGCTTGAAGTACCGATAGGCGACCGTACCCAGAATCAGTGCTGCCACCAGAAATACGGCAATAGCGGTGACGACGAGGTTTTCGTCGGAGCGCTGAGGCGCTTGATGGATGGCGGTGGACATGGGGCGGGAAGCTGGCATCTGGGAAAGCACGTCCGAGTCAACCGGGACTCGGACCTGATAGGTATCAAACTGTTTTCAGAGTATCAAAAACAGCGGGTTCAGGCCTTCAGATCGGCATTTTCTTCGAGAACTTCAGTCGGAAATGTCTGAAACCTTGGTCGTGAGCAAGTTTGTTGCGCAAAAAAGCCGGCACGCCATGGGCGGTACCGGCTTTTGCAACTCTGTCAGCGATCAGGCAGCAACGGCCTGTGCCTGCTCGATCTGGGCCTTGGCAGCTTCCATGGCTGCAGCCTTGGCGTCGGGACCCATGGCCACACCTTCAGCACGAACAATGGTCACGTCGGTCACGCCCATGAAGCCGAAGATCACCTTCAGATAGCTTTCCTGGTGCTCCATGGCCTGGCCCGCTTCGCTGGTGGAGTAGGCGCCGCCGCGAGCGGAAGCGACGATGACCTTCTTGTCGCCGGCCAGACCCACGGGGCCGGTAGCGGTGTACTTGAACGTACGGCCAGCCTGGGCGATGCGGTCCAGCCAGGACTTCAGCTGCGAGGGGATGGTGAAGTTGTAGAAGGGGGCGCCCACGACGATCACGTCAGCGGCCAGGAACTGGCTGACCAGCGCTTCGGAGACAGCGTTTTCCTGACGTTCGACTTCGGTGGCAGCAGCCTGGCCGGTGCGAAAGCCCATAGACTGCGCGCTCAGGTGGCTGGGGGCGCTCACGGCCAGATCCAGGTAGTCCACCTTGGCTTCGGGGTTGGCCTGCTTGAGGCTGGCAACGATATCGGCAGTCAGTGCGCGGGTAACGGAATTGGAGCCAGTGATGGAAGAGTCGATGTGCAGGATTTGCATATTGGTACCTATACCTCTAAAAGTGAGTAAGAGAGCACTTCTTGCCCCGCCCGGATGCTGCGTTGCGGCAAAACAGTGATTCGTTTTGAATTGCAATGGGATAGATTGTAGATTTGTTTAGATTCGGCAATAAGTCTGCAAAAATGCGATAGATCGTTCCAAATATCAATTCAATCGAGTCCAAGGATATATGCATGGTGGATCTCAACGACATGCTGTACTTCGTCGAGGTGGTCGAGCGCGGCGGCTTTGCTGCGGCGGGGCGGGCGCTGGGTATTCCCAAGTCGCGCCTCTCGCGCCGTGTTGCCGAGTTGGAGGCCCATCTTGGGGTGCGCTTGCTGCAACGCACCACCCGCAAGCTGTCTCTGACGCAAGTGGGGGAGACCTTTTTGCGCCATGGCCAGGCCATGCGCGATGCCGCCCTGGCCGCCTCGGATGCCGTGGCCGAAGTCCAGACCGAGCCGCGCGGCACCATTCGTGTGACCTGTCCGGTGACACTCGCGCAGACGGTGCTGGGTGAGCTGATGCCCGAATTCCTCAAGCGCTGCCCGCTGGTGCAGGTGGAGATGCAAGTCACCAACCGCCCTGTCAATCTGGTCGAGGAGGGGGTGGATGTCGCCTTGCGCGTGCGCGCCACTTTGGAGGACAGCGGCTCCATGGTCGTCAAGCGACTCGACAGCTCACGCCAGATCCTGGTGGCCAGCCCCGATCTGCTGCAGCGCCAGGGCACGCCCAGGTCGCTGGAGGACTTGCAGTTGCTTGACAGCATGGCGATGGCGGCAGTCGACGGCCATTCCAGCCTGCTGCTTGTCGGGCCCGAAGGCAAGGAGCACCGGCTGCAGTTGCAGCCGCGCTATGTGGTCGACGATTTGCTGACGCTGAAGTTTGCCGCCCTGGCCGGCAGCGGCATGTGCTGGCTGCCTGACTATATGTGTCAGGACGAATTGATCCGGGGCACTCTGGTGCAGTTGCTGCCGCAATGGGCGCCTCCGCGCGGCATTGTGCATGCGGTGTTTCCCTCGCGGCGCGGGCTGGCGCCGGCAGTCCGGCATTTTCTGGACTTTCTCGGTGAGCGCATGCCGGGCAGCAGCATCTCTGCCGCGCAGAAGGCTGCATCTGCCTCGGCGCTGCATTAGCTTCTGCCCATAAGGTAACAACAAAACATTCGTTGGGATTTGTGCAGGCCCTGCCCACAATGACTGCCTTGTTATCAGATCAGGAGCGCGCCGGGCTTTTTCCCCTGGCTTGGCTGTCGCTCTGAGATTACAGGAGGCAGCATGACATCCCCATTTCGCATCGTGATCGTGCCAGGCTGGCGCAACTCCGGCCCCGGTCATTGGCAAAGCCTGTGGGCAGAGCAGCTGGAAGGCGCCATACGTGTACAGCAGCAGGACTGGCTGGTGCCGCACCGCGATGCCTGGGTTGGGGAGCTGGAAAAAGTCCTGCTTGCCGATGAGCGTCCTGCCGTCATCGTGGCTCACAGCCTGGGTTGCATCACGACCGCACATCTGGGCGAGGCCGCTGCAGCGCGTGTGCATGGTGCCTTGCTGGTGGCTCCGGCCGATCCCGAGCGCCGCGCCCAGCTGGCCGACTTCGCTCCCGTGCCCTATGCGCCGCTGCCCTATCGCAGCGTGCTGGTGGCCAGCAGCAATGATCCGTTCTGCCCCATTCGCCGTGCGGGCGCTTATGCCAGGGCCTGGGGCAGCGAGCTGGTGCGCTTGCAGAACGCCGGACATATCAATATCGAGTCTGGCTTCGGCGCCTGGCCGCTGGGGCTGGCACTGCTGCAGTCGCTGACCGAGCAGGGCGGCTGGAATGCCCGGACCTCCGACCGGCTCTTGCAGACAGCTGCATTGGCGGCTTGAAATCCTTGCTCAGGTGTCCGGTCGTGCTTTACTTTTGATAGCTGAAAGCGCTTGCTGATAAAGCGCTTTCAGCTTTTTTCGCGTTGGCTTTGCGTGCTGTTTTATTCTTTATATCGAATTTCAGAAAAACAAAGAAAAATATATTCTTTTGAGTTTTAAGGGGTCGTTCGCACAATGTCTACATCTATACACATTGCTCAAGAAAAGGCTGCGAACCATGCATTCCGTGAAGCTCAAGACATTGTTGGCATCCATCGCACTGGCAGCAGCAGGCGCTGCCTCTGCGCAAACTCAGCTGCTCAATGTCTCCTATGACGTGGCGCGCGAGTTCTACAAGGATTACAACGCTGCCTTTATCGCCCATTACAAGAAGACCAAGGGCGTGGACATCAAGGTGGACCAGTCCCATGGCGGCTCCAGTGCCCAGGCCCGCGCTGTCAATGACGGTCTGGCTGCCGATGTGGTGACCTTCAACACGACCACCGATGTGGATTTCCTGGCCCAGAACGGTGTGGTCGCCAAGGACTGGAACAAGAAGTTCCCGCATGATGCATCGCCCACTACATCGACCATGCTGTTTCTGGTGCGCAACGGCAACCCCAAGAACATCAAGGACTGGTCCGATCTGGTGCGTCCCGACGTGAAGGTCGTGGTGGTCAACCCCAAGACCGGCGGCAATGGTCGCTACGCCTATCTGGCCGCCTGGGGCTCGGTACGTGAGAAGGGCGGCACCGATGCGCAGGCGGCCGAATTCGTGCAAAAGCTCTACAAGAACGTGCCCGTGCTGGGCAAGGGCGGCCGCGATGCGACCAGCATCTTCTTGCAGCGCAACATCGGCGATGTGCTGATCACCTTCGAATCCGAAGTCGTGTCCGTGGACCGTGAATTCGGCCAGGGCAAGGTCGATGCCGTCTACCCCTCGGTGAGCATCGTGGCCGAGAACCCCGTGGCCGTTGTCGAGCGCACCGTGGCCAAGAAGGGAACCACCCAGCTGGCCACCGACTATCTGCAGTGGCTGTACTCTGACGAAGCCCAGGAAATCGCTGCCAAGCATGCGATTCGTCCGCGCTCCGAAGCGGTGCTCAAGAAGCACGCCGACCAGTTCAAGCCCATCAAGCAGTTCACCGTGGCCAAGTACTTCGGCTCGCTGAGCGAAGCGCAGAAGGTGCACTTCAATGATGGCGGCCAGTTCGACAAGCTGTATACCCCCGGTAAGTAACCGGCTCCCCCCGGGCCGCTTTGCGGCTTCCTCCTCTCTCGCTGCGCGGGAGAGGACAACATCCTCGCTGCGGGACGGCCCTTGCTCGATGTTTTTGAGCTGGGCCGTGCTTGATTGACCTTCAGTGAAATCCACACCCCCCGTTTCGTCTTTGAATATGTCCTCTGCTGCTCTAGCCCCCCGCAAGGCGCGTAGTGCCAAGCGAGTGTTGCCCGGTTTCGGGCTGACGCTGGGCTACACCATTTTCTATCTGAGCATCATCGTGCTCATCCCTCTGGTCGCCCTGCTGTTCAAGAGCTTCTCATTGACCTGGGAGCAGTTCTGGTCTGCGGTTTCTGCACCCGCGGTGGTCGCTTCCTACGAGCTGTCCTTCACCATGTCCTTTGTCGCGGCCTGCGTGAACGTGGTGTTCGGCATGCTGATTGCCTGGGTGCTGGTGCGCTACCAGTTCCCCGGCAAGAAGGTGGTGGACGCGCTGGTCGATCTGCCGTTTGCGCTGCCCACCGCCGTGGCCGGCATCTCGCTGTCGGCGCTGTATGCGGGTAACGGCTGGATCGGGCAGTACTTCGAGTCGCTGGGCATCCAGATGGCCTACAACCCCAAGGGCATCGCGATTGCGCTGATTTTCATCGGCCTGCCGTTTGTGGTGCGTACCGTACAGCCGGTGCTCGAAGACTTCGAGAAGGAGCTGGAAGAGGCTGCGACCAGCCTGGGTGCGTCGCGCTGGCAGATTTTCTACAAGGTCATCCTGCCGCATATCGGCCCGGCGCTGCTGACCGGCTTTGCCATGGCTTTTGCGCGCGCCGTGGGTGAATATGGCTCGGTGATCTTCATTGCCGGCAATATTCCCATGGTCTCGGAAATCACTCCGCTGATCATCATGGCCAAGCTCGATCAACATGATGTGGCCGGTGCCACGGCCGTGGCCGTGGTCATGCTGCTGATCTCTTTTGTATTGCTGCTGCTGATCAACGCACTGCAGGCATGGCAGCGCAAGGCGCAGGGAGGCCGCTGAGATGTCTTCGATTCACGCAGCCATTCAAGCGCTGTTCCCCAATCTGCTGCCCATCTGGGCACACCTCATCACCATCGTCGCGATTGCCCTGGTCGTGCTGGTCGCGCTTTACAAGATCACGGCCCCGCCCAAAAGCGCCAAGCTGGAGAAGATGACCACGACCGAGCCGCGCTGGGTGCGCTGGGTTCTGACCACGGTGGCCCTGCTTTTCATGCTGGTGTTCCTGATCCTGCCGCTGTTGTCCGTCTTCGGCGAGGCATTGCGCAAGGGCTGGGATGTCTACGTCACGGCGCTGGGCGAGCCCGATGCAATCTCTTCCATCAAGCTCACGCTGATCACAGCGCTGATTGCCGTGCCCTTGAATCTGGTCTTCGGTGTGGCGGCAGCGTGGTGTATTGCCAAGTACGAGTTCAAGGGCAAGGCATTTTTGACGACCTTGATCGACCTGCCGTTCTCCATCTCGCCCGTGGTCGCGGGTCTGATGTATGTGCTGGTCTTCGGTGCCAATGGCTGGCTGGGCCCCTGGCTGGCCGAGCATGAGATCCAGATCATCTTTGCCGTGCCCGGCATCGTGCTGGCCACCGTGTTCGTGACCTTCCCCTTCATCGCCCGTGAACTGATTCCGCTGATGCAGGCCCAGGGCAGTGACGAGGAGCAGGCCGCCATCGTGCTCGGAGCCTCGGGCTGGCAGACCTTCTGGAATGTCACCCTGCCCAATATCAAATGGGGTCTGGTCTATGGCGTGATTCTGTGCAATGCGCGCGCCATGGGCGAGTTCGGCGCCGTGTCCGTGGTTTCCGGCCATATCCGGGGTCAGACCAACACCATGCCTTTGCATGTGGAAGTGCTGTATGCCGACTATCAGGCGGCTGCCGCCTTTGCCGTGGCATCGCTGCTGGCGCTGCTGGCGCTGGTGACGCTGGTCATCAAGTCCCTCGCCGAATGGCGTGCCGAGCAGCAGGCCAAGGCCGCTGCCGAAGCACCGCCCGAGCGTCCAGCCCCGATCAGCCTCGCAACGAACCAAACCGCCAAGGCAGCCTGAGCTGCCGGGATCAGAACAAGAGATTCATCATGAGTATCGAAATTCGTAATGTCAGCAAGCAGTTCGGCGATTTTCAGGCCCTGCGCGATGTGAGTCTGGATATCAAATCTGGCGAGCTGATCGCCTTGCTCGGCCCCTCGGGCTGCGGCAAGACCACGCTGCTGCGCATCATCGCGGGTCTGGAGACGGCCGATGTGGGCAGCATCCACTTCAGCGGCGAAGACACGACCGATGTGCATGTGCGCGACCGCAACGTGGGCTTTGTGTTTCAGCACTATGCGCTGTTCCGCCACATGACCGTGTTCGAGAACGTGGCCTTCGGCCTGCGTGTCAAGCCGCGCAAGGAACGCCCCAGCGAGGCAGTGATCAAGGAAAAGGTCATGAAGCTGCTCAAGCTGGTGCAGCTGGACTGGATTGCCGAGCGCTACCCCTCGCAGCTCTCGGGCGGCCAGCGCCAGCGTATCGCGCTGGCACGAGCCCTGGCCGTCGAGCCCAAGGTGCTGCTGCTTGACGAGCCCTTTGGTGCGCTGGACGCCAAGGTGCGCAAAGAGCTGCGCCGCTGGCTGCGTCAGCTGCACGACGAGTTGCATGTGACCTCCATCTTCGTGACCCACGACCAGGAGGAGGCCCTGGAGGTGGCGGATCGTGTGGTGGTCATCAACCAGGGCAAGATCGAGCAGGAAGGTACGCCCCAGCAAGTCTGGGACAACCCGGCCACGCCGTTTGTCTATGGCTTCCTGGGCGATGTCAACCTGTTCAAGGGCCGCGCCAGCGACGGCCGGGTCTATCTGGACGAGGGCATGCAGCTCGACAGCAGCGATGCGCGCGGTGCCAAGGACAGCCAGGCTTTTGCTTATGTGCGACCCCATGACCTGGAGGTGGAGCGCTATTCCCCGGGCCAGAATCTCGATGCCCAGGGTCGCCCCACAGGCATCGTGGCCCAGCTTTCGCGGGCCATTGTGGTCGGCCCCATCGCCAGGCTGGAACTTATTCCCTCCGAGACCACACCAAATGCCAGCCATGCCGGGGAAGATGGGTTGATCGAAGCCCAGATTCCCGCACAGCAGTTCAAGGACATGGGCTTGCGCGAAGGTGAAACCCTGGTGGTGACGCCGCGCCGTGCCAAGGTGTTCCTGGATGAGGCGGCTGGAATTTGATACCCCCCTGAGGCGCCAAGCGCCTTCACCCTCTCTCGCTTTGTGGGAGGGTGACGACACCCCCGGTGCGCGGCAGCGCGCTTCCTGGGTGTCTCCTGCGAAAGGAGTCGTGCAGGTGCAGGGGGGCGTTATCCTTGCCTCAGGCATGATCCGTTAATTTCGCAGAAAGAGAATGATGCTTCAATGGTTTGAAACCGCGCCGCGGCGCGTCCTGGCGCTCATCAGCGTGGCCTGTGTGGCCATGCTGGCGTTTGGCCTTTACCTGCAGCATGTGGTGGGCCTGGAGCCTTGTCCCATGTGCATCGTGCAGCGCTATGCACTGATTTTGGTAGCTATCTTCACAGGCCTGGCAAGCCTTAGAGGGCAAAAAAGCTGGTGGATGAGCTTCGGCGTTCTGGCGCTGCTGTCCAGCGGTTTCGGCGCATTTGTGGCTGCACGCCAGAGCTGGTTGCAGTGGTATCCCCCCGAGTTTGCGACCTGCGGCCGTGACTTCTATGGAATGATCGAGCACTACTCCTTCAGCCGCTCCATTCCCATGATCTTCCAGGGCTCGGGTGACTGTGCGGCCATTGACTGGACCTTGCTGGGCGGCTCCATTGCCAACTGGTCGTTTGTCTGCTTTGTGGCGTTTTTCGTGATTTTGGCGGTGCTGCTGTTCAAGGGCGCGAAGCGCTAATTCCCGTTGACGGCAATGCCATCAAAAAACCCGGCAAGCGCAAGCTGCCGGGTTTTTTGATGGTTCTGACACGCTTGCCATAGCTGTCAATCAAGCGTTCGCAGCTATGGCTACGGCATCAGAGGCTTTCCACACTCTCGCCAACAAAGGTCGGCCCCTTGCTGCCCGACACCCAGCCCGGATAGGTTTCCATGACTTCGGCAAACAGGGCCGAGTCAATCCAGCGCTGCAGCCAATGCTGCAGATGAGGCCAGGGCTGCTCGTTCCACTGTGCTTCGTCAATGCGCGCGTACTGGCGCACAAAGGGGCGTAGTGCCATATCGGCCAGGCTGGGGTTCAGTCCGAACAGATAGCCGGTCTCCTCGAGCTGATCGTTCAGGGCCGACAGCCAGGTCAGCGCATCGGCCTGGGCCTGGTTCACGGCCTCGGCGTCATGGCGCTCGGGGTATTTGCAGCGGTCGAGAGCCTGTTTGAAGAAGCCGTCATTGCGCTCGATCAGAGCCAGCATGTCCTCCAGGCTGCCATGCGTGGGCTGCAGCCAGCCATCGGGGTCGTTGTCGCGCAGCGCATGCAGCATCACCTCCAGGCTCTGGTCAATCACTTTGCCGTCCTGCAGCACCAGCACGGGCACCGTGCCCTTGGGCGATGCGTCGAGCAGTGCCTGCGGCTTGTTGCGCAGATTGATTTCACGCAGTTCACAAGCCAGGCCCGCATGGGCCAGCGCCAGACGGGCGCGAATGGCATAGGGGCAGCGGCGGAAGGAGTACAGGACGGGCAGGGTGGCAGCGGCAGTCAAGGCAGGTGTCTGATGAGATGAATAAAACCAAAGCGCCATGGCGCTTGCTGGGCGTGTACTGTACCTGTTGCTCTGAAGCCATGCAGACCTGTGCGGCTTAGATGCGGTGGAGTGCTCACGGATTGATAGCTTGAAACTCTTGACCCGAAAAGGTTTGTTCGTTGCAGAACGCTTGTTTCAGTCGGTTTGCAGCTGGGTCATCAGCCACTGTCTGAAGGTCTGCAGGGCGGAGCTGGCCTGACGTGACTTGAGATAGGTCAGCCAGTAGGCGCCGGTGTCGACCTCATGGGCAAAAGGGCGCACCAGCCGACCCTGTTGCAGCATGTGCTCGAACATGCGCGCCGGCAGCAAGGCAACGCCTGCGCCCTGGGCGGCGGCCTCGGCCAGCGTCAGCGAAGAGTCGAACATGGCTCCACGCGCCAGCGGGGCAGTCTGGTCCAGGCCGGCAAACCAGCCTTCCCATTCCTGCGTGCGATAGGAACGCAGCAGGGTTTGCCGGGCCAGGTCGGCAGGCTCGCGCAGCTGTTGTGCCAGCACGGGGGTGCACATGGGAGACAGCGGCGCGCGCAGCAGCATCTGCGCGTGCGTGCCATGCCAGGCTCCGTCGCCAAAGCGCACGGCGGCGTCCAGTCCTTCGCCGGCCAGATCCACGCGATTGTTATTGGTCAGCAGCCTGAGGTCTATATAGGGATGCAACTGCTGGAACTGGCTCAGCCTGGGGATCAGCCAGCCGATGGCAAAAGTGCCGACCACGCCCACGTTCAGAATTTCACGCGGTCGTGGCTCAGCCACCTGCTGCAGCGATTGCTCTATGCGCTCGAAGCTCTGTGCCACCACTGGCCACAAAGCCTGGCCTTCGTCGGTCAGGGCCAGGCCGCGCGGCAGGCGGCGAAACAAAGGTTTGCCCAGGCGCTCTTCGAGATTGCGGATGTGCTGGCTGACGGCGGCCTGCGTCACATGCAACTCCTGTGCTGCGCGGGTCAGGCTCAGGTGACGTGCGGCCGCATCAAACATGCGCAAGGCGTTCAGTGGTAGCTGCATATCTCAATCAAGATAAAAGTTTTTCTAATGGATCGTGTCAATTATTACTGCTGGTTCGTAGGGATCTACCGATTTATGCTTCAAACCATGGCAGTTAACCAAAAGAGGATCTTATGCAACGACGCAGCATGCTGACAACAGGACTGGCCTTGGGTCTGGGGGCCTGGGGACTGAGCGGCTGTGCTTTTATCTCCAAGCAGCAAGCCGCAGCAGCGAGAACATTGAGCGACGAGTTGGCGGTGCTGGAAAATCAGGCCCAGGGCCGGTTCGGCCTGTATGTGCTGGATACCGTCAGCGGTGCCGAGGCAGGCTGGCGTGGCGATGAGCGCTTTCCCATGTGCAGCACCTTCAAGACCTTGTTGGCCGCACGCATGCTGTATCTGGCACAGCGCGATGAAACGCGTCTGTGGCGCAAGCTCTATTACTCTCCTTCCGAAGTCGTGGCCTGGTCGCCGATCTCCGAAAAGCGCGCGGGTGCCAATGGCGGCATGACGGTGCAGGAGTTGTGTGAAGCGATGGTGCTTGTCAGCGACAACACGGCGGCCAATGTGCTGCTGGAGGCCAGCGGCGGGCCGGCGGCGCTGACCCAATGGCTGCGCGATCTGGGTGACGGCACCACCAGGCTGGACCGCAACGAACCTTCGCTGAACACGGCGCTGGCCGGCGATGAACGCGACACCACGACGCCGCAGGCCATGTTGCAAAGCTTGCAGAAGTTGCTGTTGGGCGATGTGCTGGAGGGCTATGGCCGCGCCCTGCTGCAGCAATGGCTGGTGGACAGCCGCACCGGTGACAAGCGCCTGCGCGCCGGCATGCCCGGCGACTGGAAGGTGGGTGGCAAGACTGGCACCGGCGAGAGGGGCACGGCCTGCGACACCCTTATCGTCTGGCCTACCGAGCAATCTGCGCCGCTGCTGGTGACGGCCTATCTGACCGGCAGCCAGCTCGATGGTGCGGGGCGTGAGGCCGTGCTGGCCAGGGCTGGCGAAGCGGTCAAGCGCTGGTATTACGCGATCTGAGGCACCGCGGCCATTTCGATCCTGGGCAAGGATCTTGCATGTCTGTGCCGGCTTGGGGGAAGCGCTGTTACATGAGCCTCACCGTCGACTCGATTGCGGTCCGCAGCCCGCTCTGCGGGCTTGCCCTTCAGGCCTGGGGTTTGCTGCCTGCCGGGGCATGGGGCCGGCCAATCACAGTCCTGCCTGAACCTCGCGTTTGAACTTGGGCAGGCCCGGCAGCAGTTGCTGCGCATGTGCATTCCCTCGGGCTTTAGCCGGGTGATGGGCAATATATGTGCCGCTTGGTTGGCTGTTGTAAAAACCTGTGTGGCCAATCGTTGTGGCTATTGCCGATCTGGCAAGCCCATGGGCGGGGGCAGAATGTGGGTATTCGCCCATTTTTGCAGCCGCCCCGAAACGATTGCCCGCCCATGCAGCAAGAGCCAGATTTCTTTCACAACCTCAATGAAGAGATGCGCGACGGAAAGCGCTGGCTGGAGCGGACGGTGGTGCTGGCATATGCCGCAGCGGCGGGCCTGAGCGTGGTGGCTTTCACGCTGCTGGCCGAAGCTGCGTTCGGGTTTTTCGAGAGCATCTACCACGGTGTCCATGGCTGGCTGGTACTGATCTGGATGCCCGCCATCACGGCGGCAGCGGTTTGGGCCACGCGCAAATGGGCTCCCGGTGCCAGCGGTTCGGGCATCCCGCAGGTGATTGCCACGCTGGAGCCATCGGTCGATGCTGGTTTGCGCAAGCGCTTTGTGTCGCTGTGGCTGTCGTTTGCCAAGATCGTGCTGTCCAGCGCGGGCTTTCTTGCGGGCCTGTCGATAGGGCGGGAAGGACCGTCTGTGCAGGTGGCTGCAGGTGTCATGCATTCGGCGCGACGCTGGCTGGGCCCCAAGTCCGTCATCAATACCCATGCCTTGTTGGTGGCTGGTGGAGCGGCGGGTATTGCCGCAGCCTTCAACGCCCCGCTGGCAGGCGTGGTGTTTGCCATCGAGGAGCTCTCGCGCAAGCTGGAGTCGCGCTCCAGCGGGCTCATCATTGCGGCCATTGTGCTGGCCGGTCTGATGGGGGTCTCGGTCTTCGGCAACCTGAGCTACTTTGGCCGCATTCGTGTGGCAGAGCTTGGCTGGCGTGACCTGCTGCCTTGTCTTGCCGTGGCGCTGACCTGCGGCGTGCTGGGCGGCTTGTTTGCCAAGCTCATGACCCACTCGCTGACTTCGTCCAGCGAGCGCCTCAACAAGCTCAGGTCACGCTTTCCCATCCGCTTTGCGGCAGCGCTGGCCCTGCTGATTGCCGTCATCGGCGTGGTGACCGGCGGCGCCACCTTTGGTGCTGGCTCCGAAGCCGTCAAGCATATGCTGCAGGGCGAGGCCGATGTGCCCGAGTTCTATGTCACGCTCAAATTCATCGCTACCTGGCTATCGGCCTGGGTGGGCGTGCCCGGCGGTATCTTTGCGCCCTCGCTGTCGATTGGTGCAGGCGTGGGCAATAACGTTGCATCGATTGTTGGAACCACGGATATAGCTCCTGCATTGATAGCGATGGGCATGGCGGCCTTTCTGGCGGCGGTCACCCAGGCGCCGCTGACGGCCTTCATCATCGTGATGGAGATGGTGGACGGCCACTCACTGGTGCTGAGCCTCATGGCATCGGCCATGATTGCCAGCATGATCTCGCGCATGATTGCGCGGCCGCTGTATGAGTCGCTGGCCTTGCACATGCTCCAGGTGGCAAGGGCCTCTTTGCCCAAGGAGCCGGAGCCGGAGCCTGAAGCCGCTGCGGCTCCAGCGGAGTCCACACAGCCAGTGGCGCTGAATGAGTCTTCCGAGCCTGATGCACTGCAAAAGTCGCGTCAAGGCTAGGCGGTCGCTTGAATCCATCAGCGGCGTCTACGCGGAATTGAACTGGCTTGGGCCAACGGTGGTTGTGCTTGTACTTGTGCTCGGGTGAAGTCAGGAGTGCAAGTGATCCTGGGCGCGAGGCGCAGTCGGTGGGTCAGGCCTACAGGCTCTGTGAGTGCTCTTTGAGTCCTCTTTGAGCGTCTTGCTGTGCATGGCCCGCGAGGCTCTACCCTGAGCGAAGAGCCGCACGCAGTCTATTGACGTTGGATGCCGGACGGCAGTGGGAATATTGCTGCCAACCCCATAGCCCAAAAGCCCCAGGCCTGAGCGCCGTCATGACAAAAGCCACCCTCTGGTGGCTTTTGTTTTGTGCGCTTGACGGCAGGCGATAGCTATTAAATAGTGAGCATCTGGCGTATTATATAAAAGGATATTGGATAGGTTTCAATTTGATATCCTTAATTAACGTGTGCAGATAGCTCCTTTAAAGGTAGCGCCATCGGGCCCCGCACATGCTCGGCCAGGGCATCCAGATCCAGCATGCCGCCCGCCACATCGATGCCTTGCGCGAAGATCCGAGTGGATGCTTACCTTGAGTACCTGATGCTTGAGTCTGAGAGGCAAGAGCTGGAGTGTGAGATGCAAAGAGCGAGAAGTTGGGCGACCTCGCCATTGGTGATGTGTGCGACATCCACGACATCTACAGCATTTACGACGTCTACAGCATTTACGACATCTACGACTGGGGTCACTGGCAGCATCGATCTGGCCTATCGTTGCAGCCAGTCATCTTTGTCGACCTCCGAAGCCAAGCGTTAAGCAGGCGTCCTGGATACGACTGCCGCTGGCCGTCGCTGGCTGTCGCAGGCCGTCGCTGGCTGTCGCAGGCCGTCGCGGTTGGCCCATGACCGACACAAGCGTCAGGCCAATGGGCTTGGACAGTCCGTACTACCAGAAGTACGCCAGAAGTACGCCAGAAGTACGCCAGGAGTACGCCAGCTGTATCCAGTGCGACCCAATCTTCAGGCGTTACGCTTGTTTGCGCACTATCACATGCATGGCCCGTTCGCCCTGTCTCACCTCGGCGACCTCATAGCCCAGAGCACGCATGTCCAAGCCTTGCCAGAGGTTTTCACCGGAGCCCATCAACACAGGACGTACAGCGAGGTGAATCTCATCGACCAGTCGCGCCTGCAGGAACTGTCGCACGGTGGCTACGCCGCCGCCAATGCGAATATCGCGATCACCTGCGGCTGCCTTGGCTTGCGCCAGCGCCGATGCAATGCCATCCGTGACGAAGTGAAAATCAGTGCCGCCCTGCATGCGCAGTGTGGGCCGCGCGTGGTGGGTCAGGACAAATGCGGGTACGTGATAAGGCGGCTCATCGCCCCACCAGCCCTTCCAGCTTTCGTCGGGCCAATGGCCGCGCACCGGTCCGAACATATTGCGCCCCAGAATCCACGCACCGATGTTCTCGAAGGAGCGCTCGGCCATCTGATTGTCGACACCTGTTTCGCCGATCTGAGACCCCCCATGCATACGCTGAAAGACCTGGGTGGGGAAGAACCACTCAAGGATCTCAGGCCCACCGACGCCGAGCGGGTTCTGCAGATCCTGGTTGGGGCCGGCGGAGTAACCGTCCAGCGAGATGCCGAAGCAGAGGACTTTGACTTTCATGACGGAACACCTTTCAGTTTAGACAGCGATGATCGAAGGCCTCGATATCAACGTCTGTACTTACCGTTTCCACACGCCTCGGTCACCCGTGGCATTGCTGAGCACAGGGTGTGGGGGCCGAAGCCGCGTCGCACCACTGCTTTGGGTACCCACCTGAATGGACGCGGCTGCTGCGGACTCCGTCGTCCATCTCGCTGCTCAGCTTGATTGCGACTCAAGCCATCCATTTTTCAACCGCACGACCCCACAAAGCCGCAGGCGGTACAGAACTGACAGCCATCTTTTCTGATCATGGCATGTGCTCCGCAGTCGGGACACTTTTGACCGCGGATGGAGGCACTGCTCTCGGGCGGGGATGTCGGCGTGGCCGCCGTGCTGGGCGCTGGCTGGGGCAGGCCGCGGTTGGCGATGATGCTTTGAATCGCATAGGCCAGCAGCGCCACTTCGCTGTCGTGCCAAAGCGGGATGCGGCTGCCGTCGTCGCGCGTCCTGCTGCCGTAGCGCACCGGGCCGCGATCCCAGGCCACCTTGCGCAGATCGGCCAGGGCCTTGTCGAGAAAGCCGCCGCGCGCGGCCAGACTCAGGCTGCGCATGGTGGCCGTGATCCATTGCTGGCTCTCGCCGGTCTGGCCCACGGGCATGAAGAACTCGATGGGACGCTCCACACCGTCGACCACCATGAAGCTGACGACCAGGTAGAGACGCCGTATGCCGTCATGCGTGAAATATTCGATCTTGTCCACCACGGCATTGAGCGGGCCCTCGGGGCGGCGCTCGATCACGGCCGTCAGGCCGCCGGTGCCTGAGCAATTGATGGCAGCCTGCGATTGATTGATAGGCGCTTGAGAGGGATCGGGTGCCGAATCTGTGGAGAGGACCGCACCCAGCGTGTCGTTGGGGCGGTAGGTGGCACAGCCTTTGAGGCCGGCCTCCCAGCACTCCATGTAGAGATGCTTGAAGTCCTCGAACGGATAGTCGGCCGGGATGTTGACAGTCTTGGAAATCGAAGTGTCGATAAAGGGCTGTACGCAGCGCATCATGGCCACATGCTCGCTGGCGCTCAGTTCCAGCGCACTGACAAAGCACTCGGGCAGCGATGCCTCGTCACCGTGCAAGGCCTTGTAGAGGCGGTAGGCGTGATCTTGCACAGTGTAGAACTGCTCGCCGCCGTCGGCCGTGCGCTTTTTGCGCGTATAGGTCCAGGAAAAGGCGGGCTCGATGCCGTTGGACGCATTGTCAGCAAAGGCCAGCGACACGGTGCCCGTGGGGGCGATGGACAGCAGATGGCTGTTGCGAAGGCCATGCTTCTTGATGGCGGCGCGCAGCTCCTTGGGCAGGCGTTTGGCAAAACCGCTTTTCAGATACTGCTTGGCGTTGAACAGCGGGAAGACCCCTTTTTCCTGTGCCAGCTGCACTGATGCGGCATAAGCCGCATCGCGCATGGCGCGGGCTATGGATTCGGCTTGCTGCAGGCCTTCATCGCTGGCGTAACGCAGGCCCAGCAGAATCAACGCGTCGCCCAGTCCTGTGAAGCCCACGCCGATGCGGCGCTTTTGCTGTGCCTCGCGCTGCTGCTCTGGCAGCGGCCAGACGGTGGCGTCCAGCACGTTGTCCAGCATGCGCACCTGAACCGTGACGGCGGCGCGAAAGGCTTCCATGTCGAAGAAAGCCTGGGGTGTGAAGGGTTCGCGCACAAAGCGCGTGAGTATGACGGGGCCCAGATCGCAGCAGCCATAGGGGGGCAGGGGTTGCTCGCCACAGGGATTGGTGGCGGCAATCTGCTCGGCATACCAGAGGTTGTTATCGGCGTTGATGTTGTCGAGAAACAGGATGCCGGGCTCGGCGAAGTCATAGGCCGAGCGCATGATGGCATCCCACAACGTGCGCGCAGGCTGACTGCGATAGACCCAGAGACCATCGTCGCGGCGATGGGCGCCGGCCTGTATCTGTGCCTGGCTGGGACTGGCGACATGCACCAGATCCCATTCGGCATCGTCCCTGACCGCCTGCATGAAGGCGCTGCTCACGCCCACGGAGACATTGAAATTGTTCCAGCGGCCCTTTTGCCGCTTGGCGGTGATGAACTCCAGCACATCGGGGTGGTCAATGCGCAGCACGCCCATCTGGGCTCCGCGGCGCGCACCGGCCGATTCCACCGTGGTGCAGGACGCATCGAAGACATCGATGAAGGAGCAGGGGCCCGATGCAAAGGAGTTGGTGCCGCGCACCAGCGCACCGCGCGGTCGCAGGTTGGAGAAGTCATAACCCACGCCGCCACCGCGGCGCATGGTCTCGGCTGCCTGAGAAAGCGCCGTGTAGATGCCGGGGTTGCCCTGGGTGTCGAAACCATTGGTGGCGTCGGCGACGGGCTGCACAAAGCAGTTGATCAAGGTGGCCTTGGTGTCCAGCCCCGCCGCAGCCATGATGCGGCCAGCACCGATGGCGCCGCGCTGCAGATTGCTCAGGAATTGCTGCTCCCAATGTGTCTGGAGCTCAGGCTTTTCAACTGCTGCCAGGGCGCGTGCCACGCGGGCAAACAGGTCTTGCTCGGTCTGCTCGCCGTCGGCCAGATATTTTTCGGCCAGCACATCCTGGCTGATGGCCTGAGGAGGGAGTGTGTTCATGGCATGCCTTATGCAAATCGGATGTCGACTTTGTAGCTCAGACTGTTGGGTGGTGCTGTGACGCAGCGCAACATCGCCGATGCACCAAGTGGCCAGAGGCCTCCATCGGCAGAGCGGGCCCACCGCAAAATTGTGACAGACCCGCCCAAAATAGACGCAAAAGACCGGGTCGGCGTATGAGAGAGGGCACCGCTCAGGCCGAGCTTCAGATGGTATCGGCCGACGATAGGGCGAAGCAACGATCTATCGAAGGCTAGGCGCGGGCCTGAATCATGTCCCCCTCAAAGCGCGCAGCGGCATTCATGAGCGCCATCACCGATGCGGTGACGATGTTCTCGTGCATGCCTACGCCAAACCGTGAGCCGGGCACCCCAGGCAATGCGGCTTCGATGATGGCAATGGCGCAGGCGTCAGCGCCGTTGCCCAGGCTGCGCTCTTCATAGCTGTCTATGCGCAGCGGCCAATCCAGTGCAGCGACGGCGGCTGCAACAGGGCCGTTGCCGATGCCGCTGCGCAGCCTGGGTTGCCCGTCGGCATCGTGCCAGTGCAGTTCGATACCCTGGCCTTGCGGGTTGTCGAACAGGCGGTGGCTTTCATAACGCAGTGACCGAGATCCGGCTTGGGCATGCAGGTAGGTGGCTTCAAACAGCTCCCAGATTTGTGCGCTGCCGAGTTCGGTTTCGCTGCTGTCGGCCCAGGCCTGGACGATGGCGCTGAACTCGATCTGCATGCGCCGCGGCATGGTGATGCCCCTGTCCTTTTGCAGCAGAAAGGCAATGCCGCCCTTGCCGGACTGACTGTTGACACGCACGATGCTGTCATAGGTACGTCCCAGGTCCTGAGGGTCTACGGGCAAATAGGGTACGCGCCATGGAGCATCGGCTTTCTGCGCCGCAAAGCCTTTGGCAATCGCATCCTGGTGCGAGCCGGAAAATGCCGTGAACACCAGATCGCCCACATAGGGGTGGCGCGGATGGATGGGCAGGCCCGTCGAGGCTTCGGCAATGCGTGCCACGGCAGCGATGTCTGAGAAATCCAGGCCCGGAGCAATGCCCTGGGTGTAGAGGTTCAGGGCCAGCGTCACCAGATCCACATTGCCGCTGCGCTCGCCGTTGCCGAACAGGCAGCCCTCGACACGCTGGGCGCCGGCCAGCAGGGCCTGCTCGGCGCAGGCGACTCCCGTGCCTCTGTCGTTATGGGGGTGTACCGAAAGCGTGATGTGCTCGCGCCGCGCCAGACGCCGGTCCATCCATTCGATCTGGTCGGCAAACACATTGGCGGTAGAAACCTCCACGGTGGTCGGCAGGTTGATGATCATGGGGCGCTTGGGGCCGGCATCCCAGGCGGCAATCGCGGCATTGCACACGGCCAGGGAAACGTCCAGCTCGGCCATGCAAAAGGTCTCCGGGGAGTACTGCAGCACCCACTCGGTTTCGGGGTGCTGCTCGGTCAGGTGCCTGAGGTGGCGCACATGGTGCTCCACCATGGCAATGATCTGCGGCACTTCCATGCCAAAGACGATTTCGCGGAAGGCCGGGGCCACGGCGTTGTACAGGTGCACGATCACGCGGCGCGCGCCGGCCACGCTGCGCACCGTGGTGGCAATCAGGTCCTCGCGCAGCTGGGTGATGACCATGGGCGTGACGTCGTGCGGAATCAGCTGGGCATCGATGAGGTGACGCACGATGTCGAAGTCGGTCTGCGACGCGGAGGGGAAGCCGATTTCAATTTCCTTGAAACCAATGGCGACCAGCTCCTGGAACAGTCGCAGCTTGCGCTCTTGGTTCATGGGCTCGAACAGCGCCTGGTTGCCGTCGCGCAAATCGGTCGAAAGCCACACGGGCGCTTGCGTCAATGTTCGGGCAGGCCATTGGCGGGTGGGCAAGTCCACAACGGGAAATGCGCGGTATTTGGTAGAGGGATCAGCCAGCATAGAGACCTTGGAGTTGAAGAAACAATCACCTGGTCTCCCTGCCCGGATGGGGCTGGCTAAGGTCGGGGTCTGGGAAGACCAGGATGGGACCATGCGCGAACGCGTGCATGCAGACCCCGACCAGATGTCAGAGCCAGTAGGCGTAGCGAAAGCGGGTGGCAGTGTTTCACGGCAAAAATGCTTGTTGATGCAGACAGTGGGGCTACTTTATGTCGTCAACGGTATAGACTTCTATCGATAGATATTCATTTGTTGTAGAGATTTGGACAGATTGAATGGGTTTTGCATCTCCCGAACATGGCGCACATGCCCTGGATCTGCAGCATGCTCAGATCTCGTCACTGCCTGTCACCGGCGTTGAGCAGCGTTATCCGCCCGGCCATGTGGTGCCGCAGCACAGCCACGCGCGCGGCCATCTCATCTACGCCTCGGAAGGCGTGTTGCTGGTCGAGTCCCCCTGCGGCCAATGGCTGGTTCCTCCGACCACGGCAGTGTGGCTGCGCCCGGGCATGCTGCACCGCATCACGGCGACCACGGCGGTGCGGGCCTTTGGTCTGTTCATTGATGAAGCGTGCTCGGCAGGCTTGCCAGCACAGGACTGCGTGCTCCATGTCTCGCCGCTGGTCAGGGAGTTGATGGCGGCGCTCGCCGACTTGCCCCATCAGGCAGCGCATCGCCCGCGCGATGCACTGCTGGGTGCTCTGCTGCTGGAGGAGTTGAGGGCCCTGGCCCCGCTGCCGTATTACTTGCCTTGGCCTGAAGATGTGCTGATGCGACGCATTTGCGAGAGCATGCTGCGTGCACCGGCGCAGCGCACCACGGCGCAGGCCCTGGCCCGGCAACACGCTCTCACGCCCAAGACGCTGCACCGTCGATTCCTGAAAAGCACCGGGATGAGCTGGGGCCGGTGGTATCAGCAGATGCGCTTGATGGCCTCCATCCCCCAGTTGCTGCAGGGCATGGCCATCACGACCGTGGCACTGGAAAGCGGCTATGAAAGCCATAGTGCATATACGGCGGCTTTCCGCAAACAGTTCGGCCGCCCGCCATCGGAATTTGCGGCTGCGGCAGACAGAGCGACGCCACGTTAGCCGGTCTTGCTGCACACAGAGCCGCGGCTTGCGCAGCCGGTGCCTGCCACGCCAACATTTTTGCTCCCAAAAAATAGCTTCCAACGCTTGTTCATCAAGCGCTGAAAGCTATTTTTGATAATGAAGGCAGATTAGAGCTTCTTTACCAGTACCTGGCTCTTGCGGCCCCAGTTGTACTTGGCCTTGCGGGCTTCCGGCAGCCATTCGGGCTCCACGGGCTGAAAGCCGCGCTTGATGAACCAGTGCATGGTTCGCGTGGTCAGCACAAACATGGTTTCGCAGCCCAGAGCGCGTGCGCGCTGCTCGATGCGTTTGAGCAGCTTTTCGCCATCGCCCGTGCCCTGGCTCTTGGGCGAGACGGTGACGGCGGCCATTTCGGCGGTCTTGGCCTCGAGGTAGGGGTGCAGGGCCGCGCAACCGAAGATCACGCCGTCATGCTCGATGACGGTGTAGCTGGCGATATCGCGTTCGATCTCGGTGCGGTCGCGCTTGACCAGCGTGCCGTCGCGCTCGAAGGGCTCGATCAGCTGAATGATGCCGCCCACATCGTCGATCGTGGCCTCGCGCAGTTCTTCGAGCTTTTCGTCAATGACCATGGTGCCTATGCCGTCGTGCACATAGATCTCCAGCAGCAGCGCTCCGTCGGTCGAGAAGGGCAGGATATGGCTGCGCTCCACGCCATGCTCGCAGGCACGCACGCAGTGCTGCAGATAAAAGCCCACGTCGGTAGGCTGCTGTGCGGGCGGGAGCTGGGCCAGCAGGCGGCGCGCGGCGTCCAGCGGCAGCTCGGTATCGATGGGGTTGTTCTCGTCGGCCGGGCCGCTGGGGTCCATGCGCACGCCAGGCACTTCGGTCAGGAACAGCAGCTTGTCGGCCTTGAGCTCGATCGCCACGCGGGTGGCCACTTCTTCCATGCTGAGGTTGAAGGCCTCGCCCGTGGGGGAGAAGCCGAAGGGCGAGACCAGCACCATGGCTTCGGAGTCCAGTGCGCTGCGAATGCCTTCCACGTCGACCTTGCGCACCAGGCCCGAGTGCATGAAGTCCACGCCGTCGACGATGCCCACGGGACGTGCCGTGAGGAAGTTGCCCGAAATGACGCGCACGCGCGCACCGGCCATGGGCGTGTTGGGCAGTCCCTGGCTGAAGGCTGCTTCGATCTCATAGCGCAGCTGACCGGCCGCTTCCTGGGCACAGTCCAGCGCGATGGAGTCGGTGACTCGCATGCCGTTGTAGTAACGCGGCTCCTGGCCCTTGAGGCGCAATTGCTCGTTGACCTGGGGGCGGAAGCCATGCACCAGCACGATCTTGACGCCCATGGCCTGGATCATCGCCAGATCCTGGACGATGGAGCTGAGCTTGCCCGCATCAATGGCTTCACCCGTCAGGCCCACCACAAAGGTCTGGTGTCGGAACTTGTGGATATAGGGGGCCACAGACCGAAACCAGGGAACAAAGGTGAAATTGAAGACGGTGGACATGGCAGCGCGCGAAAACCTCGAAAAGCGGTAAAAAAGGCCTGCGTCGGGGTTTACGCAGGCCTGAGGCGCAAAGTGTAGCGGTTACTCGCGTGCCTTCGCTGGGTGCGGCAGGGTTTTGTGCGCGCTGATCGCACAGTTTGTGGTTTTTGTGGCGCGGTGTTTTCAAAAAATGACAACTTGTATCCGGGCTCAGCTCCTGGGGCAGCGCCCAACGCCATGCGCGGCAGATGCGGACACTGGCTTGCCGGCCGCGACGGGACAGGGCCTAGCCTTAGTCCAAGCCCTGTCGCGCATTGGAGCGCTAGTTCCAGTTGTCGATCTTGGTGTCGTGGGGAGACGGGCTGCCTTTGCCGGTCTCGGCCAACGCTTTGAGACTGAGCAGGAAGACGGCCCATTTCATGCTGCAATGGGCGGTGAACTCGACGGTTTCGCGCCAGTTCCGGTGGCCGAACAACAGGATGGTGTACCCGTCCTGGTGGCTCAGCTCGAAAGTTGCCTCGGTACCTATCCACTCTTGGGGCCCGTCTGTGAAGCGCCAGCGCACGCTGTGCTCTGTGTCCGGCCTGATGAGGTCGAAGCATATTTTCCCGAGCTCCCGACCGGACTGGTCGGTGAAGCGCGCGCTCATCGCGACTTCGGGCCCTGCGCTTGCGCTCATCTCCCTTGTCCACCAGCCGGCTATGCCTGCAGCGGACGAGATCGCCTGGAAAACATCGCCGATAGGCGCTCTGATGCCAATTCTATGAACGATGTCCACCATATCCTCGGTCTCCTCGCGGATTCAGATGGCTCAACGATACCGATAAATCGGCGCTGGCCAAGCAGCATTTCCACCGGCAAGGCTGGGCGCGGCAGGCACAGGCAGCGCAGGCTCAGGGGCGTGAGAACACTTCCACCCGTGCCGGCGGCAGATTGCCCCACACGGTTTCGCGGTCTATGCGCTTCAGGCCTGCGCTTTGCCAGGCGGATGCGCCAAACAGCGAGTAGGTGAACTGGATCACGCGGCCATCGCTGGTCAGCGAGCGGGCCCAGGTATCGGTGATCTTATGCACGGACTGATGGGGCAGTGAGCGAAGCGGCAGGCCGGAGACTACGGCCTTGACCGCTGCACGACCGAGAATCGAGGGCCAGTCACCGGCATCGGCGTGAAAAACGCTGATCTGCGGGAATCGCTTGGACAGGTAGCTGGCGAACGAGGAAGATTTTTCTATGATCACCAGTCTGTCGGGGGCGATGCCGCTGCGCAGCAGTGACTCGGTGATGACTCCTGTTCCTGCTCCAAGCTCTACCACCAGGCCCTCGTTTCCGCCGCACACCAAAGAGGCCATGGTGTTGCCCAATCGCTCCGAACTCGGGCACAGGGCGCCGATCTCGCGGGGAGACCGTATCACTTCGTTCAACAGCATGAAGTTGCACGACATATTTTTCATTCAGAGCTCTCCCAGGTCTGGCCCATTGTGCGGATGAGTTTGAGGTCAGCGCTGCAGGAAATATTGAACGCGCCTCGTCAGATAGATGGAAAAAACGGTAACAACGCCGCTGCCCAGCATGTCCACCAGATAGTGTCCGCCGTTGATGGGCGTGGAGATCAGCATCAGGATGTTCAATGCGAGCACCCAGCGAAAAAGTGCGAGCTGTCTGTAGGCATGGATGAGCAGCAAGGCAATCGTCGTGTGATAGGAGGGGAACGTGACGATGCCTTTCAGATCCCCGAATGCGAACTCGCTCAGGCCTGCCTCCCTGAGCGCCATGAAGTGAGGCAGGTGCACGGCGTTTTCCAGACCTACGGAGTGGTAGAAAAGAGTGCCTGCGGCAGGCAGCAGGCCCGATAGCAGGGCCGTCAGCATCAAGGCAGTGAACGACGACCACCACAGCTCCTCGTTTCGGTCGTCTCTTGCGCAGTGCGAGAGGTAGATGATCGAGAAAAAGATCTGTGGCAGCAGGCTGAAATAGGCCAGCGTGAGCACGGCTCTGATAAGCGGGTGTTGCTGGACAAAGTCATAGAAAGCCAGCCAGTTGAATCCCATAGCCTGATCCAGTCTGGTGAACTGAGCGTCCAGCAGCGGCAGGTTCAGGGTCGCGAATATATAGGTCAGTATCGTGCCGATCAGCGCTGTCACTATCCACAGGGCTGCGTAGAACGACATCTCGGACAAGGCCAGGCTACGCCCGGAATATCCATAGATCCAGCTGATGCTCAGCAGGATCAGAGTCGTCCAGAGCACCGGCTCGGTACCGGAAAATGCAAGTGGATGGGCATGTATCCACAGGGCTTCTCCGAGGGCCACGGCGGCCAGGAAAAGCATGGGCGCGAGCTTTCGGGGACTGATCAGTTGCCAGCCATTGACGGTTCCCTGCATCAAGTTCATCGCAAGCTCCCTGGTGGATCCATTCGATCGTCCGTGAGGCCGGCTGCCGCACCCGCTCCAGACCTGGGCCGGACACGGGCCAGGGCTGTCCTCGCTTGGCGGCATGCCCGGATCGTCCGGGGCATGCAGCAGTGGTGCGGCAGTCCAAGCCCGCCCTAGGCGCTTCCCGCGATCATGGGCAGCACCATGCGCAGCAGTCTGATGATTGCCGGACCCAGAACCACCATCACGATGGCGGGAAAGATGCAGGTCACCAGCGGCAGCAGCATCTTGGTGGGGATCTTGGCGGCCAGCTCCTCGGCACGCATCTGCCGCTTGTGACGCAGATCGTCCGAGAACACGCGGATGGAGTCACCGATGCTGGTGCCGAAGCGGTCCGCTTGCGTGAGCATGGCCGTGAAGGCGTGAATCTCGTCCACTCCGGTGCGGGCGGCCAGGTTGCGCAAGGATTTCTCGCGGGTGCTGCCGGCGCGCATTTCCAGGTTGGTCCAGTGAAGTTCCTGGGCCAGGGCTTCGCTTTTGATCCGGATCTCGGCAGTCACTTTGCCCAGCGCTGCATCCAGTCCCATGCCTGCCTCCACGCAGACCAGCATGAGGTCGGCGGCATCGGGGAAATTCTCGAAGATCTCGCGTTTGCGGCGCGCAGCCATCCAGCGCAGCACCAGATTGGGCAGATAGCAGGCCACAAGCCCGGTGACCAGCGGATAGAGCAGCAGCTGCAGGCTGTCTGTCGTGCCTTGGGCCAGCATCAGCGAATAGACCAGGAACATCATCACCAGAGGCAGCAGCGTCTTCGCGCCAAAATACAGCAAGGGCGCGTTTTCGTGGCGAATGCCTGCATTCAGAAAGCGCAGGCGCAACGGGGTGGCATCACTGCCCGCTGTGGGGGAGGATAGGTGGGCGAACGGCCCCACCAGCTTGACGGCGGTTTCTGTCCATCCGCCGGACAGAGGGGCTGGACTCAGCTCTTGCAGGCGCTGTTCGGTGACCGTGGGCGTGACCCAGAAGAACAGGGCTCCTGCAGCCAGCATGAGGGCAGCGAAAGTGAGCAGGGCGACGATTAACATGGCGGACTCCTTGCGGTTGGGACGCACTCATACCCGTATGCGGACAATGCGGCGCAGCATCAGAACACCGATGACCATGAGTCCGGCCAGCCATTGCAAAATGACGATGCCTATGGGGTCGGTCCACAGCGTGGACATGAATTCCGGGTTCACGAAATTGAGCAGGGCTGTCAGGGCAAAAGGCATCAGCCCCAGGATCCAGGCCGACAGTCGACCTTCGGAGGACAGAACTCGGATCTTGGCGTGAAGCTTGAGCCGTTCGCGGATCAGGCGACTCAGATTGCTCAGCATCTCGGTGAGGTTGCCGCCCGATTCGCGCTGTATCAACACGGCGACGATGAAGTAGCGCAGATCGGTGATCGGTATTCTTTCTCCGAGATTGTTCAAGGCCTGCTGCAGCGAGGTGCCGTAGTTGATCTCGTCGTGCACGAGGCGGAACTCGCCGGCTATGGGCTCGGACAGCTCTTCTCCGGCCATCTGCAGGCCTGCGGAAAATGCGTGGCCGGCGCGCAATGCCCGCGAGATCAGATCCAGTGCTTCGGGGATCTGGCGCTCCAGCAGGCCCAGGCGCTGACTGCGCTTGCGCTGCAGGTAAAGCCATGGCAGGCAGCCCGGGACGGCACCGGCGAGCAGTACCAGCTCCATGGGCAGATGGAACATGCTTGCGGCCAGCGCACCCAGGAAGAACATTATCCCGACGCCGAGCAGCAAACCGGAGACCGTCCATTCCAGGCCCGACTGAACAATCACGCGGTCGAGCTGGTGGGCGCGCGGCATGCTTTGCAGCATGCGCTGCATCCTGGGCATGTCGCTGAGTACACGTTCCTTGACCAGCTTGGTCGGACTGCTGTGATCGTCAGCGGCAGACAAGGCCCTGAGCCGGCGTTCAAGCCGCTTTGCCTCGGGACTCCTGTACTGCTTCCAGACCAGATGAACGCCTTCGAGCAGCAACAGCACGGCGGCAAACACCAGTGCAATGATCACCAGGATCGAGTGGGAAGAAAAAAAGGACAGCATGACAGCACCTTTGGGCCGAGTTCATTGATAGTGACGCTCTGGAGCGAAGATGCTGTCGGGCAGCGCAATGCCGAAGCCTTTGAGCCGGTCAGCGAACTTGGGCCTGACGCCCGTGGCGTGGAAATACCCCTGGACTTCGCCGCTTGCACCGACGCCGGTCTGGGTGAAGGCAAAGATCTCCTGCATGGTGACCACATCGCCCTCCATGCCGGTGATCTCCTGGATGCTGGTGATCTTGCGCTTGCCGTCGGTAAGCCGCAGCACCTGCACGATCACCGTGATGGCCGAGGCAATCTGCTGGCGCGCGGCCTGGTGCGGCAGATTGAGGCCCGCCATGCCGACCATGTTCTCCAGACGTGCCAGCGAGTCGCGCGCAGTGTTGGCGTGGATGGTCGTCAGCGAGCCTTCGTGGCCGGTATTCATGGCCTGCAGCATGTCTACCGCTTCGGCGCCCCGGACTTCGCCGATGATGATGCGGTCCGGGCGCATGCGCAGGGCGTTGCGCACCAAAGAACGCTGCGTGATTTCACCGCGGCCCTCTATATTGGGAGGACGTGTTTCCATCCGCACCACATGCGGCTGCTGCAGCTGCAGCTCGGCGGCATCCTCGATGGTGACCACACGTTCCACGGCAGGAATGTAGCCCGAGAGAATATTGAGCAGCGTTGTCTTGCCGGCACCCGTACCCCCGGAGATGATCATGTTCACCTTGGCCTTGGCCAAGGCTTCCAGGGTCAGGGCCATCCCTGGTGTCAGACTCTTGAGGTCCTGGATCAGGTTCTCCATGCGCAGCGGGATGCGTGCAAAGCGCCGGATCGACATCATGGGGCCATCGAGCGCCACGGGAGGGATGACGGCGTTGACGCGCGATCCGTCGGGCAGGCGGGCATCGACCATGGGACTGGACTCATCGATGCGCCGGCCGATGCGCGAGACGATCTTGTCGATGATGCGCAGCAGATGCTTGTCGTCCGTGAAGACCACGGGCGTGAGTTCCAGGCGACCAAGGCGCTCCACATAGATCTGATCGTGGCGGTTGACCAGGATGTCGGAGATCGCAGGGTCGGTCATGAGCAGCTCGAGAGGGCCGAAGCCCAGCATCTCGTGCTGGATGTCGCGTATCAGCAGCCTTCTCTCCAGATCGTTGACGACCGCAGAGTCCTCCTCCAGCAGGCGCTCGGTCATGCTGGCAATCTCCTGTTGCAGCGTCTGCGTGGGCAGCGACTCCAGCGCTGCCAGGTCGAAGCGCTCCAGCAGCTTGGCATGAATGCGCGCCCTGAGCGCCAGATAGGCAGCGGAGTGCCCGTAGTGCGGTGCGGCAGGCGCAGAGGCAGGCGCTTGCGGCGCGGCGACCTCGGGCGTGTCCGCCGCTTCGGGAACAACCTGCAGCGCCGGCTTGGAGGCGCGTGTCGCTGATGTGGCCAAGAAATCTCTGAGTGACATGACGGTCTCCTTGTGCGCTAGAGGGGGCTCATGCCCGGCGGAAGAGCCGGTTCAAAAAGCCGTTGCTGTCTTCCCGGGCCTGAGGCGACAGCGCATCGGCCCAGGAGTCCAGTTCGCGGACCACGGCGCTGTTGCGGCAGGACTCGGCCAGCGGCACTCCCGCATTGATGGTTGCCTGCACTTCCGGCGCGGCGTCGGGAATGCTGCGCCATTGCTGCTCCAGCCCCAGTGCCTTGCGCACTTCGGGCAGGCCGATTTCACTGCGCCGTTCGACCCGGTTCAGTACCGGATACAGGCGGCTTTCGGGATAGCCCAGATCGCGGAACATGTGCAGCAGCTTCTGTGCATTGCGCACGGCTGGCACATTGGGCAGCAACACGGGAACGATCAGCTGGGCCCTGTCAAGCACCCGCAGAGCCAGCGGATCAAGCACACGCCCCATGTCGATCAGCACAAAGTCATAGTGCATGCCGGCGAGCTGCAGGATGGCATCCACATGCGCCGGCTCCACCTCCATGGCATGCATGGCGTTTTCGGGGGCCGCCAGCACATGCAGATGAGGGGTGACCTTGACGGTGCTGGCCGTGAGAAAGGACGCATCGAGTCGATGGATGTCACGGGCCACATCTGCCAGGGTCGAGGCGGGCTTGGCTTCATGCAGATAGGCCAGGGTGTCGCCGAACTGCAGATTGAGGTCGATCAGCAACACCGAGTGCCTGCGCGCCAGCATCCAGCCGAGATTGGTGGTCAGAAAGGTGGCTCCGCTGCCGCCCTTGCAGGGCAGCAAGGCCATGATCTGGCCCTGATGGCGGTCCGCCGTGTGATGCTGCAGCTTGGCGGCGATACGGTGCACGGCGTCCAGCAGAGCCTGATGCGGAGCCGGTGAAGTCAGCACTTCGCGAACGCCGGCGCGCATGGACTGCAGCAGAAACTCGGGTGTCTGCTGGGCACACAGCAAGATGACGGCAATGTGCGGCTGATGCGTGGTCACATACTCCACCGGCGCGAGGTCGGCCGGCTCGCAGCACATGCCGTCCACAATCATCAGATCGGGCCGGTGCTGCTCTGCAATCGAAGGCATGCGTGTCTTGCCGCCTTCGAAGGTCTGGACCTGGTGCGATTGCTCCTGCAGCATGCGGGCCATCTCCTGAAGATGGGTGGTGTTGGGAGAGATGATGGCGATTTTCATGATGTGGTCACCCCTGGTTAGCTTGAGCAGGCCGTGCTGCTGTTGATGTCCTGGCGCATGACTTCCCGGGGCAGCGTGCTGGCGAAGCCGGGCATGGGAATGGCCGTTTGCAGCCCCTGGCCTACGATGGGCGATATCCATTGGAATTTCAGCCCCGTGATCGCGACGGTTACGCTTTGGCAGCTTGCCGTGGTGCAGCCGGAGGGGGCCCAGCTGACATTGATGGTGTTCACCTGGGGCAGCAGGGCCTGCATGCGCGCAAGCACCTTGGCCTGCTGGGCGGTGTCGTCGCAGACCGCGGCATACCGTGCCCCGGCCCGCGCAGCTTCGTTGGCCGCTACCCAGGTGAACAGCATGCGGCTGAAATCCAGGATGCCGAACAGAAACATCAGGAAGATCAGCAGAGCCAGGGCAAACTCGATGATGGTTGCTCCGCGCTCGCTGCGGGAGTGACGTGTGGTTTTCATGTCTGTGTCCTCATCGTGGCGGCGATATTGCTCAGCGTCAGGCCGCCGTTGGCATCGCCCAGTTGCAAGCCGAAGACGCTGGCGGTCATGGAGCGAAAGCGGTAGCCGGTGACGGTCACGGTGACCGTGTTGATCAGCGGATAGGTTCCGCTGGTCTGCCAGGAGCAGCTCACGGAGCCGGTGTTCAGACCGGGGGCAAGAGGTGTGGTTCCCGCCGTGGTCTGGCCGTACACCACCAGGTTCTGTGCCTGGCCGCAGCCGGTGTTGGGCAGCTGCACCGAGAGATAGCGCACCGCATCGCGCACTGATTTGGCGACCGTGTTGTATTCGTAGAGCGCTCGGCCGAATTCGACCACCAGCATGCTCAGAAGGATTAGCAGGGGCAGGATCAGAGCCAGTTCCACCAGCTCCACTCCCTGTTGCCTATGGTGCTTGGGCATGGCGTTCACCTCACGAGGACGGGAACCAGCGGGCCGGCGGAGCCGCCTGCGAGTCCGCTGGTGGTGCAGGGGCTGCCACTGGCACTGGCATTGCCCAGGTACTCGAGCTTGACGTCATCGACCGGGATCGCCATGGGCTCGAGCATGAGCATGCAGGCGAAATCGACCACCTTGCGGCCGGTATCGACGATGGGCACCGTCACGATGCGGCGGTCTGCGCCATAGGTCTTGAGCTGCGCTGATGTGGCGACCGAGGAAAAGCCGCCGCCCTGCTGGCCGCACTGTGCCGGGTTGTTGCCACAGGGCGTGAACGCCAGACGCTGGGCGAGAAAGTTGGGCGTGCTGCCCGAGCTGCCGTTGTAGGCGCTGCGGCCGGCGCTCCAGGTGCTGGTGTTGTAGATATAGCCGGTGTAGTCTGGCCGGCCCACGCTGGGGCCGCTGGAGTTCTTGTAGATGCCGAATCTATAGTTCCAGATCTCGACGACGGAGGCCTGAACGCCGGGTGTCCCCAGGGTGTCGCCCAGCTTGCTGCCGCAATGGCCGTTGAGTTCGTCGGCAGTCTCGGAGGCACTGTTGGAGCCGTCCAGATTGGCCCAGCCGAAGGTGCTGCCGCCGTTGGACTTGGCCAGCAAGGTGAGCCAGTCTCCCACGGCATAGCCGTAGTCGGGTTTGGTTGCCCCGGGCGTTTTTGCTTGCAGAGCCGCCGGAATCGGGCAGGCGCTCTGCGCACTGGCCCGTGTGGCCACCGCATTAGCGCCCACATTGGCGGTGGCTGGAAAGCTGGTGCTGTTGCCGGAGAAGGCCCCCAGCGCCTTCAGCAGCCATATGCCGATATTGGATTGGGTGTGCGTGCACTGCGAATAGACGGCAGCGGTCGCGCTGGTGGTGCTCAGATAGCTGGCGTCGCGAAAGCTGACATCGGCGGCGGTGATCTGGCCCTGGCCGCTCCAGTTGGCCGATTGCAGGTTCACGCCGTTGAGGTTGCCGGCAGCAGCACCAGCGCTCACGGCGCGGCTGATGGCATCCGGCTGCTTGTTGAGTTCGCGCGCCGCGGCCAGCGCGCAGCTGTCAAGTGCCGTCTGCAGCTCTGTCCTGACGATGAACAGGCGCCCGAAATCCAGCGCGATGCCCATGAATCCCAGCAGCAGCAAAAGAGCCAGTGCTGCCGTGACGATGATGGCGCCATGCTGCTGGCGCCGTGAACTGCGCCGGCTGCGGCTTCCGGCAGGCCGCACCAGGGTCGGGGCAAGAATGCGGGTGCTCATGATGGACTCTCATAGGGCGGCAGAACCGGTGAAAGGAATGCGGGTCAGAGGCGGTCGGCGCCGCAGCAGGACTGCTGCGCCGACCCCTTTGACGTCGCTGCTAGGAGCAGGTGCCCGTCAGGCAGTTCGAGACTCGTGTGATGAAGTCCGCAAACTTGCCGCCAGCCAGGCCCTGAATTGCCAGTACCAGTGCGATGGAGACCACGGCAATGATCAGCGCGTACTCGACGACCTGCGCACCTTCATCGTCCCTGAGTAAGTGCTGCAGGTGATTGCCCCATTGGGTGATGGAGTGCATGACCTTCTCCTGTAAAGAAGTAAGTCCAGGACCGCATGAGGGCCTGGGTTACGAGCAGGTCCCTGTCCCCGTCAGGCAATTCGAGACGCGGGTGATAAAGGAGGTAAAGCTAGTGCCCGTGGTCAGTGCCCGGAGCGCGACGACCAGCGCGATGGAGACCACGGCAATGATCAGTGCGTACTCGACGACTTGCGCACCTTCATCGTCACGAGCAAAAGACAGCAGGGAATGGCCAAATTGTTGAGCGATATGGGACATGATGAACCTCACAATGTTGATGGATGGAATACCGTTTCGAAAGGTCGGCGGCTGTGCCGAGGGCTGGCGTGCAAGGCCGGTGTGCGATCAGGGCTCCTTTCGGAATCAATGGGCTTGATGGTGAAAATCTGGCGGCTGCTCAGGGCGTGCCGCCGCTGTTACCGCCGCTGTTGCCGGAGTTGTTGCTGCTCAGCGAGCCGCCAATATTGATGACGTTGATGGCCTGAGGCGGGCTCTTGTAGCTCTGCTCGTACCGCTCCATGCTGTGGCGCGTGGCGCGGCCGTCCATGCCGGTGGCACCGTCCACGCCGACTCCGGCCGTCTTGCCCGCTTGCGGGTCTATGGTCATCTGCAGGCGGGCGTTGCGTACGGCTTCGCCAAAGCGGGCGTCGTAGTTGGGGGTTGTGCTGCCGCAGCCCGCCAGCAGGGCGGCGAGGGCCACGGGAAATAGGATGCTGCGTTCGGTCATGGCTTGACTCCGGTTCAGGTGGGCGGATTCAGGGGGGCGGGACGGTCGACCGAGGGCTCGACCGGTGCCGGTGCTTGCAGCTCCTGGGGTGCTGCGGCTGGTGCCGGCATCGGTGTGGCTGCGCCGGCAGGCGCGGGTGCAGGTGCAGGTGCTGTCTTCTCTGCGGGCGCGGGCTTGGAGCTCTCCAGTGCGCCGTTCAGATAGCGCTCGGCGCGTGAGGGCACCACATGGTTGTCGGTGGGCACCCTGGGGGCTTCGGCCAGAGCCTGTACCAGGCGCGGAGTGATGATGAACATCAGCTCGGTCTGATCGGTCTGGAACTCGGTGCTACGGGCCAGCGCGCCGAGAACCGGTATTTCCCCCAGCCCCGGAAAGCGTTTGACGGCCTCGGTGATATTGTTTTTGATGAGGCCGGCAATGACCAGGCTTTGCCCGTCATTGAGCTGCACCGTGGTGTCCGCGCGCCTTACCGTGAGCGATGGGATCACGGAGGTGACGCCATTGATGGAGGTGAAGGGCGAACCGGTCTGCGACAGATCCGAGACCTCGGACACCAGCTTGAGGTTGACGCGCGAGTTGCCGAGCACGGTCGGTGTGAACTTGACGCCGATGCCGAACTCCTTTTCCTCCAGCGTCATGACCGGTACACCGTTGGTATTGGTCTGCGCCACAGGAATGAAGATCTTGCCGCCCGAAAGAAAGCTGGCCTGCTGGCCGCTGATGGCCATGATGTTGGGCTCGGCCAGGATGCGCACCAGGCCGTCATCCTTTTGCCCGTCAATGCTGATCGAGCCTTTGCCGATGCGCAAGGCGCTCAACACGCCACTGCCGCCGCTCAGGAAGTTGGAGAGGATGCTGTAGCTGTTCTGGCCGTTGCTGGCGACGCGCTGGCCCGCAAGACTGGAGCCCAGCTTGTCGAGCAAGGTCTTGCTGACCTCGGCAATCTTGACTTCCAGCATCACCTGGTGAGGCGAGGTGGTGCGCAGCAGGTTGACGATCTTCTTGCTGTCGCTATAGGCGCCGGCGAGCGTCACCACATCGTCCAGGCGCAGCGGATTGCTGATCTCTCCGCTCAGGACCAGGGCATTGTCGGCCCCCTGGACGCGGATGCTGCGCTCCTCCGGCATGAGCTCGCTGAGCTTGGCCTGCAGTGGACCTGGGTCCATGGTGACGATCACGTCCTTGATGAAGCAGGCACCTTGGGCGTTCTGCAGGATGACGTTCATGGAGCCGGACTTGCGGCCGCGAAAGAACAGATCCCTGGGGCTGAGCAACTGCACTTCGATATCGCCCATGCCGTTCTGTACCTGCATCTGCGGCTGTGCGTTGGCGGCTGCCTGGCCGGCTCCCGGTGTCTGGCCGCTGACCAGGATGCGCGCCATGGGCGAGTTCAGCGGGATGACCACGGATTTACCCAGCGTGACCGTGGTCGGGTCCTCTGTGTGAATGGCCGTGCAGTTCCTGGCGGGCAGGGTGGTGCGGGGAGCTGCGGGAGCGGCCGCAGCCACAGGGCCGGGCTGGGCAGGTGTGCCCGCAGACTGGGCCAGCACAGGTGCTGAGCTGGCGAGCAGCATGCTAGCTGCCAGATATAGGTGATGGTGTTGCACGGCCGACCTCTCTGAGTGGTTACGGTAGAAGATCAGAAGCAGTTGAGAGTTCGAGCGCCGCCCTGGATCACTTCGACACAGGTGGCTGTCGAAGCCTGGGGTGCGGGCCTGGCTCGCTGCATCACGGGTTTGGCGGGTGCTGCGACCTTGACGGGGGCAGGCACAGGCTCAGGTGTTCCAAACAGCTGGTGCTTGGTGATGCCGACGGTGCTGGTCGGATCCTTGTCGATCTGGTTGCGCAGCACCAGTGAAAGATTGCCCACGCTGCGTGCTAGATCGAGCTTCTCGGCATCACCGGGGCTCAGCTCGAGGGTGACGGCGCTCACCACCTTGGGCTTGGTTTCGTCGCGGTCGGCTTCCTGGGCCACGGCCAGGACCAGCACGTTTTCAAGTACGGTCTTGCTGATCTGGCGCGAATCCTCCATCTTGCCGGCCTGCTCCTGCTGGGCATTGACCACCACATCCACGTAGTTGCCGGGCAGGGCGAAGCCCGCTACACCGACCACATCGTTGACGCGCACCGTCATGGCCCGCTTGCCCGGAGCGATGACGGCTGCCAGTCCGCCCTTGGTTCCGACCGGTGCCAGCTTGCCTTCGAGCACGGCCTCGCCGCGCAGCACGCCGACCTTGACCACTCGGTCCTGCAGCTGCTGCATGTCATGGAAAGAGCCGTCTGGTATGGAGCCCCGTGGCCAGTCCACGGTGTTGAGCATGTTCGGCAAAATCTTGCCGCCCAGTGGAATGTCGGTGGCAGCAACGACCACCTTGTCGGCGTCCAGGCTGCCGCGCTGGGCGACCCAGTTGGCGGCGTAGACTGCGGCCGCCAGACTGGCCAGTACGGCGAGGACAAACAGACCCAAAGCTTTGAGGTTTTTCATGGGAGGCTCCCGCTATGCCGTGATGTAAGTGACTAGACCCAGGTGAACTGCCGAGCGACCAGGAACGCCAGGGTTCCCAGGGCGATGCTGACGCCGTAAGGCAGCTTGCCTACCGAATGCGCCGAGCTGGAGCGGGCATCGGGAGCGATCCCTGCCGCGACATTGATGTAGAGCAGCTGGACGGCCTCGGCAGAGTTGCGCAGCAGCTTGCCGGCCATGCGGTGCCAGAGTGCGTAGCTGATGGCAGCCACACCGCCGGTGATGAAGATAAAGATCATGGCCTGCCAGGTGGCTTCGGGTCCGATAAAGCTGCCGACCATGGCCATCAGCTTGACGTCGCCACCGCCCATGGCATGCACCAGATACAGCGGCAGCATCATGGCCAGACCCAGCGCCATGCCGCCCAGCGCCCAGAAAAAGCCGCCGCTATGGGGGTGGTGGGCCAGCAGGCCATAAAGCAGGGCCAGGGTGATGCCACCAACAGTCAGGCGATTGGGGATGCGCCGTGTGCGCAGATCGCTGATGCTGGCAGCCAGCAGGAGCAGCAGCAGCATCAGTGAGCGCGGCTCGGTGAACAGGCCGGCCATCAGCTCGGATGCTGCGCTGAGTTCGGAAGATGTCATGGTCAAACTCCAGTCCTGTGTTCAGCGAATCCTGTTCGGGCCTCAGAGTTGACGCTGGCTGTTCGCTGCGTTCAGCTCATCTGACTGATGTCTGCAGGATTCGGGCGATGTGTGACTAAATACAATTTTTCTATCAACTTCATTCTTTTGTTTAATTTTGTAGAAATACTATTCCTATAGAAATCGCTTATCAATATCTGATCTCGTAAGATTTTTTCTAATCTGCATGAGGTGCAAATGTGACGTCTTTGTAGGTTGCGTAAGCAGTGGTCTCATACGCTTGCTGACGCAGATCGGCCCACAGTCGGAGCCGGCTACAGAGGGCGCTCGCAAGGCCTTGCCTGGCGCCCGCGCGCACGGCAGCCGGGGATGCGGCAGAGACGCTGACACGAATTGAAGACAGGCCGGGCCCGGTGGAGCCTGGTAGGTGCTGAAATGTGCTGTGGGCGTTACCCATGTTCCGCCACCTGAAGTGCCCGCTGCTGCATGGCGGGGCAGGCCCGGGCGTCGGCATCACGGCTCGGGGGCAAGGCCGTCGTGGGACTGAGTAGCCGCTTTTAGGGATGAGTCCGGGGTAGTCCTTGGCAAGCTGCTGCCCGGCAGGAGGCCGGCATTTCCTCCTGGCCTGCTGGCAGCGGTACTGACGACGGTTTGCTGCGAGCGTTGATCCGGTCTTCAGTCCACACCCGCTCGGTACATTCACAGGGTGGTGATGCTATATAAAATATAGCTTATAGCTCTTTGCCTGAATGGATTTAAAGGTGGAAGTAACTCTATTCCATTGCCTGCAATGCGATACAAGCTTCTATTTTGATAGCTGTTTTGTTAGCTGTCTTGATAGCTGTCTGGAGGCGGAAAACACCGTTGCAGCTTCAGGCCGCCAGCGCAGCTTCAGGCGTTTGCCCTGCGCTGGCTGTGCAGGCCCAGCAGCACCAGCACGACGGCCACCAGCGGCAGCATGCCGATATTGATGCCGTTCCAGCCAGCGCTGTGCAGCAACTGGCCCGATCCGAACGAGGCCACGGCCACCGTGCCGAAGACCAGGAAGTCATTGAGTGCCTGCACCTTGGCGCGCTCCGAAGGGCGGTAACACTCGGTCAGCAGCGCCGTGGCACCGATGAAGCCGAAGTTCCAGCCCACGCCCAGCAAAATCAGCGAGCCCCAGAAGTGGAAGATATCCAGGCCCATCAAGGCCAGCACGCCGGCCGCGCCTATCATCAGCAGGCCCAGAGCGGTCACGGGCCGCTTGCCATAACGCGCAATCAGCTTGCCGGTAAAAAAGCTGGGCACGAACATGGCCAGCACATGCCATTGGATGCCCATGGCGGCTTCGCCCACGCTGTGGCCGCAGCCCACCATGGCCATGGGTGCAGCGGTCATCAAAAACGCCATCAGTCCGTAGCTGACCACACCGGCCGCGCAGGCCACGACGAACTGGGGCGTGCGGGCAATTTCGCCCAGCGGCCTGGCGTCGTCAGCCACGGCTTTTTTGCTCTGAGGCGGCGGCAGACGCAGGCCCATGAGCAGGGGCAGGGCCAGCAAGGCCAGCGCCGCCTGGCTGTAGAAGCTGCCGGCAAACGGGGTGGCAGGCAGAGCGTCGCGCGTCCAGATCACCACCTGCGGGCCGATGATGGCGGCAATCAGGCCGCCGATCATCACGCGCGAAATGGCCTTGGCCTGTTGCGCGGGCTCGCTCACCATATCGGTGGCGGCGAAGCGGTAGCTCTGCACGCAGGCCGCATAAAAGCCGGCCAGCGCCGTGCCGATGCAGAAGGTGACGAAGTCGCTGTGCGCAATGCCTTGCGCGGCGACCACGCCGGAGATCACGCCCAAAATGGCACCCAGCACATAGGCCGCGCGGCGGCCCATGCGGTTCATGATCCAGGCGGCAGGCAGGGTGGACAGTGCCAGCCCGAGCTGGTAGATGCTGACCGGCAAGGTGGACGCCGTAGGGTTGGACGACAGCTGCTGCCCGACCAGTCCGCCCAGTGAGATGATGATGGGCGGAGAGGCTCCTCCCAGGGACTGGGCTGCGACCAGCAGGCCCATATTGCGGCTTTGTTGTGTGTTGTTGTCTGTTTGCATAAATCGCTTCGGCTGTCCATGCTTGTGCGCAGATTTGTCACATCTTGCAGCATTCATATTGGCCGCACATTAAAAGGTCTGCTGCGGGCATGATGCGGATACGAGCCTGGTTATCGAAGTGAATGGAAGTGAGATATGACGTTGAAATGCCTGACTGGCCGGGCTGCGTGCCTGAACATCGCTATGGCGCTCATGAGCTCTACGTCAATGGCGCATGCCGAGACGGCAGACACCTTGCATGAAGCGGTAGTCTGGTCGGCGAGCTATCGCGGCGAGATCGCCGGCAAGGCAGTCAAGCTGGAGTTGTGGCGGCTGGGCGGTGCCGTCGGCGGAAGCTATTGCTATGAACCTTGCAATCGGCCCGGAGCCACGCTGGATCTGGAAGGCTCGGCAAGCGGACAGCTGACCGAGACGCCGATGGCGGGAGTAAGCGATCCCAGGCCGTCGGGCCGCTGGTCGCTGGCGGCTTTGCCGGGCATGGCGCCGCCGCGTCTGCAGGGTCAGTGGCAGTCCATGGACGGCAAAAGGCGCTGGCCGGTCCATCTGCTGCGCCAGCCCCCGGATTTTCCTCATGCGCTGCATTACGAGCTGCGCCTGGTGATGAATCAGAAGCTGCGCTCCCTGGCCGACTGCGGAGAACATATGGAACTGCAGGTGTCTGCCATTCAGGTCTATGAGCAGGGACGCCTGAAGCAAAGCCTGCCGACCGACGCCGTAGGCAGCTGCTGGCTGGTGCAGCCACGCTGGGTGGATGCGAATTTTGATGGCTGGCCGGACCTGACCCAGGCGCTGGTTCTGCCTGCGGGGCCGAATATTGCGCACCGCACCTGGATTTACGACCCGGACACGCAGAAGCTGGTGCTGGGGCCGCAGTCCCTGCAGGACATCAGCTCGCCCGCCTTCGATGGCAAGGCCAGGCGCATCTACAGCGAATGGCGTGCCAGCTGCTGCAGCCATGGCGTGGACATCTACGCCTGGAAGCTAGAAGGGCCGGAGCTGGTCGAGCAGGCCGAAAGCTATATGCTGCCGGTGCGCAAGGGCGGCAAGCTCATGGCCTGCTATCAGATGCCGGGCTATGCGCAAGGCCATGTGCGCTGGCCTGGCGGCCTGTACCAGCGCGGCAGCGACCTGAGACTGGCACAGGAGCCCGCGGCCGACTGGTGCGATGCCGATCCTGCCGCCACCATGGGTCAGAACCAGGTGCAGGTGCTGGCCGAGCCCAGAGCCGGGCAGCCACCCCGGGTCCTCAAGATCTATGGCGCAAGCTACCGCAAGGTCGATACGCCCCAAGGTGCCCGTTACTGCCCCGATATCGCGGTTTTCGATGCCGATGCCCACAAGGTGGTGCGTGTGCTGATGAGCGAGAACGCCGAGCAGGACTGCGAGGCGGAAGATCCCGCTCGGGGCCAGCCCTGAAAACGGCTTGACGCTATGCACGGAAATCGCTTGCTGCTATCTTTTTGAGAAGGTTTGCGTGTTATACAATTTAACCAATTGAGATTCATTCTCAATAAACCTTAGCCACGCACTTCGTTTTAGCCATAGGAGATCGATCGAAAACGAGGTCTACATGGCAACCCCAGTTCGTGGCGGCGCAGGCAAGGCGCCGTCGGCTTCAGCGCTCGCCTCCACGCGGCTCGCTCCATTCGCGCATTGGCTGTCTTCTGCGGCGTGCTGCAGCCCCCGCTCAGCCGTGGGGCTGGCGGTGTTGGTCGTTTTGAGTGCCGGCGCCCAGGCGCAGTCCCAGACGACGGACCCGCAGGAAAAACGCCTGAGCGAAGTCACCGTGTCCGGCAAGCAGGACGGCAGCGCTTTGCCTGCGCTTGCTCCTGGCGCCCAGGTTGCCAAAGGGGCGGCGCTAGGTCTGCTGGGCAATGTGGATGTGATGGATGCTGCTTTCAACATCACCGCCTACTCCGAAGAGCTGATCCGCGACCAGAATGCGGCCACGCTGGCTGCCGTGCTGGAAAACGACTCCTCGGTGCGTTTCACCACCAATACCGGCCATGTCAACGAGAACTATGTGATTCGCGGCTTCGACGTCAACGCCAGCGAAGTGGCTTTCAACGGCCTGTACGGACTGGCGCCCGACAGCCATGTGCCGACCGAGATGATCGAGCGCGTGGAACTGCTCAAGGGCCCGGGGGCGCTGCTTGGCGGCATGGCTCCCAATGGAGCGGTGGGCGGCGTGGTGAATGTGGTCAGCAAGAAGCCGCTGGCCGGTGATCTGACGCGGCTGACCACCACTTTCACCTCGGGTTCGCAGCTGCAGGAGCATGTGGATGTATCGCGGCGCTTCGGCCCCGAGCGCCGCCTGGGCATACGCTTCAACGGCGCGCTGTCCAGCGGGGAAACCGAGGTCGACGACCAGAAGCGCCGCCGCCGTCTGGGCGCGGTGGCGCTCGACTATCAAGGCGACCGCTTCACGCTGGGACTGGATGCCTATCACTACAAGGTGAATCTGGACAATGGCAGTCCGGTAATGGTGAGCTTTGGCAAGATGAAGAATCTGATCGGCGCGCCCGACGCCAGCAACAATCTGTTTCGCGGCGTCAACACCGAAGTGGAGAACAAGTCGGTGGCGCTGCGCGGCAGTTTCGAGCTGAGCGACAGCTGGCAGCTCTACGGCAGCCTGGGCAAGGCCTGGCATGACTATGCAGGTCAGCCCACGGGCACACGCGTGGTGCTCAATGCCGTGGGCGACGGCTCTGCCGTGGGGCAGACCTATAACCTGCAGGGCTATACCAACAGCACGGCGCTGGACGCGGGTTTGCGCGGGCGCTTCAAGACCGGCGATGTGGGCCATCAGCTGGTGTTCTCGTTCAACGAGCTGCAGCAGCAAAGCGGGCGCGCGCTGCCCATCGTGGTCAGCAGCAGCTACACCACCAATATCTACGATCCGGTGCTGCCGGTTCTGGCCGGCCCGCGCAATGCCGTGCGCCAGGAAAACGACAATGTGATCCGCAGCCTTGCCGTGGCCGATACCCTGAGCCTGCTGCAAGACAGGCTGCAGCTGACGCTGGGCGCGCGCCACCAGCGCGTGAATCAGAAGATGAAGGGCTACGACGAGAGCGCCGTCACTCCCATGCTGGGCCTGGTGGCCAAGCCCTGGGGCGAGGATCTGTCCTTCTACGCCAACTACATCGAGGGGTTGAGCCCCGGCCTTGAGGTCGGCTCCACCTATGCCAATGCAGGCGAGACATTCGCGCCCTACAAATCCAAGCAGATGGAGGCGGGCGTGAAGTGGCGCCGCGCAGGCTGGACGAATACGCTGTCGCTGTTCCAGATCGAGAAGCCTTCGACCACCATCGATACGGCGGCCAATACCCTCAAGCTCAATGGCGAGCAGCGCAATCGCGGTGTGGAGTGGAATACCTTTGGTGCCGTGAGCTCCAGTTTGCGCGTGCTGGGCGGGATCACGTACCTGCAGCCCAAGCTGACCAGCACCCAGGGCGGCTCCAACGACGGCCATGATGCATTCGGCGCGGCGCGCTGGGCCGCCAATCTGGCGGCAGACTGGGATGTGCCGGGTGTGGCCGGTCTGGCGCTGAACGCACGCCTGGTGCACACGGGCAAGCAGTGGGTCAACTCGGCCAACACCTTGCGTGCACCGAGCTGGACGCGCTTTGATGTCGGCGCCCGCTACACCACGCGCGTTGCCGACAAGAAAGTGGTCTTGCGCGGTACGGTGGACAACGTCTTTGGTCGCAACTACTGGGCTGGAGCCTTTGCCGACAACTTCCTGACCGTGGGTGCACCGCGCACCGTGCGCATCAGCGCTGCGGTGGACTTCTGAGGCGGAGGACGCATCAATGCATGAAAATCATCGAGGGTTGCCATTGCCATTGCCATCGCCATTCCAGGTGACGGGCCACGGGCCATCGGGCAAAGGACTGCGTTCCTGGCTTGTTCCAGGTCTGCTGGCTGCGGCCAGCGTCGCCAGCGTCGCTATCGGCGGCCCGGCCGGTGCGGCCCGTCCCTTGCCTGCAGACACCGCTCAGGGTGCGGCCAAGGCGGCCTCGTTGCTTTCGGTGCGGGAGCCGCTGTCCGGCAGGCTCGAGCCAGGACAGGTGCTGAGCCTGCAGCTCGAGGCACCGGCCGGTGCCGTGGTGCGCGGCAATCTGCAGGCGTTGGGCGTGGTGCTGGATGTGCAAACGCCTGACGGGCGCCATCTGCGGCGGCTGAGTCAGGGCGCAGGTGTCGATCATGCATTCACCTGGCAAAGCCGAGGCAGCGTGAAGGAGCGTCTGGTGCTGCGCGCCGATAAGGTCCAGCCCCATGCGTCGGCAGCAAGCGGCGTATCGGCGGCGCAGGACGGGCACAGCGATGCTCCGACCTATGCTGCGCCCAGCCCTGGCGCCTACGAGCTGACGATCACCCAGGTGCTGGTGCCGTTGGCGGCAGGCCATGCGCCTGCGGCAGAGATCGAACCACAGCCGCTGCGCAGCCCCAGGCTCAAGGCCTTGCAGGCGCGGCTGGCGCAGGGCGGCGACAGCCGCGGCTTCTGGCAGGAAATGGAACGCGAGGGCACACCGCTGATCGAGCCCTGGGATGCGGAGCACCAGCTGGTGAGCTTTGTCTGGCGCGGCGCCGGGCAGTCCGTGCGGCTGTTCGGCAGTCCCTCGGGCAATCATGAGCCGCTGCAGCGTCTCGGAAGCAGCGATGTCTGGTGGGCCAGTTTTGTCATGCCCAGGGATGCACGGCTCAGCTATGGTTTTGCGCCCGATGTGCCTGCGGTCTCTACCGACGCCATGATTCAGCGCCGAGCTATTCTGTCCACCCTGCAGCGCGATCCGCTCAATCGCCACAGCTGGGGGCGGTCTGCGGATTTGCAGGCGGTGCAGGATCGCTACGACGGGCGCTCCGTGCTGACACTGGCCAAGGCGCCGCCCCAACCCTGGAGCCAGTCCCGCGCCAGCGTGGCAACTGGCCAGTTGCAGCGTCACTGGCTGGGCAACCAGGCGCTGGGCAACGGGCGCGACGTCTGGATCTACAAGCCGCAGGGCTGGGAGCAGGCCGATGCGGCTGGGCGCTCCCTGCTGGTGCTGTTCGACGCCCAGGCCTATCTGCGCCAGGTTCCCACGCCCGCCATCATCGACAACCTGATGGCCGACGGCCTGCTGCCTGCAACGGCCGTCGTGCTGGTGGCCAATGGCGCAGGCGACGCGCGCAGCCGCGAGCTGCCGCCCAACCCGGTGTTTGCCGATTTCATGGGCCGGCAACTCATGCCCTGGCTCAAGGCACAGGGCATAGCGGCAGGGGCCGAGCGCACGGTGATTGCAGGATCGAGCTATGGCGGCCTGGCTTCAAGCTATGTGGCGCTGCGCTATCCGCAGTGGTTTGGCAATGTGCTCAGTCTTTCGGGCTCCTACTGGTGGGCTCCCAAGGGCGAGTCGCCCAACTGGCTGGCCCGTCACTATCAGCAATCGCCGCAGCTGCCGATACGCTTTTACCTGGATGCCGGCATCTACGAGGGAACTCGTGGCGGGCAGGCAGGCATACGCGAAACCAGCCAGGAACTGGGAGATGTGCTGCGTGCCAAGGGCAACAAGGTCGTGCAGCGTGTGCACAGCAGCGGTCATGACTATGTGCACTGGCAGGGGTCGCTGGCCTGCGGGCTGCTGGCGCTGACGGGGCGCGAACCATCGACCGAGAGGCTCAGGGAGCAGGTCGCACAGGCTTGCGGGCTCTGAGTCCGGGAGGTACAAAAAAAAGGGGCCTGAGGCCCCTTTTTTGCTTTGCGCCTGAGGCACTTGCTGGTCAAGCGCTGCAGGCTTTCGATTCAAGCTCTTACCTTACTTGAGCTTGTTGCCGCATTCGCCGCAGAACAGGTCATTGGCAGCCACGGGGGCGCTGCAGGCGGGGCAGCTTGGCGCTGCCTGGGTCTGGCGGGCTTTCTCGGCGGCCTCTGCTTCGGCGCGGACACGGGCTGCTTCACGCTCGGCGGCCTGCTGTTCGGCCTGTGCCTTCAGGCGCTGGGCCTCGGCTTGCTGACGTGCTTCTTCGGCAGCCTGGGCTGCGGCGCGTTCCTCTGCGGCCTGGGCTTGGGCACGCTGGTGTGCGGCCAGTTCCTGGGCTTCGGCAGCAGCATGCTCTTGCGCAGCCCGCTCGGCGGCCTCGGCTTCGGCCTTCAGACGGGCAGTCTCGGCCTCGGCACGCAGGCGTGCTGCCTCGGCTTCGCTTCGCTGGCGGGCTGCAGCCTCTTCAGCGCTTTGACGTGCTTTGTCCGCCGCATCGGCGGCAGCACGCTCGCGCGCCTGCTGTTCGGCAAACGCCTGCTCGGTGGATACCGCTGTGGCGGCAGTCAGAGCTGCGGCAGCCGATGCAGCGGCAGCCGATGCTGCGCCAGCGCTGGCATTGCTGTCGGTGGCGGGCGGGGTTTCGGTGGCGGAGGGCTTGGCCGTGGCTTCCTGCAGGCGCTCGCTGGCAGCCTGCTTGGCGCGCTCGGCCGCAGCCATGGTGCGTTCTGCGGCAGCCATGGTCTGGGCCTTGGCTTCCTCGGCTTTTTTGCGCACATCGCCAATCAGGCTGTCCAGTGCACCCTCGGCCTCGGAAGGGTCCACGCTTTCACGAGCCTGCAGATAGATCAGGTTCATGCCCATGATGGCCACCTGGGCCAGCAGTGCGCCCACCACGCAGTAGAGAACGCCCAGGCCGGCGATGAGGCCGGTGCTGCCGCCACCCATCATGCCCATGGGATTGAAGCCACCGCCGTAACCACGGCCGTAGCCGCCGCCCATGAACATGCCGGCCATGGAGCCGGCATCTCCGGTAATGCTCATGGCCATCCCGGTCAGGGAGACGGTGGCAGGCACCAGTCCGGCAAACAGCATGAAGCAGACCAGGCCCAAAATGACATAGAGCACGACCTCCATCAGAACCACTTCGACCAGGCGCTTGCGCGCGATGCTCAGCACATTGGCCAGCGCAGCCTTGACGGACAGGCCGCTCCATAGCGCAGGGCCCATCAGCGGGCCGACGACCCAGATCATGGCGATCAGCAAGGCGGCAGCGACCAGCACCAGAATCGGGTGGACCACAAAGGCCAGAATGCCGCCGAGCACGGGAATCTTGCAGATGAAGTAGATGACGGCAGCCATCAGGTAGTAAGCCAGCGTGGCAACAAATATCGCCAGACCGACCAGCAGGAATTTGGGAAGGCACAGCAGGCCGGCCGATGCCGCCGCCGAGAAGGAACGTACGGGCTCGTTTTTGGCCTTGTCCATGAGCATGATGCCGACGCCTGAAGAGCCGGCCAGCAGCGCGATGACGGCCGCCAGCATGAAGATCAGGTACATGAAGAAGCCGGCCTTGACCAGCATCCAGGCCGCGCCTGCTATCAGTGCGCCGGTGACCAGCAGCGTCAGAAAGCACAGCAGCAGCGGTCGCCACTGAGTCAGCCCTTCGGCAGCTCTGGCAAGGGTGGCAAAACGTATTTCTCCCAGGGGTTGCTCTCTCATTTTTCGTCCTGTCTTGTGGTTGAGGCTGGCTGGTGTGGCGCGATGAGCCGCTGGCTGGCCGGGTGTCAAAGCTTGCCGCGGATCTCGCCGGCTTCGATGGTGTAGCGCTCCACGCCAGCGGGCAGACCAGTATCGATCTTCTTGATGACAGTCACGGGTTTGCCGCCCTTGGACTGGGTGGTGCCAGTGGCGGTATTCACACGCCCGGCCTTGACATCCTCGTCGGACTGATCGACCACGATGCTGGATGAGCCCCGGTTGTCGGCCAGTTCATTGGCCAGCTCCTTGAGCACATTCATAGCCTGGGTGTATTCCTTGCGGCCCTTGGCGGCCAGCGGCATGTCCACGGTCAATGCGGAGAAGCTGCGCATCTGGTGTGCCTGTCCCGACTGGGCATCGGCAATGCTGACGGTTCTGGTCTGCACCGGGCCGGCCACGGCGCGTTGTTTGGCCGGCAGCTTCTGCATGGCTTGCACGGCCTGGGCCTGCATGCTTTGAGCCTGCTGGGTTTCCTGATCGAGAGCGGCCTGCAGACGCGCAAAGCGCTCGTTCTGCCCGCCCGACACAGCGGTTGCGGGCGCGCCGCCGCCGGGGCCGCAGCTGGGGTCAGCAGAATTGGTGACGCGCGAGAGCATGCAGCTCAGCGATGTGGAGGCATCTTGCAAGGTGGCGCAGCCGCCAAGCACGGTTGCGGCGCAGGCCAGCACTGTGAGTTTGAGTTTTTTCATGGCTTCAATCCAGCAGGTCATCCAGTGATGGAGCGGTGTTCTTCTTGACTGCAGGTGTTCTTGCAGGGGCCGGCATGGGCGGTTTGCCGGGTGCCGGGCTTGCGGGCTGCTGCGTGCTGGCCGCTGGCGCGGGAGCGACGCTGACGGTGTCTGGGGTCGCCGCCACGGGGGCGACTGTCGTGCTGGGCACATTGTCCACGGCAGCCGGGGCGCTTTCGACAGGCGTGGCCTGCGCAGCCGCATTGCCGCCCAGCGGGCCGACCAGGGCATCGGCCTTGGCCTTGTCTTCGGCCGAAATAGCATCCTTGCCGGCCTGGGCCCCACTGGATGCGCTATTGGCGCTATTGCCCGCGCCGGTCAGGCCCTTCATGTTGCTTGCCATCATCACTCCGCCCGCAATGGCTGCAACCAGCAGTGCCAGCGCTGCCCATTTGATCCAGGCATTGCTGCCGCGCACCGGCTCTTGGGGAAAGGCCGGTGTGCGGTCGTTGCGCGGCGCAAATGCGGCGGGCTCCGACTGTGGCGGCCTGGGCGCAGGTGTATCCATGGGCTCGATCAAGGGCGGGGTCAGGCTTGCGCTGTCAACGGCCTGCGAGGCACCTAAAGGCATGGGCGGCGCAGTGGCTGCCGCAGCATGGTCAGCGCCGGGGCGCTCGAACACCATGCCGCATCGTGTGCAGAAGCGGGCCTCGGGCTTGCAGACGGACTGGCATTGGCTGCAGATTTTTTCAGCAGCAGTGATTGCCGCTTCCGGTTCTTGTCTGGCGCCGCAGCTCTTGCAGAACTTGGCAGTGGGGGAGAGCGGATTGCCGCATTGGGAACAATTCATGGTCTGCAATCGAGAAAAGAGTCCGCAGCAATGGCCGCTCGGCGGCATTGCTGCCTTGGCAATGCGTGGAATAGGGGCCGGTTTCTGCGCGTTGGCATGAGCCGGTACGGACCCATGAAAAATGATTTGTATCTTAGCGGCGCATTTGCCGCGGCCTGTTGGATCGCTTTACGGGAATGTAAGTACGCTCGGTTTTGACAGCTTTTTGTCAGACATGGCAATCCTTGAACGGGGTCGGGGTTAATGGAGCTGCGCGCGCAGTTTCAGGGGATTTCTGGCGTAAGTGACTGATTTGAAAAGAAGGCAATCAATCAGGTGCTTTATGCAGGCCGGGATTGCCGAGAAAAGCTCGAATCTCGAAATCTGTTTGATTTTTGCAAATGCTTCAAATGGTTGAGCGTGTTTTGCGCGGTAAAGATTTCAACGAAATACAGGCCCTGCCGAACGTCGGGAGTCAGCAAGGCGGGTAATCACTGCTGCGCAACCAGCGTCAGCAGCTCGATTTGTGGTGCCACGCCAAGGCGTACGGCAAAACCGGCCCACAGTCCTGCGCCGCTGCTGACCAGCAGCTTCATAGTGCCGATTTGATATTCGCCGCGCACGAAACCGTTGTTGACGGGAGCCACCAGCCAGCGGTCCATGCCCAGAATCAGCCCGCCGTGGGTGTGGCCCGATATCTGCAGATTCACGCCCTTGTCCGCGTTGCCCCGCGCGAACTTGGGCTGGTGCGCCAGCAGGATATGAAACTGTGCGCCGGCCTTGCTGGCCTGGGCGGCAACCGCGTCCACATCAGGGGGGATGCCTTCGGCGACCTCGGGGTCGGCGTTGTTGGGCGAGGTGCGGCCGAACACCGGATCGCCAATGCCGGACAGGGCCAGCTTGCTGCCCTTGATGTTCAGCAGCTGCATGCGGTTTTCCAGCAGATTCAGGCCCAGGCGGCGGAACTCGGCCATCCAGGCGTTATAGCCGCTGTAGTACTCGTGGTTGCCCGGTGCCGCCCAGACGCCGTAGCGTGCGCTCAAGGCGGCCAGCGGTGCCACATGGGCACGGCTGGTGGCGACATCGCCGTCCACCATGTCGCCGGGCAGCACGATCAGGTCGGGCGTGGTGTCCAGGGTGCGCTGCACGATGGTGTGCACATAGCTTGCATCGTTGACCGGGCTGGCATGGATATCGGCCAGCACGGCAATGCGCAGGCCCTGCAGGGCGGCGGGCAGGTCTTTGACTGCGATCTGCTGCTCATGCACCCTGGGCGGCTGCAGGGCGTTGAAGACGCCGATGGCGCTCAGGCAGCCGCTCGCCACCACTGCGGCCGTGGTGAGCGCGGGAAGGTGCAGCAGCTGCGCCAGGCCGGTACGGCCCATGAGCCGGGCGATGAGCCACATCAGATCGCGCAGCAGCACGAACAGCGCCAGCATCAGCAGCATGGCCAGCACCCAGCCGCCGGGGACTTGCAGGCGCGCCACCACAGCGTAGGGAAGGGCATTGGTCTGCACGGCCTTGAGCAGCAAGGCCGGCGCGATGCCCGGCAGGCCTGTGATCAAAACCGCCAGCAGGCGGCTCAGACGGGAGGTGCCGTTGAGACTGGAGACAGGCCACCAGAGCCACAGAGCCAGAAGAGGGATGAGGAGAGCAGCAGTCGAAACCATGGGCAGCGGAGAAACCAAAAAACGACTTGCGCAAAACGGGTTCAGGCCGGGCGACTGCCCCAGAGGGCAGGCCGTTGTAGCGTTCTTGTTTGCGTAAGTCTGACAAAAATTGCCGCGAGCATAGCAAGCGTTGGTGTCCCCGCAGTGAACGCGGCAGCCGCCGCCGTCGCCGCCGCCGTGGCTGGTGCAGCGCAGGGCGTTGAAAATGGCGCGGCACGGCTGCTTTTGCCATCACTGCGCAAGACTGGCCAAGGACGGGGATAATCCCAGCCCTTATGTCTTTGAAGATCACCTTCCCCGAGTCGCTCCCCGTATCTGGCCGTCGCCAGGAAATCATGGAGGCCATGGACCGTCACCAGGTCATCATCGTCTGTGGCGAGACGGGCTCGGGCAAGACCACGCAGCTGCCCAAGATCGCACTGGCGCTGGGCCGGGGCAGGCTCAATGCCACGCCCGATGCCAACGGCCAGGTGCGCGGCCATCTGATCGGCCACACCCAGCCGCGCCGCATTGCCGCCAGCTCGGTGGCCAAGCGCATTGCCGAGGAGCTGAACACGCCGCCGGGCGAAGTGGTGGGCTACAAGGTGCGCTTTCAGGACACGCTGCAGAAGAACGCCTCCGTCAAGCTGATGACCGACGGCATCTTGCTGGCCGAGACCCAGACCGATCCGCTGCTCAAGGCCTATGACACGCTGATCATCGACGAGGCGCATGAGCGCAGCCTGAACATCGACTTTTTGCTCGGCTATCTCAGGCAGATCCTGCCCAAGCGCCCCGACCTCAAAGTGGTGGTCACGTCCGCCACCATCGATGCGGACCGCTTTGCCAAGCACTTTGAATCGAAGAGCGGTCCTGCACCCGTGATCATGGTCTCGGGCCGCACCTATCCGGTGGAGATGCGCTATCGCCCGTTCGAGGGTGAAAAAGACAAGGATCTGAACGACGCCATTGCCGATGGCGTCGATGAACTCTGGGCCGGCGGCAAGGGCGGCGATATCCTGATCTTCCTGCCGGGCGAGCGCGAGATTCGCGAAGCCGCCGACCATCTGCGCAAGCATTTGCAGCACTCGCCCACGCTGCGCAGCGCCGAGGTGCTGCCGCTGTTCTCGCGCCTGTCGCAGGCCGAGCAGGACCGTATCTTTGACGGCCATACGGGCAGGCGCATCGTGCTGGCCACCAATGTGGCCGAAACCTCGCTCACGGTTCCGGGCATTCGCTATGTGATCGACGCCGGGACGGCGCGTGTGAAGCGCTACTCCTTCCGCAGCAAGGTGGAGCAGCTGCTGGTCGAGCCGATCTCGCAGGCCGCCGCCAACCAGCGCGCGGGCCGGTGCGGCCGTGTGGCCAACGGCATCTGCATTCGCCTGTATGACGAAGCGAGCTTTGTCAGCCGCGACCGCTTCACCGACCCCGAAATCCTGCGCTCCTCGCTGGCCGGCGTGATCCTGCGCATGAAGTCGCTGGGTCTGGGCGATGTGGTGCATTTCCCCTTCCTTGAAGCGCCTTCGGGCCGCGCCATTGCCGACGGCTACCAGTTGCTGGCCGAGCTGGGTGCGGTGGACGATCACGGCCATCTGCTGCCCATGGGCAAGGAGCTGTCGCGCCTGCCGCTGGACCCGCGCGTGGGCCGCATGATTCTGGAGGCGCGCGAGCGCCGCGCCCTGGCCGAGGTGCTGATCATTGCCTCGGCTCTGAGCGTGCAGGACGTGCGCGACCGGCCCTTGGAGGCGCAACAGCAGGCCGACCAGGCACATGCCAAGTTCGACGACGAGAAAAGCGAATTCAGCGGCTATCTGCGTTTGTGGCAGTGGCTGTCGGACGCGCGCGGCGGCAAGGTCGTGGCCAAGAGCCGCAAGGAGATGGCGGCCCAGCACGCGCCTGCGGCCAAGCCCAATGCGCGCAACCAGGCCTTCCTGCCCGTCAGTCAGCGTGCCAGCGGTGCGCAGCTCGAAGGCACGGTTGAGGAGCGGCTGGCGCTGTTCAACCCCGCCGAGCAGGCGCAACATGCCGACGAGGCTACGCACAAGATCAGCAACCGCCAGTGGGAGCAGCTGCTGCGCCAGAACTTCATCAATATCCGCCGCGTGCGCGAGTGGCGCGATATCCACTCGCAGTTGCTGACCGTGGTCAAGGAGCAGAAATGGCTGCTCAACAACGAGGCGGCGGGCTATGAGGCCGTGCATCTGTCGATGCTGTCGGGGCTGCTCGGCAATATCGGTTACAAGGCCGAGGAGAGCGAGAGCTATCTGGGCGCGCACGGCATCAAGTTCCACCCGCATCCCGGTGCGCACCTGAGCAAGAAGCCCGGCCGCTGGATTGTGGCGGCCGAGCAGGTCGAGACCTCGCGCCTGTACGGCCGCGGCATTGCGGCCATAGAGCCGCAGTGGCTGGAGGAGGTGGGCGGGCACCTGCTCAAGAAGCAGCTGCTGGAGCCGCACTGGAGCAAGAAGCAGGCCGATGTGGTGGCGCTGGAGCGTGCCACGCTCTACGGCCTGGTGGTCTACAACGGCCGCCGCGTGAGCTACGGCCGCGTCGATCCGCACGAGGCGCGCAATCTCTTCATCCGCCAGGCGCTGGTGGAGGGCGAGTGGGAAACCCAATGGCATTTCCTGCCCGCCAACCTCAAGCTCATGCGCAAGGTCGAGGAGCTGGAGCACAAGAGCCGCCGCCAGGACGTGCTGGTCGACGACGAGCTGATCTTTGCCTTCTACGACCAGCATCTGCCCAGGGATGTCTACAGCGGCGCGACCTTCGACAAGTGGTTCCGCGCCGAGAGCAGGAATCAACCTGAGCTGCTGCGCCTGTCCAGGGACGAGCTGATGCGGCACGAGGCCGCAGGCATCACCACGGACAAATTCCCCAAGACCGTGAAGCTCGGCGGTGCCGATTGCAGCGCCAGCTATCTGCACAGCCCCGGCGATGCGCGCGACGGCATCACGGTCACCGTGCCGCTGTTCGTGCTCAACCAGGTGTCGGAGGAGCGCGCCGAGTGGCTGGTGCCGGGCATGCTCAAGGACAAGATCCAGGCGCTGCTCAAGAGCCTGCCCCAGCGCCCGCGCAGCCGCTTTGTGCCGCTGCCCGAGAGCGCGGGGCGGCTGGCCGAGCTGTTCACGCAGAGCGAGCGCTGGGCCCAGGGCGGGCTGATCGACGCCTTGCTCAAGCAGGTGCGTGACGAGACTTCGCTGGATGTCAAGCGCGCCGACTTCAAGCTGGACATGCTCAGCCCGCATCTGTTCATGAACTTCCGCATCACGGACGAGCACGGCCGCCAGCTGGGCCAGGGGCGCAATCTGGGCGCGCTCAAGGCCGAGTGGGGCGCCAAGGCTCGCGGCGCCTTTCAGGCGCTTGCTTCATTAAAGGTAGCTGCTGGCGCAGGTGATACAAGCATTTCAGAGTCAAAAGTATCTGAAAATATTAATGGACAAGCGCAAGCAGCTCCTAAAAATGATAAGGCTGCGGCCGGCAAGCCGGCCCAGCCGCACGATGCGCGCTACAGGGACTGGAGCTTTGGCGAGCTGCCCGAGCTCATGGAAATCAAGAAGGGCGGCACCACGCTGATCGGCTTTCCGGCCCTGATCGACCATGGCGACGCCGTCGGCATCGAGGTCTTTGACGAACCCGAGGCCGCCGCCGCGAAGCACCGCGTGGGTCTGCGCCGGCTGTTCGCGCTGCAGATTCGCGATGCGCTCAAGTATCTGGAGAAGAACATTCCCGACCTGCAGAAGATGGCCGTGGCCTATATGCCGCTGGGCACGCAGGAGGAGCTGCGCGGCCAGATCATCGACGTGGCCATCGACCGCGCCTTCCTGCAGGAGCCGTTGCCGAGCAACGAGACCGACTTCAAGCAGCGCGTGCAGGACGGCCGTGGCCGACTGACGCTGATTGCCAACGAGGTGGCACGCATGTCGGCCACGATCCTTGCCGAGTACGCGGCCGCCGCGCGCAAGATCAAGGACACCAAGAACGCGCCGGAGGCCACCAAGGACGCGAGCGAGCAGCTGCAAAAGCTGATGCCCAAGAACTTCATCGCCGTAGCCCCCTGGGCGCAGCTCGGCCATTACGCGCGCTACCTCAAGGCCATTACCTCGCGTCTGGACAAGTACCGGGCCGATCCGGCGCGCGATGCCGCCAAGCTCAAGGAGCTGCTGCCGCTGGAGCAGCGCTACTGGCGGCTGGTGGCCGAGCGCAAGGGCCAGGTCGATGCCCGCATGCAGGAGTACCGCTGGATGCTGGAGGAGCTGCGCGTGAGCTTTTTTGCCCAGGAGCTGCGCACGCCCTATCCGGTCAGCGCCAAGCGGCTGGACAAGGTCTGGGCGCAGCTGCAGCAGTGATGCTGGCCTGACGGCCTGACGGCCTGACGGCCTGACGGCCTGACGAGTGCGGCCCTGCCTGTCTAGGCGGGCCGGCTTTCGCCCTGCAGCAGCGGATTGCGCGAAAACAGCTCCACCACCCAGTCCACAAAGGCGCGCACCTTGGCGCTGAGGTGGGAGTTGGGCGGATAGACCACGTAGATCGGCAGCAGAGGGTGCTTCCAGTCCTCCAGCACGCGTTGCAGCTGGCCGTTTTCCAGGTACTTGTGAATCTGGAAGCGGCTGAGCTGTCCTATGCCCTGGCCGGCGAGGATGGCGCTGATATAGGCATTGCCTTCGTTGATGCCCAGGTGGGCGGGGCTGGCGATCTCTATCACTTCGCCGCCCTTGTGAAACTCCAGCGGATAGCGCCTGGCCGAGACCGGTGAGAAATAGATCACGTTGCGATGGCCGGACTCCAGATCGCGCGGATGCCGGGGCACGCCGTGGCGCTGCAGATAGTCGGGAGCAGCAACGGTGATGAATTCCAGATTGCCGATGCGGCGCGCCACCAGGGACTGGTCGGCCAGCTCGCCGCCGCGGATCACGCAGTCCACGTTGTCGCTGATCAGGTCCACGGTGCGGTCGCTCACGCCCAGATCGATCTGTATCTCGGGGTAGCGCGACTGGAACTCGCTCAGATGGGGAATGATGAGCAGACGCGCCACCGTCGTTCCCACATCCACGCGCAGGCGCCCGCGCGGCGTGGTGCGCGCCTGGCTGACGCTGGCCTCGAGATCGTCGAAGTCGGCGAGCAGGCGCACGGCGCGGTCGTAATAGGCCGCACCGTCGGCGGTCACGGTCACGCGACGCGTGGTACGGTTGAGCAGCTTCACGCGCAGGCGCTCTTCCAGCGCCTGCACATTCTTGGTCACACTGGCTTTTGGCATTTGCAGCGAATCGGCTGCACGCGTGAAAGTGCCGGCTTCCACGACCCGCGCGAAAATACGCATGGCCTGTATCTGATCCATGGGATCTCCTTGTCCTCGCGAAAACCCGGACTCGCCGAGGATGCGGGATTCTCACACACAGCTCCCCCCGTCATTGTTCGAGAATTGGAAACAGTGTGGCCGCGTTTGCGGGGTTTATGCCGTCAATTGCTGTTGCTACATTTCTGTTCCATCACCCGGTCCTGTCCGGAAAATCCATGTCAAACACCAAACCCACCGCATTGCAGCCGATCTCTCACACCGACACCACGATTTCCGTGGCCGACGGTGTGCAGGCCCATGTGCGCCTGTATGGCGGCAAGCGACGCGGCGAAGTGGTCCCGCTGGTGCTGCATTTCCATGGCGGTGCCTTTGTGGCGGGGGATCTGGACAACGGCTGCACCGTCGGCAGCTCGCTGGCGGCGGCCGGGGCCTGTGTGGTGTCGCTGGCCTATCCGCTGGCACCCGAGCATCCGTTTCCGCGTCCGCTGGAGCTGGGCTATGAGGTGCTGCTGTGGGCCTACAAGCAACGCACCAAGCTGGCCGGAAAGGGCGCTCCGCTCTATCTGGCCGGTGAAGAGGCCGGTGCCAATCTGGCGGCCGGCGTCTGCATGATGGCGCGCGACCAGCAGCAGCCGCCGCTGGCCGGGCAGATTCTGATCTCTCCCATGCTGGACCCCTGCTCGGCCACGCCCTCGCAGCGTGCCGCTCAGGGCGAATCCGTCGAATGCAAATGGGCTTCGGGCTGGTGCCAGTACCTGGGCGAGCCGCATGATGCGGAGCACCCCTATGCGGTGCCGGCTCGGGCCCGCCGTCTGGCGGGGCTGCCGCCGACGCTGATTCTGGTCGGCGAGGCCGACCCCATGCGCGATGAGGCACTGAGCTATGGCGCGCGGCTGGAAGCTGCCGGCCTGAGCGTGTTTCGCCATGTGTTTGCCGAAGCGGGGCAATGGCCGCAGGCGCTGCTGGAGCAGCCGCCCGAGTCCTGCCCTTGCGCCGCGCAGCTGCAGGAGCAGTTGCGCCAGTTTTTCGAAACCACCCGATGTCGGCTCTGAGCTGATCTTGCCCTGCCCAGATCGCTGACCTGATCCGGCCCCCCCGGGCCGGACGCAGCACGGCTGCGCCTTTTTATTCTCTTTCTCATTCGATTCCTGGCCTGAGCGCTGGAAGGGATGAGTCTCGTCTGCCGCCGAAAGAGCCGCTACCGCTTTCAACCCTTGAATCAAAGACATTGCCATGAACGAGCACTCCAAACTCTCCAACCGCCGCCGGTGGGCCGCCGCCGGCGTCGCCACTGCCGTGATCGCCACGACCGCCGTCATGCTGGGCCTGCAGGCGTCACACGCGGAGGCACCGGCTGCGCAAGCCGCAGCGCCGGCCGTGCCGGTCTCGGCAGCCCAGGTCCTGCAGCAGGATGTGACGCTGTGGAACGAATTCTCCGGCCGCCTGGAAGCCGTGCAGCGCGTGGATGTGCAGCCGCGCGTCTCGGGCGCGGTGCAGGCCGTGCATTTCAAGGAGGGAGCGCTGGTCAGGGCTGGTGATCTGCTGTTCACCGTGGACCCGGCTCCCTACGCGGCGGAAGTCGATCGCGCCGAAGCCCAGGTGGTTGCTGCCAAGGCGCGCATGGCCTATACCCAGAGCGAGTCCGAGCGCGCCACGCGTCTGTGGGACGAGCGCGCGATCGCGCAAAAGGAATACGACGAGCGCGTGAATGCCCGGCGCGAGGCCGATGCGAATCTGCGCGCCGCGCAGGCCGCGCTGCAGACCGCCAAGCTGAACCTGGGCTACACCCAGGTCAAGGCGCCGGTGAGCGGGCGCGTGGGCCGCATCGAGGTCACCGTGGGCAATCTCGTGAGCTCGGGGGCCGGAGCGCCGGTGCTGACCACCCTGGTGTCGGTGGACCCGATGTATGCCAGCTTCGACGCTGACGAGCAGATCGTGGCCCAGGCGCTGCAGGGCCTGCAGAGCGCAAGCAAAGGGCACAGCACGCGTGCGCTGATTGAAACCATTCCCGTGCAGATGGGCGTGGGCACCAGCGGCGGCACGCCTTATGCCGGTCATCTGCAGCTCATAGACAACCAGGTTGATGCCAAGAGCGGCACAGTGCGTGTGCGCGCCGTGTTCGGCAATGTGGACGGCACGCTCATGGCCGGCCAGTTCGCGCGCATCCGCATGGGGCAGCCCCAGACCACCCAGGCCGTGCTCATCAACGAGCGTGCCGTGGGCACGGACCAGAGCAAGAAGTTCGTGCTGGTGATTGGTGCCGACAACAAGGCCGAGTACCGGGAGGTGCAACTGGGCGCGCCGGTGGACGGCCTGCGCGTGGTCACTTCGGGCCTCAAGGCCGGTGAGCGCATCGTCGTCAACGGACTGCAGCGTGTGCGCCCCGGCGTGGTGGTCGCGCCTCAGGACGTGCCCATGAATGCCAAGCCCGAGCTGGCCGATGGCCGCAGCGCCGCCAAGCAACCCACGGCCTGAGAACCCTTCATCCTCTGACGCCATGAACCTTTCCCGATTTTTCATCGACCGCCCGATCTTCGCGGGTGTGCTGTCGGTGCTCATCTTTCTCGCTGGCCTGATCGCCATGCGAACGCTGCCGATCTCGGAATACCCCGAGGTTGCTCCCCCCTCGGTGGTGGTACGCGCCCAGTACCCGGGTGCCAATCCCAAGGTGATTGCCGAAACCGTGGCCACGCCGCTGGAGGAATCCATCAACGGCGTGGAAGGCATGCTCTACATGGGCAGCCAGGCCACGACCGACGGCGTGATGACGCTGACCGTGACCTTCGCTCTGGGCACCGACCCCGACAAGGCCCAGCAGCTGGTGCAAAACCGCGTCTCCCAGGCCGAGCCGCGCCTGCCCGAGGAAGTGCGCCGCCTGGGCATCACCACGGTCAAGAGCGCGCCCGACCTGACCATGGTCGTGCACATGGTCTCGCCCAACGGCCGCTATGACATCGACTATCTGCGCAACTATGCCGTGCTCAATGTGAAGGACCGTCTGGCGCGCATCAAGGGCGTGGGCCAGGTGCAGATCTTCGGCGGTGGCGACTATTCCATGCGTGCCTGGCTGGACCCGCAGAAGGTGGCGCAGCGCGGTCTCTCGGCCGCCGACGTGGTGGCCGCCATCCGCGGTCAGAACGTGCAGGCCGCGGCCGGTGTGGTCGGCGCCTCGCCCGGCCTGCCCGGCGTGGACATGCAACTGTCCATCAATGCCCAGGGCCGCTTGCAGACCGAGGAGGAGTTCGGCGACATCATCGTCAAGACCGGTGCCGACGGCGCGGTGACGCGCCTGCGCGACGTGGCAAGGCTGGAGCTGGGCGCGGCCGATTATTCGCTGCGTTCCCTGCTCAACAACGACCCCGCCGTGGGCATGGGCGTGTTCCAGGCCCCGGGCTCCAACGCCCTGGAGATCTCGGCCAATGTGCGCTCCACCATGGCCGAGCTGCAAAAGCACATGCCCGAGGGCGTGGAGTTCCGCATCGCCTATGACCCCACGCAGTTCGTGCGGGCCTCCATCAAGTCCGTGATCCAGACCCTGCTGGAAGCCGTGGCCCTGGTGGTGGTGGTGGTGATCCTGTTCCTGCAGACCTGGCGCGCTTCCATCATTCCGCTGCTGGCCGTGCCGGTTTCGGTGGTGGGCACGTTTGCCGTGCTGCACCTGCTGGGCTTTTCCATCAATGCGCTGAGCCTGTTCGGTCTGGTGCTGGCCATCGGCATCGTGGTGGACGACGCCATCGTGGTGGTGGAGAACGTGGAGCGCAATATCGAGGCCGGGCTGTCGCCGCGCCAGGCCACCTACCGCGCTATGCAGGAGGTGAGCGGGCCCATCATCGCCATCGCTCTGGTGCTGGTGGCCGTGTTTGTGCCGCTGGCCTTCATCAGCGGCCTCACGGGCCAGTTCTATCGCCAGTTCGCGGTGACCATCGCCATCTCGACGGTGATCTCGGCCATCAACTCGCTGACCCTGTCGCCTGCGCTTTCCGCGCTGCTGCTGCGCGGCCACGACGCTCCCAAGGACGCGCTGACACGCGGCATGGAGCGGGTGCTGGGCGGCTTTTTCCGCCGTTTCAACGCCTTGTTCCGCCGCGGCTCCGAGGCCTATAGCGGCGGCGTGCAGCGTGTCATCGGCCGCAAGGCGCTGATGCTGGTGATCTACGCGGTGCTGGTGGGCGCGACCTGGGGTCTGTTCAAGCTGGTGCCCGGCGGCTTTGTGCCGGCCCAGGACAAGCAGTACCTGGTCGGCTTTGCCCAACTGCCCGATGGCGCCACGCTGGACCGCACGGAAGACGTGATCCGCCGCATGGGCGACATCGTCAAGAACAATCCCAATGTGGAGGACGCCATCGCCTTCCCGGGCCTGTCCATCAACGGCTTCACCAACAGCTCCAACTCGGGCATTGTCTTTGTCACGCTCAAGCCCTTTGCCGAGCGCACGCATGCCGACCAGAGCGGCGCTGCCGTGGCGGGTCAGCTCAACCAGGCTTTTGGCAGCATCCAGGAAGCCTTCATCGCCATGTTCCCGCCACCGCCCGTGGCCGGCCTGGGTACGACCGGAGGCTTCAAGCTGCAGATCGAGGACCGCGCCTCGCTGGGCTACGACGCCATGGACGCGGCCGTGAAGGCCTTCATGGCCAAGGCCTACCAGACGCCGGAGCTGGCCGGCCTGTTCACCAGCTGGCAGGTCAACGTGCCCCAGCTCTATGCCGCCATCGATCGCACCAAGGCGCGCCAGCTCGGCGTGCCGGTGACGGACATCTTCGAGACGCTGCAGATCTACCTGGGCAGCCTGTATGCCAACGACTTCAACCAGTTCGGTCGCACCTACAGCGTGCGCGTGCAGGCCGATGCCGCCTACCGGGCGCGCGCCGAGGACGTGGGCCTGCTCAAGGTGCGCTCCACCACGGGCGAGATGGTGCCGCTGTCGGCGCTGATGAAGCTCGAACCCAGTTTCGGGCCAGAACGCGCCATGCGCTACAACGGCTTTCTGGCCGCCGACGTGAATGGCGGGCCCGCGCCCGGCTTCTCCTCTGGCCAGGCCCAGGCAGCCGTCGAGCGCATTGCCGCCGAAACCCTGCCGCCCGGCATTAGCTTCGAGTGGACCGAGCTGACCTACCAGGAAATCCTGGCCGGCAATTCCGCCGTGCTGGTGTTCCCCATCGCCATCCTGCTGGTCTTCCTGGTGCTGGCGGCGCAGTATGAAAGCCTGACCCTGCCGATTGCCATCATCCTCATCGTGCCCATGGGCCTGCTGGCTGCCATGACGGGCGTGTGGCTGAGCGGCGGCGACAACAATGTGTTCACGCAGATCGGGCTCATCGTGCTGGTGGGGTTGTCGGCCAAGAACGCCATCCTGATCGTGGAGTTCGCCCGCGAGCTGGAGTTTGCCGGCCGCACCCCCGTGCAGGCCGCCATCGAGGCCAGCCGCCTGCGCCTGCGCCCCATCCTCATGACCTCGCTGGCCTTTGTCATGGGCGTGCTGCCGCTGGTGCTGTCCACGGGCGCGGGAGCCGAGATGCGCAGCGCCATGGGCGTGGCGGTGTTCGCCGGCATGATCGGTGTGACGGCCTTTGGCCTGTTCCTCACGCCGGTGTTCTATGTGGTGCTGCGCCGTCTGGCCGGCAACCGTGCGCTGCAGCAGCATGGCAGCCATGTGGCGCCGATCAGCGAGCCGGGTCACGGCGCCTCGGCCCTGCCCATGCCTGCTGCGCCGCGCGGCCATGACGAATAAGCCCCAATCAACCATGGATTCCGATATGAAAACGATGCAAGGCATTCGATCCCTGATGCCGTCCCTGAGCGCGCTGACGGCAGCCCTGGTGCTGGCGGGTTGCGCCAGCGCACCGCCCACGGTGGCCCAGCATGCCGGTGTTGCAGTGCCCGCAAGCTTCAGTGCCCAGGCCGCAGCCGCGGGCTGGACGCAGGCCGCCCCGGCCGAGGCCCAGCCGCGCGGTGCCTGGTGGCGGGTATTTGCCGACACCGAACTCAGCGCTCTGGTGGAGCGTGCGGGTGAAGCCAATACCGATGTGCAGACCGCTGCGGCACGCCTGGCCGAAGCCCGCGCTCTGCTGCGCTCGGCCGATGCGCAGCGCCAGCCGCAGATCGGGGCCTCGGGCGGTGCCGCCCGTCAGGCCGGGGTGAACACCGCCAGCGGCATGCAGCCCGCAACCCTGGTCACGGCCGGCTTGAACTTCTCCTACGAAGCGGATCTGTTCGGCCGCCTGTCGCGGGCCAGCGAAGCGGCACGCGAGGATGCCAATGCACGCGAGGCCCTGCTGCAGAGCACGCGCCTGATGGTGCAGGCCGATGTGGCGCAGACTTATCTGCAGCTGCGTTCGCTGCAGACCGAACGCCAGCTGGTCGAGCAGAGTCTGGCGGCCTATCGCGAGACGTTGAGGCTGATCGAGAAGCGCTACCGCGCTGGCGATGCAGCCGAGCTGGACGTGGCGCGCATGCAGACCGAGGTTTCGGCCACCGAGGCCGAGACACTGGCGTTGGAGCGCCAGCAGGCGGCCCTCACGCATGCGCTGGCCGTGCTTGTGGGGGATGTCGCCACGGGCTTCACGCTGGCCTCGCAGCCTGTGCTGGCAACGCTGCCCGTGATTCCGGCAGGCGTGCCCGCGACGGTACTGGCGCGCCGCCCCGATGTGTCGGCAGCCCAGGCATCGGTACTGGCGGCCCAGGCGCGCGTGGGCGTAGCCCAGGCTGCATGGTTTCCGGCCATCACGCTCACGGGCAATGGCGGCTATGCCTCGCCGGAGCTGGGCGATCTGTTCAAGTGGTCGGCACGCTCCTGGGGCATAGGTGCCTTGCTGTCCCTGCCCATCTTCGACGGCGGCCAGCGCGCCGCGCAGGAGGAGGGGGCCCGCGCGCGCCTGGAGGCCGCCGTGGCAGCCCAGCGCGGCCAGGTACTCGCGGCCTTTCGGGATGTGGAGGATCAGCTCAGTGCCTTGCGCCTGCTCTCGGGCCAGGCCCGCGTGCTGGGGCAGGCCGTGCAGTCTTCAGAGCGGGCCACGCACCTCTCGGACGTGCGCTATCGCAACGGTCTGGTGAGCCAGCTGGAGCTGCTGGATGCACGCCGCAACGAGTTGCGCAACCGGCGCCAGGCCTTGCAGGTGCGTACCGCGCAGTACACGGCCACCGTGGCGCTGATCCGTGCGCTGGGCGGAAGCTGGGACAGCGGCGAGACCGTGGCGGCAAGCAGCTGAGGCTGGGCCCTCGGCGCTGCCGCATCACTCAGATTCGGGCCTGTCCTGATCCGAGCCCAGGCGCGGTTTCCTCGTAGCCCGCGTCTGCCGATGGCAGGCCTCATCATGAAATGCGCTTTCAGCGCTGGATCACGAGGCTCGCCATCAATTGGTGAGTCTTCAGGCGGCACGAGACCGGTGGCTCTGGCCTTGTGAAGCGGACTCGGCGATGGAGCTGCACAGCGCATTCTTCAGTGCGCGCACTGCACTATCTACCGTGGTGAGTACGGGCAGCCCCGAGGCTTGCTCGCAAACGGCTCGTGCTCTTGCCATGCTGAACTGCGCCAGCGCGATGCGGGTACATCCCTGGTCTCTCAAGCGACGGGCCTGGGCTGCGATGAGCGCATCGTGGCGTGCCAGGTCTCCCGCATTCATGGCCTGCAAAGCGCCTTCGGCCAGAGCCAGAACGAGGTCTGCATCCGGGCCGAACTCGGGCGGCATCGACTTCAGCGTGGGCGCAAAAGTCGCGATGAGTCCGATCTTTCCGGGCTGTTGCAGGGCTTCGGCCACCATGGCCTCGTTGGGCCGGAGCACAGGGATGTCGGCATGCCGCGCCGCGACCGCAGCGATGCAGGGGCCGAATGCCGAACAGGTAAAGAGAAGAGCCTGGGCGCCCGTGCCCACGGCATAGTCGGCCAGGACCTCGAAGCGCCTGTGCATGGCCGCGTCCAGTCCGTGGCTGCTTCGTGCCAGGTCTGCCGACAGGCTGTCGTCAAGCAGATTCATGCGCACGGCTTGCGGCCAGTCTCGCTCGAATGCGTCGTTGATGGGCCCGACCGAGTGGCTCAGGGCGTGAATGAGGGCAATCCGTGTCATGTGTGGGAGCCTGGAAGTTGATGGAGGTCAGATGCCCTTGGAGGAAGGATTCTCGAAGCCTTCTCGGGTCTCTGCGTTGAGCGGGTAGTTGATGTTGGTCCCTTTCGGTGGAATCGGCGACATGAACCACTTTTTGTAGAGCGTCTCCATTTCGCCTGATTTCATCATCCCAGCCACCACGCGGTCTACCAGAGCCTTGAACTGCGGGTCGTCCTTGCGCAGCATCAGCGACTGATTCTCGGTGCGCAGGCTTTCGCCCGTGATGATGAATTCCTTTGGGTTCTGGGTGTTCGCGATAAGGCCTGCCAGCAGGATGTCGTCGAGAACGAAGGCGGCTGCGCGCCCCGAATTCAGCAGCAGGAAGGAGTCGAGATGGTCTTTCCCGGACAGTTGTGTGACTTCCAGCACCTTGCCGCGGTTGGCTTCACGCAGGAGCCGGAACGAAGTCGTGCCTGCGGTGGTGACAACCGCCTTGCCCTGCAGGTCTGCAATGCTCCTGATACCCGAGCTGGCCTTGACGGCCATGCGCACGTTATAGCGGAAGATGTCCGGCGAGAATGCGACGTCCTTCTGGCGCTCCACGAGGTTGGTGGTGGAGCCGCACTCGATGTCGACCGTCCCGTTCGTCACAAGCGGGATGCGGTTCTGCGAGGTCACGACCTGGTACCTGATATCAATCTTGGGTTGTTTCAACTCGGCCTTGATGGCGTCCACAATCTTCATGCAGATGTCGATGCTGTAGCCGATGGGGGTTGCGGCCTCGGAGATGTAGGAGAACCCGAAGGAGGCCTCGCGGTGCCCCAAGGTGATGGCTCCGCTCTCCCTGATCTTTTTCAAGGTGGGCGACTCCTGTGCGAGGGCGTCCAGAGCGGGAACAAGGGCTGTGGCCAGCATGGCGGCAGCCGCCACGTTTCGAAGATGGAAGCGCATGGTATTCCTGATTCAGAGAGTGGAGAGGGAGGTCTTCAGGCCGCGATCGCGGCATGTCTGGTGATGGCGTCCACGGACTGCGCCAGCAGGCTGGCAATGGTCCTGAGCTCATCGCGGCTGGCGATATAGGGCGGTGCAAGCAGCACATGGTCGCCGTTGACTCCATCCACAGTGCCACCGAACGGATAGCACAGCAGGCCCCTGGTCATGGCGTCTTTCTTGAGCATGGCATGGACCCCGAGCGCAGGGTTGAATGGCCGTTTCCCAGCCTTGTCTGCAACCAGTTCAATGCCCCAGAAGAAGCCACGACCGCGCACGTCCCCGACGTGAGGGTGGTCGGTGAAGGTCTCGCGCAGCAGCGCGCCGAAGAATTCGCCGTCTTCCTGCACCTTGGCGAGCAGGCCGTCGCGGTGGATGACGCGCTGGACGGCAAGTGCTGCAGCACAGGCGACGGGATGCCCGAGGTAGGTATGCCCGTGCTGGAAGAAGCCGCTGCCGCGTGACATGGCGTCAACGATGTGCTTTTTTGCAAGAACTGCGCCGATGGCCTGATAGCCGCCTCCAAGACCCTTTGCGATGGTCATCAGGTCCGGGCTGATGCCTTCCTGCTCGCAGGCATGAAGCGTCCCGGTTCGTCCCATGCCGCACATCACTTCATCGAGGATGAGCAACACGCCATGGCGGTCGCAGACTTCGCGCACGGCCTTGAAGTAACCAGGTACCGGAGTCAATACGCCTGCAGTTGCTCCGCCCACGGTCTCCGCCACGAAGGCGATGACTCGCCCCGGACCTTGGGCGAGGATGGCCGTGTCCAGCTCCTGCGCCAGCCGCTGTCCATATTGTTCGGGGGTTTCCTCGGCACGTTGCTCGCGGTAAGGGTAGCAGGGCGCCACATGCGTGGCAGGCACCAGGATGGGGGCGAAGGGGGCGCGGCGCCACTCGTTGCCCCCGACGGCCAGGGCGCCCAGGGTGTTGCCGTGGTAGCTCTGTCGCCGGGCAATGAAATGGGTGCGCTCAGGCTGTCCGATTTCCACAAAGTACTGTCGTGCCATCTTCAAGGCGGATTCCACCGCCTCGGAACCACCGCTGACCAGATAGACATGGCTCATGCCCTCTGGCGCTGTCCGGATGAGCTCGTCTGCGAGCTCTTCTGCCGCCCGCGAGCTGAAGAAGCTGGTGTGTGCGTATGCGAGCTCGTCGATCTGGGCATGCATCGCTGCAATCACGTCTGGATGCCCGTGCCCCAGTGAGGAAACGGCGGCGCCCCCGGAGGCGTCCAGATAGCTGCGGCCGCTGGTGTCCTGTATTCGCATCCCGCAAGCCGATACGGCAACGGGTGGAGCGGTTCGCAGATGGCGGTGAAAGACATGCGTCATGGGGAAGATTCCGAAAACTGATACGGGTGCTTGGCGGTTTTGCCTTGAAATGGAACTAATGTTCTTTAAAAAGTATTGTTTGGAACAAATGTTTCGTCAAGAGGTGTTTTGTCGGGTTGTATGCTTTGGGAACATTTGTTCCATCAGCGTTCGAGCCAGCCGCCTGGCTAGGACAGCTTTCGATAGAGTCCTCAACAATGACAGTCAAAGACGAGCTGCGAGGCCGCTTCAACTCACTGAGCCCCGCCCTCCAGCGGATTGCGAAATACGTGCTGGACCATCCGAATGAAGTGGTCACCAGTTCGATGCGCACCGTGGGTATCAGCGCGGACGCGCGTCCGGCAACGCTGGTGCGATTTGCGCAGCAGCTGGGATTTGCCGGCTGGCCCGAACTCAAGCAGGCGATGGCACAGGAAATGGGCCTGGGCCGCGAAGCGTACGGCGAGAGGGCTCGCTCTTTGCTGGAGCGCGCCGGTGACCAGGGCCTGGCGGGCGAGATATTTCAGGTTCACAAGGCGAACCTCGAGTTCACCGAGCGACACAGCAGGCGTCGGCTCCACGACGCGGCCGCCTTGCTGGAGACTGCGGCCAATGTTCATGCTGCGGGGTTCCGGGCCTGCTTTCCCGTCGCGTTCTCCTTTGTCTATGTCTATCGGCTATTCAGGAACTCTGTGCATCTCATAGACGGCCAGGGCGGCTCTCTAGAGATGCAGACCCGCTCCATGACTGAAGGGGATGCACTCCTTGTCGTCAGCTTCGCGCCTTATTCCAGGGAGGTGCTGCAGGTGGTGGAAGCAGGAAAGCGTGCAGGCTGCAAGGTGATTGCCGTCACCGATAGCGATGCCTCGCCGCTGTCGCTTCAGGCAGATGCGACACTTCTTTTCTCGACGCAGAGTCCTTCATTCTTCCCGTCAATCACTGCCGGGATGGCATTGACAGAGTCGTTGCTGGAACTGCTGGTCAGCCGTGCGGGCCAGCCCGTCATCGACCGCATCGAGAGCGCGGAGGCACACCTTTTCGAGTCAGGCGCCTATGTGGATGCTGCCAGGAGAGGCCGCTAGCGCTGCCGAGGAGGCCGGCTGTCCGGTTGTCACAGCGTGACGCGGCAAGGCCCTTTGCTTTCCATGACGCAGCGGCTGCAGTTGATGAGTCTCGGAGAAGCGGGGAACGGCAGCGGGCCGGCGGCGGCGCGAAGCTACGCGATGCCTGCAAGGGGTGGCTGTGGCGGCTGTTGACCTGATCGAGATCAAGGCAGGACCTTCGGCTCTGGCGGTGCAGGCGCCAGTGGTGCTAGATTCATTGGCGGTCCATGTGGATCGTCAATGGATGCTTCATGAACATCACTTTTCACGGTGCGGCGCAATCGGTCACGGGCTCCTGCTTTCTGGTTCAGGCCCATGGCTGCCGCTTTCTGATCGATTGCGGCATGGCCCAGGGCGGGCGCGAGGCCGACGAGCACAATCAGCAAGCTTTTGCGTTTGACCCCGCAAGTCTGGATTTCGTCGTTCTGACCCACGCGCATATCGACCACAGCGGTCTGCTGCCCAAGCTCGTGGCCCGGGGCTTCAAGGGGGCAATCTATGCCACCTTGGCCACCAAGGACCTGCTCGAGGTTTTGCTCAAGGACAGTGCCCATATCCAGATGGTGGACGCCGAGCGTGCGGCGCGGCGTCAGCGTGAGGGTAAGGGGCGCGAGCGCGATCTGACCGTGCCGCTGTATTCGCTGGCCCATGTGGCGAGCACGCTGGAGCAGGTCCAGGCCATGCCTTATGGCCACAGCTTCGAGCCCCATCCTGCGGTGACCGTGCGTTTTCAGGATGCCGGGCATATTCTGGGCTCGGCCATTGTGGAGCTGTGGCTGGCAGACGGCCTGGGCGGCACGCGAAAGCTGGTGGCCAGCGGCGATCTGGGCCAGCCGGGGCGGGTGATTTTGCGCGATCCCACGCCGATCACGGACGCCGATCTGCTGCTCATCGAGTCCACCTATGGCGACCGGCTGCACAAGAGCACGGGCGATACCCTGGAGGAACTGGTCGATGTGGTTACGCGCACGGCTCCCCATGGCAATGTGGTCATCCCGGCATTTGCCGTGGGGCGCACCCAGGAGCTGCTCTATCACTTTCTGCAGCTGATCCAGCAGCAGCGCCTGCCGCCGGTCGAGATTTTTGTGGATTCGCCGATGGCGGTGGCGGCTACGGACATCACGCTGCGGCACTTCAGCGTGTTTGACGAGGAGGCCAGGCAGTTGCTGGGCAGCGTCAGAAGACTCAAGGAGTCGCCGCACATTCATTTCATCAGCGATGTGGAGGACTCCATCAAGCTCAACCGCATCAGGAGCGGCGCGGTCATCATCTCGGCCAGCGGCATGTGCGACGCGGGACGGGTGCTGCATCATCTGAAGAACAACCTGTTCAGGCCCGAGTGTGCGGTGGTGATCTGCGGCTTTCAGGCCGAAGGGTCGTTGGGTCGCAGGCTGGTCGACGGTGCCAGGCAGGTGCGCCTGCTTGGAGATGAAGTCGAGGTCCGTGCCGGCATTCATACCCTGGGCGGCTTTTCGGCCCATGCCGATCAGCAAGCTCTGCTGGACTGGGCGGCCGCTTTCACCCGTCCGCCGCAGCAGACCTTTGTGGTGCATGGGGAGCAGCATGCCTCCCTGGCCTTGGCCACGCTGCTGCACGAGCGCCTGCATTTCTCGGTGCAGCTTCCGCAGCCGGGCCAGGTCTTCGAGTTCTAGAGTGTGCCGGGAAGTCTCCGAGATGCGGACTCCTCCTGGCGCGCGGCCTGTTGCATGATGTTCTGGCGGCGATGCCTGATGCCGGTCGAGGCCGGATTCGTGCAGCGGCTTTTCGGCACTGCGCTGGATGAGCTGCTGCCCGGCATGCGTCTGCATGTGCGGCGTCTGGGCGATACCAGGCGCGCGCTGTCCCTGGGCGGCGGGCGCATCTATCTGCCGCGCAGCTTTTTTGAGCATGCTGACCCGCATCGGCCGCTGCGGCTTGCCCACCCTGTGGTGGCTGGCGTCTTCGCCCATGAGCTGCTGCATCAGTGGCAGCGCCTGCAAGGCCGTCCGGTGACGTGGGAGGCGTTCGGCCTGCATCTGCGCGCGGCTTGCCTGCGGCGCGATCCCTACCACTATCAGGCCTGTGCAGATCCGCATCAGATGCTGCAGTGCTTTCTGGACGCAAGCGTGGAGCAGCAGGGGCAGATCTGGCAGGACCATGTTCAGGCCCTGGTGCAGGGCCAGCCGCTGGCTTGCATGTGCCTGATTGCCGAGCATGTGCACCAGGCTCAAGCTGGCCAGACCAGGCCGGGCCGGGCCCGCAAAGATTAGGCAGCCGGGTTGAGCGCGGCTATGAGATCGTGTTCGTCCACATCGCGCGCCGCGCCGAAGCCGGCGACATGCCTGCCGCCTTGCGGTGTGATGCAGACAAAGCGAAAGTCGCCCAGCGCCGTCATGGGCTCGGCTTCGGGAAAGCGCTCCAGATAGCTGGCCCGGGCGCCTTGCCATAGGCCGCTGTCGCGTGGCGGAGTGGATGCCACGCCCTGGATGCTGATGCGCTCCAGCGCATGCACGGCTTCGCCAGCGGACTCTGGCCTGCTCATCAGCAGGCTGACGGCGGGATGCCGCTCCATGGCCTGTGTGTGGCTGGCCAGCGCACTGACATGCAGTACCAGGCAGCTGAATTCGCCACTCCAGGCCCATGGAACCAGAGACAGGCCCGGGGCCGGAAGATATCCGGGCGCTGAAGAGCCGGCCTGCGGCTGTACGGCCAGGGCGGCGGTGCGCTGGCTGGCGAGTAGCTGGCGCAGCGACTGCTGCAGGCGTGATTCATGAGGCATTTGCGCATGGTAAGCCAGAGCGCGGGGCCGGACCAGCTTGAGCCGCGCCAGGCCGCGCCGGCCGTCACCTGCGTGACCGACTGTTGGGGGCATCCCGGATGCCGGGCCGAGGCGGCAGGCCTAGTCTTGCGGACTGATTAGTCCACCCGGACTATGTATACGCTTTTCTGATTGCCTGACTCATGCCCGCTCACCACAAGTTTTGGCCCAATCGGCTGCCACATTCCATCACGGTTCCAGCAACCAGCGTCTGGGAGAACCTGGCCGTCAATGCCAGGCGCTACCCGGACAAGGCCGCGCTGGTGTTTCTGGGTCGCACCACGACCTATAAGCAGCTGTGCGAGGGTACGGAGCGCATGGCCGCCTATCTGCATGGCCTGGGCGTGAAAAAAGGCGACCGCGTCATCGTGCTGATGCAAAACAGCTCGCAGTTGGTGCTGGCGCATTACGCCATCTTTCGAGCCAATGCGGTAGTTGTGCCGGTCAACCCCATGAATACGGCCGAGGAACTCAAGCACTACATCACGGACTCCGGCGCCAAGGTGGCCATCACCACGGCCGATCTGGCTCCGGAGCTGGCCAAGGCCAGCAATGCCCTGGAACCGTCCGATGCGCTGCAGCACCTGCTGGTCACCCGGTTCACCGACGGCTTTGACGCCGATGTGCAGGGGCCGGATGCTCCGCCCGAAGCCTGGCGCAACTGGCTGATGGGCGAGCGCGAGCCCGCACAGTTGAGCCATGGCCAGGTGCATGCCTGGACCCAGGCGCTGGCTTGTGGCGATGTGCCGCCGCCGCATACCGCGGGCCGTGACGATTTGGCCTTGCTGCCCTATACCAGCGGCACCACGGGCCAGCCCAAGGGCTGCATGCACCTGCACCGGAGCATCAACCACAACGCTGTCTCCGGTGCGATGTGGGGCACGGGCACCAGCGAGAACGTGGTGCTTGCCGTCGTGCCCATGTTTCACATCACGGGCATGGTGTCCGTGCTGCATAGCGCCATCTACGTGGGGGCGACGCTGATCATCATGCCGCGCTGGGAGCGCGAACTGGCCGGGCGCCTGATCTCGCACTATCAGGTCACCAGCTGGACCAATATCCCGACCATGGTGATCGATCTGCTGGCCAGCCCCAACTTTGCGTCCTTCGATCTGTCCAGCCTCAAATACATCGGTGGCGGCGGCGCCGCCATGCCCCAGGCCGTGGCCCAGCGACTGCTGGAGCAGTACGGGCTGCGCTTTTGCGAGGGCTATGGCCTGACTGAAACTGCCGCACCCTCGCACAGCAATCCGCCTGACCACCCCAAGCAGCAATGTCTGGGCATCCCCTTCATGAGTACCGATGCGCGCGTGATCAGCCCCGACACGCTGGAGGAAGTGCCCCAGGGGGAGCAAGGCGAGATCGTGGTCAACGGCCCCGAGGTGTTTGAAGGCTACTGGCAACGCCCCGAGGCGACCGAGCAGAGCTTTATGGAGCTTGATGGCAAGCGCTTTTTCCGTACCGGAGACCTGGGGCGTGTGGATGAGGATGGCTATTTCTTCATCACCGACCGGCTCAAGCGCATGATCAATGCCAGCGGCTTCAAGGTATGGCCGGCCGAGGTGGAATCCCTGATGTTCCGCCATCCCGGGATTCAGGAGGCCTGCGTGATCTCCGCCAAGGATGCCTATCGCGGCGAGACCGTCAAGGCCGTGGTCGTGCTGCGTGCCGGCCATGAGGCGACGACGGCAGAGCAGATCATCCAGTGGTGCCATGACAATATGGCGGTCTACAAAGCGCCGCGTCTGGTGCAGTTCGTGACGGCTTTGCCCAAGAGCGGCAGCGGCAAGGTGATGTGGCGAATGTTGCAGGAGCAGGAAGTCGTAGTCTGAAATGCAAAGAGGGAAATGGCGGAGAGCAGCTTCCGCGTAGATTTGCGGCATAGCGTGCTTTGTGCTTGATTCTATGTTTCGATAGGCCAATGTATTGGCCTGTCCTTACTTCGTTAATGACTGCTGCCTGGTCTTGGTCAATGGCTGAGACTGTCCAAGAGCGGCAGGCCGGCATCATTGCCCGACAGGCAGCCTCAGGCTGGCTGCAGTCATCCCGTTTTGGAGAACTGGCACGGCTGCCGTCATTGGCGGTCATTGGACTTTTCGTGCCCTGAGTGATCGCTGTACCACCAGGATCGGCCATTCAGCAGAGCTCTTGCAAGGGCAATCAATGATCACTGGAACCAGGCGGGTCAAAAGCAGTTTTCCTGGCTACGAACGGGTGGTTCTACCCCATTGCAGACCTCGAGCGCTGTTCCGAAGATGCGGTCAGAGCATAGGTGCTGCGTTTTCACTCCCAGGCCTATGCGGTGTCATCTACCAAACGCTTCAACGGCCAGTGAAGATATGGATCGCCCGAGGCGAGTCAGGACATCCGGTCATCCGAGACTGCGCCGGGCAGACGTTGCAGCCCGTGGGCAAACCAGCCGACTTGCTCCGTGCTGCGTACATCCAACTGGGGTACATAAGGCTTGATGTCGAGTACAGGCGTACCGTCCAGCATGTCGTTGCCGCGAAAGCACAATATGCGTCCCTTGACCTGCACCAGTTGCACAATGGACAGACCAAGCCGGTTGGGCCGCGCTGGAGCACGGGTCGCAAATACGCCGTGGCTCACCGTATCCATAAACGGCACGACTTCCAGCTTCTCCACCGCCTGGTGCAGATGGGTGATCAGGATGAGGAACTCAAAGCCTTCGATATCACGCAGTCCTGGGGCGAACTCTTCGAAGACCTCCAACTCACCTTCAACGTCGGCTGCTGCCACAGTCTGTATCGGCATTCCCTGGGCACTTTGAAAAGGGCTATGAATGATGCCAATGGGGCGTAGTGTGATGGTGTCTGTCATAAGCTGCGGCTCAATATTTTGGAGTGTTATATTCCAAAGAATATAACGCTACGCTGCATGCCAGCGCTGGCCTCTGCAGAGGATCTGAATGTTGAATGCTGTTAATCACGACGAGAGCACTGCCAATTTGAATCAATATCGAGCGCGGCGTTCCTCACGGCGCCTCTTTGCCCCCAATCTGCTGGGACTGGCGGGCATGGTCACGCTGCTGGTCGCCACGCCCGTCAGAGCCGCAGAGTCAGTGCTTGTTGCCGCCATGGGCGGCTACCGCAAACCGGTGCTCGAACTAATCGAGGCATTTCGCAAAGAAACGGGTGTTGAAGCGCAGGCTGCATTCGGCCACATCAAACAGATCGAGACCCAGGCTAGGCAGAATCGGGAAGTCGTTTTTTTGATTGGTGACAAGAGTCTGCTGGAGCCGACCGGACTATTCAGCAGCTTTGACCGGCTCGGTACAGGTCGGCTGGTTCTTGTCTCAAGCAAAGGCAAATCCTTGAATAGCCTTGACGAGCTCAAAAACACGGCCTTCACGCGCGTCGCAATTCCTCATCGCACGCGGACCGTATTTGGCAGAGCGGCCGATGAGTGCGTGAAGCGACTTCACCTCGCCGATGCGCTGGCTCCCAAGTTGCTCGAGGTTGAAGGTGTGCCTCAAGTCGGTGGCTACATCACCTCGGGCGAAGTGGATGCGGGGTTCGTGAACAAGACTGAGGCGCTGGCGATTGCCGGGCGCGCAGGCTCCGTGCTCGAATTGCCACAGAGCTGCTACGACCCGATTGAGATATCGCTTGGCACAGTCAGGGATCGTTCCCTCACCGAGGCACAAAGTCGCTTTCAGGCCTTTATGCAAGGTGACACCGCGCGGCGCATCATGACCGCCAATGGTCTTTAAACCTCTGCCCGGCTGTTTTGCTCGCTGAGACCTGTGCCTGGACCTCCATCCCACTGACACTGAAGGTTATGGGCTGGAGCGTGTTGCTGCAACTGGCGCTTGGAGTGCCCATTGCCTGGGCTTTGGCTCGCTGCGCATTTCGTGGCAAGGCCTTGCTCGACGCGCTCGTGACCTTGCCGCTGGTCTTCCCGCCTATTGTCATCGGCTATGCACTGCTGCTGTTGTTGGGGCGCGAGGGCTGGTTGCTGGCTTGGTTACCTCTGGAATGGAGGCCGCATTGGGTGTTCAGCGAAACCGGCCTGGTGATTGCTGCGGTGGCTGCAGGCCTTCCGCTGATGGTTAAACCGTCCCAGGCCGCGTTTGCTGAAATCGATGAGTCATTGCGTGAGGTGGCAGCGACGCTGGGTGCAAGACCTTGGCAGGTGTTTATGAAGGTCGAGTTGCCGCAGGCTAGGCTCGGTATTCTGGCCGGACTGGTGTTGGCGGCTGGCCGCGCGATGGGGGAAGTCGGCATCTCGCTGATGTTGGGTGGCAATATCAGTGGGCGCACCGAGACGCTGTCGCTGGCTGTTTACAACCATGTGCTGGGGTCAGAGACAGATTGCGCGAATGCGCTGTCTCTGGTGCTGACTGGAGTTGCAGCATTGGCATTCTTTCTGCTTCGGAAGTTTGAAAGACCGGTCGCGAACAAAACGTGAGAATTTTCTCGGTTCTCGGCATGCAACGCGGGCCTAGCCATGCGGCTCAGGTGATCTGCCGCGCACCACTTGGACCTGGCCGCAGCCAGCTCAACGGGCCTTTATGCTGCGCTGCGTGAACTGCTGGCCGCCGGGCCAGATGACTCGGGGCTGCTGCCAGGTTGCCAAAAGGCTCTGACGGCATCGAGCATGGTCGGCTTGCGCGGCTCGGCTGCGGCCTTTATGCTGCCGAGGCTGATGAATCCAGCCAGAGACTCTGTGGGGTCAAGCCCCAGCTCAGCACACAACAAGGCATCGAAACAGCGCTCGCCGCTGAGCATGATGGCACCGAAGCCGAGTTGGTGCGCGGCATTCATGAAGTTGCCTAGGGCGCAGCCGGCTGCCAGCCATTGCTCGCGCTCCGGCACTCGCATGCGCAGCTGAGGCGACACGATGAAAGCCAGCAAGACAGGACTGCGCGTGGCATGCTCGCGCGCACGCTTGACGTCTTCACGGGAAGCGAGAGGGTCGCGGCGCAGCTTCTCCTGCTTGAACAGATTTGCCAGGATCGCGCGCGAGTCGGCAGTGAAGACAAGCACACGCCATGGACGCAGACCACCGTGATCTGGAGCACTTAACGCCGCCTCGATCATCAGATCAATTTCTTGGCTGTCTGGTCCTGGCGCTTCCAGTCGCTTCGGTGATACAGAGCGTCGCTCCAGCAGAGGTGAAATGGTCTTTCTGCGGTTCAAGGCGGCAAACACATGCTTGAGTGTGGCAACCGCATCGGACAAGTTCTGGGCCCAGGCCACGACCTTTTCGCCTTCTGCTGTGAACCCGCGAAACGCTGCCCCGGCTTCTATCAGTGAGCAGCCGTATTCGCGCTCCATATCGGCAACGGCCTTGCTCAGCTGTGCTTGAGAGACCTTGCACTCGATTGCTGCGGCTACCCAGTCCTGCTCCTGGTGGAGGGCTAGCAGGTAGGAAAGGTGATCTTGCTTCACTAAAGCCCTCTATTCAACTTGATTGCTGCGCAGCGCCAACAAGGCATTGCTTGTTCGAACGCGCCGGTGGACGGTGATTGGGGTCACCCGCATGCGCCATGTGCTCACAGGTTCTCGCCCCGCCAAGCTTGCCAGCTGGCCTAAATGTTCCGAGGCCGGGCTTGCTTTCAGTCTCCGGTCCCTGAATATCGGATCAGAGGGCGCAACATGGACTTGAGGGGGGCGGGCGTGTTGTCCAGCTCGCACAGCGCATCTGCCTGCTCATACAAGGCGGCGGTCACGCTGGGTGGATAAGCCTGATGCAGATTGGCCACTGCAAGACGGGTATAGAGCGCAGACGCGATGGCCTTGCGGTGCTCTGGCTGCTCGAGGTTCAGCCCCCATATCGACTCCTCCAGCAGAATCTCCAGCACTTGCAGCCGCTCTTCGACACTGAGCTTTTCGCTTCCCATATAGATCTCGATTTCCGTAAGCGTTGGGGACGACTGAGCAGCCTGAAGCAGCAGTCCATGCGCGTCAGTAGATGAGGTCCATCAGGCCATCTCTCGTTATATTCGAGTATATATTACGATGGGTTGGGCAGTCTCCCGACAGAGGCTTGGAAGCCCTGCCGCAGCCTACAACGAACCCGACTTGATGTATTGAGCGCCCGTGGTGAAGGCGCATACATTGCTCCCGGTCATGAGGTCCAGGGTGCAAAGTGCCACTTTGGCATGCACTACCATGGCCGAGCGGGACACCTGCAAATCAGCGTGCCTGTCAGATGCCTGCCTAGCTGCTCTGGACCAGGGCGACCAGCTTGTCCAGATCGGACTGGCATGCTTTGAGTGCCTCTTGCTCTATACGTCGATACAGTGCGACGACCAGATGCCCTGTGTCCGTGAGTGCTGTACCGCCGCCATGAGTGCCCCCGGTTGAGGTGATCACTGCCGGAGCATTCAACGCATGATTGATTCCATCGACAAGCAACCAGGCCCGGCGATAGGACATGCCCAGGGACTTTGCCGCAGCTGCAATGGATTTCGTTTCGTTGATGGCCTCCAGTAGTTCAATTTTCCCCGGGCCGATGGCAATGATGTCACCTGTCATGACGCGCATGCGAAGCTTCACTGCCGGTGCAGCAGGATTGGAGTCTGAAGTTGTAGCGGACATGCGGATAGGAATCGGTAGACGTGAAATGAAGGAGCATGCAGTGCCAGGCATCCTGGCAGCGCGGGAATCCACCCCGGCGCATCCTGAATTATGGCGAGAGCTTTGGCTTTAATGCCGAAGCAGCCATATCTGAACTGCCCGGTTTAATCGAGACAGTTTTTCCTAGAAGAACGCCGGCACTCCCTCCTGCGTGCTACTTAGCTCTTCGGTGTCACCGATTTACGGATGTGAGCGGCCGCTATTGGCCCCAAAGCAGCCTCGCGCGTCAGAACTGCAATTTTGTGGACCGCCGCAAAGCGGTTGTCGACATGCCCGTAGCCATAGACGGCAGCGGGTCGTCCAGCGACAGTCGCAGATCGGCCCAAAGCGGACTGCGAAGTGAAGGACAAGCGCTTCATCCATTCAGCGCTACGTGTGTGGGCCTATGGTTGGACGTACCAGAACTCAGCTGAGCGGGCCCATGCGCTCGCGATCTGGCAGCACCACTACAACTGGCACAGGCCACACAGCGGCATCGGTCACATCGCTGCGATGTCCAGGCTCAAATCTGCAAATAACCTCTTGACGGTTCACAGCTAGGCCACCCCGCATCGACTGATCCATTACGAATCCTGAGCGGAATCCTTTCTTACCAGGAGCTAACTCATTCGGACGATGCGCCAGAAACTGGGCCTGCATAGGCTAGATCACATGCCGCATGACCTGGCGAGAGGGGCCGCAATCAGTGTCGGTCGAAACTGGAAATATCCGGCTCCACCAAATTAGCGTTCAAGCCAGCATGACTACTCAGCATGACTATTAGTTCGGAAGGGTAAAACGATGAATCGTGTGAAGCAGAAAAGCCGGAAACTATTGTTGTTCGTGGCCCTCGCCACCTCAACACTCCCCCTCGTCGCTCGATCATCCCCACTCGACCTGCGGCCTCTCTCTGGCGACGCGATACACCAAAGCACCGTCGAACGACGCGCCGTTGAACTCGCAATCTGGGGCATCCCCATGGTAAATTTCGACGGCATTCTCCAGTCAATGGAACGAGCCGGCGGACACGCCAACGAAATCGCTGTGTGGACGCGTCCGTCGAACTGGAAGAATCAACTGCTTACGCCCAACAGCGAAGTTTTGTACGCAATTCCATTCATCAACACCAAGGATGCCGGGCCGATGGTGCTCGAGATCCCTCCTGCGGACGGAGGCACAATCAATGGTTCGATAATGGACGCTTGGCAATCCGCAGTCGAAGATGTGGGCATCGCCGGCGCTGACAAGGGAGAGGGCGGAAAATATCTGATCCTGCCACCTGGATATCATGGCCAAGTGCCCGACGGCTACATTGTCGTTCCGTCACAGACGTTTCAAGGATTTGCTCTGCTCCGTTCCATACCGAGGAGCCACAGCGAAGCGGACATCGCTGCTGCCGGCTCGTACGTGAAACGCGTAAAGCTATACCCGTTGTCCACCGCTGAAAGCGCGGCCGAAACGAAGTTTATCGATGTGACGAACATCGAGTTCGATGGGGCAATTCCCTACGATCTCCGCTTCTTCGAGGCACTTGACAGGATGGTTCAGATTGAACCGGTTCAGGCGCGAGACAAGATGATGTATAGCTGGCTGGCATCAATCGGCATCGAAAAAGGTAAGCGATTCGCTCCGGACAATACGACAAAGACAATCCTCCTTTCTTCGCTTCACGAAGCGCACCAGTGGTTCGTAAATCGATTCCTGATGGTGCCGCCTCGGTATTACCCTGACAGGCAGTGGTTCTTTCCAGCGGAACCTGGTGTCAGCGAATCTCTAGGAACGTTTGAGCGCGGTGACCGCTATCTAACCGATGCGCGTGGCACCATCTACTATTTCGGATTCAGCAACATCAAAAACCCTGGCACAGGTCAGTACTACCTGCTGACAACAAAGGACAGCGGCGGGCACTTCCTCGATGGAGGTACCACTTATCGCCTCACCGTACCCCCGAATGTGCCTGTCAGCCAGTACTGGTCCATCACCTTATATGACCGCGCGACCCACACGTTTGTACGCGGGGTAGAACTCCCGACGCGCTCTTCGCTGGAAGCCGGCCTAGAAAAGAATTCGGATGGTTCCGTGGATATCTACTTTGGTCCGAAGGCACCGGCCCGGCGCGCCGGGAACTGGATTCCGACCAAATCCGGTGGGACCTTCGAAGTGATGTTTCGGGCATATGGTCCGACGAAGCCCCTCTTTGACAAGACGTGGCAATTGGAAGACATCGCTCGGGTTCGCTGAGTCAGATCAAATTGTTGGTGTCGTACCTGACCGGCCTTTAGGATTCGCTGCTGCTGATCACGCACACGCCGGTCGACAACGGCTCGATCAAGGTCTGACACGCATTGATGGTCAAGTCGCCCTCGGGCAGCAACGAAGTGGTTGTGCCCGACACCGTTGCGGCCATGCGGTGCCAGGGTTAGTTGATGTGCCCGAGCGGCCGTAGCGCGGCGACTCGAACACCACTCCCTTGTACGAGTCCTTGAACTCGGCCAAAGTCTGGAACACCGTGGTCGATGCACGCACCACGGGCGGATTGACCGACTTTGTGGCCACGCTGGATTCGCGGCCGAGATGAGCAAGGGCGGCGTCCAACTGCCAGATTTGAGCGGGTTGATATTCGTTAGTCATGGCTCTATGCGTAGTAGATGGTTGAGCGGTGGTCAGCGTGCGGCTGCGTGGCGGCGCGTGCTGGGCAGAAAGGCTGTGGCCAGACCGAGCAACGGTAGAAAGGAAACGAGCTTGTAGACCCAGACAATGCCGTAGACGTCGGCCAGTTCGCCAAGGCTTGCGGCACCAATGCCGCCGATGCCGAACATCAGGCCGAACATCACACCGGACACCATGCCTACACGGCCGGGTACGGCCTCCTGGGCATAGACCACCAGCGCGGCAAAGGCCGAAGACATAACCAAGCCGATGGCGATGGCTAGGCCTGCCGTCCAGAACAGGTTAGCGAACGGCAAGGCCAGCGCGAAGGGCGCAACGCCTAGGAACGACACCCAGATCACAGCCTTGCGGCCGATGCGGTCTCCCACCGGGCCGCCAGCGAAAGTGCCAGCTGCCACGGCGGCCAGAAAGATGAACAGAAAAATCTGGCTGTCCTGCACGCTCAACTGGAAGCGCTCGATCAGATAGAAGGTGAAATAGTTCGTGAAAGCCGCGATGTAGACGAACTTCGCGAACATCAGGATGGCGATGACCACGATGGCGCGGATCACGCCCGACCGGTCCAGGCCTTCGCCGCGTGTGCCGGCTAGGTGCTTGGCCTGGGCGTGCCCGTGTCGCAGGTTCCATTTCGTGATGCGCCACAGCACCCAGACGGCACCCGCAGCCACGACCATGAACCAGGCTACGGCCAGGTGCCCATGTGGGATGACGATGGCTGCCGTAAGCAAGGGTCCGATGGCAGAGCCGGTATTGCCACCCACCTGGAAGGTGGATTGCGCGGTGCCAAAGCGGCCACCCGATGCTAGGCGCGCCACGCGCGATGCCTCGGGATGAAAGGTCGCCGAGCCTACGCCGATGACCGCAGCCGCCAACAGCAGCAGGGGGTAGCTGTTCGCGGTGGCCAGTAGTCCGATGCCGATGAAAGTTGCCACCATGCCCGAGGGCAGCAGGTATGGCATGGGGCGCTTGTCTGTGTACAGGCCCACCCACGGCTGGAGTAGCGAGGCAGTGAGCTGGTAGACGAGCGCGATCATGCCGATCTGTCCGAAGCTCAGCGCGTAGTCGTGCTTGAGCAGAGGATAGATGGCCGGCAGCATGGCCTGGATCAAGTCGTTGAGCAGATGCGCGAACGCGGCTGCGCCAACAATGTGGAAGACGAAGCCTTGCGGCTTGGCGGGGGTCAAGGTCTCGGCTGCACCGAGACTGGCGGTCTTGGTAGACATAGTTGTGGCTCTTGCATGGTGGTGGCTGGCACAAAGCGTGTGGCTGCACCGGAGGACTGAAGGTTACGGTCACAGCCAAAGTCCGTCTCCCGACATTCCGCCAAAAGCTGTAGAGTTTCAGACATGCAGCAGTACGGCCCTAAAAAACATCTCGACTTCCACAGCCATCCGCGTCCGCTTGTGGCGATGGAGAACCGCTGGGCTGCAGGCACCTCGACAGGCTGGCACTCGCACCCGCGAGGCCAGCTGCTCTATGCGACAGAGGGTGTCATGGTCATCCACTCGAATGCAGGTTCCTGGGTGGTGCCGCCGAACCGTGCGCTGTGGATGGTGGCCGGCTTGCGCCACAGCGTCACCATGTCGGGGAATGTGCTGATGCGTACCGCCTACGTGGACGAGGCGGCCATCAAGCGATTGCCAAAGGAGAGCTGCGTCATAAACGTGTCGCCGCTGTTGCGCGAGCTACTGGTGGAGGCTGTGAAGTTGCCGGTCGCGGGTGCGTTATCACCGCGGGACAAACGCCTGATTGGCCTTTTGATCGATGAGCTGCGCGTGTCCAGCACCGTCGCGCTGCACCTGCCCATGCCGAGCAATGACAGGCTGCGGCCCATCTGCAATGCGCTCATCGAGCGGCCTGACGACCAGGCCAGCGCGACCGAATGGGCACAGACTATCGGTGTAGGTGAGCGCACATTGCAACGCCTGTTTGCCAAGGGGGTCGGCATGACGTTTTCACAATGGCGCGAGCAGGCGCGGCTGTTGGCCGCCCTCACTGCCATCGCCCAGGGTAGGAAGGTCATCGATGTAGCCATGGACTGCGGCTACTCAAGCCACAGTGCGTTTACCGCGATGTTTAGGCGGCATTTCGGCGCGCCGCCTTCAGCGTTCTACCAGTAGCGACTAGAAGAGCGCTGGTACTACCTCCTGCGTGCTACTTAGCTCTTCAGTGTCATCGATTTGCTGATGTGAGCGGCCGCCATCGGCCCCAAAGCAGCCTCACGCATCAGAACTGCAACTTTGTGGACCGCCGCAAAGCGGTTGTCGACATGCCCCTAGCCATAGACGGCAGCGGGTCGTTCAGCGACAGTCGCAGATCGGCCTAAAGCGGACTGCGAAGTGAAGGACAAGCGGCCACATATAGCTCCTTTCATCTCAGCCGACTGGCAACCGCACGATGACACTTTCCTAGATACGCTCATTTTGAAAATGACTCATATCGCAGGCAACAAGCGTAACGCTTCATGTTAAGGGCTCACCCACGTGACCCAAACATCAAGTCAACTCTAGCAATCAACTCATTGACTGGTAGCTGCCGCAAAGCATCGAGCGCATCAACAAGGATCGAGTAGCCGTGAGCTCGATGTGTGCGCTTGCTCATCGAGTGTGTCTCGTTTCTTTTGGCTACTTTTAGCCAAACTTCATGGACTAGAGTCGCCCCCTTTAGCTAGTTATCGAGAGTCAACAGAGGGTCGGTCTAAGCCGGTGCTGCCAGCTAAAAGCAGTCACACCCTACCGTTGCCATGCCTCGATTCATATTGATCCAAGTGAAAAAATCATTGAACCATTCATTGGGGGAGACCGCATGAAAGCGTTTATCCCATTGTGCATTGCCTCGCTGTGCTCCGTCGCATCGGCTCAGACCAACGTGCCCTCGGGCCGCATAGTCCCGACTCCCATCTACGGCGTCACCGTGGACGATGTGAGTCGGCTTAGCGACATCACGCGCAGCCTATCGTCGCTGGCCTACCGGCCTACCACGCGCATCGTCTTCGATGAGTTCGTCAACCCGGACTATTACCGCAAGCCAGCAGTGGAAATCTCCAAAGTGTCCTATGTGATGGGTGAGATATTGGACTCGTACTACGTCAAGCAGTACAGCGTAGATGGATACATACAACGGACTAATCAATACCTCAATGCGTTGTCGGATGTAGTGGATATTTGGGAAGTGGCCAACGAGGTCAACGGTGAGTGGCTGGGCGCCAATGCCGATGTGGTGGCGAAGATGACCAACGCCTACAGCATCGTGAAAGCGCAGAACAAGACGGCCGCGCTCACGCTCTACTACAACCAAGGCTGCTGGTCTCAACCCTCCAATGAAATGTTCAAGTGGGCCGAGGCCAATGTCCCTGCCTACATGAAGCAAGGTCTGGATTACGTCTGGATTTCCTACTATGAGGATGACTGCAATGGACTCAAGCCCAACTGGCAACAGGTGTTCGACAAGTTGCGCGTGATGTTTCCCAATTCCAAGATCGGGTTCGGGGAAGTGGGTACCTCACGCAAAACCAAGAAGGCCGAGTACCTGAGCCGCTATTACACGATGAAGATCACTACTCCGAATTACGTGGGCGGTCACTTCTGGTGGTACTTCAGGCAGGACATGGTGCCCGTCACCAAGGAGCTGTGGACTACCCTGAATACGGCGATCAAGGCGGCGCCCCGGTAGGTCAGCGAAGTCTCCTCGAATCTTCGCGCCACTTCAAAGTTGAGAATCCACCCGACGGAGGTCTCTGCATGAAGAAATCCAGATTTAGGGAAGCGCAAATCGTCGGCATCCTCAAAGAGGTCGAACTCGGCGCCAAAGTCGGTGACACCTGCCGCAAGCATGGCATCAGCGATGCCACTGGCAAGCCCGATTCGGCTTTCCGCAGGAAGCCAATGATCTTTTCTTCCGTAAATCTCTTCTTCCTGTCCAATCTCCTGTTGCATGGGATTGGACTCCAAGCTCACCTGCTACTCAATTCCGGGGGGATGTCGGGGTGCCGTTGATGGGCATGAAGAGCAGGTGTTTTTTCTTCGCCGTGGCCACGGCGTCATATTTGCGCGCCAGCCGGGTGATGAAGTGCATGCCTGATTCATTGGTCTGGTCGATGTGCCGGACCTGGGTTGCGCCCAGCTTGGCATCCACCTTGCGGGTGAGCTTGTTGCGCTTGGCCAGAGTGGCCAGCGTGGCCAAGATGGTGTCATGCCAGCTTTTCTCGGTGCGCTTGCGGATCTCGCCGCCCAGATCGGCAGCACGGGCGCGGATGGTGATGATGTCCGGGGTGCCGCTGTGCTCGGATTCGTCCACCATAAAGGTGCCTTTGTCGATCAGCTGAGCTCCTTGCGACCCCAGCTGCGTATTCCGGTTGGATTGACCACCCGTGCCGGAAGCTGCTGACCAGTCTACTGGTCGTGACCGACTGAGTTCGGCCAGAAGCGGAAGTCCAGCTGGTCGATGTGAGCGGCGGCTTGGGGCATTGCAGTCTGGTGATCAACGCTCCAAAAGGTCCGGGAGAGCGCACCGCGCTTGCTGGCCCGAAATACACCAGACCCACCTTACAGGTAAGCACCAGCTACCGGTGCATATGGACTAGCTTAGCGCATAGGTCACGCGCACGCCTCATAGCACCATGGTGTCAATGTCGGTGATGATGGTTGTCGCCGAGTCACGCCCAGGCGTTGGAAGCGCCCGAAGCACCGCCCCGAACTCCAGACCTCTTTGGTACCACCGCCGAAATCCAATGTGGCGGTGCTGTGCGGCCGCCCTGCTATTGCGATGCAATGGTGAGGCTGCTATGCCGTTTGCTGAGTGTTAGTCCAACTATTCCCGAAGTGATATGTGAGAAGCGCAAGAGTTGCGATCATGCCAAGTGAGATAAACGCGGTGCTGTAACCGAAATGCTGAGTAATGGCACCAGCGAAGGCGGGACTGAAGGCTGCGCCAACCCCTTGGATAGCCATCACCGCACCAAGGCCCGCATTAATGTGCCCTGTGCCGCGCAGGATGCTGGAGACCAAGCCGGGCATGGCAACACCGAGCAGACCCGCTCCAATACCATCGAGAACCTGCACAGGGATCACAGCCCACGGAGATTCCCAGTAGCCAGCCACGAGTCCTCGCACGGGGAGTACCATCAGCGCCGCCATGATCAGGGGACGATATCCATGGTTGCTTGCAAATCTTCCCGCCCATAGAGCCATGGGGATCATGACCAGTTGTGCAACGATTACGGTCGATGCTGTAAATGCGCTGGGCTCTACTGCTGCTCGTGTGACCATAGCCTGCGCAAACAGCGGCAGCATAGCGGCATTGCCTAGGTGAAACAGCAGCATGGTTGCAGCAAGCAGGCCGAGCTCACGGGAATGAGCCAAGGCATGAAGAGTGGAAGTCGGGGCACATTGGGCTCCACCTAAAGCGGATTTCGGATCAAGGCCTCGTGCTCGCTCGTTATCAATATCTTGAGGACGAATATTGCGCAGGCATAGCAGGGATGCGCAGGCCATTAGCGTCATCAGAATTAGCACAGCTGAAATGCCCCAGCGATAGCCGGCAAAACCGGCCAAGGTGGCCCCAGTCATGTTGCCAGCATGGTTCCAGGCTTCGTTGGTGCCCAACTGCTTTGATAAATGCTGTTGATCTACGAGACCCAAGGTTATGCCCATGACACCGGCTCCCAGCAAGGCTCCAACTATTCCCGTCACAACCTGGGAAGCAAGCACAACTCCAAAAGATGGCGAACTCCGTAGAGTCAATGTGGCAAGGGTGAGCGCTAGAGTGCCCATGGATAGCAACAATCTTTTCTGGCGCGACGCATCCACCCAGGCGCCCATGGGCGTTGTCGCCAGCATGCCTGCGATACCTCCAGCAGTCATGACATAGCCAATGTCGTCGGCGCGCCAGCCTTGTCCAAGCAGAAGAACGCCCAAGAAGGGGCCGAGGCCATCGCGTACGTCAGCCAGGAAGAAATTCAAACCAGACAGCCAGCTACGTGAGCCAGCATGTTCTTGCGTCATGTGGAGCTTTGCCATCTTTTTCCTAGTGCAAAGGGCCTTTGAAGACGAAGAACGCTCCCAGGCAGATGAAGCCGAAACCCAGAAGGTGATTGAGCGTGAGCTTCTCTCCCAGATAGACGACGGAGAAGACTGCAAAGACCACCAAGGTGATGACCTCTTGCATCGTCTTGAGTTCGGCAGCGCTGTACAGGGTGTGGCCAATGCGGTTTGCCGGCACGGCGAAGCAATATTCAGCCAAGGCGATCATCCAGCTCACGAGTATCACCAGATACAAAGGGCGATCTCCGAATTTGAGATGGCCGTACCAGGCCACGGTCATGAACGTGTTGGAGATAAAGAGCAGGACGACGGGCAAGATTTTGGGAGACATGTCGTATTTCGGTGGGAGAAATAGGGCGATCAAGGCCAGTGCGACTGGATGCCGCACAGGCCTGCCAGATTTCGATGCCTCTGTTTACTGGGCGCGGTCGTAAAGCGGTTGCAGGGCAGCTAATGTGGTGCCCATGCTCACGGCCTCCAACGAAGTGCCAAACTCATTGCGTGTGCCCATCCCCGACGCTGCGAAAGCGGCTCCAGGTTGAACGGAAATACGCAGGCTCTCGGGAGGGAAGCGAACAATGCTGCCGTCGCTGAGGATGACGCCATTTGCCTCTCCGCGCGGACCCGTGAGCACGGTGTCTATGCGACCCTCGACCTGTTGAGTCTGCAGACGTTGAGCGCGCAGATGTGGGGGCAAGACCCGTCCTTCGCCTACAACAGGGGGCTGCTCGTAGACTGTCCGCCCGCTGGCAGTCTGGACGATAGCTTCAGCCTGTACTGTGCCTCGGGTTTGCGCTCTACCAATGACGCGCACAGCATCCCCGACCTTGACAGCGGCCAGGAGCGCCTCGGCCATGTGCGGTGGGAACTTAACGATGGTGCCGTCTTTCAAGCGCAGCCCGTCGACTTCTCCATAGGGATTGATAAGCATCCTCTGCACCTGGCCTTCCACAACGTACTGCCCGGCAAGACCGGGGCGGGAGGGCATCGGAGGATGTTGGGGGGCAGGACCATGAGGCTGGGCTTGCACGCTCAGGCTGCACAGGCTGAAAGCAAGCACAGCAGGCAGGGAAGTAATCGACTTGGACATTGAAGGACTCCTGGGTTGAGTGAAAAACACTCCCTAGAAGTTGCAACGACCGTGCCATTCATGATTCTTAATTAAATCAAAGGCTTGGTGTTCTTGATGATCATTGCTTGTCCGCTTGTGTGACACGGGGTGTCACAGAATCGGACACTTCCCACTTTGAAGTGATCTAGTCCAAGTCGAACTCGGCCAGCTTGCGATATAGCTGTTGGCGCGACAATCCCAGGCGTCTGGCGGCTTCTGCACGGTTACCTGTGGTCGCAGCGAGGGATCGGGCAATCATTTCTCGTTCGACGCGTGCCACTGCCTGGTCAAGAGAACCATTCCAGTCGATCTCTAAGCCCGGAGTGCTGGGTGCTGTGGGTATCTGCAATCCAACGTGCTCGATCTCAATCACAGGACCATGGCTGAGCAGCACCGCTCGTTCCATGGCATTGCGCAGTTCGCGCACATTGCCAGGCCATGGGTGGGCCAGTAGTAGTCGAGCCGCTGCAGCGCTCAGGCGCTTGGGCGAGTCACCCCCCTGCAGGCGTAAAAAATGCTCGGCGAGCAGCACTACATCTCCCAGCCGCTCACGCAGCGGAGGAAGCCAGAGAGGTACTACCTGCAAGCGGTACCACAAGTCTTCTCGAAACCGTCCTTCCTTAACGGCCGTGGGCAGATCCTGGTGGGTGGCAGCTACGACACGCACGTTCACGGACTGCACTCGGTTGCCGCCCACCGGCGTCACCTCGCGCTCTTGAAGCACCCGCAGGATTTTTGCCTGGGTGGACAGCGGCATGTCTCCGATCTCATCGAGAAACAAAGTGCCGCCATCCGCTTCCCGGAAACGGCCCATGCGTTCATTGACGGCGCCGGTGAATGCGCCTTTGACATGGCCAAACAGCTCGCTTTCCATCAACTCAGCCGGAATTGCAGCACAGTTCACGGGCACAAAAGGCCCTTCTGCTCTTGCGCTATTGCGATGTAGGGCCCGAGCCACCAGCTCCTTGCCAGTTCCGGTTTCACCAAGAATCAAGACAGTGGCATCGCTGTCTGCTGCAAGCCCAATGCGTTTGAAGACCTGACGCATTGCCTCGCTGCTGCTAATCAGCTCACTGCCGTCGTGCGTATCGGCATCGGGGGATTCTGCCGTCCCTTGGACCTGCTGGGAGGAGGGCGGTCTCTCCCGCAATGCTCGCTCCAGTGTCTCCACCAGACTGGCACGCGCAACAGGCTTGGTCAGGTGATCGAATGCACCCAGACGCATGGCCTCTATGGTGTTGTCACCACTGGCATAGGCGGTGAGCATGATGCAGGGCACGAAGGAGATCTTGGCTGCCCGGCGTAGAAATGACAGGCCGTCTTCACCGGGCATGCGCAGATCGACGATGACGGCATCCACGACTTCTGTGCGCAGCCTGTGCAGACCGGCATCGGTGGTTTCGGCCTGCAGCACGGAGTGACCCAGGTCCTCAAGCATTTCCGCCAGACTGGCGCGAAATGCGACATCATCATCAACAATCAGGATGTGGGCCATGGCAGCTCCATCTCTATGCGAGTTCCTTTCACGGAAGGCGCTAATGCAACTCGCCCACCGTGTCCCTGAACGATTTCGCGCACCAGCGCCAAACCCAGTCCGGTACCGCCAGCGCGAGTCGTGGCGAACGGTTCAAACAGCGTTTCGCCCAAGGAAGGCGGGATGCCGCAGCCGTCGTCAGCCACCCAGAGCCGCAAAGCGCCTGCAGGCGTGCGGCTCGCTCCAAGCTCAATCGAACCATGAGGCACGGTATGCGCAAGCGCGTTGAGCAGCAAGTTGTCATAGACCCGTGCCATCTGGATGGGATCGAACAAAGCAAGTCCTTGTGCGCTAGCAAGCAACTGGGACGAAAGCGCCACAGTAAGCTGTTTGTGCTGCTGTTGGGCAGCCTCGGCGTGGGCGTTGCATCGCTCCTGGAGCCATTGGTGCAGATCGACTTCCTGATGCTCCACGCGAAGCGGCTGAGTCAACGCCAGCAGACTGGACACTAAGGCTTCGAGGCGTTCGGTTTGCGACAGCACGACTTGCAGTGCACTATCGGCGCGCACACTGCGCAGCTCAGCAGGAGCCGCGAGTGCGTTCTCCGCTTTCATGCGCATGGTGCCCAGCGGATTGCGTATCTCATGAGCCAGTCCTGCAGACACCCGGCCTAGTGTGGCCAGACGCTCAGACTGAGCCAGTTGTTTTCTGAGTTCTGCAGACTGGCGTTGCCATCGTGAAATCATCCGGCCGAGCCAAGCCCCGGATACCACGACCAGTGCAAGAAGCAGGCTCACCGCAAGGATCAGCGTATTGACTGTCTCTGCTGCCATGATCGGCACGCGCATCAGCGTCCAGGCGACCAGGCGCTTGCCACCCAGATCGACAGGGCAGGCGGCAAATGCGACAGCTTCGCGTAGACCGGGCCGTATGTCGGTCACAAGTACGCCAGCGTCCTGGGCACGCTGTGCGGTGGATGCAATGCGTTCCAGCTCGGCGCTTGGCGGGTCGCGCTTAATGCCAGTGCCGTCATAGGTCGGGAAGGCATATGCAACAACGCCCGCATCGGCTTGCCAGAAGCCACCTTCCATACCTGGTTGATCCCGCAGCGCGAGATCGAGAACTGCCTGGGCGATTACCGGGGCAACGCTGCGGGAGGTATCGGCAGATTGCTGACGCAGGTGCTCTGTACTGGCCTGGAGAGCCCTGCAACTCGTTGAGGTCAGGCGCTGTGCGTGCGCGATTTGAGGGCCAGCACCTTGCCGGCTGAGTGTCAGTAGCAGCCACCCAAGTACAAGGGCTACTACGGCAATGCACACCCAGAGGATCAGCAAGTCACGTCGGACGGGAACAGGGAGTGATAGGGCAGATTCCATTGATGTGACACTTGGGAAGGACTTAGGGTATCAGCTTCAGGCCGCCTTCAACATGTCACCGAATCATATCTGCGCCGCATTCGGACGATCTTGAGATTCCAGGGCTGAGGACACTGAAAAGCTCTTACTCCTTACCTACTAAGCATTCAATACAGGAGTCGATAAGACTATGAAGTTTCATCACACGATCAAAACCCAGCCGCTTGAGATAGCCCCCTGAATCTCCGGACACAGTCCATCGCTTATCTTCGAGATTGGCATAGGACTGTACGTATGACTAG
>NZ_JBXARF010000012.1:0-127481 GCF_058807955.1 Comamonas sp. GW821-FHT11H03
CTGCTGCTGCGAAGCAACTGGCTGCACGCCTGCGCCAGACGGTCTGTGACGCGCTGGTAGCGACCGAGCCAGCTGAGCTTCTCCAGGTACGGGCCACCACAGCTATCGCACCACAGACGCCGACGCGGCACATGTAGCACCACTCTGTACTCGAACAATGCCAGATCGCGCACGCGCCGTGTCGTGGTCTCATGGACTTGGCTGCACTGCGCACCGCAGCGCTCGCAATGCATGACGCTGGCCTGCGGCTTCAGATAAATCGACACGGTGCGGCTATCGCCCTGGGGCCACTGCACACGTTCAACCACGTAGCCCTCCCAGCCGCCAAGAGCCTGCAATAACTTCGAGTCCAGCATTTGATTTGTTCTCCGATGTCAGCTTCGTTGCTATCAGATTACAAAACGAACGGGCTTATCTCCACGGAATTCCTCGATGAACCTAAAAAAAGCCCGATCCATTCGAAGATCGGGCTTTTCGGGCTCAAACGCTTATCTGCAAAGCGCAATCAGCTATTTTTTTAAAAACCAAGACTGGCCAGCAGATCATCCACCTGGGACTGCGAAGTCACCACGTCGGTGGTGTTTTCGGGATCCACCACCGGGCCTGCCAGCTTGGGCTGCGCGGCTTCCACGGGCGCCAGGGCCGGCATCTGCTCAGCATCCGGCGAGGTCTGGATCAGCAGCTCCAGCAGCTGCGACTCCAGATCGGCCGCCAGCGCCACCACACGAGCAATCACCTGACCGGTGAGGTCGTGGAAGTCCTGCGCCATCATGATCTCGGTCAGATGGCTATTGGTCTGCTCCGTACCTTCCTCCACCTCCTGCAGATAGTTCATCACGCGCCCCTTGGCCACCGCAGCCACAGGATCCTTGATGAGTTCTGCACGCATGGCACGGGTACGCTCGGCCAGCGCATCCTGGCAGTTCTGCGTCACCTCGACCTGACCCAGCACCTTGTTGGCAGCTTCTCCCGTCAGACGGGCGATATAGGACAGACGGCTTTGCGCATCGGGAAGCTCCCCCGCACTGCCGCGCAAACGGTCCGCATAGCCCAGCTCATTGAGCGAGTTATGCAACTGGCGCGTGAGTACGCCAATCTTGTAGTGGACGTTGGCGGAAGCCTGGTCGCTGCTCATGGCTCAGAGATCGAGTTTCTTGATGATGAGATTGACCTTCTCTTCCAGAGTGGCCTTGGTGAAGGGCTTGACGATATAGCCGGCCGCGCCGCCCTGGGCGGCAGCCACGATATCTTCCTTGCGGGCTTCGGCAGTCACCATCAGCACCGGAAGATGCTTAAGCTTTTCATCCTGCTTGATCTCGGTGAGCAGCTGAAAGCCGTTCATGTTCGGCATGTTGATGTCGGTCACCACAAAGTCGAACTTGCTAGCACGCAACTTGGTGATGGCAGCCACACCATCTTCGGCTTCATCGGCATCGGCAAAGCCACTCTCCTTGAGCAGATTGCGCACGATGCGGCGCATGGTGGAGAAGTCGTCAACAATCAAAAATCGCAGGGCATTAGCCACGAGAGGCCCTTTCGGTCGGAATAGGTGCGTGGGAACAAGTTTTCAGCCGTGATGGTAACAATTTGTCAACCTCCCGGCATTGGACGTGCATTGTCAGGCTTTTCGACAGTCTCCGTGGCAACTTCAGGGTTTGTTACAACAAACTCTTCCTTGGCATCCAGAGACTGCCTGTCGACAGCGCTGGGTACTGCGCGCCGGGCCTTGGGTTGATTGATCGTGCTGGCAGCCTCCTCGGCACTGGTCACCTGCTCCATGCTGCGCTCCTTGTCATTGCCCAGCACACGGCGCTCGGCCTCCTTGGTCAGCACGGTAATCGTGATGCGGCGATTCTGCGCCGCGCGCGGCTCCTCCGGCAGCAGCAGGTCACTGCTGGCCATGCCGACCACGCGCGCCAGCTTGTCCAGCGGCATTCCGGCTGCCACCAGCTCGCGGCGCGATGCGTTGGCGCGGTCGGCCGATAATTCCCAGTTGCTATAGCCTCGATCGGCATTGCCGTAAGGCGCGGCATCGGTGTGGCCAGAGAGACTGATGCGATTTTCCGCATTGCCCATGGCCGCACCTATCTCGCGCAGGATATCGCGCATATAGGGCTTGACCACGGCACTGCCGCTATCGAACATGGGGCGGTTCTGGTCGTCGACGATCTGAATCATCAGGCCGTCATGCGTGATCTCCGTGCGAATCTGCGAGCGATACTCGTTCAGGCGCGCATTATTGGCAATCATGCTGTCCACCTTGGCCTTGAGCGCATGCAGACGCTGAGCATCGCGTGCGGACTCTTCGGCCCGGCCCATGGCCTGGCTGGAGCGACGGTTGGCATTGTCTTCGGACTCGGAGCGGCGCACCTGGCCGTGCACCTTGGACAGGTCGTTACCGCCGCCCGGCACGATGCTGGAGCTGTTACCGGCACCGCTGCCGCCCGACATGGCCACCTTCAGCGGCGAATTGAAATACGCAGCAATCCCCTGCAGCTCGCCCTGAGCGGTCGAGCCCAGCAGCCACATCAGCAGGAAGAAGGCCATCATCGCCGTCACAAAGTCGGCATAGGCAATCTTCCAGGCACCACCATGGTGGGCATGGGCGGTCTTCTTGACGCGCTTGATGATGATGGGCTGCAGCTTCTTGTCAGCCATAGCTGCGCTCCATCATTAGCTCCTGGCGAGAGTGGGCACTCATTACTTCTTACCCTTGACGTGCGTCTCCAGCTCCAGAAAGCCTGGACGCTCGGTGGAGAACAGCACCTTGCGGCCGAACTCGATGGCCGTGCCCGGGTTGTAGCCCTGCATGCTGGCCAGTAGCGTCGCCTTGATGCACTCGAACTCCTTGGCCGCATCCTGGGCACGCTGCTCCAGCAGTGCAGCCATAGGCTCCACCAGCGCATAGGCCAGCAAGATCCCGAGGAAGGTACCCACCAGCGCCGAGGCAATCATCCCGCCCAGCACTGCCGGGGGTTGCCCCACGAAAGCCATGGTGTTCACCACGCCCAGCACGGCCGCAATAATGCCGAAGGCCGGCAAAGCGCCCGCCAGACGATTCAGAGCCATCACCGGCGCATGGGCCTCGGCATGATGGGCTTCGATTTCGCTGTCCATCAGCGCTTCAATCTCGTGAGAGTTCAGATTGCCCGAGACCATCATGCGCAGATAGTCGGTCAGAAACTCGACGACATGGTGGTCGGCCATCAGCTGCGGATAGTTCTGAAACACCGTCGACGACTGCGGATCTTCCACATCGGACTCGATCGACATCAGGCCTTCCTTGCGCGCCTTCTGCAGCAGCTCGTACAGAAGCGCCATCACTTCCATATAGCGCGCCTTGTTATAGCGCGAAGGCTTGAGCGCCGAGGGAATCGCCTTGGCAGTGGCCTTGAGCACCTTGGGCTGGTTGCTGACGATGAAAGCGCCCAGAGCGCCACCGCCAATGGTCACCATCTCGAACGGCAGCGCCTTGACAAGAACGCCCACGCTGCCGCCGTGCAGCACATACATGCCGAAGATGCAGCCGAAGGCAACGATATAACCGATGAGAACAAGCATAGGTGCCGATTGTGAAGTTGCAAAAGCGCCGCCATAGCCGCAAAAAGCTGGGCGTTTGGAAGCTAGATCGGCAGCTAGCCGTCGTTATGTAGGGTAATTCCGAGCCAAGCAACGACTTGAAGGCTCTGGCGGCATACAGGCAAAGCAAAGCTTCTGCACTTGTTACATCCCGAAAAATATTTGCAGAACTCTCTAAAGTTTTTGCGGGATGGCTCCGATAACAGCTTCAACAGGGAAAAAAAGCCCTGTCACCAGCGAGCCACAGCAGCAAATATCATAAGGAACTGCAGGCTGGGGTGCTGGATTGGGCTGCCGCCGCCGCCCACCCTGAATATTTCAGGTCACTGTGGCGGCGACGTTTTGATCGCATCAAGGAGTTCGCATCATGGCAATGACCATCAACACCAATATCCAGTCGCTCAACGCACAGCGCAACCTGGGCACCTCGCAATCTTCGCTGTCGACCTCCATGCAGCGTCTGTCTTCCGGTATGCGCATCAACAGCGCCAAGGACGATGCAGCCGGCCTGGCCATTGCCGAGCGTATGAGCGCCCAGGTTCGCGGCCTGAACCAGGCACAGCGCAACGCCAATGACGGCGTCTCGCTGGCCCAGACGGCTGAAGGCGCACTGAGCACCATCGGCGGCAACCTGCAGCGTATCCGCGAACTGGCTGTGCAATCGCGCAATGCCACCAACTCGACCGAAGACCGTTCGGCTCTGCAAAAGGAAGTGGACCAACTCAAGAGCGAAATCGACCGCGTTGCCACCGACACTTCGTTCAACGGCACCAAGTTGCTGGATGGCTCCTTCACATCCCAGGCTTTCCAGGTTGGCGCCAATCAAGGCCAGCGTATCAATATCGATAGCATCCAGAACTCCAAGATCGATCAACTGGGTACCTGGAACAGCGCAGACAAGCCTGCAGCTGCCTTCGGCACCGCTGCGCTAGGCGGCACCGCCACCCCTGGTGCAGGTGCGTTCACCGTGACGGCTCCTGCAGATGCTGCCGCGGCCCAAGCTGCATTTGCAGACTTCAAGGTCAGCGTGGGCGGTGTTGAACTCAATGTCACCGGCCTGACCGCCGACGGCACTGCCACACGTACCGTGGCACAGGCTCAAGATCAGCTGGCTGCAAACATTGCCACTGCTGTCAATGCCGCCGGTATTTCCGGCCTGACTGCGACTGCTCCTGCAGCCGGCAACGGTGCAGTGACCCTGGCCAATGCATCCGGCAATCAATATGCTCTGTCTGTTGCAGGCCTGGCAGCCACGACCACCAACGTGACGGCTGGAACCAAGCATGCTGCACTGACAACCGAGCTGAGCATCAACGGTAAAGCGATTGCCGTCGGTGCCGCCTACACCGACGCAGAGCGCTCCAACCAGCTCGTTGCAGCCATCAACAAGACCTTCACCGACGGCTCGGTCAAGGCTTCCAATGTGAACGGCTCTGTCGTTCTGCGCTCCGACAAAGATATCGTCGTGGACGCTGCACCCGCAACTGGCACCGGCTTGACTGCAGGCACGACCAAGGTAACCTCCGGCACTGCCCAGACAGGCTTCAAGGATATCTCCGTGGCCACCGCCGAAGGTGCGGATGACACCATCCTGGCCATGGACGCTGCTCTCAAGGCAGTGAACTCCGCACGCGCCGACCTGGGTGCCATTCAGAACCGCTTTGAATCCGTGGTTTCCAACCTGAGCGTGAACAGCGAAAATCTGTCGGCCTCCAAGTCCCGCATCACCGATGCAGACTTCGCTGCAGAAACCGCCAATCTGAGCCGCTCGCAGATTCTGCAGCAAGCCGGCACCGCCATGGTGGCACAGGCCAACCAGTTGCCCCAGGGCGTGCTGTCCCTGCTGCGCTAATTGCATCAAGCTACTGCACCAGCCATACGCTGGTGCAGTCAGCGTCATGCCAGGCCTCCTTCGGGAGGCCTTTTTGCTGCCCAACTGCGCCGACATGTAACCATCAATTGTAAAAATGGCAGGACTTTAGGCCTCTTATCGGTCTTATGTCCCACACGGCTTGCTCCAACAATCCTCGTACCCGGAATACCAGACTTCGTCCGTGTTTCCGGTCACGTGGGCCAGCGCCGTCGCTGGTCGTGAAAACGGCTAGTACGTCGCCGGTTTACTGGCTTGAAACAGGAGCACACGCCATGGCAGCCATCATCAATACCAATATCCAGTCGCTCAATGCGCAACGCAATCTGAGCTCGTCCCAAAGCCAGCTGGCTACATCCATGCAGCGCCTGTCCTCGGGCTTGCGCATCAATAGTGCCAAAGATGATGCAGCCGGCCTGGCCATTTCCGAGCGCATGACCACCCAGGTGCGCGGCCTCACAGTTGCGATGCGCAATGCCAATGATGGCATTTCCCTCGCGCAGACCGCCGAAGGCGCCCTGGGCTCATTGGGCAGCAATCTGCAGCGCATTCGCGAACTGGCTGTTCAGGCGCGCAATGCCACCAACTCGGCAGAAGACCGTGCAGCTCTGGATGTGGAAGTGCAGCAGCTCAAAGCCGAAGTGACCCGAGTCGCCCAGCAAACCAGCTTCAACGGCACCAACCTGCTCGATGGCTCATTTACCAATATGGCCTTTCAAGTCGGTGCCAACCAAGGTCAGACCATCGATATTTCCTCGATTGTGAATGCCAATGTGGATGCGCTGGGTACTTGGAACAGCGTGGCAGTTCCCTCGAAGCTGACCGGATCAAGCATCTCCGGCAGCAACACGGCAGTGACGGTCCCAGCAAAAACCAGCTGGAACCTGAACGAGCCCGCCCCTGACGGCTCCTACGGAGCCTTCACGCTCACCATCAATGGCGGCACCGCTGTCAACGTCCCAGCCGTCACCGCCGTTGCGGCGCCTCCAGCATCGGCGGCTGAAATAGCTACCGCCAAAGATACTCTGGCGACCAGCATTCAGACGGCACTGAACACAGCCGCTCCCAATGGTCTGGGTGCCAACGCGGTATCCGTGAGTGTGGTGAATGGCAAGATCGAGATCGTCAACAACACGACCGCCAGTGCCGTAGTCGCGCCATCTGCCGGCGCAGCCCTGGGCAATGCGACATTGAGCGTGAATGCTGCAAAGAACGTGACTTCCGGCGGCATGTCGGCCGCAAGCGTGCAAATCAATGGCGTGACATTGAACCTGCCCGCACAGGAAAGCTCGAGCAACCGCATCAATGACCTCGTGAGCCAGATCAATTCCGCCAGCACCACCCCAAAAGTGCAGGCATCGATCGTGAATGGCTCGCTGTCGCTGACTTCCTCCTCCGGTGACGTGGTGATTGGTCTTCCCAATCCTCAAACCACTCCTGCCACGGCTGCCGCCGATATCGCAGCGGCAACCGGCCTGTCAGTTGGCACCACCAACGAGTCCAGTCCTCAGCATATTGGCGGGACACGCGGATTCGCTGGCGCAGAGTCGGGAAAGAATGGCTTCTCTGACCTCAATGTGCTGGATGCGGAATACGCCGATAACGCCATCCTGGCGATGGACGCGGCCTTGAAGGCGGTCAATGGCGCACGAGCTACGCTGGGCGCTGTGCAAAGCCGTTTTGAAACCACAGTGGAAAATCTGAGTGTCAATTCAGAAAACCTGTCTGCTTCCCGCAGCCGCATCATGGATGCCGACTTTGCCGCAGAAACCGCCAATCTGAGCCGCACACAGATTCTGCAGCAGGCGGGAACGGCCATGGTCGCACAGGCCAATCAGCTGCCGCAACAGGTGCTCAAACTGCTGCAAGGCTGATACCGGCATCTGGCATTTCGGACTCAAGTTCTGTTTCGGCCTGCCGAAACACAATGCGTAGTACTGTCCATAAAGACGGCGCGAGAAGCGCCGTTTGTTCAATGACGCAGACCCGGCGTACCAAACGCCCGCTGTCTTGCGCAGAGGGAGTTTTGTATGGGTATCAGCTCAGTCGGTATTGGTAGCGGCCTGGAAGTAGAAACCATTGTTTCGAAATTGGTGGCGCTGGAGTCCAAGCCCATTGCGGCGCTGCAGACCAAGGCCAGCGGCATCAATACGCAGATCTCGGCCTTTAGCCAGCTCAAGTCGCAAATCTCCAATCTGCAGGATCAGGTGGACAAGCTGGCAAAGCCCGCCACCTGGCTAGGCAATACGCTGACCTCTTCCAACTCTACCCAAGTGACAGGAACGGCAACCTCCAGCGCCGTACAAGCCACTTATGACGTGGAAGTGTCGCAGATGGCGGCAGGTCAAACCATTGGCTCCGGCCTGGTGCCCAGCGGCACCACTCTCGGACCTGGCAAGCTGACCATTTCCATGGGGACCTATGGTGCCAATGGACTGACACCCAATACCAAGGACGGCAAAAATGTGAGCTTCAGCGTGGAAATCGCTGCAGAAGATGACTCTCTGGCCAAGATTGCTGCCAAGATCAATGCCGCCAAGGGCGATGTCAGCGCCACCGTCCTCAAGGACCACACGGGCGAACGCCTGGTGCTGCAATCCAAGGCCACGGGCGTGAATTCCGCCTTCTCGGTGGATGCCGAAGGCGCCGGGCTGCAGCAATTTGCTTACAACGGCAGCGACGGGACCATGAAGCGTTCCGTTGAGGCGCAGGACACTCTGGCCAAGATCAACGGCATCGACATGGCCTCGCACACCAATGTGTTTGAAGAGGTGGCGGCGGGTGTGACGCTGACGGTAGCGCAAAAGTCAGCGAAGGATGCTGCTCCGGTGCGCATCACCATTGCCAATGACACGGCAACGGCCAAGACAGCGCTAAAAAATCTCGTGGAGTCCTATAACGCACTCAGCAACGCCCTGAAAACCATGACTGCCTATGACAAGGACAGCAAGACGGCTGGCACCTTGCAAGGCGATTCAACGGCTGTGAATCTGCAGTCCGCCATGCGTCGTTTGCTGTCCGGCCCGGGCGGAGAAGGCAGTGAATTCACCAGTCTGTCGCAGATGGGCATTGCCTTCCAGAAAGACGGCACGCTCAAGATTGACGACACCAAGCTGGACAAGGCGCTCAAGGATCCTGAGAGCATGTCCAAGTTCTTCACCGCAGACGTTGCCGATGCCAACCAGGACGGCCTGGCAGTGCGCATGAAGGATTTCACAAGCGGTCTGCTGGCCACTGGCGGCACCTTCTCGACCAAGGACGAGACGCTCAAGAATGCCTTGAAGCGCAACACCGCCGACCAGGAACGCCAGACTACGCGCGTGACGGCCTATGAAGCGCGCTTGCGTGCCCAGTATTCGCGTCTGGATACGCAGATGGCCAGCCTGAAAGCCCTGGACACCTATGTCGCCCAACAAGTGACAACATGGAACAAGTCCAGCAACTAAGCGATTGAAGCCTGCAGAAAGGACTTAATTGCCCCCTGAGTCGGCCGATAAGAAGAACAGTAATTTGAGAAACTGCAACAAAGGAGTTTTGTGATGTTTTCCCCAGCCAATGCGCGCGCAATGTCGGCTTACCGTCAGGTGGGTGTGCAATCCATGGTGGACAGTGCATCGCCTCAGCAGTTGATCAAGATGCTGTTTGATGGCCTGTTGGCCTCCATCAATGCGGCACGCGGTGCGATCGAGCGCGGTGATATCAGCGAGAAAGTGCGCCATATCGGCAAGGCCGTGCGCATTCTGCAGGAGGGCCTGCTGGGCGCGCTGGACCGGGAAAAAGGGGGCGAGCTGGCCAGCAACCTGGCCTCGCTCTATGAGTACTGCACCACCCAATTGACCTTGGCCAATGCCCGCAACGATGCAAGCATGGTCGATGAAGTCGCAGGCCTTGTGAGCACGGTGGCACAGGGCTGGAGTGAAATAACCAATGCACCAGCACCCGCTGCTGCCTAAAAAATGGAGCACACATTGATCGACTTCTACCGCGCCATAGAGGAAAGCAGTGCCAAGATGCTGCAGGCCGCCCAGGCCAAGGACTGGGATGGTGTTGCGCGCTATGAGGGCACTTGTGCCGTGCTGATCGAGCAGCTGCGCTTTCGCTCGCGAGATGAAAAGCTGGCGCCCGAACTGCGCAAGGAAAAGGCGCGCATCATGCAGCGCATCTTGCGCAACGACGCCCAGATTCGCGTGCTGGCCGAGCCCTGGCTTGCAAGTTTCGAGCATATGTTCGACGGTCAGCCGCATGTGATGCACTGATTTCCAAGCCACTCAACCCCAAGCCCTGCTGCAGCGATGCGACAGGGCTTTTTGCTTGCAGCGACGACGGATGATCGATCAAAACATCCATGAATCCAATGCCGTAGAGCGCCACAAGCTGTCGATAGCGAAGCACCAGAACACAGCCAGGCTGCGTCACAAAAGCAAAGCCGCCGCGTGGGCAGATGGAATCTGCCAGCGCGGCGGCTTCTGTTGTGGTCAACGGCCCGCTCCTGGCGAGCCGTTTCAGTGATCAATGCGATCGCATCTTGGTGCGCAGGCGGGCGATGGCCTGGCTGTGCAGTTGGCAGACCCGCGATTCGGTCACGCCAAGCACGGCGGCGATCTCCTTGAGGTTCATATCGTGCTCGTAGTACATGCCCATCACATATTGCTCACGCTCCGGCAGAGCCTTGATGGCCTCGACCAACGCGGAGCGCATGCGCTGGTCGCGCAGCAAGGCAAAGGGGTCGGCGCCCGAGTCGGCCACATGCCGCTCCAGATAGTCGTCGCCATCGTCGCCGTCACCGCCGCCGATGTCCTCGAGATAGACCAGCTGCGTGCCTCGCACCTTGCCTAGCAGGGACTGATAGTCGTCCAGGGCCATGCCCAGCTCGGCCGCGATCTCTGACTCCAGCGGGGGCCGGCCCAGGCGCTGTTCCAGGCGGTTGAGCGCCTGCTCGATTTCCTTCTGGCTTTTGCGCGAACTGCGGCTCATCCAGTCGCCTTCGCGCAGTTCATCGAGCATGGCGCCACGAATGCGCTGGCTAGCGAAAGTGTCGAATTGCACGCCTTGCTCGCTCTCGAAGCGCGACAGCGCTTCGGCCAGGCCAATCATGCCGACCTGGATCAAATCATCCAGCTCGACATTCGGTGGCAGTTTGGCGATCATGTGCAAGGCAATCCGACGCACAAGCGGCACATGCTGACGAATCAGCGCGTCGCGGTCGAGTTGGCCTTTGGCGGTGTACATGGCAGTCAATGGCTCCAGACAAGAGATTCAGGCGCGGCAGCCGTCGTGGGCTGGGCATGCATAGGCAGAATGCAAGCCGTCTTGAGCATGTGCAGCGTGAGCTGATGCAGATCGCTGGCCTGGCGCCAGCGCAGGCGCAAGAGCACCGGGGCATCGCCCAGGTGGCGCTGCGAACACTGTAGCAACGCATTCAGACGCTGCAGGCGTGTCTGGGCGTTTTGCTTGGCTGTCTGCGAGCTGCTCTGCTTGCGGCTCCAGTCGTATTTCTGTGGGCCGTCTGCTGTCAGCGGCGCTTCCAGCGCAGCAATCGTGCATTCCACGCCGGCAAACACGGCCAGATGCTTGAGCTGACGGTAGCTTTCGAGCAGATGCTCGGAGTCAGGCGGCACTACCAGCAGCGGCTGCAGGCCCTGGCCTTGCAGCAGTGGCGTCAAGGTTTCGCTGCTCGCATAGATGATCACAGTGGTGTAGCCACGCACATAGGCTTGCAGGGCCGTCAGCATGTCCAGCCCCATCTCGTCGGCCGAGGCCTTGAGCTGCTTGAGGCCCATCCGCGCCGGCAGACTGGCCACCGACTGGGCATCACCGACGCTTGCGCGCAGTCCCACCTGGGCCTGCCAGGCATGCTGCGCCAGCAGCTGTGCAAGACCTGGCGTGTGAAAGGATTCGGCCTGGCTGCCGTCGAGCACCAGCACCTTCTGGCCCAGGCGCTGCAGTTGGGCGCACAACGGCCACAGCACGGCCTGCTCGGCAGCCGCACCCGATGCGCTGTGCAGCACGGCCAGCACGCGCAAGCCGGCGGTGCTGGCATCGCTCATATGCAAAGCCATGCCCTGATGCAGGGGCGAACGGCGCTCAAGCATGGGCAGCCTCTGCGCCGCTGGCGGACGAAGGGGTAAAGAAGAAGTCCAGATCCAGTGACTGAGGATCAAAGGCCGACTTGGCAGCCGAGCGCATGGAGGCCGAGACCAGCAGCTGCGCATTGGCGCGTTCGAGGTCTTCGGGCACGCGCTGGCCATTGGTCACGCCGCACAGCTGGATCTGATGGCGAATCAGCGTATCCACCGAGGGGCCGACCTTCACGGCTTCATCGACTTTGGTAAGGATGGCATGTTGCGAGCCGCGCGCCTTGAAGGCCTGCATGACATCGTCCTGCGCATCGCCCTGCGCGGCCGCATTGACAGCCAGCAGCTGCTGCACGCCGTCAATGGCCAGCACATCCATGATCTCGTCCTTGCGCGGATCACGCGGGGCCACGCCGGTCGTGTCGATCAGCACCATCTTCTTGCTTTGCAGCAGGCCCAGCAGGTCCTGCAAAGCCGCCTTGTCATGGGCCTGATGGGCCACCATGCCCAGCATGCGTGCATAGGTGCGCAGCTGGTCATGACCACCGATGCGGTAGGTATCCAGCGTGATCAGGCCCACGGAGGCGGGACCGTGCTTGGCCGCACACAGCGCCGCCAGCTTGGCCGTGGTCGTGGTCTTGCCCACACCGGTCGCGCCGACCAGGGCAAACACCCCGCCTTGCTCGTAGATAGCGGGCTGTGCGGCATCGGTGCGCAGATTGCGCTCCAGCACCTGCATCAGCCAGCGCACGGCGTCGCCGGCGGAGAGCGTCTCCGGCAGCTTCTCGATCAGTGCACGCGCAAGTGCGGGCGAGTATCCGGCGCGGATGAGCTTGTGCATCAGGCTGGACTGGATCGGGTTCTGGCGCGTCTGGCCCAGCCAGGTCAGCGTGTTGAAGCGCTCCTCGATCAGATCCTTCATGGACTGCATCTCCTGCATGAAGTTCTGGGGTGCAGCCGCGCTGACGGGCCTGGCGCTTTCCTTGAGCTGAATCTTCTCGGGGCGCAGAGGATTGTGGCGAACCACCGGGGCGCTGGCCGCCTGAGACTTGGCAGCCATGGCGGGGCGTTCGTTATTGCGCTCCTGCACGCGCTGGGCAAAAGTGGGCAGGGCTTCGCTGCTGTCCAGCGACGACTCATGGCGACGGCGCAGCATGCGTTCACGCACATAGTCCTGGAAAGTCAGCGTGCTCATGGACAGTTGCTCCACATCGTCCTGCACGGAATGCTGGGCCAGTTCGTTGATGGCCTTGACCGGCTTGGCCTGAACCTGCATCTCGCGGGCCTGCTCTTGCTTGGCCGTCTGGCGCGCCTGCACATGCTCCAGCGTACTCATGGCTTCACCGCCCGTGCCGCGCCTGGCAGCAGCGGGGGCCAGAGGCGAGCGCTCCTTGCGCAGGCTCATGCCTTCGTCGCTTGCGCGACGCTCCAGAGCCTTTTGCAGGGGCGAGCCAGTCTGCATGCCGGCATCCATTTCCTTGAGGGTCTCTTCGGCCGTGGCCATGACTTCCACTCCGTCCGGCGTCTGGCGGTTGGAGAGAATCAGGGTGCCGTCGCCAAAAACCATGCGCGCCTTGGCCAGGGCCTCGCGGGCGGTCGGTGCGTAAAAGCGTTTGATATTCATGCGGATGCACCTTTAAGAATCGGGCCGATGCGGATGGTGTGCGTCTCGGGAATCTCGCTGTGCGCGAGCACCTGCAGACGCGGCGCCACACGACGCAGCAGCTTGGCAAGAGAGTTGCGGATCGCGTCCGGCACCAGCAGGCAGGCGGGCAGGCCCAGCTCTTCCTGTTGGTTGGCCACATCGACCGCTTTTTGTGTGAGGATTTCAGCCACGCCGGGGTCCAGCGATGGCGCATTGGGGTTCGACAGTGCCTGCACCAGCAGACGCTCCAGGCCGGGCTCGATGGCAATCACATTGAGCTCGCGGGTCGGACCGTAGATCTGCTGCACGATGGCAGGCGACAGCGCAATGCGCACGCGACGCGCCAGCTCCACCGGGTCGGTCGTCTGCGTGGCGTTTTCGGCCAGCGTCTCGATGATGGTGCGGATATCACGAATGTGCACAGAGTCCTCCAGCAGCAGCTGGAGCACTTTCTGGAACGTTGTGATGGGCACCATTTTCGGGATGACTTCTTCGATGAGTTTGGGGGCCAACTTGGCCACATGGTCAACGAGCTGCTGCGTCTCGGTACGAGACAACAGCTTGGCCGCGTGCACTTGCATCAAGTGTGACAAATGCGTCGCCATCACGGTTTCCGAATCAACGACGGTAAAACCGGCCATTTGTGCCGCTTCCTTTTGCCGCTCGTCGATCCAGTGCGCAGGCAGACCGAAGGCCGGATCGGTGGTGGCCGTGCCGATCAGCGGCGTGGTGATACCGCCGGGGTTGATGGCCAGGAACATGCCGGGGAAGGCTTCGCCCTCGCCCACCATGACGCCGCGCAGCGTCATGCGATAGGCGCTGGGCTTGAGTTCCAGGTTGTCGCGCACATGCACGGCCGGCGGCAGAAAGCCGACCTCCTGGGCGAACTTGCGGCGCACGCCCTTGATGCGCGTCAGCAGGTCGCCCTGGCGGCTCTTGTCCACCAGCGCGATCAGGCGGTAGCCCAGCTCCAGACCCAGCAAGTCCACGGGCTGCAGATCGTCCCAGGTCGCTTCGCCATCATTTTGCGCCGCCTGTTGCTGGGGCACCGGGGCACTGTTTTGGGCGGCCAGACGGGCTTTTTCCCTCTTGTCCAGCAACCAGGCACCCCAGCCCAGCAAGGCGCCCATGAGCAGAAACACCACATGCGGCATACCGGGAATCAGACCCAGCAAGATCATCACGCCGGCAGTGATGCCCAGCACCTTGGGCGACATGAACAGCTGCTGCACGATCTGGCGGCCCATGTCGGCATCCTTGCCAACGCGCGAAATCACCATGGCCGATGCCACCGAAATCAGCAGACCCGGAATCTGTGCCACCAGCGCATCACCCACGGCCAGCAGGATATAGCTGTCGGCTGCCTGCCCGGCCGACAGGCCATGCTGGGCCATGCCGATGATCAGGCCGCCGATGACGTTGATCACCAGAATCAAGATGCCGGCAACCGCATCGCCGCGCACAAACTTGCTGGCACCGTCCATGGAGCCAAAGAAATTCGCTTCCTCGCCCACCTCGGCGCGGCGGCGCTTGGCTTCTTTTTCATCAATCAGGCCCGCGTTCAGGTCGGCGTCCACAGCCATCTGCTTGCCGGGCATCGCGTCCAGCGTAAAGCGGGCCGAGACTTCGGCAATACGCTCGGCGCCCTTGGTAATCACCACAAAGTTGATGACCACCAGAATGCTGAACACGATCAGACCGACGGCGAAGTTGCCGCCGATCAGGAAGTGGCCGAAGGCCTCGATCACTGCACCCGCAGCGCCAGGGCCGGTGTGGCCCTCCATCAGCACCACACGCGTCGATGCCACGTTGAGCGACAGGCGCATCAGCGTCGTCAGCAGCAGCACCGAAGGGAAGGCCGCGAAATCCAGCGGCTTGATCATGTAGGCCGCCACCATCATCACCATCAGCGCCACGGCAATATTGAGGGTGAAGAAGGTGTCCAGCAGCCAGGGCGGCACAGGCAACACCATCAGACCCAGAATGGCCACCACCAGAATGGGAGCGGTCATCCCTTGCAGGGCACTGACGTTGGAGCCAGACCACTTCTGGAGCAGTTGCAGAGGATTCGACGACATTACAGATTACCTTCTTGCTGCGCGGCAGCATCGACCGCCGCAGGCTGGGTGCGGCCACGGTGCGGATCCAGCTCCACGGGCACGGGGGGCTCGCCCAGGACATCGGGCATTGGACCCTGGCCGCTCAGTGCAGCCTTGAGACGATAGACATAGGCCAGCACCTGGGCCACGGCTGTGTAGAGCGCAGCAGGGATGGCCTGATCCAGATCGGCATGGGCATAGAGTGCACGCGCCAGCATGGGAGACTCCAGCACCGGTATCTGGTGCGCGCCCGCGATTTCGCGAATCTTGAGCGCCACCAGATCCGTGCCCTTGGCAATGACCTGGGGAGCGGCCATGGAGGCGTCGTCATAGCGCAGCGCCACGGCATAGTGGGTGGGATTGGTGACCACAAAGTCGGCTTTCGGTACGGCGGAAACGCTGGCCCGGTCGGCGATCTCACGCTGCTTCTGGCGGATCTTGCCCTTGAGCTGCGGATTGCCTTCGGACTCCTTGTGCTCCTGCTTCACTTCCTCATGACTCATCTTGAGCCGTGACTTGAAGAGAAAGTCCTGCAGCGGCACGTCGATCAAGGCCACCAGCAGCACCACGATCAGCAGCAAGGTGATGCCCGTGGTCAGCCAGGAGCCGACCATGGCAAGCGCCATGGGCGATGGCTGGGCCGAAACCGACGCAATTTCGGCAATATTGGCGCTCATGTACTTCCAGGCCACAAAGCCCAGCACGATGGTCATGAACACCATCTTGACCACCGTGGTCAGTTGCTGCTTGGAAAACAGATTCTTGAGACCCGACAAGGGGTTGAGCTTGCCAAAGCGCGGCTGAATGGGCTTGAAGCTGAAGATCCAGCCACCGGCAGCCACGCCGGACAGCACCGAGGCCGTGGTGGTCACCAGGGCAAAGATCACGGCAATCCCCAGGCCCAGCACCAGCATGGACTGAAAGCGCTCCAGCATCAGCGCCGGAGTCTTGGCCGACGCCGCGTTGAACACCAGTTGCCGGGCCATGGCCTCGCGCAGATGATTGATCATGGGCTGCGTGCCCATCAGCATCAGCAATGCGCCCGTACCCAGAATGGCCAGATGCGACAGATCGCGCGAGCGCGCACCCTGGCCCTCTTCACGCGTCTTCTGCAGCTTGCGTTCGGTGGCGGGCAGGTTTTTGTCTTGGGATTCGGACATGGCGCACGGACGGATTGGATATCCCGATTGTCCGAATCCGGCGCCCAGGCAATGCGCGGATAAGCGGCAGCCAAGCCCTGCTTATGCACGACTCTGCCTCACAGCACATTCAGCATGTTTGATAGCTGCCTGCGCTTTTCCATCAGGAGATAGAGCCTGTTTTTAGCGAATTTTCACCCAGACACTCAGGTCTGAACTTGCGGCATGCCCAGCTTGAGTTCGCTGAGCATGCGCAGCAGCATCCGGTTGAGGTCCTCGGCCTCCCACTCCTCCTGCTCGCGCAGCTGCCGGATGGGTGCGGGGTCACGGCTCTCCAGAGCCTGGCTCATCTGCAGCACGGCCGCATAAGGACCGGAGCGCGTGACGATGGCATCGAAAATGCGCTCGTTCAGCGGCGTGCGTCGCAAGATGGTCGCCACCGACTCATGCAGCAGCAAGTCCAGCTGCGAGAACAGGCTGCACAAGTACATCTCGCGCTGCAGATCCAGGCTCACCCCGGCTTCGATCAGTTGCTCGGCCAGCCTGGCGCGCAGCACGACCTGCGTGCGCAGGGGCACCAGGTCCTGTTCGGTACAGGCATGGGGCAGCTGGTCGGCCAGCCAGCGCTCCAGCGTGCCCAGCCCCAGCATCACCAGCCCGCGGCGCAGCGAGTCCACGCCGCGACGCAGGCCCAGGGCGGCCGAGTTGGTATAGAGCAAAAAGCGATAGGCCAGCACTGGGTCCGAGCCCAGGATCTCTTCCATCACATCCAGGGACTGCTCCTTGTCGATGGCTTTCATGAGCCTGAAGAGCGCATCGCGCGAGGGCTGGGGCTGTTGCAGCCGAAAGGCCTGCATGGTGTCTGCCACGGGCCAGCCGGCCACGGCGGCCGCTTCATGCACGTCGAGACAGGAGCGCGCCAGCTCCAGGCTTTGCAGGCTCTGGTACATCTGGCCGTCCAGCAGATTCAGCGGCTGAGTGGCAAAAAAGCCCGAGGCACTCTCCTTGTCCGCATCCTTCGCCGGCTGGCTTGGGCGCACCACATTGGGCAGTCCCGCAGCACCTTCCGGCGGCAGGCTCAGCAGGCTGCTGGCAAAGCAGCGCGCAGCATCGGCATCGGGCACATCGGCCAGCGATCCTCCCCAAACCAGCATCAGCCCACGTGCCTTGGCCTTCTGCACCAGCTCGTAGATACCTTCATCCTGCTGCAGCCAGTCGCCGCGCACCTCTATCCAGGGACTGCCCTGAGGTGCATGTTCGAGAAGATTGCACAGAACCTGGCGGGACTGCGGCGATATCAGCAACGGCGGAGCCTGACGGCTCCAGAGCTCATCCACCGTGCGCAGGAAATGCGCCATGTCGGCAGAGGAGCCCGAGTCCTCGTGGACATAAAGCTGAATCCCTGCCAGGCGTCGCGTACGTCCCCAGAGCGGCCGATAACCAAGAGTCAAAGAGCTGAGGACAGACTGGGTCATGGAGGATTTGGACAGGTAGACGACGAGACATCAAGACGGACAGAGCCCGCCGGAATCAGCCGATGTAGTTGAACAGCGAAAGCTTCTGCATCTGTGCATAGGACTGCAGGGCGGCCTGCAAGCCCACCTTCTGCGTATCCACTTGCGACAGCGCCGTGATCATATCGATATCTTCGGCGCGTGAACGGGCTCCTTCCTGCGTCAGTGCCTGATCCTTCATGTCGGACTCCAGGCCGTCTGCGCGTTTGAGCTGGTCGCCCGCATAACTGCGCATGGCCTGCACCCGGTTCATGCCCGAATCCAGTTCGCTCAAGGCGCGCCCCAGACCCTGCTGCAATGCGGTCGATCCTCCCGTGCCGCCCTTGACCGTGGCAATGGCCTCATCCAGCACACTGAAAATATCGGTGCGTTTGCTTGGAGACATGGTGAAGCTGTCGCCGTCGCCCGGAGTGCCCTTGATGCTGATCTGCTGACCGCCGACGGTTATCGCCTGCCCTTCCTTGTAGGGTGTGGACGGAACCACGGGATTGGTCGCCGTGGCCGAGCTGGAGTTGATCTCGTAGCTGACCGCACCGGTCGTCGGATCCTTGGCGAACACCAGGGTGTAGCTATCGCCAGTGACCTTGCTCGGGTCAGTGACCGATCCCACATCCGCCCAGGCCTTGCCGGAATTGGAGGCCGCGCCATTCACCACAAACACGCCGTTGCCGGTAGGCACGTTCAGCCAGGCCGCATGACCATCCAGAGAGATGGGCAGGCCGTTGTCGCTGCCGGTGTTCTGCCCGGGGTTGAGCTGGCTGGTCGAGCCCGGTGGCGTGCTTTGCAGCGGCGTGTCGGGACTGCCCAGCCCGCGAAAAATCGGCAGGCCGTTGGAATCCTTGGAATTCGCGTAGTCGAGAATCTGATCGCGCAGGCTCTGCATCTGCTGGACGAGAGAGTCGCGTGCCACCTGGTCATACGATCCGTTGCCCGCCTGCATCAACAGATCACGAAAATCCTGCAATGCGCCGTGAGCCTTGCCCAGCTCGGACTCGCCCTGGGCAATCACATCGCGCTGGGCACCGAGCACACGCTGGTCATTTTCGGAGCGGGTGATGCGGGTGCGTGCACGCTCGGCCTGGGCAGCCGCCACAGGATCGTCGCTGGCGCGCAGCACGCGCTTGCCCGCCGTGGTCTTCTCCATCAGGTCCACCAGGCTGCTTTGACGCGAGCCCAGGTTGTTGATAGTGCTGTCATACATATTGGCCGTGCCAATGCGGTTGATGCTCATGCCTGTTCTCCGGCTGTAGGGGGTTAACGGCCAACGGCCTGGATCACGCTGTCAAAAATGCCCTGCGCCACCTGCAGCATCTTGGCCGAGGCCTGGTAGGACTGCTGGTACTGCAGCAGCTTGGCGGCTTCTTCATCCAGATTGACGCCGGACACTGCGGTGCGGTCGCCCTCCAGATTCTTGGCAATCGAGTCGGACAGCTTGGCTGCGTAGGCCGCGCTTTGCGTGCGCGTGCCGATCTGCGCCATGGCGGTGGAAAAACCGTCGCTGAGCGTGGTCGCGCCATCGAAGATCACGGTGTCGCGCAACGACAGGAAGGAGCTGGCATTGCCCGTATCCGAGCTGTAGAAGCTGTTGGGACCGAAGCTCACGGTATCGCTGGTGGCACCAGCCACCGCAGGCGTACCGGTGAGCGTCACCTTGAGCCCCGGCGCCAGCTCGATGGCCTGTCCGGAGATATAGGCGCCTGTCGCAGCCACGCCGCTGGGGGCGGGAGTGATGGTGTAGGTCATGCCGCCCGCCCCATCAGGAGCGAAAGACAGGGTGATGCCCGCAGGAAAGGTAGCGGCATCGAAGCCTTTTCCCACCTTCAGGCTAGACATGCGGACGGCCGCATCGCCCAGCGAGTTGATCTTGGCCGACACCGGATTGGCCACCGCCAGATCGTTGCCGGAATGCACCATGGTCTGAATATCGTGCGCCGCCGATGCCACAGGACTGAACAGCACGGACTGGCCGGCCTGGCCATCGTTCTTGAGATCGAACTGCAGTCCGTCAATCGTCTTGCCGCGCAGGTCCGTCAGATCGTTGAAGGCCGTGGTCTGGCCATCCGACAGGCGCACCACCTTGCCCTTGGGCGCATCGTTGCCGAAAACGATCTTGTAATCCGTTGCCTTGAGCGCGCTTGAGTCCTTGACCGTGACCGTGGGCGTATCGGGCTGTACCCATTGAGCACCTGTGGTGGAGCCCGTGGCCGTCATCGGAATATTGAATAGCGCCCCGCCTTTCTGGCCCGACAAGGTCAGGCCCAGCTGGTTTTGCGTATTGAGCGTATCGCCGATCGAGATCACCATGCGCCCCAGCAGGTTTCGTCCCTCGCTCAGGTCGTTGTTCTGGAACTGCAGCAGACCGGCAATCTCGCCGCCACCAGCCATGGCTGGAGTCAGCTCCACGGGCTGCCCGCCCTGCTGCTGGAAATACAGGCTCATCTTGCCGCTGCCGGGGTACTGCGTGGACTCCTGCAGGCTGAGCTTGGCAGAGCTCTGTCCCAGCACCAGCGGCTGGCTGCCGCCCGCGAACAGGCTGATGGAGCCATCGCCGGCATCGACCTGCGAGGTCTGCACGTATTTGTTGATGTCACGCACGAGCTGGTCGCGCTGATCGAGCAGGTCATTGGGCGTGTGGCCCGTAGCGATGGCGCTGCTGATCTGGCCATTGAGCGCCGCAACCTGTTGGGACAGACTGTTGACCACATTCACGTCATTGCTCATCTGCTGGCGCGTGCTGTAGTCCATCTCGTCGAGCTGGGCCGAGGCCGAACGGAAGCGCGCGGCCAGTTCGCTCATGCGCGTCAGCACCACCTGACGCGCCGAAGAGTCAGTCGGCGCGCTGCTGACATCGGCAAACGCATTCATCATGTCGTTGATGGCCGCGCCCAGGCCGTTGGTTCCGCCGGAGAACACTTCCTGCAACTGGTTGAGCGAGTTCGAACGCGCGGAGTCCGCAGCACTGGCGGCGGTGGCCGCCGTGGCCTGACGGTTGAGCAGCTCGCTGAAGTTGCGCAAGATGGTCGTCACATCGGAGCCATTGCCGATATAGCCATTGCCGATGTTCTGGCCCGCCGAGGTCTGAAAGGTCACACTCTGGCGCGAATAGCCGGCGGTGTTGACATTGGCGATGTTGTGCCCCGTGGTTTGCAGGGCGATCTGGTTGGCCATCAGGGCGCGCGCGCCCACGTTCAGAAGACTCATGACTGGTTCTCGTTGATCTTGTTGATCTGGGCTGCACGGGCACTGGCGCCCAGACGGCTTGCGACATTGGCGCTGCTGTTGCCGGCGCTGGCGACTGTGACCTGGGCCACGCTCTGGATGGCGCGGCTGAGCTTTTGCGCATAGGCCGGATCGGTGGCGTAGCCGGCCTTTTGCAACTCGCTGGCGTAGGCCTGGGCAGAGCCGGTCTGGGCCATGGCTTTTTCGTAGCGCGGATTGCTGCCGATCAGACGTGCGTAGTCGCGGAAAGACTCTTCGTAGGAGTCATAGGCGCGGAACTTGGCCGTCACCTTCTTGGGCGCGCCATTGATGTATTCGGTGGTGGTGACTTCGGCGACCTTGCCCGTCCAGCTGCCCCCGGCCTTGATGCCGAACAGATTGAACGAGTTGCTGCCGTCCTTGTTGCGGATCTCGCTCTTGCCCCAGCCCGTCTCATGCCCGGCCTGGCCGATCATGTAGTGAGCCGGGATGCCGCTCTCGCTGGCCACACGCTGCGCTGCACCGGTGTGCGCCGTCACGAAGTTGTCGCGCCCCTTGGGAGCCGGTGCATAGGCGTTGATCGATTGCACAGCCTGGCTGCGGCTGCCGCTCCAGGCGCCGTTGCTGCCCGCATTGCGCCAGGCATTGCGGCTCAGGCTCAGGGTGGAAGGCACGGCAATTTCGGTTTCCTCTGCGGCGTCGACCCCCATGCTGCGCGCCAGCTGCTTGCTGATGGCATCGGTGAGGCCGCCGGGCTGACCCGCCATGGCCACTGAGAGCTGCTGATCCAGCAGATCGGTGCTGAGATTGCCCTGCGCGCTGTCGAGCAGGCCGGACTTCATGGTCGCCTCGCGCATGCTCTTGATCATCTCGCGCATGAACAGCGACTCGAGCTGCTTGGCGGTCTCGCGTGCGGCCTGGGGGCTGTTCTCGCCGGCTGCCGTCTTGAGCGCATTGAGCGAGCGTGCATCGACAGCCAGCGCATTGCTGGCCGCCAGGGATGAAGAATGGGGCAATGACGTGCTCATATCACCTCCAGCTCCGCGTCCAAGGCGCCTGCGGCCTTGATGGCCTGCAGGATGGCCAGCAGGTCCTGCGGCGTGGCGCCCAGTGAGTTCAGCGCCCGCACCACATCGGTGAGCTGGGGCGAATTGGGCATGTTGATGACCTTGCCGGGCTCCTGCTTGAGCTGGATATCGGACTTCTGCGCCACCACGGTCTGCCCTTGCGAGAACGGTGCGGGCTGGCTGATGACCGGCGTGGTGCTGATGGTGATGGACAGGTTGCCGTGCGCAATGGCGCAGGGACCCAGGGTCACCGCCTGATTGAGCACGATGGAGCCGGTACGGGCATTGATGACCACCTTGGCCGCCGGCTTGGAGGTCTCGATGGGCATCTCCTGAATCTCGGCGATCATGCGCACGCGCGAGCCCGGATCGATGGGGGCATTGACCTGCACCGTGCGGCCGTCCAATGCCATGGCCGTGCCCGCGCCCATGCGCTGGTTGATGGCGCGCACCATCTTGTCGGCGGTCTGGAAATCGGTCTGATTCAGGCCTAGCGTGATCGTGTTGCCCTGGTTGACGGGAGTGGGCACTGCACGCTCCACCTGCGCGCCCTGCGGCACGCGGCCCGCGTTCAGGTGATTGACCTGCACCTTGGAGCCGCCGGCCGCAGCCCCGGCACCGCCGACCACCACATTGCCCTGGGCCAGTGCATAGATCTCGCCGTCCGCGCCGCGCAGCGGTGTCGCCACCAGCGTGCCGCCTTTGAGCGACTTGGCATTGCCCATGGAGGAGACGTTGATGTCGATGACCTGGCCGGGCTGCGCAAAGGCCGGAAGCTCGGCCGTGATGATCACCGCCGCCACATTCTTGAGCTGCAGCTGGGCCGCATTGCCCGAGGCCGGCAGGGCGATACCCATCTGCTCCAGGTAATTGGCCAGCGCCTGCTTGGTGTAGGGCATCTGCGTGGTCTGATCGCCCGTGCCGTCGAGGCCGACCACCAGACCGTAGCCTGTCAACTGGTTGCTGCGCACGCCCTGGATGGCGGCAACCTCCTTGATGCGTGTGGCATGCGCAGGCAGGGTGAGCCCGCTGGCGCCAAGGGCTGCGACCACCAGCAAGGCGGTGTGCGCAGGGCGCAGTGACAGGAGCGTGGACAGTACTTTCATACTGCCCATTCTCGGAAGAATCAGAACGGCATAACGTTCAAAAAGAACCGGGACAACCAGCCAATTGACTGGGCTTCACCAGCCTGGCCACGGCTGCGCGACTCGACGCGCAGATTGGCCACCTGAGTCGATGCCACGGTGCTGCCCGGACGCAGCGAGCGCGGGTCCACCGTGCCCGTGAAACGCAGCACATCGACGTTGTGGTTGACGCCGATCTGCTTCTCGCCGGCAATCACCAGATGGCCGTTGGGCAGCACGTCGACCACGGTGGTAGCAATCGAGCCCGTGAAGGTGTTGTTGCTGGTGGTGGCACCCGAGCCCTTGAAGTCGTTCTTGCTCTCGGCCCCCAGGGTGAGCGCATCGGCAACCGTCTTCTCTGCGCCGCCTCTGAGCAGCGGCAGCGAGGTGATGCCCGTGCTCAGCTCGTTGGCACGTCCGACCTTGGAGTCCGTGCTCTGGCTGGCCGACACGCGCTCGACGATCTGCACCGTCACCGAGTCACCCACCATGCGGGCCCGCTGATCCTCGAACATGGGTCGGTAACGACTGGCGTTGAACAGGCTGCCGGTGGGCGCCTGGGCCGTCTGCTCGCGCGGCTGCAGCACGGGAGGTGCGGTGGATGGCATGTCCACGGGCGGCGGCGGATTGAGCGTGACGCAGCCCGAAACCAGCAGGGCCGCAGCGAGGGCACAGACCGGTGGGCAATGGGAAACAATGGCTTTGAACATGACGGCAAGTCCTTGGCAGTCAGGCGCTTGGCCCCTTGTGCCCTTGCGTGCGCAATGCACGCTACTTAAATAGGAGCAATAATCACCTGATACACATACATTTCGACACATATTGCATCTGAAAATCATATGTATCAGGCGCAATAAGCTCCTCAATACATAGCAATCAATCAGAGCTGCGCCAGCTTGGCCAGCATCTGGTCGGAAGTCTGGATCGCCTTGGAATTCATTTCGTAGGCGCGCTGCGTCTGGATCATGGTCACCAGTTCCTGGACCACATTCACATTCGAGGCTTCCAGATAGCCCTGCTGAATCGTGCCCAGGCCGTTGGTGCCGGGCGTGCCCTGCTGGGGCTGGCCCGAGGAGGCGGTCTCGATGTAGAGGTTCTGGCCGCGCGGCTCCAGGCCGGCGGGATTGATGAACTGGCTCATGGCGATATTGCCCACCTGCTGCGGCGCGGCCTGGCCGGGCATGGTGACGCTCACAACGCCGTCATTGCTGATCGACACCTTGGTCGCCCCGTTGGGGATGGTGATGCCGTTGGCCACGGGCAGGCCGCTGGAGGTCACCAACTGGCCCTGGGCATTGACCTCGAACGAGCCATCGCGGGTATAGGCAATCGTGCCGTCCGGCATATTGACTTCGAAGAATCCGTTGCCGTTGATGGCCACATCCAGCGCATTGCTCGACTGCTGCAGGCTGCCTTGCAGAAAGTTGCGGCTGGTGGCCACGGTACGCACGCCCAGGCCCAGATGCAGGCCGGTCGGCAGCTGATTTTGCTCGGTGGTCTGCGAACCGGACTGGCGCAGATTCTGATAGATCAGATCCTCGAAAACCGCATTCGCGCGCTTGTAGCCCGTGGTGGAGACGTTGGCCAGATTGTGCGAAATCACGTCCAGCTGCGTCTGCTGGGCTTCCATGCCGGTCTTGGCAATGAACAGCGAATTGATCATGACGTATTCCTTTGGCTATCAGCCGTTCAAGCTCAGCAGCTGGCTGGCGGATTTATCGTTGGTTTCAGCGGTCTGCAGCAACTTCATCTGCTGCTCGAACTGGCGTGAGGCGGCGATCATGCCGACCATGGTTTCGACGGAGTTCACGTTCGAGCCTTCGATCGAGCCCGACAGCAGACGTGCCGTCTCGTCGTTGGGCAGCGCATCGCCCTGGGCCGCGCGGAAAAAACCGTCATCGCCGCGCACCAGCGGCTCATCGACGGGCGGCGTGACCAGCTTGACGCGCCCCACGGCCACGGGCAGCTGATTGCCCGTCTTGGCGGTCAGCGTGCCGTCCGAGCCCAGGGAAATCGTGGACTCGGGCGGGATATCGATGGGAGCGCCGCCGTCGGAGAGCACGGCCTGGCCGTTGCTGTTGACCAGTTGCCCTTCGGGCGAGATCTCGAAAACGCCGTTGCGCGTGTACGCTTCCTGACCATCCAGGCCCTGCACGGCAAACCAGGCGCGCCCCATGGCCATGGCGTCCAGCGCCCGGCCGGTGCGCTGGGCAGGGCCGGGAGTGTCCTGATAGCCGGAGGTTGCCTCCAGCGCAAACACGCGCGTGCCGGCCCCGGTACCCTGCAGCGGCACCGAACGGAAGGTGGACATCTCGGCCCTGAAGCCGTTGGTGCCCGCATTGGCCAGGTTGTGAGCCAGCACGGCCTGACGCTGGGCTGCCGCATTGGCCCCAGTCATCGACGTATAAATAATTTTGTCCATGCTGACCTTCCTTCCGTCAAAGCAATCGCTTTTGCAGCCCCGGCGCAAAGCGCCTCAGGGGCTTAGCTGTTATCGCAAGTTCACCAGGGTGGAGAAAACCTGATCCTGCGTCTTGATGGTCTGGGCATTGGCCTGGTAGGAGCGCTGCGCCGTCATCATGTTGACCAGCTCGGCCGTCAGATCCACGTTGGACTCTTCCAGTGCGCCCGACTGCAGCGAGCCGAAGGTGCCGGTCTGGGCCGAACCATTGAGCGCAGGGCCGGAGTCGGAGGTGGCAACCCATTTGTTGTTGCCAACGGAGCCCAGACCCTGGGTATTGGTAAAGGCTGCCAGCGCGATCTGGCCTTCGGTGCGCGTGACGCCGTTGGAGTAGGAGGCCACGATGGAGCCGTCGCGACCCACATTGATGCCCGTCAGTGCGCCCGAGGTATAGCCATCCTGCTTGAGGCTGCTGACGGCAAACTTGGTACCAAACTGGGTCAGACCGCCGAAATCGAACGCGACATTGAAGGGCTGCAGGCCGTTGGGATTGGCCGTGCCGCCGCTGACGCTCAGATTCAGCGTGGTGCCCGAACCTGTGGTCGGTGCATTGGGAGTGACGCTGGTGAGCTTGCCGCTCGCGTCGAACACGGCCTTGCCGATGGGCGCGGCCGTGGCATCGAGCGAGTTGAAGACATTCCAGGTGTTGCCTGTAGCGTCTTTCTCGAAATACAGATTGACCGGGATCGCCGTGCCCTGGGTGTCATAGACATTGAGCGAGGTGCCGTAGGTGGCACGCGGCGTGGCGGCAATAGGAGGCGTGGCCGTCGCGTCGCCGGCGGCCACCGTGGCGCGCGCGTCCAGGTTCAGCTCCACATTCACCTTGGAGGTCTGCTTGGCGGGAATCGGCTGACCCGTGGGAAAGCTCATCGGCACGGGCGTGGCACCCGACTGGATCTTGCCGGTCGAAGGATCCACCACATAGCCCATGACATTGTCGTTATCCACGGTCTTGAGGTTGCCCTCCTTGTCCAGGCCGAAGTTGCCGGCGCGCGTATAGGCAATGCTGCCGTCGCTTTGCTTGACGACGAAAAAGCCGTTGCCGTTGATGGCGATGTCCAGGTTGTTGCCCGTCGATGTGATCGGACCCTGCCTGAACTGCTGGGACACGCCGGCCACGTTGACACCGATGCCGCTGCTCTGGCCGCTGGCCGAGCCGATGGCACTGGCGACCATTTCGGCAAAGTCGGCACGCGAGGCCTTGAAGCCCGTGGTGTTGGAGTTGGCGATGTTGTGGCCGATGACGTCCAGATTCTTGCTGGCGGCGTTCAGACCGGAGAGACCTTGTTGAAAACCCATGATGTGTTCCTCAATCAGTAAACGGCCTTGACGCCGGAATAAGCCACGCTGCTGCCGTTGTCGAGCTCCAGCGACAGCGCGCCGTTGGCCGAGCTGGTGGCGATCACGGCATGGGGCGCCAGCGGTGTGGATGCCACAGCGGTCGCTCCATTGGTGGCAACCACGCTGTAGCGCAGCTGCGAAGCGTCGCCGCTGTACTTGTCCTTGCCTTCCCAGGTGAAGTAGTTGCGCCCGGCTGCGCCGGCACCCAGATCGATGGTGTCCACCAGCTCGCCGCCGGCCGTGGTGATCTGGATCTTGACGCTGGCTGCCTGGTTTTCCAGATCGAAGGCGGCGGTATGCGTGCCATTGGCCGCCACGCCCAGGGTGTTGCCCTCGGTCAACACCGTACGGCCGATCATGGAAGTGCCCTGCAGCACCTGCATGGCCGTGAACTGGCCGGACATGGAAGCCATGGTCTGGTTCAGCTGCTGAATCCCGGTCACGGTATTGATCTGCGCCATCTGCGAGGTCATTTGCGCGTTGTCCATGGGATTCATGGGGTCCTGGTTGTTGAGCTGGGCCACCAGCAACTTGAGGAAACGGTCCTGGGCCTCGTTGGGGTCGGTTACCGAATTCTTGGTATTGCTGGTGGTGTTGGTCGTGGTGCCGTCCACACTGCTTGCGCCGTAGATCATGTGCGTGTTCCCGGGCTTACTGGCCCATTTGCAGAGTCTTGAGCAGCAGCGTCTTGGCCGTGTTCATGACTTCCACGTTGTTCTGATAGGAGCGCGAGGCCGAGATCATGTTGACCATTTCGTCCACGGCGCTCACGTTGGAGTGGGTGACATAGCCTTCGCCATCGGCCAGCGGATTGCTGGGGTCGTGGATGCGACGGCCGGGCGTGTTGTCCTCGCTGATGGCATTGACCTTGACGCCCGCGCTGCCGTCATTGCCCATGGGTACGGTCTGAAACACGACCTGACGCGCCTTGTAGACGCTGCCGTCGGGACCGGCCACGGCATCGACGTTGGCCAGATTGGAGGCCACCACGTTCAGACGCTGGGACTGGGCGCTGACCGCACTGCCCGAGATATTGAAGATGGAAAACATGGACATGGTTTAGCTCCTGGGCTTACTGGCCTTGAATGGCGCTGAGCATGGTCTTGGCCTGGCCGTTGATGAAGCGCAGCGTGGCTTCGTAGCGCACGGAGTTATCGACGAAATTGGCGCGCTCGCGATCCAGGTCCACGGTGTTGTTGTCCAGACTGGGCTGGGAATTGACCGAATAGCCGAGCTTGGCCTTGAGCGCCTCGTCCGACATCTGCGCCTGCAGCGGGATATGGCCTGCCGTCGTGACACTGGCCTGGGTCAGGGGCTTGGGCCCGCTGGTCGCGGCCATCAAGGCTTCACGGAAGTTGAAGTCGCGCGCCACATAGCCGGGGGTATCGGCGTTGGCGATATTGCTGGCAATGGCTCGCTGGCGCTCGGCGCGCAAGAGCAGCGCCTCGCTTTGGAAGTCCAGTCGTTCGGTCATTTTGTTCAGCATTGCGGCCTCGCTTTCAGAATTCGGGGATGCCGGAGCCCACGGACTGCGGCATGCGAGGATTATGAAAATCGGCAGCGCAAACTAAAGCGCGAAGAAAGCGGTATTGCGCTGGCTCTTCAAGCCATTGCGCAAGCCATGTCGCGCCTATATTTGCAAGCGTCGTCTGCAGCTTCGTGACTGCGGATAACTTCAAAGGATTGATGCATGTCTGGCCGCTTTTCCCTGTTTCTGCGCCTTCGCCCCTCTCGGGGCCTGGCTGCGGCATGGGGTCTGGGCGCGTTGCTGCTGACAGCCGGCGCACAAGCCCAGGATGGTGCGGCGCAGCTCAGCCAGATCGGACAGCGCTTTGTCGACGCCGCTTTGCACCAGCCATCGACCGAGACCGTGCAGGCCGGCAGCGGCATGGCTTTGCGCATGGAGGTCCAGATGGGCCAGCTGGACTCGCGCCTGCGTCTGGCGGCCTGTGCCAAAGTCGAGCCCTATCTGCCTGCGGGAAGCCGTCTCTGGGGTCGCACCCGATTGGGTCTGCGCTGCGTGCAGGGCAGCGTGCCCTGGAATGTGTTTCTGCCCATCACCGTGCGTGCCTATGGCCCGGCCTGGGTGGCGCAAGGCAATATTCCGGCCGGCAAGACCCTGAGCGCCGAGGACGCAGTCCCTGCGGAAGTGGACTGGGCCGAGGACAGCGCCGCCGTCTTCGCCAATGCTCAGGATTTCATCGGCATGGTTGCGGCGCGTCCGCTGACATCGGGGCAGGCTCTGCGCCAGAACATGGTGCGCCCGCCAGCCTTGTTCACGGCGGGATCGCCCGTGCAGGTGATGGTCAATGGCGGCGGCTTCAGCGTTGCCGGCTCGGGCAAGGCGATGACTGCCGCCGGCGAAGGGCAACAGGTACGGGTTCGCATGGATAATGGCCGCCTTGTCACAGGAACGGTCAATGCCAGTGGCGTGGTTCTGGTTCAGTAGCAAGAGAGTACACACTCACTTTGCAAACCATGCCAAATATTCCTCAAGTTTTACGCGCCCTTGTCGAAAGCAAGGCTACAGCGCCCTACGCCGATACAGGGCGATTGGAGAACCAGCATGAAGATAGGCAATAAGCCGGACCTGCAGCAGACCGCTGCAGCCGCCAAGCAGGCCCCGAAATCTGCAGCCACGGTTGCCACCGAAGAATCGACCAAAGGCTTGTCCGAGCGCGCCGCCGGGGTGCCCGTGTCCTTTTCGTCCTCGGCCCGCGCCCTGGATAGCCAAAGCCGCACCAACACCGACTTTGATGCCGATCGCGTCAAGGCCATGCGCGAAGCCATTGCCAATGGCAGCTTCCGCGTCAACGCCGAGGCCGTGGCAGACAAGCTGCTGGCCAATACCGAAGAATTCCTGGTTCACGCTCGCGGCTGAAGCGCCCGAGCCTGAACTCCCGAACAGAGGCTGACCCGATGACCTTGCAGGAAATGCTCGATTCGCTGGATGCGGTGATTCAGACCGTTTCGGCATCGCTGCAGTCACCGGACGCATCCGCCCTGGAACAGTCCAGCAACCGCCTGCGTGACGCCATGGTGGCGTTCTCCCAGCTCGTCAAGCGCTTCTCGGCCGACGACTGGACGCCTGCGCTGCGCGAGCGTGCACAGAATCTGGACCGCGAAATCTCCCTGGTTCGCGACCAGCTGGCGCGGCTTTCCGTGCTCAACCAGCGCCGCACCAAGGCCCTGGTGCCTGCTGCCGAAGACAGCACCTACGAAAGCAGCCTGCGCGGCGCATCGCAGACCGGCCGCGCACGTATCTATCACGCTGCCAGCTAGGCTCGCATCGGCAACTTCAGCAAAAAAGGCGGGCCAGAGGCCCGCCTTTGCTTGTTTTGACAAGTCTCAGTGCTCGCCCTTGGCAATCTTCACGGGCCGCCAGGCCCAGACACCGTAGGCTCGCGTCACGCCTTCGGGCAATGGGTCCGGTGCCACCATCACCTCGATGATGCGGGCGTTCGGCAGTTCGTCCTCACGAATCCAGGGGCTGTATTGCAGATTGCGCTCCACGTAGACACGTGGACGCTCGGGCAACTCCATGGCAATGCGCCCGGCCAGCGCCTGCGGGCCGATGATGATGTCCACAGGACCGCCCAGTGCCTGATGCGCCGCAGGTGCCAGACCTTCCACGATCCTGTCCACGGGGATATGGTTCTGATGGCTGCTCTTGTAGCCAGACAGTCCCATGGGCGAAGCCAGCCAGAACTGCAGCAGCAGCAGCGCCTGCAAAACCCCGAACGTCAGCCAGGCGGCACGCATGTCCCCGGCTGAGCCCCAGCTCTGCGGCGAGCGAGCCCACTCCATGACGGCAGGCACGCACAGGAACATGAAGGCCGTACCCCATTGCAGATGCAGATAGGAGCCCGTAAACAGGCACAGCACCAGCATGGCCAGCAGCGGCACCAGACCCCAGAGCAGCCAGAACTCGCGCAGCATCCTGTCCGCAGCGACCGGGGTCACCTGTGCCGGCGCAGTCTGCACGCCAGTTTTGCCCGCCCTGCGGCGCCCCCACCAGAGAGCCACACCCAGCACGATCCAGGCCGGCATGCAGCGGTTGAAGATCCAGTCCACCGCGAACCTCCAGGACATATCGATGCGGGCGGCCGTATCCAGGTGCAGCCCCAGGGAAGTGCGCTCGGCGTAATGCATGGGCATCCAGTCATGGGTGCTCAGCCAGTACAGATGGGGAGACAGCACCAGCAAGCCGATCACGGTCGCCAGCGCTGCCCCTTTGACATGCACCGGATTCTTCCAGGCACCAATGCGCAGCCACCACAGGCCTATCACGCCCAACGCCAGCACATATTGATATTTGCTGAGCATGCCCAGGCCCGAGACCAGGCCCAAGCAGGCCCAGCCCGCCAGAGTTGGCTTCTGTGTGACATGCCAGGTCAGTGCTGCGGCCAGCGAGATCCATAGCATCATCACGACGTTATGGTTGTAGTAATAGAGCCGCCCGCAGTAGAAGGTGATGCTCAGCGCCGCCAGCAGAGCCACGCTCGCATAGGCCTGGCCCCGCATATCGCACAGCAGCTTCCAGAAAATCGCCAATGAACCCAGCGTGATCACACCGCCCAGCACATAGGTCAGCCCTATGGACGGACCAAAGACAGCCGCAGAAGCAGCCATGATCCAGGTCGGCATCGGCGGATGCTTGAAATAGCCCAGCTCCAGAGAGTGAATCCAGATCAGCTGCTCCACATTGTCTCCGGGCGCGGCCAGGGCCGTCACCCAGTGAATGGCCAGCCAGATCACGCCGTACACCGCAAGCAAGGCGGCAACGGCACGGCCGGTAAGAACAAGAGATTCGCGTGGGACAGCGGTCATCTGACGATCAAGGAAATAAAGGAGCAGAGGCAGCATTGCCTAGGGGCGTGAGTATAGCGACGGCCCTTAGAGGCAACACCAACCGTGACCGGCCCCAGCAAGCAGTTACAGACTTGCGCGAAAATCCTGCCCATGACCGATCTTCATGCCGAATATGCACCCGCAGCCCCGCCAGCACAATTGCCGCGCCAGCCGCTGAGGCTGAGCTGCGTGGTGCCGGCCTATAACGAACAAGCCAATATCGAGGGCTTTTTGCGTGCGCTGGCCGAGACGGTGCGGACTTTGACTCCTGATTTCGAGATCGTGGTGGTCAACGACGGCAGCCGTGACGCCACGCATGAGTTGAGCCTGCGTCTGGCGCAGGAGCTTCCGCTGCGCTATCTGGCCTTGTCGCGCAACTATGGCAAGGAAGCCGCCCTGACTGCCGGCATAGACCACGCCAGAGGCAACGCCGTGCTGCTGATCGACGCCGATTTCCAGCATCCGCTGGAGATGCTCGGCGAGATGCACGGGCTGTGGCAAGCGGGTTACGAGATGGTCTACGGCGTGATTGCCGACCGCGGCGCAGAAAGTGGCGCCAAGCGCATGGGCACCCAACTGTTCTACCGCGTGATGAACTCGGGCAGCGCGGTCAAGATGCCGCCGAACGCAGGCGACTTCCGCTGGATGGACCGCAAGGTCGTCGATGCCCTCAAGGCCTTGCCTGAAAACAACCGCTTCATGAAGGGTCTGTACGCCTGGGTCGGCTTCAAGACCGTGGCCCTGCCCTTTGTCCCCAAGGACCGTGCGGCAGGCAACTCCAGCTTCAATCTGCGCCGCCTGGGATCGCTGGCGCTGCTCGGGCTGACCTCCTTCACCACCCTGCCCCTGCGCATCTGGAGCATGGTGGGTGCCGGCATTTCCCTGCTGGCTCTGGCCTACGGCCTGTGGATTGCGATTGAAGCCCTGTTCCTTGGCAACCCTTTGCGCGGCTGGCCCACGCTGGCTGCCAGCATCATGCTGTTTTCGGGCGTGCAGCTGCTGTCCATCGGCATTCTGGGCGAGTACATCGGCCGCATCTACGAAGAGGTCAAGCGTCGCCCCATTTACCTGGTGGCGCATGACGAAGACCGCAGCCCGCTGCGCGAGCCATCGTGATCGCGCACGCGCTGCAAAGCCTGCGCCGCCTGCCGCAGCTGCTGCAGTTCGTACTGGTGGGCGGCTCGGCAGCGGCCACGCATCTGGCGGTGGTCGGCCTGCTGGTCTCACTGGGCGGCATGCCGCCGCTCTGGGCCAATGTGCTGGCGTTTCTGGTGGCCTTTGTGGTCAGCTACAACGGTCATGCCCTGCTCACCTTTTCGGCAGCGCAGGCCAGAGGCTGGCCGGTGGTGGCGAAATTCTTTGCCGTGGCCTGCCTTTCCTTTGTCGCCAATGAGGCGCTGTACTACATCGCCCTGAACTGGCTGCACTGGCATTACTTCTGGAGTCTGGCCGCCGTGCTGGTGCTGGTGGCCATAGGCACTTTTGTCATGAGCAAGTTCTGGGCCTTCAAGGCAAGCAGCGCCGCATGAGTCACATGAAAAACACCCGCGCCATCCTGCTGTGCGCCGATGATTACGCCCTGCATCCGCTGGTGAACGACGCCGTGCAGCAACTGGCGCTTGCCGGTCGCCTGTCGGCCACCAGCTGCATGACCACTTCGCCTCTGTGGCCGCAAGCCGCGCCGGCACTACGGGAGTTGCGTCCCCGGCTCTCGGTGGGTCTGCACTTCAACCTGACCGAAGACCATGGCGGACAGCATGACGCCCAGGCACTGGGCAAGGTGCTGCGCCGGGCCTATGCAAGGCAGATGCCGCAAGATCTGATGCGCAATGCCTGGCGCGAACAGCTCGATGCTTTCGAGCGGGTCATGGGCACGGCCCCGGACTTCATCGACGGCCACCAGCATGTGCATCAGTTGCCCGGCCTGCGCGCTGCCATGCAGCAGGAACTCCAGGACCGCTATGCCGCGCGCGAGATGCCCTGGGTGCGCTCCACGGCGCCGGCCGCTGGCCTGTGGCGCAGTCCCAAGGCTGCCATCATTGCCTTGCTGGGCGGCTGGGCCACCACCCGGCGGCTGCGCCATGCAGGCATTCCCATGAACCATGGTTTTGGCGGCGTCTATGGCTTTGATGCGCCCGACACGGCCAGCTACGGCAGGCAGATGGCCGCCTGGCTGCCGCATATGGCGGCCGGCGGCCTGCTGATGTGCCACCCGGCCAGCGGCGTGGTGCCGGGCGACGCCATAGGCAGGCAGCGCCCCGTGGAGTTCGACTATCTGATGTCCGACGCCTTTGGCGAGCTGCTGCAGCGCAGCGGCTGTCATATCCATCAGGGCCCCGTCCAGCTGGGCTAGGACTTCTGCGCCTGGGCCCGCATCTGGGCCACCGCGCGCTCGAAGACGCGCCAGAAGGCGGCGTCCTGCGTGGTCGCGAAATTGATGCGCATACAGGTGCTGGAGCCCCGGCTGGCATGGAACATGGCGCCCGGGGCGATCATATAACCCTGATCCAGCAACAGCTGGGTCAGCACCTCGGTATCCACGCCGGTATCCACCCAGCCGAACATGCCCGCAGGCTCGGCCACAAAACGGCAGCCGGCTGCCTGGGCCAGCGCCACGCTGCGCGTGCGCGCCTGGGCCAGATGCTGGCGCAGCCGCTCGGCATGTCGGCGCAGCTGGCCTTGCTCCATGCACTGGGCCAGGGCCTGCTCCATGGGGGTCGGCGTGGACAGGGTGGACAGCAGCTTGGTGTCCAGCAGTCTCTCGACCAGCTCGGGCGGCGCTGCCAGATAGCCCAGGCGCCAGTTGGGCACCAGCACCTTGGCAAAGCCGCTGATGTAGATGCTGCGCTGCAGCCGGTCCAGCACCGACACACGCGGCGCGTGATCGGCAGCGATATGGCAGTAGCTATCGTCCTCCACCACATAAAAGCCGTGGCGCTGCGCCATCTGCAGCACCTCATGGGCGCTGGCCGCGCTCAGGCTGTAACCCGTGGGGTTGTGCAGCACGCTGACACTCACATAGAGCTTGGGGGCCATGGTCTCGCAATAGCGCTGCATCACCGCCATGTCCGGCCCCTCGGGCCCGCGCGGCACCGGCAGCACGCGCATGCCCATGGCGGCCAGGCGGGCATATTCCACGGCCCAGCCCGGCTCTTCCACCATCACCGGATCGCCGGGCTGCAGCAGAGCCCGGCTCACAATGTCCAGCGCCTGGGTCGCGCCCAGGGTGGTGATGATCTGGCCCGGCCCCGCCGCGATGCCTATGCGTTGCAGGCGCCGCGCAAGCGCCTCGCGCAGCCGGCTGTCGCCCATGGGTTCGCCATAGCGCACCAGCGATTCGCGCAGCGCCTGCCCGCTGGTGACCTTGCGCATGGCCGCTACCAGAAAGCCGGCATCCAGCCATTCGGCGGGCAGCACACCGGCACCGGGCTGGGGTTTGCCGGCCACACTCTCCACAAACATGCCGCGAATCAGCATGGTGGCGTTGATGCGCGTGCCCGGCGGGATGCCTACGGGAGTATTGACCGCTCCCTCATTGAGAGCAAACTGCGCCTTACCTTCCTGCATCTGAAGCGGATTTTGCACAATATCCCGTACATAGAAGCCGCGTTGCGGTCTGGCCTCGACCAGTCCCTGGGCCTGCAACAGGTCGTAGGCGGCCACCACCGTGTAGGGGCTCACGCCTTGCTGGCGCGCACATTCACGCACCGAAGGCAGGCGCGCACCTGCGGGCAGCAGCCTTGTGCGTATGCGCTCGGCCAGACGCTCTGCCAGTTGCTGGGTCAGGGTCAGGGCCGCCTGGCGGGACAGGGAGATGGACATGGTGATGGGCAGCGAACTGTATTGAAGCGAATACCGATACAGAAGCCATAATTGTGAGACTGTCTGTATAGGCACTGTAATGGTCTCAAGCGTATATTGAGTCCATCAACCGCTCTTGGCCGCCCTCCACACAGGGCTATGGTCACGGTCTGCGGCCTCACCGACTGCAGACCAAACGTCGCAATTGCCCGCCAGCCCACACAGGCAAACCGGCCGCGACACAATAAGCCCCACCTGCTGGTGCATGGTTGCAGCGCTTTGTGCGCCGCAGCGATTGCATCCCGAGCCCCAAGCTCAGGCCGGCACATGCCCGACAATGGCGTGAGAATGCACACTGGCCAGCCCTGCCCGGGCTGGCAACGTAGAGATCGAGTACTGTTTATGACAACCTGGACGCTGGCAGAACGTGCTGCCAAGATGAATTCCTCCGCCATCCGCGAGATCCTCAAGCTGACCGACCGCCCCGGCATCATCAGCATGGCTGGCGGCCTGCCTTCCCCCAAGGCCTTCCCCCTGGACGCGTTCACCGAGGCCTGCCAGACCGTGATGCAGCGTGACGGTGCCGCAGCCCTGCAGTACTCGACCACCGAAGGCTTTGCCCCGCTGCGTCAGGCGATTGCCGACTTCCTGCCCTGGAGTGTCGATCCCGAGCAGATCCTGATCACCACCGGCAGCCAGCAGGCGCTGGACCTGATCGGCAAGGTGTTCCTGGACAAGGGCAGCCGTCTGCTGGTTGAAAAGCCCACCTACCTCGGCGCCCTGCAGGCTTTCACTCCCATGGAGCCCGTGGCCGTGGGCGTGGACAGCGATGACGAAGGCATGCTGATCGACGACTTTGCCAAGCAGATCGGCAGCGGCGCCGACAAGGCCCGTCTGGCCTATGTGCTGCCCAACTTCCAGAACCCCACTGGCCGCACCATGAGCGATGCGCGCCGCCAGGCTTTGGTCGACAAGGCCAGGGAAATGGACATTCCCCTGGTCGAGGACAACCCCTACGGCGACCTCTGGTACGAGCAGGAACCTCCCCTGCCCCTGGCTGCACGCAACCCCGAGGGCGTGATCTATATGGGCTCGTTCTCCAAGGTGCTGGCCCCGGGCTTGCGCATCGGCTTCATCGTCGCGCCCAAGTCCGTGTACGGCAAGCTGACCCAGGCCAAGCAGGCGGCCGACCTGCACACCCCCAGCTTCAACCAGCGCGTGGTGGCCGAAGTCATCAAGGACGGCTTCCTGGACCGCCATGTGCCCACCATCCGCGCCATGTACAAGGTGCAGCGAGATGTGATGCTGATGGCCCTGGAGCGCGAGATGGCCGGCCTCGACGTGCAATGGACACGTCCTGTGGGCGGCATGTTCCTCTGGGTCAAGCTGCCTGCCGGCATGGACGCCCAGGCCCTGCTGGCCAAGGCCGTGGAGCGCAATATGGCTTTTGTGCCCGGCGCGCCCTTCTACGCCGGCGATGCACAGAACAACACGCTGCGCCTGTCCTACGTGACGGTGTCTGCCGAGCAGATCAACGTCGGCATCAAGTCTCTGGCTGAGGCCATCAAGGCTAGCCTATAACTGGTACACACCCCCTGAGGCGCTGTGCGCCTTCCCCCTCTCTCGCTTCGCGGGAGGGGGACGACAGCCTCGCTGCGGGGCGGCCCTTGCTCGCTGTCCCTGATCGGTGATGGCAAGATGCATGCCTCATCAACCGGCCCTGCGCCGGTTTTTCTTTTTGCCGACAATCGCTGCCCATGTCTGCTCCAGCCCCCCATGCCGCTCTATCCCGTCCCTATATGACCGTGGACGTGTTCACGCACACCGCGCTGCTCGGCAACCCCGTGGCCGTGGTGCTGGGCGCCGATGGCTTGAGCGATGCTCAGATGCAGGCCTTTGCGTGCTGGACCAATCTGTCGGAAACCACCTTTGTGCTGCAGCCCGGCACAGCAGCGCTGGCCGCAGGGGCCGACTACCAGCTGCGCATCTTCACGCCTGCGGGCGAGCTGGCTTTTGCTGGCCACCCCACGCTGGGCAGCTGCCATGCCTGGCTGGCCCAGGGCGGCCAACCGCGCAACCCCGAGCAGGTACTGCAGGAGTGCAAAAAAGGCCTGGTGGCCATTGGCTGCAATGCACAAGGCGCTCTTTTTTTCGAAGCACCCTCACTCGACTCTCAGGAGATTTCCGAAGAGGAACTGGCACCCGTTCTGCAGGCACTGGGCCTGCAGCGTGAGCAGTTGCTGGTGGCACGCAGCCTCGATAACGGATCGCCCTGGCTGGGCCTGCTGCTCGATCACCCGGACACCGTGCTGGCGGTGGAGCCCGATTTTGCGGCGCTCAAAAAGCTCGATGCCAAGGCGGGCCTGGCTGCGATTCACGAGCCTGAAGAGGCGGCTGTGCTGATAGGCCGCTCCAGTCGCGAAGCGCGCGCCTTTGCCAAGCAGGCCGAAGAAGCCGTTCAAGAAAGAGTGACCCCAGCCCAGCCACGCCTCGAAGTGCGCGCCCTGATAGGGGAGACCGCGAACGAAGACCCTGTCACCGGCAGCCTGAATGCTGCGCTGGCCCAATGGCTGACGGGCGAAGGTCTGCTGCAGACGCCCTATATCGCCGCGCAAGGCGTTTGCGTGGGCCGTGACGGACAGGTTCATGTCCAGACCGCCGCCAACGGCAAGCTCTGGGTGGGCGGGCACACCGTGACCGTCACATCAGGCCGCGTCCTGCTTTAAATCTCAGAGCTGGACCGGCGTCATCCGGCAGATCTGGTCGGCCATGGTTTCAGCCTCCTGCGCGTTGTGCGTGACCAGAATCGCCGTCTGCCCGGTGGCCCGAAGAATGTCGCGCACCTCCAGCGTCAGGCGCTCGCGCGTGGCGGCATCGAGATTGGAAAATGGCTCATCGAGCAGCAGCAAGGCCGGAGACGGTGCCAGGGCTCGCGCCAGCGCCACACGCTGCTGCTGACCGCCGGACAACTCGTGCGGGAACTTGCTGCCTGAATTCGCCAGCCCCACCACGGCAAGCAGCTCCTGCACACGTTTGTCGCGCTCTGGCTTGCCCATGCGGCGCAGGCCGAAGCCCACGTTCTGCACTGCCGTCAAATGCGGGAACAGCCCATACTCCTGAAACATCATGCCCACATGGCGCTGCTCGGGAGGCAGATGCGTGCCGGGGCCGGAGAGCAATACCTCGCCCAGATGAATGCTGCCCGCGCGCACCGGCTCAAAACCCGCAATCGCTCGCAGCACGGAGGTCTTGCCGCAGCCCGAGGGCCCCAGCAAGCTGGCGATATGTCCGGCAGGCACCTGCAGATCAAAGCCTTGCAGCACGGTGTGCAAGCCCTTGGGCGTGTCGTAGCCCAGTTGCAGCTGCGCAATTTGTAGAGAGGCGGTCATGCAATCACTTCATACGACTTACGCAAAAACAGGTTCAGGCAAGACGACTGCCTCGGCAGGCAGGCCGTTCTTGCATTCTTGTTTGCATAAGTCGTATTCATCCTATTCATTTTCAATAGCTGCTTGCGCAATATAAATAAGCACCGCAGCCGATGCTCATGCGTCTTCATCGCTGCCCATCAGACAGCTGCGTGCGCGCCAGCAGCATGACGGGAACCAGCCCCGCGACCACAATGCACAGCGCGGCGATCGCGCCCTCCTCATAGGTACCGCGCGCGGCTTCGGCATAGAGCCAGGTGGCCAGGGTGTCGAAATCGGCCGGGCGCAGCAGCAAGGTGGCGGGCAGCTCCTTCATGGCGTCGACAAATACCAGCATGGCACTGGTGGCCATGGCAGGGCGCAGCAGCGGCAGGTGTACGCGCCGCAGGGTGCCCAGGCGGCTTTCGCCCAGCAGGCGTGAGGCCTGCTCCAGCGTCGGCGGGATACGGGCCAGTCCGGCCTCGATACCGCCCACGGGCATGACCAGAAAGCGAATCACGCAGGCAGCCACCAGCACAATGCCCTGCCCCATCAGCGGCAGGCCGTCCATGCCGAACAGCTGGGCCAGCCCGGCGTCGAAGGCCAGCGCCGGCGTCAACAGGCCGATAGCCAACACCGTGCCCGGCACGGCGTAACCCAGCGCCGCCAGCTGCGCTGGCCAGCGCGAAGGCGCTCGCGTGCTGACGCCGGTGCGAGTGGCCCAGGCCACGACAAGACCCGCTGCTACCGCGATCACGGTCACACCCAGCGCCAGCCCCAACGTGTTGAGCAGACTGGATACCAGGCCCTCGGAGACACCCGAGCCCTGCACCAGACGCTTGCCGCTTTCCCAAGCCAGATAGGCCGCTGGCGCAGCAAAGCCGATCAGCACCGGCAGACTGCAGGCCAGCGTGGCCAGCCAGGCGCTGCCTGGGGGCAGGCGGTGCGGCGCTATGGCCCTCATGCGCTGGGCCGAGCCAAAGCGCTGACGACTGCGGCCCTGACGCTCCAGCCAGACCAGTGCCACCACAGCCAGCAGCATGGAGCAGGCAATCTGCGCGGCACCGGCCAGATCGGAGCGCGTGACCCAGGTGGTGTAGATCGACACCGTGAGCGTGTGCACGCCCAGGAACTCGGACGCACCGATATCGTTGAGCGTCTCCAGCAGCGCCAGACTCAGGCCCACGACCAGCGCCGGCCGCGCCATGGGCAAAGCCACGCGCCAAAAAGCACCCCAGCGGGTCTCACCCAGCGAGCGAGCGGCCTCCATCAGATGCGCCGGCTGGGTCATGAACATGGCCCGCGCCGTCATATACACATAGGGGTAGAGCGTGAACCCCAGCACAAAGATTGCACCGCCCATGGAGCGCAGATCGGGCAGGCGCCACTGGCGCGGGCTGTCGTAACCCAGCAGCCAGCGCAGCGCCCCTTGCACCGGGCCTATGGGGTGCAGCAGATCCAGATAGGCAAAGGCCACGATATAGGCCGGCATGGCCAGCGGCAGCAGCAGTGCCCAGTGCAACCAGCGCCGCCCCGGAAAATCACAGGCCGTCACCAGCCAGGCACAGCCCGTGCCCACCACCAGCACCACCAGGCCCACCCCGCCCAGCAGCCAGGCCGTATTGGCGGCGGCATCGGGTAGTACATAGCGCAGCAGATCCTGCCAGTGCGCCCAGTCCGCCCCCAGCGCCAGCCAGGCCAGCGAGGCAATGGGCGCAAACACCCCCAGCGCAATCAACCAGCTTGCGCCCTGCCACACCGGCCCGACGGGCCGCAGCCCCGAACGAAGATAAGAAAACATCAAGACAAAACGATCACAGCAAGACCAACGCCCCAGAAACAGATATGCCCCAGCGAAGGGGCTCATACAGGAGCGCAATGCTAAAACAAGCATGCTCCGAAGCAAGGGACAGCGAGCAAGGGCCGCCCCGCTGCGATGCTGTCGTCCCCTCCCCTAGCGCGCAGCGCCTAGAGAGAGGGGAAGCGGCAAAGCCGCTCAGGGGTGTTTACTTGTCAAACCCCACCTTGTCGACCAGCATGCTGGCAGCCTTGCGGTGCTTGGCGATCTCGGTCAGCGGCAGCGGATCGATCTTGATCTCGCCAATGCTCTGGGCCACCACGGGGTCCAGCGCCACGCCCTTGCGCACAGGGTGCTCGTAGTTGGCCTGGGCGTACATGTTCTGGGCTGGCTCCGAGACCAGGAACTCCAGCAGCTTCACGGCCTGATCGCGGTTGGGCGCGTGCTTGGCCACCGAGGCGCCGCTGATATTGATATGCGTGCCGCTCTTGGGGTCGTCGAAGCTGGGCTTGACGACCTTGATGGCATCGCCCCACTTGCGTGCGTCGGTACCTTCCTTGGCCGCCTTCATATGGCCCACGTAATAGGTGTTGGCCAGACCCACATCGCAGATGCCGCCCAGAATGTCACGCGCCACGTCGCGGTCGCCGCCCGTGGCCTTGCGCGCCAGATTGGCCTTGACGCCCTTGAGCCACTGCTCGGTCTTGGCTTCGCCGTCATGGGCAATCATGGCCGCAATCAGCGCCGTGTTGTAGGGGTGCTGGCCGGCACGGCTGCAGACCTTGCCCTTGAACTGAGGCTTGGCCAGGTCTTCATAGCGGAAGGCGCCGATCTTCATGTCCTTTTCGGCATACAGCACGCGGGCCCGCATGGACAGCGCAAACCACTGGTTGTCTGCGGCGCGCAGCTGGGCCGGAATGGCCGCTTCCAGCAGGCTGGACTTGACGGGCTGGGTCACGCCACCGTCCACCAGATCCACCAGATTGCCGATATCCACCGTCATCAGCACATCGGCAGGCGAGCGCTGGCCTTCGGCCTTGACGCGCTCCAGCAGGCCGTCCTTGACGAACACCGTCTTCACACCGATCTTGGTCTGCGCCGTGAAGGCCGCCAGCAAGGGCTGGATCAGGGCCGGTTCACGGGTGGTGTAGAGCGTGATGTCCTCGGCGTGTGCGGACAGCGCAGGGGCGCACAGGCTGGCAACGGCGGCCAGTGCAAACAGGGGTCGTCGAAACATGAAGGGCTCCAGAAGGTGAACAGGCATAAAAAACACGCTCCGCCTCGAAACTAGCAAGCCTCCTGCAGCCAAGTGCAGGAGGCCCGTGAACCAGTACCGAAAACGGAGCGTGTTTTTATGTTTTTGAGAATCGCTCTCAACTATCTTAACCGAGCGCCAGGCCATGCCCGCGCCTCAATCCCGATCCGGGATACGGAAATGCGAACCAGTCCGCTGTCACCCAAGCGCCACCTGGTCGCAGGCATGACAGCGCCGCAAGCGGCCAAGGGCCAACATCCGCGCCATGGGAAACCTCTACCTTGTGCGCCATGGCCAGGCCTCGTTTGGCGCGGATGATTACGACCAGCTCAGCCCACGCGGCCAGGAACAGGCCGTGCGTCTGGGTGAATACTGGCGTGAGCGAGGTCTGAAGTTCGACGCCGTCTATGCGGGCACGCTCAAGCGCCATCAGCAGACGCTGGCCGGCATCGTCCAGGGCCTGGGCAGCGCCTCCAGCGCCGAGGCACAAAGCCGCCCCGGACTCAACGAGTACGACAGCGAAGCCCTGCTGCGCGCCATCCACCCAGCCCCCTTGCCCAGGCCCGATACGCCCGAGCTGTACCGCCATCATTTCCGCCTGCTGTGCGACGCACTGGCGCAATGGATGGGGGGCACCATCAGCCCGCAGGGCATGCCCGACTGGAACGGCTTTGCGGACGGCGTGCACCAGGTACTCGAGGAAATACGCCACCAGCACAGCGGCCAGAACGTGCTGCTGGTCAGCAGCGGCGGCCCTATCTCTGCTGCCGTGGGCCAGGTGCTTGGCACCGCGCCCGAGGTGACCATTGCCCTCAATATGCGGCTGCGCAACATTGCCGTGACCGAGTTCAGCATCAGCCCCAAGCGCCTGATGCTGCAAAGCTTCAACACGCTCAACCATCTCGATAGCGCCGAATACAGAAGCTGGATCACCAGCGCCTGACCCCCTCAGGCCTGGAGCCGGCCAACGCAAAGTGCTACAAAGCCGGCATGGACTCCATCTTTCTCACCCTTGGCGATACGGCGCTGACACTCGACATCGGCTCGCAGCAACATCGGCTACCCATAGGCCTTGCCACCCTGGTCAAGGCATTTGGCCAGCACATGCCCAATGCGCTGACGCTGGAAAACGCGATTGCCGATGTGGAAGATGCCATCATGCCGGCCGGGCGCTGGCTGCCTGCAGGTGCCCGCATGCTGCAAACGGCAGACCCGCTGCTGAGGCAGTTGATCCACAGTGCCACGGCCGACCCGCAAGCCACGCAGGCTTCGCGCGATGCGATCGAGAACCTGTTCGAGTTGCTGGCGCGCCAGGCCCAGCAGTCCGGCCATGCCGACCCGCAGTTGCCGCAGACCGCTGAACATGCAGCCGCCCTGCTGATACTCCGCGAGGCCATGCATCACTGGGGGCTGGCCGCCCTGCAAGCAAGCGGCAACTAGCCATACCTGTGCGGCATAGCAGACAGAACGCTTTGCTGCTGCCTCCGGGGGGCGTTCAGCGGCACACTCTGTGGATAAAAGTTTCAGACAGAAGGACAAGCATGAAACGCCGCAGTTTTACCCAGTCTCTGATCAGTGCCGCAGCGGGGGCTGCCCTGCTGAGCGGATTTGCCGCCACCTCCCAGGCCGAAGGCCTGTCCAACCGTCCTATCCGCATCGTCGTGCCCTTCGGTGCCGGCGGCGTGGCCGATGTGACGGCCCGTGTGGTGGCCCAACAGCTGTCCACCCAGCTCGGCCAGCCCGTGGTCATCGACAACAAGCCCAGCGCGGGCGGTATTGTGGCGGCCGATACCGTGGCCAAGGCTGCGCCCGACGGACATACCTTGTTTCTCATGTCCAACGGCAGCGCCGTCACGGTGAACCTGTTCAACAACCTGCCCTTCGACATGGTCAAGGACCTGACGCCCATCTCCACGCTGGGCTACTTCGACATTGGCGTCATCACCGATGCCAAGTCGCCCTTCAAGAATCTGGGCGAGCTGGTGAGCTATGCCAAGGCCAATCCCGGCAAGCTGAATCTGGGCAGCATCAACGTGGGCAGCACCCAGCATCTGGCGGCCGAGCTGTTCAAGACCACGGCCGGCATCGATGCCCAGATCGTGCCCTTCAACGGCACCCCCGCCGTGGTGACCGCGCTGCGCGGCAAGCAGATCGATGCGGCCGTGGAAATTCTCACGCCCATCATGGGCCAGATCAATTCCAAGGCCGTGAACCTGCTCGCGGTGACGGGAGAGAAGCGCTCGCCGCTGCTGCCCAATGTGCCCACGGCCCAGGAATCCGGCGTCAAGGGCTTTGTGGCCTCGTCCTGGAATGCGCTGGCTGCGCCCTCCAAGACACCCGCCCCCGTGATCGCGCGTCTGAACAAGGAAATCAACGCCGCCCTCAACAACCCCGAGGTCGCCAAGAAGCTGCGCGAACTGAATGTGCAGGCCCAGGCCAGCACGCCCGAGCAGACCGCCAAGCTGCTGCAGTCGGAAATCAAGCGCTGGGGCGATGTCATCACCACAGCAAAGATTGCTAAACAGTAAGCACCCCCTGTGGCGCTGGCGCGCCTTCCCCCTCTCTGGTGCTTCGCACCGGAAGGGGACGACAGCCTCGCTGCGCGGCGGCGCTTGCTCGCTGTCTCTTTGCGGACCACGCCAGTTTTTCAGGGCGTTGACAGAGGCTGCGGCCGCTGCCCTACGGTGTCTGCGAGCAGATCTATGGCGCTGGCGCGCCTTCCCCTCTCTGGTGCTTCGCACCGAAAGGGGACGACAGCCTCGCTGCGCGGCGGCGCTTGCTCGCTGTCTCTTTGCGGACCGCGCCAGTTTTTCAGGGCGTTGACAGAGGCTGCGGCCGCTGCCCTACGGTGTTGCGAGCAGATCTATGGCGCTGGCGCGCCTTCCAGCTCTCTGGTGCTTCGCACCGGAAGGGGACGACAGCCTCGCGGCGCGGCGGCGAGGGCCGCCCTGGTCTTGCTCGCTGTCACGCACATGGAGCACGCCAGTTTTTGGCGGCTTGCGTTGAACGAGGCTCGCGATGAAACAGATTTTTGCAGTGGCCTTTCAGGGCCTTTCTGTTTTTGCTATCTTTAAAGTAGCTTATATCGCTTTATAGCATTGATTTTCAATACAAAATGCATCTCGAATGCATACCGATATTGCGCAATAAGCTCCTGAATTCAAAGCGGCTGCGGCTGGTTCCCCACCGTGCTCAGTGGCAGGTCATGAATCTCGCCCAGCAACCTGACCAGGCCCTGCGCCGATGAACGCACCATGGCCGCGCCTCGCTCGGCCGTCGCGGCGGCGGAATTGCCCACGGCTCCGACCGGGTTGTAGTCCTCGATGGCCCAGCCCAGCTTGGCGCTGCGGCCATTGCCGATGAAGTGGTATTTGCCGGCCCGCAGCTCCGAGCTGGAGGCGAAGTTCTGCGCACGATCCATATGCACGGTCTCGGGCGCCAGATGCAGCATCATCGAAGTCTCCACTTCGCCGCCGTGAACCCCGAAGCGATGCTCATGCGCGCAGAACTGCTGGTTGGCCGCGTCGTCCACCAGCCCGAACCAGCTGGCGCTGTAGACCAGCAGGCCATGCCGGATGCGCAGCTCGCGCGCAACGATGTCCATCACGCTGACCTGGCCGCCATGGCCGTTGAGCAGCAGCAGCTTCTTGATGCCGGCGCGTGCCACGCAGGCGCCCAGCTCCGTCCACAGCGCAATCAGCGTGGCGGGCTGCAGGCTCAATGTGCCCGCATAGTGCGTATGCTCGACCGAAAAGCCGATGTTCTGCGGCGGCAGAAACAGCACTGGCAGCTCGGCAGGCAGCTGCGCCAGAGCGGCATCGATGACGCCATCTATCAGGCTGGCATCCACCGACAGCGGCAGGTGCGGCCCATGCTGCTCCACCGCCGCCACGGGCAGCACGGCCACGGTATCAGCGGCCAGACCATTGCTCTGGGCCAGGGCAAAGTCATGGGCCGAGGCCTGGGCCCAGAAGCGTGACGGCCAGCGGGGAAGCGCGCTTGCGGGAGTGGTCGGGATATTGCTCATGGCCATCATCGTAGCTGCGCCAGCTCCACAAAACCACGTCTCGCTCCCGACTTCGGTCCGGCCTCCCGTCATCCGCAACCGGACGACATGCCCCACAATGGCCCGATGCCTGAAGCCTCCGCAAGCGCCCCGCGCCAGAGTGCGCGCACCGCCACCTCCAAGCCCCAGACCCGCGACCTGACCCAGGGCCCGATTGCCAGCACCTTGCTGGTCTTTGCCCTGCCGATTCTGGCCGGCAATGTGCTGCAGTCGCTCAACGGCTCGGTCAATGCCATCTGGGTCGGCGGTCACCTGGGCGAGGCCGCGCTCACGGCCACCGCCAATGCCAACAATGTGATGTTTGCGCTGATCGGTGCGGTGTTCGGCATCAGCATGGCGACCAATATCCTGATTGCCCAGAGCATTGGCGCGAAAAACATCGCGCAAGCCAAGCGGGTGCTTGGCACCAGCGCTACGTTTTTTGGTGTTGTTTCACTGCTGATTGCCTTGCTGGGCTGGCCACTTTCGCGCCATCTCATGCAGTGGATGAGCACCCCCGAGGCGGCGCTGCCGCTGGCCGAGGCCTATCTCAAGGTCATCTTTCTGGCCATTCCGCTGCTGTTCATGTTCAGCTTTGTGACGGCGGCCCTGCGCGGCGCGGGAGACACCCGAACGCCGTTCTGGTTTCTGCTCGTCGTCGTGGCACTGGACATGGCGCTCAACCCTGTGCTGATCTTTGGCTGGGGGCCCGTGCCGCGCATGGGCATCCAGGGCTCGGCGGTCGCCACGCTGATTGCCAATGCCGTGAGCTTTACAGCCCTGCTGGGCTGGCTGCGTCTGCGCCGCCACCCGCTATGGATAGGTCGCCGGCAGTTGGGGCTGTTCAAGCCCGATCTGACGATTGTGCGCACTCTGGTGGTCAAGGGCCTGCCCATGGGCGTGCAGATCGTGATGATCTCGCTGGCCATGATCGCCATGATCTCCATGGTCAACGAACACGGCGTGCAGACGGCATCTGCCTATAGCGCCGCGCTGCAACTGTGGACCTATGTGCAGATGCCGGCCATGGCCATGGGCGCAGCCTGTTCGTCCATGGCGGCGCAGAACGTGGGCGCGGGCCTCTGGAAGCGTGTCAGCGCCACGGCCCATGCCGGCATGCTGGGCAATCTTGCGCTGACCGGCAGCCTGATCGCCCTCATCGTGCTGCTGGACCGCCATGTGCTGGGCTGGTTTCTGCCCGGAGGCAGCCCATCGCTGGAGGTGGCCCGCCACCTCAACCACATCGCCATCGGCTCTTTCCTCTTCTTCGGCGTGACGTTTGTGCTGGCCGGTGTGGTGCGTTCCACGGGGGCGGTCATGGCGCCGGTGCTCATTCTGGCCATTGCCATGTGGGGCATACGCGTTCCCGTGGCACGCTGGCTGCAACCCGTGATGGGCGTGGATGCCATCTGGTGGAGCTTTCCCATCAGCTCCGTCTGCTCCATGCTGATGATGCTGGCCTACTACCGCTGGGGCAACTGGCGCAAGGCGCACATGCTGCCGGCTGCAGCCCAGTCTCCGGCACAGCCCGCAGGGATGGAGGTGCCGGCGCAGGCCCAGGCGAGCGAGGAGTTCGAAGCACAGGCACCCGTGGACAGCGATGCGCTGATGGCCCGGGCCGCCCCCTGCGAGCGCATCGCCATCCCGGCCGAAGTGGGCGGCCAGCCGCCCAGTACCGTGGCCACCCTCGCCACGGATGCGGGTACGGGTGCGCCGCCGCGCGACGCTAACCCAGGGTGATGCCCGTTTCCTTGACGACGCGCTTCCAGCGCTCGTGGTCGGCGGCGATGAGCCGTCCGAACTCTTCGGGCGTGCTGCGCCGCGGCAGATAGTTGTAGCCGGCGAGCCTGGCCGTCACATCGGGCATCTGCATGATCTTGTCCATCTGCTGGGCCAGATAGCCCACGATCTCCTGCGGTGTGCCCTTGGGCGCCAGCAGGCCCGACCAGGAGCTGAAATCCATGCCCCCTATGCCCAGCTCGCGCAGCGTGGGCACCTGCGCCAAGGCCGGTGCACGCTGGGGCAGCAGCACGGCCAGGGCCTTGACCTTGCCCGCGCGAATCATTTCCACCGAGGTGAAGGAGTCGAACGAGAAGTCCACCTCGCCCGCCACCACGGCCTGCATCTGCGCGCCCGTGCCCTTGTACTGGGCATTGACGATGCCGGGCACCTCGACCACCTTCTTGAACTGCTCGGTGATCAGCGAAATCATGCTGCTGCCCGAGGAGGCGCTCAGCGGTCGGCCCTGCCTCGCCATGGCGATCAGCTCCGGCATGCTGTTGACAGGCAGGTCCTTGCGCGCGATCACCACAAAGCCCACATCGCACAGATGACTGATGGGCTCGAAGCTGGCCAGCGCCTCGTAGCTGGTCTTGTAGAGCACGGGACTCAGGGTCTGCGCTCCTGCCGTGTTCATCAGCAGCGTGTAGCCATCGGGCGCGGCGCGGGCCGCCAGCTCGGAGCCAATGACACCGTTGGCGCCGCCCTTGTTGTCGACCACAAAGGACTGGCCCGTGATTTCGCCGAGCTTTTGCATGGCCAGCCTCGCCACCACGTCCGTGGTGCCCCCGGCTGGAAACGGCACGATGACCCGTACCGGCTTGTCCGGATAGCCGGGCGCTGCGGCCGCATGCCAGGGCAGCGCGGTGGCAGCACAGGCAGCCGAGGTGGCAAGAAAGCGGCGGCGTGAAGTATTCACCATAATACTTGTCTCCTGTCATTGCCCGGCAACGGACTGCTGCGACCGGCTCCGGCTGCGGGCTGTTTGAGCCTTGTAGGCCAGGCCATGATGGAGTCCACCCGCGCCTTCTGTCCAATACCATGCGCCTATGCAAGCATTGGTTTTGCCAATCGGCCGCCCCCATGCAGGGAACCAAAAACACCGCCACCGACTCCCACCGTCCGCCATGTCTTCTCAAGCCCCTTCCCTGACCGCCGGACCCCGCAGCCTCTCGCAGCACCTTTCACTCTGGCTGATGCTGGCGCTGACCGTCTGGGTCTGTGCCTTCTCCACCGGTGCCAGCGCGCAGATCCTGCTCAAGAATGCAGCTTCGGGTGGTGCCACCGTACAGACACCGCGCGTGCAGGCCGAGCTGGTGGCCCAGGCCCCCGAGGGCATTGCCGCCGGCCAGATCTTCTGGCTGGGGCTGAAGATCACCCATCAGCCCGAATGGCATACCTATTGGAAGAATGCCGGCGATTCGGGCCTGCCCACCGTGCTGCAGTGGCAGTTGCCACCAGGCCTGGAGGCCGGCCCCATCGGCTGGCCGCTGCCTCATGCGCTGCGCGTGGGGCCCCTGGTCAACTATGGCTATGAGGACACGGTGCTGCTGCCCGTGCCCATCAAGGTCGCGGCCGATTTCAAGGCACCGGCCTCCGGCATGGTGGATGTGGGCCTGGCCGCAGAATGGCTGGTCTGCCGCGTGGAATGCATTCCCGAATCCGGCAACTTCCAGCTGCAGATCCCCGTTCAGGGCAGCAGCGCCTCGCAAAGCCAGGCCTTTGTGCAGGCCCAGGCCGGCCAGCCCCAGACGCTGAACCAGAGCGGCCAGGCCCTTGTTGAGTCCGGCAAGGCCGAGGGCGCGAACCTGCCCGACGACCGCGTGACACTGCGCATACCCGGACTGCCCGCCAGCCTGAGGGGCAAGACACTGGAGTTCTATCCCGAGAATTCCGACACCTTCAAGCATGCCGCAGAGTCAGGCAAGGACTGGAAGCAGTACTGGGACGGTGAAGTATGGGTGGGCGAGAACATGCCCCTGTCCGATATGCGCGGCGAAACTGCGGCGCAACTGGCCGTGGTGCTGGCCCTGCCGCCCGCTGAGCGCGCTGCCGCGCTGCAGCGCGGCGAAAGCGCTGGCTGGCGCAGCGAGCTGGCCGTGCAGGGCCGCTGGAGCGCCCCCGCGCTCGCAGGCGTTTCTCCGGCCCTGGCCGCAGCGCTGGAGGCCAACAAGACCGCTTCACAACCCGCAACGACAGGCAATACGGCCACTGCAGGCAGCCTCTGGGCAGCACTGCTGGGCGGTTTGATCGGTGGCCTGATCCTCAACCTCATGCCCTGCGTGTTTCCCGTGCTGGCCATCAAGGTACTGGGGTTTTCGGGTCATGGCCAGAACCGCCATGCCCAGAAACTGAGCGGCCTGGCATATACCGCAGGCGTGGTGCTGTCCTTTGTGGCACTCGGCGCACTGCTGCTGGGCTTGCGCGCGGCGGGCCAGCAGCTGGGCTGGGGCTTCCAGCTGCAGTCGCCCGTGGTGGTGTCGCTGCTGGCGGCGCTGTTCACCGTGCTGGGACTGAATCTGGCCGGACTGTTCGAGTTCGGCAATCTGCTGCCCAGCAGCATTGCCAGCGCCCAGGCGCGCAACCCGATGCTGGACTCCTTTCTCTCAGGCGTGCTGGCCGTGGCTATCGCATCGCCCTGCACAGCGCCCTTCATGGGTGCCTCGCTGGGCTTTGCCATCGATATGCCAGCGGCGCAGGCGCTAACGGTGTTTGCGGCGCTTGGCATGGGGATGGCCCTGCCCTATCTGCTGGCCAGCTTCGTGCCCGCAGTCGTGAGCTGGTTGCCCCGCCCCGGGCCCTGGATGCAGACCTTCCGCCACGCAATGGCCTTCCCCATGTTTGCCACCGTGGTCTGGCTGGTCTGGGTGTTGGGTCATCAGGGCGGCATGGATGCAGCGGCGGCCCTGCTGGCGCTGCTGCTGGTGCTGGCCGCGCTGATCTGGGCCCTGGGCCTGCGCGGCAAGAGCCGCCTGAGCCTCGGAGCGCTCGCCTTGCTGCTGGCCGTTGGCGTGGCCTATTACGCCCTGCCGCTGATCAAGGCAGAACCTGTGGATCAGGTCAGGGCACAGGTCGGCGAACTCTGGCAGCCCTGGTCCGCAGACAAGGTTCAGTCGGCCCAGACTTCGGGCCAACCGGTGTTTGTGGACTTCACGGCCGCCTGGTGCGTGACCTGCCAGGTCAACAAGCGCACCACGCTGAACAATGCAGAGGTACTCGCCGCCTTTTCACAGCACCAGGTGCAGTTGCTGCGCGCCGACTGGACACGCCAGGACCCGGCCATCACCCGGGCACTGCAATCGCTGGGGCGCAGCGGCGTACCCGTCTACGTGCTGTACCTGCCCGGCAAGCCGCCTGTGGTGATGAGCGAGTTGCTCTCCAAGAGCGAGGTACTTGACGCACTCCAACAGATCTAGGCCATTGCTGCGCGCAGAGCATGACGCAATTCAGGCTGGCGCCACTTCCTCGTGCAGGCAGAGGTAGTTACCTTCCGTGTCCTTGAACCAGGCAGCCTTCTCGGACCCCAGCACGCAGACATGGTTGACGGTCTTGAAGTCGGGAAAGTCGTAGTCCTCAAACACCACACCCCGGCTTTTCAGTTCCCGAATGCTTGCAGCGATGTCGGGCACCCGGAAGCTGATGGCAGTGTGCTCGGCCTTGGTGCCGCCAGGCTTTGGAAAGAGCGCCAGCGCACTGCCGCCAACCAGGTAGACAAACTTTCCATCGGGCCGCAGCTCTCCTGGCTGCAGACCCAGGCTTTCTTCGTAGAAAGCACGAGCACGCGCCATATCCATCACCGGCAGCATCGTCGTCACAGCAGAATGGCTCAGCATAAGAACTCCTTTGCCCGGCACTGCGGGGGCATGGCCCTGAGTCGAGCAGACCAAGCTTAGTCCCAGGGGTGGGCAGATGCCAGCCCCGGCCAGCTCAATGAACGTGGCGCAATCAACTTTACGACTGGGCACATCGGCCTCGCCCTGCTCAAACCGGCAATACCTGACATGGCTTCGGCCTGGATTGGAGAGCGACTTCAAACAGGCGCACAGTGCCTATGGCACAAACCAGGCAAAAGCTCTAGACTGGAACGGCCCACAAGCCAGGCGCAACCGCAGTTTCCAGCCTTTGCCAGCCTTGCGCGCGTTGACCACTGCGGACTGCCTGAACTGCACAGGAGGTAAGCCATGCATGCCAACCTTATCCACCAGCCGTCTCACAAACGTCTTTGCCTGTTGCGTGCACTGGCGCTGGCCAGTCTGGCAATCGCCGGCCTGGCCCTGCCCTTTGCCTGGGACGTCCTTGCCAGCATCAACAGCATGCCCAAGATGCACTGGTTGCAACAGGCACTGGCGCAGGCTCCTGCCCTCAGCTGGCTGATGATGTTTGTCTGGGGCGGAGCCATACCGGTGGTCTTGCTCAAGAACATGGACCAGACGCCATCACACAAGCTTCGCACCACGGTGGTGATGCTGATCCTGATGTGGATCGCCGTCACCTGGTATGTGCACATGCCGGCCAGCAATCAGTGCAGCGCGCTTTATGGGTCCTGGGATTGGGCCTGCTCTGTTCTGCAATGGGGCTACAGCATGAGTCTGGTGCTGTCCATTGCAGCCTATGCCTTCCTCATGCTGGGCCTGATGGTTACGGCGCTGGGCCTGTTTGCCGAAGGCCTGGAAGATGAGCCCAGCCACGCTGCATGACCCGTCCAGCCATCAAAAAAGCCTGTGGCATGACCACAGGCTTTTTGCGCTCTGCCCTCGCCTCAGGCCTTCATGCGCCCGAACAGTCGGCGGTAGCGAGAGGGTAGATCCTGCATGCGCATCATGATGGGCAGATCGGCCGTATTGAAGTCGCTGTCCCAGGCCGGCGCCCCCAGCACCTTGGCACCGGCACGCAGATAGCCCTGAATCAGCGCTGGCGGCTCGACCTTCAACGCATCAGCCGAGACATTGCTGATACAAGCCAGCTCCTCGGGCAGGGCTACGCGGGGACGCACCTGCAGCTCGGACTCGGCCAGATGGCTCTGGCGCAGTTGCTGCCAGATGCGTGCCGGGCCTTCGCCATGGGCCAGACCCGGGTACTGCATGGGGATGCTGGCGCAGCCCACCATGGCCTCGAGCCGGTTGCGCTGCATGAATTCGGCCAACGCTCCCCAGAGCGCCAGAATCACGCCGCCCTGGCGATGCTCCGCATGCACGCAGCTGCGTCCCAGCTCGACCATCTGCGAACGCCAGGCGTTGATGGGCGAGAGATCGAATTCCTGATCGCTGTACAGACCGCCGGCACGCTGGGCCTGAGCGGGAGTCAGCAGACGGTAGGTGCCGATCACCTTGTTCTGCTCTTCATCGCAGACCATCAGATGCTCGCAGAAATCATCAAAGACATCGATATCGTAGCCAGCCACGGGCGTCTGCAGCACAGCCCCCATTTCTTCGGCAAAGATCTGGTAGCGCAGGCGCTGCGCCTGACGAACCTCATCCAGATGTCGGGCCCAGCGCACCTGCAGGCGCAAAGCGGGCGCGGCAGCATGCACGGGACTGGCGGGTCGATGGGAAAGCGAGGGAGCCGATGACGGTGTCGTCGCGATGCTCTGGCCATTCAGCGCATCAAGAATCTCGGGATGCCTCATGTCTGCTTTCCTCCGGTGTTGGACGCAGTTGGCGGCCTGCCTGTGCCACACGGTGTGTCTGCGTGGCGTCATTGTGGAAAACACAGATGAAGCCCGCGCGACATTTGGATGACGGTTGCATGACAAGCCATGGCAACCGCCATCCCTGCGCAGAGAGCTGAATTGCTGCTCGGGATTGTGGTGAATGGGAAAGCCGGAGTGGGCGACAATCAGCATATGAGTTTCGCCCCCCTGACCAATGACACCTTCCTGCGCGCATGCCGTCGCCAGGCTACTGACTACACGCCCCTGTGGCTGATGCGCCAGGCGGGACGCTACCTGCCCGAGTACAAGGCCACCCGCGCCAAGGCCGGCAGCTTCATGGGCCTGGCCACCAATGTGGACTACGCCACCGAGGTGACCCTGCAGCCGCTGGATCGCTTCCCTCTGGACGCGGCCATTCTGTTCAGCGACATCCTGACCGTGCCCGACGCCATGGGCCTTGGCCTGTCGTTCGCCGAAGGCGAGGGGCCGCGCTTTGCCAAGGTCGTGCGTGACGAGGCCGCCGTGGCGGAGCTGGCCGTGCCCGACATGGACAAGCTGCGCTATGTGTTTGACGCCGTCACCAATATCCGCAAGGTGCTCAATGGCCGTGTGCCGCTGATCGGCTTCTCTGGCAGCCCCTGGACACTGGCCTGCTACATGACCGAGGGCAAGGGCAGCGATGACTACCGCACCGTCAAGTCGCTGATGTACTCGCGCCCCGACCTGATGCACCGCATCCTGGAAGTCAACGCCGACAGCGTGGCCCAGTACCTGAACGCCCAGATCGATGCCGGCGCCCAGGCCGTGATGATTTTTGACAGCTGGGGCGGCGTGCTGGCCGACGGCGCGTTCCAGGAATTCAGCCTGGCCTATACCAAGCGCGTGCTGGCTCAGCTCAAGCGCACCGGTGTCGATGGCAGCGATGTGCCCCGCATCGTCTTCACCAAGGGTGGAGGCATCTGGCTGCAGGACATGAAGGACATCGACTGCGAGGTGCTGGGTCTGGACTGGACGGCCAACCTGGGCAAGGCTCGTGCCATCGTGGGCGGCGAGGTTGGCGGCCCAGGCAAGGCGCTGCAGGGCAATATCGACCCCAATGTGCTGTTTGCCGCACCCGAGCAGGTCGCCGCCCAGGCGCGCGCCGTGCTGGACAGCTTTGGCAAGCCCCATACCGACAAGAGCACCACCGGCCCCACCCATATCTTCAATCTGGGTCACGGCATCAGCCAGTTCACCCCGCCCGAACATGTGGCCGCGCTGGTCGAGGCCGTGCACAGCCACTCGCGCCTGCTGCGCACAAAGGGCTGACTCCACCTGCAACCAATGCCTTCACAGGTATTTGTTGCAGAACAACGGCCCCAATCACCCGATAAGATCAAATGGTTATTGAACGACAATCACTGGCCTGAGATGCAGTAAAGCGGCAGCAAATCATTGATTTCAAATCACTAAATCTCAGACCCTGAAAAATTCGGCGCCAGCAGTGTTTGGCGCTTTTTTATTTTTTCACCGACCTCCGCGTCGATTGACGGAAGTTATCCACATAGGGATGCTCCGAGATAACTGCACGTCTCATGGCTGCTTGCTCTAGTGCTATTTTTTTGAGAAGTTAAGGACTTTGCGCTGCGGTTTGAACGCATTTAGGTTTAGGGAGCTTCTCGGTTGACAGTGACTCGTCGCCTGATTTATGCACAGATATGGCGAGGCAGACTCCCTGCCAACACTCTGCCAAAGCAACCTCCCCATCCCGCCATGAACACATATAAGTCTTTGTTTTAAATAAATTAATTATTCAACCACTCAGTCATCCTGCCGGCTTGCCAACGCAAACAGGACTTGCTCAGGCCTTTCGCGCATATTGTTTCTCACAAAGTTATCCACAGAACGCAAAGCCTTTGCAGGCCTCAAAATCTGCTATAGCTCTGAGGAGCTGCGGCCTCCGCAGCGCCTTCCCCTGATCCAACTCCATGCCCCATATCGTTTACGTTGCCGTCCAGACCCCTGCCCACAGCGCCGTAGGTGATCTGTTGAGCTACGTTAGCGATGCATGGCTGGAGCCCGGCACCTTGGTGCGCGTTCCTTTGGGAAAGAGAGAATTGCTGGGGGTGGTCTGGGATACGCCCGCCGCCCCCGAAGCCATTCCAGACGGGGTGGAGCTGCGTCGCATTGCCGGCCTGCTGCAAGGCATAGAGCCGCTGGACCAGGCCTGGCGACGGCTGGTGGCTTTTGCCGCGCACTATTACCAGCGCAGCTTGGGCGAGATTGCCGTCACCGCGTTGCCGCCTCAGTTGCGCGATATGTCGCCCGAACAACTGGCACGGCGGCTGGCTCCGCCCAAGACGGCCAAGACATCGGCCGGCAAGCGCAAGAAGGCACAGGCACCAGTGGCCGAAGCAGCACAAGCGAGCACCGAGACGATGGCTCACGCGCCGGACGCCAGCAGCGCAACGCCTTTGCTCGCACTCAGCGCCGAGCAATCCTCGGTTTTCGAGCAAATTGAGCAAAACCCAGGCCCGTTCCTGCTATACGGCAGCACGGGCAGCGGCAAGACCGAGGTGTATCTGCGTGCAGTGCAAGCCGTGCTGGATGCCAGCCCAGAGGCTCAAGCCCTGGTGATGGTGCCAGAGATCAACCTCACGCCTCAGCTGGAAGAGCGATTTGTCGCCCGCTTCGTGCCTCAGTACGGCAAGGATTCCGTAGTCAGCATGCACAGCGGCATGACCAACCCGCAGCGTCTCAAAAGCTGGCTGGCCGCTCACACGGGTCGTGCCCGCATCGTGCTGGGTACGCGCATGGCTATTTTTGCCAGCGTGCCGCAACTGGCGCTGATTGTGGTCGACGAGGAGCATGACGCCAGCTACAAGCAGCAGGAAGGCGCACGCTATTCGGCACGCGATCTGGCCATCTGGCGCGGGCGCGATGCCGGCGCCAAAGTCATTCTGGGCAGCGCCACACCGTCGCTGGAGAGCTGGCATGCCTCGGAACCCGAAGTCGGCCGCTACCTGCGCCTGCATATGCCCAGCCGCATCGGCGCGGCCGGATCAGGCGCAGCCAGCCTTCCCAAGGTGAGAATGGTGGACATGGGCCAGCAGCCCAAACGCGCCGTGTTCTCGCCTGCGCTGATCGAGGCCATCACCAAGCGCGTCGAACGCGGCGAGCAAAGCCTGATTCTGCTCAACCGCCGCGGCTTTGCCCCCGTGCTGTTCTGCGCCGACTGCAACTGGAAAAGCGACTGCCCCCATTGCAGCGCTCACCAGGTCTTTCACAAGGGCGACCGCACACTGCGCTGCCACCACTGCGGCTTTACCCAGCGCGTGCCGTTTGCCTGCCCTAGCTGCGGCAACCCCGACATCCTGCCGCTGGGCAAGGGCACGGAGCAGTTGCAGGAAGAGCTGGAGCGGCTGCTGCGCAATGTGCAGCGCCCCGACGGCAATCCGGCCCGCGTGGCACGCATCGACGCCGACACCACCAAGGCCAAGGGCAGCCTGCAGGAGCAACTGGCCCAGGTGCATGCCGGCGATGTGGATGTGCTGGTTGGCACCCAGATGGTGGCCAAGGGCCATGACTTCCGGCGCATCACGCTGGTGGCGGCGGTGCAACCCGACAGCGCGCTGTACTCCAGCGACTATCGCGCCCCGGAGCGGCTGTTCTGCCTGCTGATGCAGGCCGCAGGGCGTGCCGGGCGCGACGCGCAATATGTGAAGGCCCAAGGCAGCCATCCGGAGATGTGGATTCAAAGCCACGACCCGCAAAACGTCGTCTACACCGCACTGCGCAAGCATGACTACCCGGCGTTTGCCAGGCAACAGCTCAAGGAACGGCTGGATGCCGGTATGCCGCCCTATGCCTTCCAGGCCATAGTCCGGGCCGATGCACGCACCCAGGAAGCCGCACAGGCCTTTCTGAATGCCGCCACCCAGGTCGCCAAAGAGGCCAGGCTGCCTTATCTGGACGAGGTGTTCATCTACCCGCCGATCCCCATGGCAGTGCAGCGCGTGGCCAATGTGGAGCGTGCCCAGATGCTGCTGGAAGCCGCAAGCCGCAGCGCGCTGCTGCGCTTTCTCAATGCCTGGCAGCAGTATCTGCACTGGCTGCGCACTCTGCCCGAGCACAAGCCTCTGGTGCGCTGGCTGGTGGATGTGGATCCGCTCAGCATTTAAAGCCTCTAGGAATTTAAGGGTTTTAAGTCTTCAGACCTTTACCCATAAGCCCTGACAGCTATCAATTTATATAAACTACAGGCGCTTGGCAAATCCATCGGGATTTGCGCGAATGGGCAAGCCGGCATGGCTATTGCATGGTGTGAGGCTCGGCTCCACAAGAGGCCGTTTCATTCAATCACGGAGCACTACTTCATGCAAAAACAAGTCTTCCGCCAGTCCTTGCTGGCCGCCACCATTGCCGTTCTGGGCGTTCTGTCCGGCCCCGGCGCAGCACTGGCGCAGGATGCATCGCCTGCGGCCGCGCAGGCGGCCAAGGCGCAGGCAGCCAAACCCAATGTGGTGGTGCTGGCCACGGGCGGCACGATTGCGGGTGCCGGTGCCTCGACCGTCAACAGCGCCACCTACACGGCCGCCAAGGTGCCTGTGGACAAGCTGCTGGCCGGCCTGCCCGAGCTGGCCCAGATCGCCAATGTGCGCGGCGAGCAGGTGTTCCAGATCGCGTCCGAGAGCTTTACCAACGACAATCTGCTGACCCTGGCAAAGCGTGTCTCGCAATTGTCCAAGCAGCCTGATGTGGACGGCATCGTCGTCACCCACGGTACGGACACTCTGGCCGAGACGGCCTACTTCCTGAGCCTGACCGTGCACACCGACAAGCCCATTGCCGTGGTCGGCAGCATGCGCCCGGGCACGGCCTTGTCCGCCGATGGCGCGCTGAATCTGGTCAATGCCGTCAGCGTGGCAGGCTCCAAGGACGCCAGGGGCAAGGGCGTCTTCGTCACCATGAATGACGAGATCAACACCGCCCGTGATGTGAACAAGGACATCAACATCCAGACCGGTGCCTTCAAGAGCCAATGGGGCCCGCTGGGCATGGTGGTCGAGGGCAAGAACTACTGGTTCCGCGCCCCCGTCAAGCGCCACACCATGAACTCCGAGTTCAATATCGACAACATCGACAAGCTGCCTCAGGTGGACATCGTCTATGCCTATGGCAGCGTCCAGCCCACGGCCGTGAATGCCCTGGTCGATGCCGGCGCCAAGGCCATCGTCCATGCCGGCACCGGCAATGGCTCGGTGGCCGACCGCATGGTCAAGCCGCTGCAGGATGCACGCGGCAAGGGCGTGTTCATCGTGCGCTCGTCACGCGTGCCCTACGGCTTTGTGCTGCGCAATGCCGAGCAGCCCGACGACAAGTACGACTGGGTGGTCGCCCACGATATGCGCCCCGAAAAAGCACGCCTGCTGACCATGCTGGCGCTGACCAAGGGCGCCAATACCAAGGAACTGCAGCGGATGTTCTGGGAGTATTGAGCCACCCCTGAGCCGCTTCGCGGCTTCCCCTCAAGGGGACGGCAGCCTTTGCTGCGAGGCGGCTCTTGCTGGCTGCCTCTCTCGGGGCATGCCTGATCTGAGATTCAGGATACAAACATCGGTTTGCGCAGGGTAGCCTTGCGCAAGCCGCTCTTGTTTTTGATCAGGTCATCAGCGCCACCGCGGCGGAGAAGCTGAGAAAGGCCAGGCTGGTCGATACCAGGATGATGCGCGCCACGCGGCCGCTGTGGGCGCCGTAGCGCTCGGTCAGCAGCGACACATTGCTGGCCGAAGGCAGGGCCGCCAGCAGCACCAGCACCACCAGGGTTTCGTGCTGAAGCCCCAAGCCCATGGAGATCGCCGCCAACCCGACAGTCCAGACCAGCAGCGGATGGACGAGCAGCTTGGCCAGCGCAATCGGCACATAGTCGCGCGCCGCCACGCGCTCATGGCTGTTCATCTGCGAGCGCGCCAGCACCGCACCGATGGTGAACAAGGCCACCGGCGAAGCTGCTGCGGCCAGCATGGCCACGGTCTTGTCCACCGGGCCGGGCAACACCCAGCCCATGGCCGACGCCAGACCGCCCAGAAGAATCGACCAGGGCATGGGATTGGACGCCATGCCCTTGAGCGAATTGCGTACCGCCAACCAGATCCCCTGCCCTCCCGCCAGATCAAGCCGCGACAGCGCAATGCAGGCCGAGGTGGTGATGACCATGTCGATGGTCATGGTCACGATCACCGGCCCCGCGCTCTGCGCGCCCAGCAGCGCCGCCAGCATGGGAACGCCCATGAAGCCGGTGTTGGGAAACGCGGCCACCAAAGCGCCGAATGCGGCATCGTTCCAGCCCAGGCGTCTGCGTGTCAGCAACACGGTCACGCCCACCATCAGCGCCGCACAGAACAGATAGACCAGGGTGACATGGATATCGAGCAGCTGATGAATCGGCGTCTGCGCGCCAAAGCGGTACAGCATGCAAGGCAGCGCGAAGTACAGCACAAAGGCATTGAGGCCAGGAATGGCCGCCTGGGGCAGGACGGCGCGCCATGTGGCGGCAAAGCCGCAAGCCACCAATGCAAAGAAGGGGAAGGTGATGAGTAAAACGGACAACACGCACAAATTGTGACAGCGACCGGCTCCAACCCTCTCGCGGCCTTCTATGAAAATTTTTCAGTACAGACCTACCCCAAAACAAAGCCTGCGCAAGGCAGGCTGCTGTGACAGATACGAGGACAGCGCGTCAGAGCTTGAGTTCCTTTTCCACATCGGCAGTCTTGCGGCGCGCCAGCGCCAGGTTGGCACGAGCCTTGTCCAGCACCAGATAGAAGAACACGCCATCATTGGCGGCCACGGGACGGATGATGTGATATTGCTTGCCCAGAGTGATCAGTATGTCGTCGATCTGATCGTTGAGATTGAGCATGCGCATGGTCTTGATCTTGGCACGCACGACCTCGGTGTTGCCGGCCGCAGCCAGCTCCATGTCCACGCCGCCGCCTACGCTGCCCATCAGCATGCCGCTGGCGCTGTCCACGAGAGCGCCACAGACGGCACCGTCTGTGGTCATCAAAGCGTTCAGAGAATCCTGGATAGAGGCCATAAATCCACCTTTTGAAAAAGCAAGACAAGGAACTCGTGCGCCCGAGGCGCACCCACTCAGACTCAGAACTCCAGTGAACCTGTGATCAAGAGGGCAGGTACCCTGTGGCGACCTCACCGGCCGCCCACAGTGCGCGACCCAGCAAGGCGTTCTGATCCACCACCAGGCAGAGCACGGCCGGGAAGGAGCCGTTCACCGCCTGGAAGACCACCGTACCCGACTCCGTCTCGAAGGTCAGGCGCTTGCAATCCTTGTGTCCGATCTCATTGGCCACGGCCTTGGCCATGGCCATGAGCGAGCCCGCCATGGCCGACAGTCGTTCGGTCGGCAGTTCGCTGCGAATGCGCAGCGCTGAAATCTCGAAACCGTCAGGGGTACAGAGCAAGGCGATGTGGACGCCCGCCACCGGGGCGACCACGCGCGCCAGGATTTCCTGACCGGCCTCCACGACATGTCGCGGAATCACGAGGGAGGTATGGGCCTTCATAGAGTTTGACTTTGCAAGGACAACAGCGATGCAAGCACGCTCAGGGCATCCAGCATCTGCTGGCGATCACGTGGATCGGCCTCAACAAGCGGGGTGAGGTCATGGCCTTTGGCAACCAGGGCGGAGCTGAATGCCTCCAGCCTTGCTCCGCTGACGGGACGGCAACTGAGAATGACCATCAAAGGTGCCCGGTCCAGCTCTGCGACCCCCATCAGCATCTCGCAGGCGTAGTCCACCGCGCCCGCATCGTTGACGTCCACCATCAGCAACGCGCCCACCGATGCAGAAAGCACCCAGCGGCGCACGAAATCAAAACGATCCTGACCAGGGCTACCTACCAGTTGCAGTCGCTCTCCAGAGCCCAGGTCAATCTCGCCAAACTCCGCTCCGACCGTGGTGAACTCCTTGTGGTGCGCCGCCTTGTCCAAGTTGCGCACATCGCTGCCCGCCATGAGTTCCCCGCACAGGCTGCGCAGAGCCGTGGTCTTGCCTATGCCCATGGGCCCCAGCAGACTCACCCGCAGCAGGCCCTGACCAGGCTGCATGGGCATGAAAGATGTCATGTACGTCCTCCACGGGTAATCCAGCCCGTCAGCTTGCTGATCCATTGCAGCGGCGCGGCAGCGGCCGGCTGCCTGGCAACGCTCGGCTTTGCAGCGGCGGCGGGCTCCTCGCTGCCAGGCTGGCTGCAGCTCAGCACGGACTGGAGCTGGGGCAGCGACAACAGGGCCCAGAGCTGCCGCATCTCGATGCCGGCATGTTCGGCCAGCGATCTGGCATCGATGGGCCCGCGCGACAGCAGCGCCAGCACGCGCATGTTCTGCGCGCTGTTGGCGCCGCCGGGCAAGGCGATCCAGGACTTGATCTGAAAGCGATGCAGGCACCCAGCCCCCTGCTGCTGAAGCTCCTCCAAGGCGCGCTGCAGACTCAGGCCTGCGCTGCTGCGGTGTCTAGCCCTCCAGTCCATGAGGAAAACCGCAGCCCGGTCGAGCATGTCGATCAAATCGGACAACGTGAAGTCCACATCAAGATGTACTACCCAGCCCTGGGAAGAACGCCCCAGCGGCTGCATGGCCGGCTCGCCGCCGAGATAGACCACGCAAGGGGCTCTCGCCTCTGCCCTGGCCAGCAGGCTATCCAGCCCTTCGATCACCAGCACTTCGGCCGCATGCCGCGGAACCTGACGCCAGGCGGAAAGCGACTTGCGCGCTGCGACGGCGAACAGCGCTTCAAAGCGCTGCTGCACGGCAGGCGTCCAAAGTTCTGCGGCCAAGCTCACTTCACCGATGGTTCTCGCCATGCACAGCACCCTGACTGTTGAGGAAAAGACAATGAATCCCTCAACCATCGCCAATTCGCTGGCGCTGTCGGGATCAAGGCCGGACATGATGCAATCTTCACGCTACACAACTAACACCTTATTACAACAATTATTCAAGTAACAGCAGAGTGCACGTGTAGGTGAAGGGCTCGCTGAGCCCCTGATTTTTGTCAGTTGTGAGCGCTGTCATCAGGGCTCTTTACAGCGAAGCGGTATGCTCCCAGTCCTTGTTTTTGATGATGGGTCACTCTGCTTCATGTCTGCTGGTCTCAACCTCGCTCAGCTCCAGGCCGTGCATTACACCGAAGGTCCATGCCTTGTTTTGGCAGGCGCCGGCTCGGGCAAGACCCGTGTGATTACGCACAAGATCGGCCGTCTGATCGAAACCGGTCTGGCGCCACGGCGCATTGCCGCTATTACTTTTACCAACAAGGCCGCCGCCGAAATGCGCGAACGCGCCGCAGGTCTGATAGGCCGCCAGGCCAAGGAGGTGCTGATCTGCACTTTCCACTCGCTGGGCGTGCGCATGGTGCGCGAGGACGGCCACATTCTCGGTCTCAAGCCTCAGTTCAGCATTCTGGACACCGATGACGTCACCGGCATCCTCAAGGACTGCGCAGGCGGCACCACCGATGTGGCGACGGCACGCCAGTGGCAGTGGACCATCAGCGGCTGGAAGAATCAGGGCTGGGACAGTCGCAAGGCCCTGGCCATGGCGCAGGACGACAACGAACGCAGCACCGCGCTCATCATGCAGCGCTATGAGGAGCGCCTGACCGCCTACCAGAGCGTGGACTTCGACGACCTGATCGGCATGCCCATGCGTCTGCTGCGCGGCCACCCCGAGGTGCGCGAGAAATGGCAACGCCTGCTGGGCCATGTACTGGTGGACGAATACCAGGACACCAATGCCACGCAGTACGAGCTGCTGAAATTCCTGGTGGGTGAGCGCGCCCACTTCACGGCCGTGGGCGACGACGACCAGTCGATCTACGGCTGGCGTGGCGCCACGCTGGACAACCTCAGGAAGCTGCCCGTGGACTTTCCGCAGCTCAAGGTCATCAAGCTGGAGCAGAACTACCGCTCCACCAGCGCCATCTTGCGCGCCGCCAACAATGTGATCGGCCCCAACCCCAAGCTGTTTCCCAAGACACTGTTTTCGGAACTCGGCGAGGGTGAACCCGTACGCATCGTCGACTGCGACACCGAAGAGCACGAGGCCGAGCGCGCCGTGGCCCGCATCCAGAGCCTGCGTGCCAATATGAACCCGCAGCCCGCGTGGAAGGACTTCGCCATCCTCTACCGCGCCAACCACCAGGCCAAGCCCTTCGAGAAGGCGCTGCGCAAGGCCAGCATCCCCTACAAGGTCTCGGGCGGCACCAGCTTTTTCGACCGCGCCGAGATCAAGGACCTGTGCGCCTGGTTCCGTCTCTGGATCAACAACGACGACGACCCGGCGTTTCTGCGCTCCATCGGCACCCCCAAGCGCGGCATTGGTCACACCACGCTGGGCAAGCTCGGGGAATTCTCCGCTGCGCACAAGCTCAGCATGTTCGGCTCGCTGTTCAATGCGATGCTCCCGGAGGCGCTGCCACGCAAGGCCTTCGACAGTCTGCTGGAATTCGGACGCTACATCAACGACCTGGAATACCGCGCCCGCCACACCCTGGGCTTTGAAGCCTCACGCAGCTTTCTGATCGACTGGCTCAAGGAAATTGGCTACGAACAGTATCTGTATGACAGCGAAGACAGCGAGTCCGTCGCCGCCGCGCGCTGGAGCAATGTGCTGGAGTTTTGCGACTGGATGGCCCAGCGAGCCGGCGGCCAGATAGAAGATGCTGCAGGCGCCGGCACCCAGACCGAGGTCAAGAGCCTGCTGGAGGTCTCGCAGAACATTGCCCTGCTGTCCACCATCAGCGAGCGCGAGAAGGAGCAGGACATGGTCGTGCTCTCCACCCTCCATGCCTCCAAGGGTCTGGAATGGCCCCATGTCATGCAGGTCGGGGTGACCGAGGGCATGCTGCCGTTCAAGCTCGACGACGACGACGGCAAGCAGCAAAAGGTCAGCGATGAAACGGCAGCGCGGCTGCAGGAAGAACGCCGCCTGATGTATGTGGGCATCACCCGCGCCCAGCGCACGCTGGCCGTGAGCTGGACCAAGCGCCGCAAGAAAGGCCGCGAAATGGTGGCCTGCCAGCCCAGCCGCTTCATCAAGGAGATGGGCCTCGATGCAGCCACGGCCAAGGAAGACCCGCGCGAGAAGCTGCGCAAGCTGCGCGAAGAATTTGCTGCACGCAAGAATCAGGCGGCGCCGGGCGCCACCAACTGAAGACCCGAGATGACTTTGAGAACCTTGATATTCATAGCTGCCAGCGCTTTTTCCATCAATGCTTGCGCGCAGTTCGACGCCAAGCCCGCCAGCACTTGCGCGCAAGACTGGCAGATGAGCGACAAGCAGCTGCAAGGCGTATGGACGGGCTCCGTCGCCGGCAGTGAGGAAACCGCCCGCATGGTGCTGGGCCCGCACCCCGAATGGGAAGGCAATGTCAAAGGCAGCATCAGCCGCCCGGGCAGCAGCCACCCCATGGTCGGCGATGTGAACGAAGGCACGGTCACGCTTGAGGAAAGCGCAGACGGCTCACGCATCACCTCCACCTGGCTGGGTGAGGTGGTCGAGGGCAGCTGCGGTACAGAAATTCACGGCAGTTACCAGGAGGGGGAAAATGATCCACCCCGCGCGTTCATCATGCGCAAGGCCCAACCCTGAGCAGGGTCGGGCCTTGTACTGCCTGTGCATTGATTGATCCCATGAGTATTCGCTTCTTCACCCAGTCCCCCCTGACCCTGAGCATAGGCTTGACACTGGTCGGCGGCCTGAACCCGGCCACCGCAAGCAGCGCGGAACTGCCGCCCCCCGAAAGCTGGCAGCAATGCTCTGCCACCACCAGCAACAATGATCGCCTGGCCTGCTTTGATGCCTGGGCACTCAAGCAAGGCCCGGCGGTTGCGCCACAGGCCACCGGTTGGAGTGCGCCTGCAGCCAGCGCACAAGCTGCGCCTGCTCTCACTGCCGCGACCGCCTCGGCCAACAACGACGCGCCCGCCAGTGCGGCTGCGGCGACTGTCGCCAGCGCCGATAGAGGCCTGGGCCTCTCGCCCACCAACGGCGGCTGCCGCGATCCGCGCTACACCGAGGTCTCGCGCTACTTCGAGCTGGAGCCCGGTACGGACTGCGGCACCTTCAACTTCCGCGGCTATCGCCCCATGTCGGTCTCCGTGGTGGTGGGCGACGAGGTCAATCAGCAGCCCTATTCACCCAGCCGAGGCCTGGCAACCGAGCAGCCCTACCAGAAGCACGAGATGCGCCTGCAGCTCTCGGCCCGCACCAAGATTGCCTCCGGCCTGCTGACCGGCCCCACCTCGAAGGGCAAGGATTCGCTGTGGTTCGGCTATACCCAGCAGTCCTACTGGCAGCTGTTCAACGGCGATATCTCGCGCCCTTTCCGCACCACCGACCACGAGCCCGAGGTGTTCTACGTCTACCCGACGGACGCCCAACTGCCGCTAGGCTGGCGCTGGCGCTACTCGGGCATAGGCATAGCGCATCAGTCGAACGGCCAGAGCAACCCGCTTTCGCGCAGCTGGAACCGCTGGTATCTGATGACCGGGGCCGAGCTGGGCAACCGCTGGCAACTGCATCTGAAAGCCTGGCAGCGCATGAAGGAAAGCGCGCTCGAGGACGACAACCCCCATATCCAGGACTACATCGGTCGCGGTGAAGTCAAGCTGGGCTGGAACGTCAACGAGCAGAACTACCTGGGCCTGACCGCACGTGGCTCGCTGGGCAAGGGCAAGGGCTCCGGTCGCATCGAGTGGCTGCGCACTCTGGGCGAAGGCTGGAACGGCGGCAAGAGCAATCTGCGCCTGCATGTTCAGCTGTTCAGCGGCTATGGCGACAGCCTGATCGACTACAACAACAAGCGCACGGTACTCAGCGTGGGCTTGAGCCTGCTGGACTTCTGAAGCCGGCTTGGCCCTCGGCCGCTGGGCCGAGCCGTGATTTACGCCAGAAAACCAGAAGCCCGGGCTTGAGCCACCAGTAGTTCGGTGAACCGCGCATAGCCTGCGGCATTGGCATGCACCTGATCGGCGCGCAAGGCGCTATTGCCCAGCACCTCGCTCCAGGCATCGGGCAGCAATGCCACCCGGTTGTCCTTGGCCAAGGTTTGGTAGATGGAGTGATCCTTCATGCGCCCCGTCAACGCGGCACCCAGGCTCAGCTCCGGCACGGCCACCAACAGCACGGGCGTCGCCCTTGCTTTGCACAGCTGCAGCATGCGCGTGATCTCGCCTTGCACAACTTGCTCGCTCCTGCGCTGCAGCCAGTCGTTGCCACCAGCGCACAGAATTGCCAACGATGGCCTGTGCTCATCGAGCAGCCCCGGCAGACGGTCCGCAATCTGTTGGCTGGTCTCGCCCGAAACACCGGCATTCACCACCTTCCAGCCCGTGCGCTCGGCCAGCAGGCTGGGGTAGCCGGCATCTGCATTGGCGCCAACACCTTGCGTCAAGGAGTCTCCAAGCGCCAGCACGGTAGCACCGGCAGGAACGGCAGCGGCCTTGGGTGTCTTCTTGCCACAGGCACTTAGCAGCATGGCGCCACCCGTCAGCAATGCTGCGGCACGCATGCCTTGAAGGACATGGCGTCGGTACGGGTCAAATATCGGTTTCATGGCATCTCACAAAACAGCGGGTTTGCAACGGCTGGAGGGCAGCTCCTTGGGCCTGAGGATAGCTCAGCCTCTGCCGCCCCTGTTCAAACCGCGCTGCACCACGGTAAAACTGCAAAGGCAGCAGCCGTAAAAAAACCGCTGCGCCCAAGGCCCAGCGGCTATGCGTGTGCAGATTGCCGATCAGTCGGGCACGACTGCCGTCACCTCGATCTCCACCTTGGCCCGGTCCTCGATCAAGGCCGCCACCTGCACGGCCGTCATGGCCACGTTGAATGAACCAATCAGCTCGCGATAGGCCTTGCCGATCTCGGCCTGCTGTGCCAGATATTCCTTCTTGTCGGTGATGTACCAGGTCATGCGCACGATATGTTCGGGCCTGGCTCCACCGGCCTGCAGCACCTCGACGATATTGTGCAGAGCCTGCCTGGCCTGCGCCGCGAGGTCGTCGGTATGAAACCGGCCCTCGGCGTCCCAGCCAATCATGCCGGCCACATAGATCTGGCGGCCGCTGACGGCCACGCCATTCGCATATCCCTTGGGCCGAGGCCAGCCCGGAGGCAGCAGTACTTGCATGTTCAACTCCTGTTTTCTGTTGGATTGGATGAACTTTGCCAACGCTCGATTGCGTGGCGGATATGTTGCGGCGCAGTGATGGCCTGATGGGTTTGAAGACTGGTGAAGACCAGCACTTTCTGCGCCCTCACACGCAACTGGCCGTCAGGGCCTGTGCAGTCCACATCGAGTGTCAGCGAACGATTGCCCAGCTTGGCAACCGACAGGCCCAGCGCCACAGTTTCACCCATGCGGGTGATGGCGCGAAAGTCGCACTCCAGGTGCACGATGGGCAGACCCACATTGTCCTTGTGCACCATGTCCGCATAGCTCAGGCCAAGTGCGTGGTTGAACCAGTCTTCGACCAGCCCGTTGAACAGCACCAGATACTGCGGAAAGAAGATGATGCCCGCCGGATCGCAGTGCGCAAAACGAATCGGCGACTGCGTCACAAAGCGTTTTGAAGCCATTGCCACTTCATTCATACCCAAACAGCTCCTTCAGCAAAATCTGCCTGCAGCGCTTTTCAATCAGCGCGTGCAGCTTTTAAAAACATAGCAATCAGGTTTGATGCAGGCGAAAGCGCTGCAACTTGCCCGTGGCCGTGCGCGGCAGTTGATCGACGAACTGTATGGCCCGTGGATATTTGTAGGGTGCGACCTGGCTCTTCACGAAGTCCTGCAGCTCCATGACCATGGCATCGCTGGCCACATGGCCGGCACGCAGCACCACAAAAGCCTTGACGATCTGACCTCGCTCGCTGTCAGCCACGCCAATCACCGCGCATTCCGCCACAGAACCGTGCTGCATCAGGGCTTCTTCGACTTCAGGCGCGGCGATGTTGTATCCGGCCGAGATGATCATGTCGTCGGTGCGTGCCTGATAAACGAAATAGCCATCGACATCCATCAGATAGGCATCGCCCGTCAGATTCCAGCCCCGGCTCACATACTTGGCCTGACGGCTGTCGTTGAGATAGCGGCATCCCGTGGGTCCCAGCACGGCCAGTCTGCCCACGGTGCCGGGCGGTACCTCGAGCCCCGCATCATCCACCACCTTGGCACGATAGCCGGGCACGGCCTTGCCGGTGGCACCGGGACGAGCCTCCTCTTCGCGGTGCGAGATGAAGATGTGCAGCATCTCGGTGGAGCCGATACCGTCAATGATTTCAATACCGGTCGCGTCCTTCCACAGCGCTCGTGTGGAGGCAGTCAAGGCCTCGCCCGCCGACACGCATTTGCGCAACCGGGTGCGGCGGATGCGCTCGCCCTGCTGGGCCATCACACGGTAGGACGTGGGCGCCGTGAACACCACACTGGCACCAAATCGCTCAATGCCATCCACCAGTTGCACGGGGCCGGCTTTCTCCAGCAAGGCCATGCTGGCACCGATGGACATCGGAAACAGAACCTGCCCACCCAGACCGAAGGTGAATGCCAGCGGCGGGCTGCCTATGAACACATCGTCGGCATTGGCACGCAGCGTATGCACGGGCCAGCAGGCGCAGACCGCCATCACATCACGATGAAAATGCATGGTGGCCTTAGGCACGCCCGTGGTGCCTGAGGTGAAGCCCAGCAGGCAAGTATCGGTCGCTGCGGTTTCCACGGCCTGGAAGTCATCGCCCGCCTGCTCCATCAGGCGCTCCAGTGCATCGGCTTGCACACTGTTGAAATAGCGCACGGCCTTGAGCGTGCTGGTTTTTTCCTGTGCGCCCTGTACCTCGGTGCGCAGCGCCGCATCGCACAACGCATGGCTGATTTGCGCTATGTCGATGATGGTGGACAGCTCCTTGGCCCGCAGCAGCGGCATGGCGGCCACGGCAATGCCCCCGGCCTTGATGACGCCAAACCAGCAGGCCACCATCATGGGGTTGTTGGGTGCGCACAGCAACACGCGATTGCCGGGCTGCAATCCCAGCTCCTGCGTCAGCACATTGGCGATGCGATTGGCCTTGAGCTGCAGATCCGCATAACTCCAGCGCAGGCCTTCGGCCTGAATGCACAGGCGATCACCGCGCCCCTCGCTCACATGTCTATCCAGCAGCTCCACGGCACAGTTCAGCCGCTCGGGGAACCGCAGCTCGGGCAGCTCGAAAATGAACTCGGGCTGCTGCTCGGGTGGCGGCAGGTTGTCGGCAGCAAAGGTATCGATATGCGCGGTGTACGACATGACTCACACTCCTTTTGGCCAAAACAGGCTGATGTTCTTTTTGGGGTGAGCGCTTTCAGCCATGGCTTTTGATGAGGTCACGACCGATGATGAGCTGCTGCACCTCGGTCGCGCCTTCGTAGATGCGCAGGGCGCGAATCTCCCGGTAAAGGCGCTCCACGGGCTGCTCGCTGACCACGCCCAGGCCGCCCCAGATCTGCACGGCAGCATCGATCACCTGCTGGGCGTTTTCGGTCGCCGTCATCTTGGCCATGGCGGCTTCCCGTGTCACGTTCTCGCCTTGGTCGCGCAACCAGGCTGCGCGATAGGTCAGCAGCGCCGCGCTGTCGATTTGCGTGGCCATCTGCGCCAGCTTGGCCTGGGTGAGCTGGAAATCGGCCAGCACGCCGCCGAACATCTTGCGGCTGGTCGCGCGCTGCAAGGCCTCATCCATGGCTCGACGCGCAAAGCCCAACGATGCGGCGGCCACCGAGGTGCGGAACACATCGAGCGTGCGCATCGCCACCTTGAAGCCCTCGCCCGCCACGCCAATGCGCTGAGCGGCAGGCACGCGGCAGTTCGAAAACTTCAAACGCGCCAGCGGGTGCGGTGCAATGACGTCGATGCGCTCGGCCACTTCGAAGCCCGATGTGTCGGCGTCCACAATCAGCGCGGACAGGCCGCGCGAGCCGGCAGCCTCGCCGGTACGCACAAAGACGACATAGAAGTCCGCGATGCCGCCGTTGGAAATCCAGGTCTTTTCCCCGTTGATCACATAGTGATCACCTTCCAGCCTGGCCTCGCAGGCCATGGCCGCCACGTCCGAGCCGGCGTCGGGCTCGGACAGCGCAAAGGCCGAGATCGCATCGCCCCTGGCCACCAGGCTCAGATAGCGCTTTTTCTGCTCCTCGCTGCCCGCCAGAGAAATCGCCCCCGAGCCCAGACCCTGCATGGCAAACGCAAAGTCGGCCAGCCCGCTATGACGCGCCAGAGTCTCCCGGATCAGGCAGATGGCTCTTGTATCAATATGCTCTGCGGCACCGCCATAGGCCGTGCCCGCAACCGCATGACGCAGCCAGCCAGCCTCGCCCAGGGACTTGACCAGTTTGCGGCATTCGGCATCCACATCGGGGCCATGCGCATGTGCAATGCTCTGCCGTGCCCAGGCATCCAGCGACTGTGTCAGACGTGCGTGATGGGGCTCGAAAAAAGGCCACTTCAGATAGCTGGTGTCTGCCATGTCAGTTTCCTTGAAAGACCGGTTTTTGCTTGGCGACAAACGCGTGATAGGCACGCGAGAAATCCTCGGTCAGCATGCACAGCGCCTGGGCCTGCGCTTCGGCTTCAATCGCCTGCTCAATCGTCATGGCCCATTCCTGGTGCAGCATGGTCTTCGTGATGCCGTTGGCAAAGCTGGGCCCGGCGGCCAGATCGGCGGCCAGCTTCTGCGCATCGGCCGGCAAGCTCTCGGGCTCACACAGACGGTTGAAGAAGCCCCAGCGTTCGCCCTCCTCGCCGCCCAGGCTGCGTCCCGTATAGAGCAACTCACTCGCGCGGCCCTGGCCAATGATGCGCGGCAGCATGGCGCAGGCCCCCATATCGCAGCCCGCCAGCCCCACGCGGTTGAACAGGAACGCAGTCTTGCTGCGCGCAGTGCCAAGGCGCATGTCCGAGGCCATGGCCATGATGGCCCCAGCACCCGCGCACACCCCATCGACTGCCGCAATGATGGGCTGCGGACAGGCCCGCATGGTCTTGACCAGCTCGCCCGTCATGCGGGTGAACATCAGCAGCTCGGGAGCCTTGAGCGCGACCAGCGGACCGATGATTTCATGCACATCACCACCCGAGCAGAAGTTGCCGCCCGCGCCGACCAGCACCACGGCCTTCACATCCTGCGCCCACTTGAGCTGGTGAAACAGGTCGCGCAGCTCGGCGTAGGAATCAAACGTCAGCGGATTCTTGCGCTCCGGACGATTGAGAGTGATGGTTCCCACGCCATCTGTCACCTGCCACTGGAAATGCGTGGCCCTATAGCCGGCCAGCAGCTTGTGATTGCCAGCTTGCAGCGCTGGATCGATTGCATATTCACTCATGTCTGTCTCCAAAAATCCGGGTCACATGACTTCGCCACCAGCGACGGCTATGGCTTGCCCGGTAATACTTGATGCGCCTCGACCACATAGCCACAGCACGGCGTCAGCCACCTCGTGCGGCTGCACCAGGCGGCCTTGGGGGTTGGATTTGACGAACTCAGCCATTGCCTGCTCTGGTGTGCGGCCGGTCTTGGCTACAACGCGGTCAATGCTGGTTTTGACAATCTCGGTTTCGGTATAGCCGGGGCAGACGGCGTTGACGGTGATCCCGGTCTTGGCGTACTCCAGCGCCAGGGCTCGCGTCAGGCCCACCACGCCATGCTTGGCCGCTACATAGGCCGCGACATAGGCATAGCCCACCAGTCCTGCCGTGCTGGCCATATTGACGATGCGACCCCGGCCTGATGCCAACATAGCCGGCAGCACTTGCTGAATGCAGTACATGGTGCCGCTGAGATTGACCGCCAGCATCTGCTGCCAATGCGCGGCATCCATTTTCATGAACGGTGAACTGCCGGCCTGACCTGCGTTGTTGATCAGGATATTGATAGCACCTTGCGCAGCCGCTGCCTTTTCAAACGCCGCTTTCACCTGTGATTCATCCGCCACATCGGCCAGCACCATCTGGCATTGACCGGGGTGCTCTTGCACCAGTTTCTGCAGCGGCTCGGCGCGACGCCCCAGCACCGTGACGCGAGCGCCCTGCTCCAGCAACTGGCGTGCAATCGCCTCGCCAATGCCTTGGCCCGCGCCCGTCACCAGCGCATGTTGATCGTTCAGATCGCCTGTCATTGAACTCTCCAGACAGCTGGCCCACAAAACTGGCGCACTCCAGCCAGTGGCAGCAGAAAAGGGACCGCCCCGCAGCGTGGGCTGCGTCTTCGCGGGCTGAGAGCGGGGGAAGGCGCGAGGCGACTCAGGGGGTGTTTCATTTGGCTGCGGCTTGCTGCGCTTTCTCGCGCTCGAACAGGGCTTCCATCTGGCGCTTGCCCTGGAAGTATTGTTTGGGCCAGACGATAGGCGTGTAGCCAATCTTGGCGGCTTCGGTCAGCGTCCAGGCCGGATTGGCCAGATGCGGTCTGGCAATCGCGCACAGATCGGCACGCCCTGCGGCAATGATGCTGTTGGCATGATCGGCCTCGCTGATCGCTCCCACAGCCATGGTGGCAATGCCAGCCTCCTGTCGGATGCGGTCGGCAAACGGGGTTTGATACATGCGGCCGAACACCGGCTTTTCGAGCTTGCTGACCTGCCCCGACGAGCAGTCGATCAGGTCGGCACCCGCAGCCTTGAAGGCCTTGGCAATCTGTACCGCATCTTCAGGCGTGATGCCACCCGGCACCCAGTCATGGGCAGAAATGCGCACGGACATGGGCCTGTCCTGAGGCCAAACGGCGCGCATGGCCTTGAACACTTCCAGCGGGAAGCGCAGACGGTTTTCCAGGCTGCCGCCGTATTCATCACTGCGCTGGTTGGTCAGCGGCGAGATAAAGCTGGACAGCAGATAGCCGTGCGCACAGTGCAGCTCCAGCCAGTCCACGCCGATGTCGGCCGCCATGTGCGCAGCATGCACAAACTGCTGCAGCACCTCATCCATGTCGGCGCGTGTCATGGCCCTGGAGATCTGGCTCACTCCCTGCAGATATTGCTGCTCCGACGCGGCCATGATGGGCCAGTTGCCCTGCTCCAGCGGCAGATCCGTACCTTCCCAGGCCAGCCGCGTCGAGGCCTTGGCACCCGCATGGCCTATCTGCATGGCGAACTTGGCATCGGTGTTGGCGTGAATCCAGTCGCTGATGCGTTTCCAGGCCTGCTTTTGCTCAGCACTATAAGTACCCGGGCAGCCGGGCGTGATGCGCCCCTCGGGGCTGACACATGCCATCTCGGCGAACACCAGACCTGCACCGCCGAGCGCACGCGCACCCAGGTGAACGAGGTGAAACTCACCAGGCACGCCATCAACCGCAGAGTACTGCGCCATGGGTGAGACCACGATACGGTTCTTCAGCGTGAGGCCGCGCAGGGTATAGGGCAGAAACATGGGCGGCGGCGCCTTGGCATCGACCGCGACACCCTCTCTTTCGGCCAGCCATTTCTCATAGCCGCCAAGCCACTGCGCATCACGCAGGCGCAGGTTCTCATGGCTGATGCGCTGACTGCGCGTGAGCATGGAGTACATGAACTGCTCGGGCTCCAGCTGGTCGCAATAGCGCTGGCCGCAGACCTCGAACCATTCCATCGCATTCCAGGCCGCGTTCTGAATGCGCAGCGTCTCAACGCGACGCGCTTCCTGATAGGCCGCCAGCACCTCGGGAATATGCGCAGCCGCATCACCCCGCTGCTTGAACTGGCGTGCCAGCTCGATCGCATCCTCGATCGCCAGCTTGGTTCCTGAGCCAATCGCGAAATGTGCCGTATGGACGGCATCGCCCATCAGCACCACATGGCTGCCCTTGGGGTTTTGCAACCACCACTGGTCACAGACCACGCGCTGAAAATTGATCCAGGCCGAGCCGCGCAGATGACGGGCATTGGTCATCAGTTTCTCGCCCTGAAGATTGTCCGCGAACAGCTTTTCACAGAAGGCAATGGACTGCTCTTGATCGGCGGTGTCGAGGCCGCTGGCTTTCCAGCATTCCTCCGTGGTCTCCACGATGAAGGTTGAGGTCTTGTCGTCGAACTTGTAGATATGCGCCTGAAACCAGCCATGCGGCGTGCGCACGAAGTCAAAGGTGAATGCCTCGTAGACCTTGTTCGTGCCCAGCCAGATATAGCGATTGGGGCGGGTGACGATATCGGGCTTGAAGATGTCGGCGTATTTGCTGCGGATGCGCGAGTTCACGCCATCGCAGGCAATCACCAGGTCGGCATCCGGATAGTCCTCGTCGCTTTGCACATCGGTCTCGAACACCAGGTTCACACCCAGCTGTTCGCAACGCGCTTGCAGGATATTGAGCAGATGCTTGCGGCCAATCCCCACAAAACCATGCCCGCCGGAGCGAATCTTTCGTCCTTTGAATAGCAACTCGATATCGTCCCAATGGTTGAAAGCCTGCTCGATCTGCGCGGCTGTCACCGGGTCCCAGTCGCGCATATTGTCCATGGTGGCATCGGAGAAAACCACGCCCCAGCCAAAGGTGTCGTAGGGCTTGTTGCGCTCCACCACCGTCACCTCATGCGCAGGGCTCATCTGCTTCATCAGCAAAGCGAAGTACAAGCCGGCGGGGCCACCACCTATGCAGACAATTTTCATGACAGTGATCCGTTCCTGGCTTTTCAAAAATTACTTTATACCTAAATTATTAATGCATGAAATTTTCACTAAAATCCGGCCAAACCCTGAACCCAAAGCACTCTAGTTTGCGCACCATGCCAACCATGGCCCAACACAATCCGGATTTTTCCATCGACATGCCCGAAGCCCCGGGACGCGAGGCGGGCCTGTCCCACTCCGACCATCAGGCCGTGCGCCTGTGGCTGCGCCTTCTGACCTGCAGCACACAGATCGAGCAAGTCATTCGCAGCCAGCTACGCACAGAGTTCAGCACGACCTTGCCTCGTTTTGACTACCTGGCACAGCTCAGCCGCTTTCCCAAGGGTCTGCGCATGAAGACACTGTCGGAATATCTGATGGTGACCGGCGGCAATGTGACCGGACTGACCGATCAACTGGTGGCCGAAGGCTGGGTGGAGCGCGTGGCTGACGAGGAGGACCGCCGCTCCATGATCGTGCGCCTGACCCGCACGGGCAAAAAGCAGTTCAAGGCCATGGCTGCCGCGCATGAGCTATGGCTTGAGCAGTTGCTGACTCCACTGGGCAGCAAAAACGCCAGCGATCTGTACGAGCAACTGGGCAAGCTCAGGCAGGTGCTGAGCTCGCCAGACAATGCCTGAGCCCGAAAAAACACCGTTTTGTGACAATTTCATGGAGAATGCCCTGCACGCAGTCCTGCGTGACACAGGCTTGGGGGGCATGGTTCATGGATTTACTGCATCTGCGATATCGACTCAAGTCCGGGTTCTACTATCTCTACGACATGCGTGATGCGCCCAACGTCATCACGGGAGAGCGCCCCTATCGCCTCAAGACCGAGCTGGTCGCCATCGCGTTTGACCGGATCACCGGTCGCGTGCACCAGCATGGTCACCCCACCCGCATTCACTCCTGGGCCATGGGCGCGCAGCGCCGTCTGCGCATGGCAGGAGACTGGGAAGGCGCAAACCGGCTGGTCGTGGTCTCCGGCCCGCTGCCCGAAGAAGAAATCAACAAATGCCTGAGCGTGCAAGGCTATTGCCGCTGGATGCTGACGCGTCTGGCAAACATGCCGCATGGCAAATTTGCAGCCCATCGTGCAGGCAGCCGCAACAGCTGGCAAAGACGTGAGTCCGGCCAGCAGCGCCGGGCTGCCTGATTTCCACTCCAATCTCCGCCAGCTCGCTCTTATTGATCAAGCGCAGAGCGCCATCAAATCAGGATTCAGCCTCTTCAGCGGAGCTGTCATCCGCCTCGGTCACCTCGGGCATTTTCACAATCGTCACCGGCAGCCGACTGTGTCTGGCCACCTCGCGTGAGACCGAGCCGATCAGAATGCTGCCCAGGCCGCTCTGGCCCGTGGCACCGATGATGATCTGGTCGCATTCATTGCTCTCGGCAATATCGATCAGGGTATTGGCCTCTTCGCCCAGGCTGATCTCCACTTCATAGGAGGCCCCGGCCTCCTTGAGAAGATCCTGTGCAGGCGCCACCAGATCCATGCCGGCTTCGATGCTGGCGTTGGCAATCAGGTCTGAATCTGTGGTTGCAAGCTCCAGCAGCGTGGCCTCCTTCTGCACATGAGCTATCACAAAGTGAGCATCCAGTCCGCTCTGTAAAAGCTTGATGCCGTGACGTACGGCCTCAAGTGCGACATCCGATCCATCCACCGCAATCATGATCTTGAGCATGGCAACCTCCTGTTCGTCTTGCGCACCAGTGTAGGCGCAGGCTGCAAAGACGGGTTGCGAATCTGGGGCAAGCACCGGCTATTGCAGCAGTGCTTGCGGGCATCTGGGAAAATAGCCGGCTATGCTGCAGTTTGACCTTCTCAAGACCGACCCGACCAGCCACGCGCGCCGTGGCACCTTGACGCTTAACCACGGCAAGGTCCAGACCCCCATCTTCATGCCCGTGGGCACCTATGGCACCGTCAAGGGCGTGATGCCGCGCAGCCTCGAAGAAATGGGCGCACAGATCATCCTGGGCAACACCTTCCATCTGTGGATGCGTCCGGGCCTGGACATCATGAAGTCCTTTGGCGGTCTGCACGACTTCGAGAAGTGGGACAAGCCCATACTGACCGACTCGGGGGGCTTCCAGGTCTGGTCGCTGGGTGCCATGCGCAAGATCACCGAGGAAGGCGTGCATTTCCAGAGCCCCGTGAACGGCGACAAGCTGTTCATGTCGCCCGAGGTCAGCATGCAGATCCAGACGATTCTGAATTCGGACATCGTCATGCAGCTCGACGAGTGCACACCCTACGAAACCAACGGCAAGAAGACCACCGAAGCCGAAGCGCGCAAGTCCATGGAGATGAGCCGTCGCTGGGCCAAGCGCTCCAAGGAGGAGTTCCAGCGCCTGGAGAACCCCAATGCCTTGTTCGGCATCGTGCAGGGCGGCATGTACACCAATCTGCGCGAGGAATCGCTGCAGGGTCTGCTGGAAATCGATTTCCCCGGCTATGCCGTGGGCGGCGTCTCCGTGGGCGAGCCCAAGGACGAGATGCTGGAGATCATGGCCCACACGCCGCATCTGCTGCCCGCCAACAAGCCGCGCTACCTGATGGGCGTTGGCACACCCGAGGACCTGGTGCAAGGCGTGGCCGATGGCGTCGACATGTTTGACTGCGTGATGCCTACCCGCAATGCTCGCAACGGCACCATCTTCACGCGCTACGGCGATCTGAAGATCCGCAACGCTCGCCACAAGGTGGATCACCAGCCCATAGACACCACCTGCACCTGCCACGCCTGCGCGGGCAAGAGCGGCGTGAGCTGGGACGATGGCGGTCGCGACGGCTTCAGCCGCGCCTATCTGCATCACCTGGACCGCTGCGGCGAGATGCTGGGTCCCATGCTCACCACCATCCACAATCTGCACTATTACCTGAACCTGATGCAGGAAATCCGCAACGCACTGGACGCAGGCACTTTTGCCCAGTTCCGCGCCCAATTCAAGGCCGACCGCGCACGCGGGGTCTGAGCCACCCATCGTCTGCCGCAGCAGAACCTCCCAAAAGCCAGAGCGAGTCTCTGGCTTTTTTCATTTGGCGGTTGACATCCCGCATGTCTGAAGCCCGTCAAATGAAAAACATCGTCAACTTCGCCGCTTCGGCAATCACTTTTCTGTGTGTTTTTGTTAAAACCACAACATTTGACGGCAACAACAGGCACTTTTGGCGATTGAGATCGAATTCGCAAAGAGCCACTGAAGCAAGTTCCACGAAACGCTCGCGGCCCCTCTCTCATGACCGAAGCCTCCGCATCCAAGCCAACGCCGCTGCTGCAGACCGCTGCCCCCAAGACATGGGCAGCGGCGCTCGGGCTTGGGAGCCTGGTATTTCTCGCCGCCTTGCTAGGCATACTGGGGCGCCCCATGGGGTTTCTCTCGGCAATCTGGCCCGCAAACGCACTGCTGCTGGGCCTTTTGCTGCACCGCCCTGACTGGCTGCGCCCGAGCTCGGTGCTGGCGATTTCGGCAGCCTATATCGCAGCCGATCTGCTCACAGGCAGCCGGCTTGATGTGGCAATCCTGCTGAGCATCGCCAATATGGCCGGTGTGGGCGCGGCCTGGGCGCTGATGCACAGGCAGCGCCATGCCACTTTGTTCATGCAACGCCAGTCCTCCGCGCTGCTGCTGTTTGTGGGCAGCGGCCTGGGCGCACTGACGGCCGCACTGCTGGGAGCGCCGGTGCTGAGGGCCGTTTTCGGGATGCCGCACTGGCAGGCCTTTTCCATGTGGCTGAGCAGCGAATGGCTGAACTACATGATGTTTTTGCCCATTGTCCTGGCCTGGCCGACACGCAAGCAGCCAGTTGGGCATCTGGGCGAGCCCTCCCCCTTGCGCCGCATCCTGCCTTTGCTGTCTGTCATTGCGCTGGAAGCCATCAGCTACTGGATCAAAGGTCCCGGCTCGCTGGCGTTCTCGCTGCCGGCTCTCATATGGTGCGCGCTGAGCTATCGCATCTTCAGTCTGACTCTGATCACGGCAACACTTTGCCTGAGCAGCATCATTTTCATTTCGCTGGGAACGCTTGAATTCACACCCGCACATTTTCTGGAGACTTTGTCATTTCGCATGGGGCTATGCATGCTGGTGCTGGGCCCACTTGCGGTGGCAGGATCGCATATGGCGCGCAACGAGCTGATGCAAAAGCTCAGTCATGCCGTCAACCACGACTTTCTGACCGATATGCTGACACGCGGCGCCTTCATGAAGCAGGGGCAAAGAATACTGGAGCGTTGCCGCCAGGATGGCCAGCCCTTCGCCATTCTGATGCTGGATCTCGACCATTTCAAACAGATCAACGACGGCTTCGGCCATGCGGGAGGCGACCAATTGCTGCGCAGCTTCAGCCAGACGTTGACCCAGGTGCTGCGCGCTCAGGACATCGTGGGTCGCATGGGAGGCGAGGAGTTCGCCGTGGCTCTACCCAAGGTGGACGCAACCGCTGCCCAGGAGATCGCCAAGCGCATCAATCGCGCCATCCGGGAGCTGCGCGTGTGCCTGGATGACAAGATGATGAGCGCCACGGTCAGCATAGGCCTGGTCCATACCAGCCGACTGCAAGCGCATCAAAGCCTGGACCTGCTGCTGCAGCAGGCAGACCAGGCTTTGTATGAGGCCAAGGCCGCCGGGCGCGATTGCGTCGCGGCGCAGCTTCGCTGAGTGCGACACGCCACTGCGCCCCCGACCAGCCGGTAGCCCGGCCCACGGTCATCCGAGCTCGCCAGAGCCGGATGCGAGCGGTGCCGCCACCGCCGTGTCGGGACGCGGCAGCGTCTTGCTGGCTGCAGCGCCACAGCTATGACAAAAGCGTGAGAACGCGCTCTTGCGGGTATTGCAGCTGCCGCAATGGTCGAACAGGCCGATACCGCAATGGGGGCAGAAGTCGATCTCGGTGTTCTTGAGATCCACTGGACGCTCGCAACCCGGGCACACATTCTTGGACAGACGCTCCAGCGCCACGTCATAGCTCAGCTCCTCACGGCGCTGCTCTTCGGGCAAGGACTCCTGCAGCTTCTGCTTTTCCAGATAGCGGTTGAGCGCCAAAATGGCATATCGACCCAGCAGCACCGTCACCAAAATGCCCACTATGTAGCGCACATAGCCGCCGTAGTCGGGCAGATAAGGCACCAGCTCGACAAAGAAGGCGAACAGCGCAAAAAAGATAAAGCCCCAGACAAAGGGCCACCAGGTGCTCTTGCGCTTCTTGGCGAACAGCCAGCCCGCCACACCCAGCAGGGGCAGGGTGATGGCCAGGCGGAACAGAAACACGCGCAGTTCGCTGGCACGCATGGCGGCTTCATATTGGGGATAGGCCTGCTCGCGCAGACTGCTCATCTCCGCCTCGGCGTTGGAGACGGCCTGATTGGCCTCCAGATGGGTCTGTGCCTCTTTCTCGCGCTCCTGGCGGGCCATGTCCTCGGCCTGCTTGAGCGCATCAAGCGCCTTGCTGCGCGCGACCAGCTCGGCGTCCTGCTCGGGGCGCTCCGTCGCCCGGCGGGTCGCGACCCAGTTGTCAAAGGTGTCGCGCGCCGACTGATAGCGCGCGCGCTCGGCATCGAACTTGAGCTGAGCCCTGTCCAAAGCCTTCTGGGTCACGCCGGCCGTCTTCCGGGCCTGGTCGATTTCGGCCTGCACACGCTGTGCATCGGCCTGCGGAATAAAGGACTCCACCTCCAGCGAGCGATTAGGCTGCGGCAGATTGCCCACCACCAGTCCACCCAGACCGATCAGGAAGAAGGCAAACACCAGCGCCACCAGCCAGAGGCCGCGGCGAAACCATTTCTCAGGCAAACGCAGAGACTTGCTCATTTTCAATTACTCCAAAAACGTAGCACCATGCGCATACTCAGCAAGGCCTTGAAGCTAACAAGGCTCAAATTCACTGCACAGTACGCACGGCCGATGCCATTTGCGTGCGCTGCAGCCACTGGACCACGGAGTCCACGGTCACCGTCTCTATGCGGCTGGCAAAGCGCTTTTCATTCGGATGATCGTCAAACGCGATATTGGCAGCCGTCATGCGCCCGCCCATTCGCGAGAACGCCCGAATGATGAGCGCGCTGGGCTCATAGCCCTTGGACTGCAGCCAGGCCTGAGCCTGTGCGCGGTTCTGAATCGTTGCCGGCTCCATGGCAGCGGCCAGCGTCTCGGTCGCCCATTGGTTCGACTGCTGGTATTTGCTGCTCCAGACATAGCTGACCATGCTGTAGGGCTCGTTTTGCAGGCGCAGCACTGTGGGAGCGCTCAAGAACTTGAGCAGGGCCTGCTGCACCGCCGGCGTCGGGATCTGAATGGCGGCTTCGTAGCGCCACATATCGTCAAGAAAGAACTCGCCCAGGCCCTGGCGGTAGATATGGCCGGATGCAGTGCCGCACTCGTTGAGCTTGTGCGCCACGCGCCAGGGGCCGGCGGGTGTTCTATAAGCCCAGCCATAGTGCGAGTACTTGAGATCGTATTTGCTCAAGTCCTGCCCTTGCCGAGCCAGCAGCACGACCTGGGTGCCGTTTTTCTGAAACTCGGCATCCAGTGCCTTGGCGGTGCGCGCGGCCAGATTCAGCCCCTTGGCCATGACATCGGCAGTCAGCGGACGGGCCTCACAGCTGCGGCCAGCCTCTGCCGAGCCTGCCCAGGCAATCAGCGCGGCGCCCAGCGCCAGCACCACAGGGCCGGGAATGGGCATGCCAGTGCGTTGAGCGGGTGCCATGGCGTGTACAACGCTTGTCGGTTTCTTGATCATGCGAGCCTCCAGCTTCTTGAATTACAGACGCTCGTTGTGCATCAGCGCCTTGCCGATTTCATTGGGGATGAAGGCCAGCACCTTGCCTGCAGTGGACAGAATCACGCCGGCCGCCGTGGCGCTGGTCTCCACCACCGTGCCCACACCGACCGACAGGGCACCTGCGGCCTGGCCGGAGACCTTGACCACGGCCGAAGTGCCATCAGCCACATTCTTGAGCACATAGGTCACGCCTGTGGCACTGCCCTCCACCGCCTCAACGATCACGGATGCACCTGCCGCCGACAGAAACAGGGGTATTGCCACGACTTCCTCCGAAGCGCCACCCGATGCCACTGCAACCACCGATGCCACAGGCAGGGCCGACAGCACCAAAGAGGCTTCGCTCTGGGCGTGGACCGCACTGCCGCCCAGCAAGGCACAGGCCGTGCCCAGGGCGCACAGGCTGTTGCGAAGAGGACGGATAAAGGTCAGGACGTTGATCACAAATGGCTCCCGGTGGTTTTTGAAATGGACCGCGATTTGCATGCGGCGACGGACGAATCATCCATGCGCCCGAAACTTCGGCCCTGTGTTTTGTCAAAATCAGCAAGCGGCAGGTCTCGCAGTATCGCAAAGCGATACTTCCCGCCCGCTGCCAGCCCTCAATCCAGCTGCAGCTTGCACATCTTGCCCCACTCCCACGCCCACAACTTTCAAAAATCATCAGGCAATCCATGCGGCTTCACTCTCAGACCTTCGCCCTGCACAGACCTTCACGCCGGCAAAGCCGGCTTGCGACAGCGCTCGCCACGGCCATGTCCTCGCTAGCCGTCTCGGCACTGGCGCAGGGCAGCAGCATCCCCGCTTTTTCGCAGATGCCGCCGGGCCCGCTGGGCGGGCCCTGGCACTTTGCCACCCTGCCCAACAAGAATCCGACGGCATTCAATGTGGTGGAGCAGGATGGCGGTCATGTGCTGCGCGTGAGCACGCAGGACGCCTACGGCAATATGGTGCACGCCCTGCACCAGGCTGGCGCGCCCGATCTGCAGCTGCAGTGGCGCTGGCGCGTGGATCAGCTGATCGACAAGGCCGATATCAAAACCAGAGCCGGTGACGATGCGGCGCTCAAGCTCTGCGTGTCCTTCGACTTTGACAAATCGCAGCTGAGCTTTGGCGAACGGGCAAAGCTGCGGCTGGGCAGAATCAGCACTGGAGAGGACATTCCGGCCGAGACGCTGTGCTACGTCTGGGACAACAAGCAGCCCGTAGGGGCGGTCATGCACAACGCGTTCACGCATCGCATGCGCTATATCGTGCTGCAAAGCGGCAGCACGCACAAAGGCCAGTGGGTAACGGAGCAGCGCAATCTGACGTCCGACTATCTGCACGCCTTTGGCGACGAGTCCCAGGCCATGCCCACCATCATCGGTGTCACCGTCTCGGCGGACTCGGACAACACCCATGGAGAAGGACTTGCCTACATGGGTGATATCCGGCTCACTCCCTGATCATCCAACCTCAACGCCTAAGCAGTTCCGCCACGTTCTGCTGCAGCAGGGCTGGCGTGACCGCAGCCGCCGCCACTGGCTCGCCCACTTCCAGCCCCACGCGGTTGAACAGGCCGCGGCGCAGCGGCTTGACCATGGCCACATTCCTGCCGCCGCGCAGCTCGATGCGGCTGAAGTAGGAGCCCCAGAGATTGGTCAGCGCCATGGGAATGACGGGAACCTGCAGGCCGTCGTCTCGCGCGTGGTCGAGAATCTTCATGATGCCGCCCTTGAACGGCTGCAGCTGGCCGTCAGAGGTGATGCCGCCCTCGGGGAAGATGGCCAGCAGATCGCCCTCGCGCAGCACCTCGGCAGCACGTGCGAACGCGGCCTCATAGGTGGCTGGGTCATCCTTGTGGGATGCAATCGGAATCGCCTTGGCCAGCTTGAACAACCAGCCCAGCACCGGTGTCTGAAAGATGCGGTGATCCATCACGAAGTGGATGGGGCGCGGGCTGGCCGCCATGAGCAAGATGGCATCGACAAAGCTCACATGGTTGCAGACCAGCACGGCCGCGCCATCGCGCGGAATATGCTCGTCGCCACGCACCTTGAAGCGGTAGACAAAGTGGGTGATGACCCAGGCCACAAACCGCAGCAGATATTCGGGCACCAGCAGGAACACATAGAGCGCCACGATGGCGTTGGCGATGCCGGTGATCAGAAACACCTGGGGAATGCTGCAGCCTGCGGCCAGCAGGGCACCGGCCAGCACGGCCGAAGCGATCATGAACAGCGCGTTCAGGATGTTGTTGGCCGCGATGATGCGCGCGCGGTGCGTGGGCTGGCTGCGCATCTGGATCAGCGCATACATGGGCACGCTGTAGATGCCCGCCGACAGCGCCAGCAGGCCCAGGTCCAGCATCACGCGCCAGTGCTTGGGCTCTCCAAAAAAGGCGCTCACGCCCATCAGCTCTGAGGGCGGCAGGGAACGCGTGGCGAAGAACAGATCAATCGCGAACACGCTCATGCCGATCGCGCCCAGCGGCACCAGGCCAATCTCCACCTGTCGACGGCTGAACACCTCGCACAGCAGCGAGCCAATGCCTATGCCCACCGAGAAGATCACCAGCAGCAGCGATGCCACATGCTCGTCGCCATGCAGCACCTCCTTGGCAAAGCTGGGAAACTGCGAGAGGAACACCGCGCCGAAGAACCACATCCAGCTGATGCCCAGCAGCGAGCGGAACACCACGGGCTGCTGGCGTGCCAGCTGGAGGTTGCGCCAGGTTTCGGTAAACGGGTTCCAGTTGATCACCAGGCCCGGGTCGGTCGCCGGCGCGTGAGGAATGAACTGCGCGCAGATGCGGCCCACGACCGCGACGGCCACGCAGGCCATGGCGACCTGCATATGACCGACCTCGGGCACGGCGATCAGCAGGCCGCCGGCGACCTGACCCAGCAAGATGGCGACAAACGTGCCCATCTCCACCATGCCGTTGCCGCCCGTGAGCTCCCTGTCGTTGAGCACCTGGGGCAGGTAGGCAAACTTGACGGGGCCGAACAGCGTGGAGTGCAGTCCCATAAGGAACACGCACAGCAGCAGCACCGGCACATTGGCCTGAATGAAGCCCCAGGCCGCGATCAGCATGATGGCGATCTCGAGGTTCTTGACCAGACGGAACATGCGGGTCTTGTCCCACTTGTCGGTCAGTTGGCCCGAAGTGGCCGAAAACAGCAGATAAGGCAGGGTGAACAGCGCACCGATCACCAGGCCCGCCATGGAAGGCGGCAGCCACGAGACGCTGAGCTGATAGGTGACCATCACCGTGAAGGCGAACTTGAAGAGATTGTCATTGCCCGCGCCGGCAAACTGCGTCCAAAAGAACGGCGCAAAGCGGCGCTGGCCCAACAGGGCAAACTGGTTGGGGTGGGCATGCTGCTGTGCAGCGGCGGCCGTATGCACGGTCGGCGTGGAATTCATGGATCTCTCCCTGTGGCGCTGCTGGCATTGTGCCAACTTGCCCGGATTTTTTTGTAGGTTTTATGCCGCTGGCGCTTGATGAACATGCGCCAGCCGCTATGAATATTACGACTCGCGCCACTGCTGCAAGGCACGCAGCACAGGCCATGCGGCGGCGGCAGCCACCCAGTGCTTGAGACTGTGGCCGGAGATTGCGTGCGCGGTCACATCAAATACATCGCCGTCCGACAATTCCAGCAGCTTGGCCACGAGGTACAGACCGATCACCCAGCCCAGCCCCACGGGCAGTGCATGACGATGCGGCGCCACAAAAGCCAGCCACAGGAGAATGAGCATGCCGCCGCCCTGCACCAGCACCCAGGGCAGCACGTTGCTGGTCTGCGCCCAGACTGCCACGCTGACGGGCGCCGCCACCAGCAATATCCCGGCAGTGATGCGGGCGCTGATGTCGTCAATGCGCGTCTGCACCGCCAGACCCAGCAAGCCGGCGAAAGCCAGGCTCATGCCCAGCCGGTCCCAGACCAGGCTCGAGTCCTGAGGCGCCCAGTGATACCAGGCCGAGCCCGCCCCCGAGCACAGCAGGCCCGCAAAGAACAGAGCGCACAAGGCACGCGCCGTGCCATTGAGCTTCTGATAGTCGGCACGCCACAGAGCAAGCCCGCCCGCCAACCCGGCCAGCACAAACCCCAGATTGCTCAACACATCGGCCGCATGCGGCAGGCCCAGCCAGCCGCGCCGGTCGGCAAAGGCGTGATAGTGCTCGGGCTGGGCCATGCCGGGCATCAGCAGCGCCAGCGTGAACAGCAAGGCCATGCCCCCAAACAAGGCAAAGCGCTGCTCCAGCGTGCCCGAGGTCTCGGGGCTCGCCATTTCCACGGCCGCGATCGGTGAGTTGTGCAGTTGCATGGTGCTTCCTGTGTGTGTTTGCCGCGCAGTATGAAAATCCGCCGCTTCAACGGCATCAATCTTCTAAACTTGCGCCATATCGCTGCACTGCCAGTACTACCAACCGATACCATGAGCACGACTGCCGATCTCGTCACCGCCATCAAGAAAGAACTCAAGGCCGCGCAGATGACCTATGCCGACCTGGCCCAGGCCATAGACATGGCCGAATCCAGCGTCAAGCGCATGCTGGCCAAGGGCGACATGCCACTGTCGCGCATCGACGAGATCTGCCGCGCCCTGCACCTGGACTTTGCCGACCTCGCGCGCAATGTGGCCGACAGCCGGCCGCTGCTGCAGCAGATCACGCGCGAGCAGGAGGTTGCCGTGGTTGCCGACCGCAAGCTGCTGCTCACGGCCATCTGCGTGCTCAGCCAGTGGACGCTGGAGCAGATCGTCGCCACCTACCGCATCAGCGAGCCCGAGGGCATCGGCTATCTGGCGCAGCTGGACCGCATCGGCATCATCGAGCTGCGTCCCGGCAACCGCTACAAGCTGCGCCTGGCCAAGACCTTCCGCTGGCAGACCAACGGCCCGGTGATGGACTTCTTCCGCGAGAACGCCGTGCTGGACTACTTTGGTGGCACTTTTGCCGGCGAGGACGAGACCATGCTGCTGGTGCATGGCTCCGTCGCCCCAAGCCTTGCGCCCAGCTTCGTGGAGCGCATTCAGCGCATCGGTCAGGACTTTTCGCAGCAGCATCTTCAGGATCAGCGCCTGGGCTCCAACAAGATCGAGGGCTACACCCTGGTGCTGGGCATGCGCAAATGGGAGCTGCCTGCCTTTGCGGCCTTGCGCAGGTAGACCATCACTCCCAAATATGTAGCTAAATGCGCTTGCTGTATCTGCATCAGCCGCCAGTTTTATACATTCTTCACCAAGCAGACACACAAGATTGCAAGACTTCGCACAGCGGCAACCCACGGTTGACGCTGGCCTTCCAACATGGAGCCCAAGGGATGCCTGAACCACCGGCAACCCGCTACCCATGAAGGAGGCGTACATGCTGACAATCCGCAACACCATCCATACCGTCGCTGCCGCAGGCGCACTCGCCTTGCTGGGCTTTGCCGGTAGTGCACAGGCCCAAAGCGCTTACTGGGCGGGTGCCGGCCAGGGCACCTATGTGAACGTGCAGTTCAACGCACCGCCCCCGGTCCGCTATGAAGCCGTGCCCGCTCCGCGCCGTGGCTATGTCTGGGCTCCTGGTTACTGGGAGCCGCGCGGCCATCGCCATGTCTGGCGCGCCGGCCACTGGGTGCAGAACCGCCCCGGCTATGTGTACCGCCAGCCCGTCTGGGTACAGCACGGCAAGCGCTGGGACTACCGCGCCAGCCGCTGGGACAGGGACGGTGACGGCGTACCCAACCGCCATGACCGCAACCCCCACAACCCCTACCGTCGCTAAGCCGCTTAGACGATTGAGGTACTGATCGCTCCCTCCGCTGGCCCTCCGAGTCATCACTTTCCAGCGGATTTCAGCCCATGTCTCGCAAGAGAACTGGGCTTTTTTGCATTAACCCCACGAGCTTAATGCTGCATAAGCATATAGAAGCAAAGCATTAAATTACGGACACAATTCACAGCATTCAAGGCTCCTCTGGACAAGTCCCATCATGCGTTTGCTGCCCCGTTTCATCTCCGGTCTTGTTGCCACAGCAGCGGCCTCCGCCCTGTTTCCCCTGGCCAGCCAGGCGGCCGACCCCGGCGCCGCCAGCTATCCGCACCAGCCCATCACCATGATCATGGGCTTTAACGCCGGATCGGGTGTGGATGTGATCGGCCGCGTGGCGCAAGAGCCCCTGGGCAAGATTCTGGGCCAGCCCGTCATCATCGACTACAAGAGCGGCGCCGCCGGCAATATCGGCAGCGAGTTCGTGGCCCGTGCCAAGCCCGATGGCTACACCATCTACTTCGGCACCGCCGCCACCCATGGCAGCAATGCCGCGCTGTACAAGAAGCTGCCGTTCGACGTGGAGGCCGACTTCGTGCCCGTCGCTCCGCTGGTGGACGTGGCCAATGTGCTGACCATCAATCCCAATGTGATCAACGTCAAGAACCTCAAGGAGTTCGTGGACGAGGTCAAGGCCCACCCCGGCAAGTACAACTACGCCTCCACCGGCAACGGCGCCGGCACCCACATGGCGTTTGCCGAGTTCAACTCGCGCCTGGGCCTGGACATGGTGCACGTGCCCTACAAGGGCGGCCCCGAAGCCATCACCTCGGTGCTGCGCGGCGAGACCTGCTGCATCATGAACCAGGTGCAGACCGTGCTGAGCCACTACAAGGCCGGCAAGGTGCGCCTGCTGGGCGTGACCACGTCCAAGCCCGTGGAAGCCGTCAAGGAAGTGCCCACCATTGCTGCCAGCGGCCTGCCCGGCACCAAGGGCTTCAACAGCTCCATCTGGTTCGGCATCTTCGCGCCCAAGGGCACGGACCCGGTCATCATCAAGAAGCTCAATCTGGCCGTCAACGACGTGCTCAAGCAGCCCGAGGTGCGCGAGCGCTTTGTCTCCCAGGGCAACACCATCCGCGAAGAGACCCCCGAGCAGTTCAAGAAAACCGTGCATGAAGACCGCATCAAGTGGGCCAAGGTGGTCAAGGATGCCAAGATAAGTATTGACTAACACCCCCTGAGCGGCCCTGCCGCTCCCCCCTCTGTCTACGCGCTGCGCGCCAAGGCAGAGGAACGACACCCTCGGTGCAGGGCGGCCCGTCCTCGGTGTCTCTCGCTTGGTCCTGCTTCGAGTTCAAGCAGTGTTAAGTTATCGGTGTTTGTTTGATGCGTCTGCGGCTCAAGCCTCAGGCGCTTTTGGGTTTTAGCTATGTCAATTTCACCTTCTACGACAGCCGCCGCCACGGGGCTTGCAGCGCTGGAAGAGCGCCTACGTGACGACTTCGTCACTCTGGGCTGGCCTGCCAAGGCCTGGATTCCGGCCTCCATGCGCAAGGGACTGCCGGTGCATGACGTGCTCGTCATCGGCGCCGGCCAGGCCGGCCTCGCGCTGAGCATGGCGCTGCAGCAGGTCGGCATCAAGCCTGTGCTGCTGGACAGGTCCGCGCCGGACTTCGAAGGCCCATGGGCCACCACGGCGCGCATGGAAACCCTGCGCTCGCCCAAGGAGCTGACCGGCCCCGCCATGGGTGTGGCAGCCCTGTCCTTTCGCGCCTGGTTCATCGCCCAGTTCGGTCTGGATGCCTGGACGGCGCTGGACAAGATCCCGCGCCTGCAGTGGATGGACTATCTGCGCTGGAACCGCCGCGTGACCAACGCCGATGTGCGCAACGGCCATGAAGTCATTGCCGTGCGCCCGCAGGCCGATGGCGTGGTGGAAGTCGATGTCAAGGCCAATGGCGTGACCGCCACCTGGCAAACCCGCCGCCTGGTGCTGGCCACGGGCCGCGACGGTCTGGGCGGTGCCACGGTTCCCGCCTTCATGCGGGGCGTGGACAGGAAGTTCTGGGCCCATTCCTCCGACGCCATGGACTACGCCACGCTGGCGGGCAAGCATGTGGGCGTGGTCGGCGCCGGAGCGTCGGCCATGGACAGCGCCGCGACGGCTCTCGAACACGGCGCAGCCAGCGTGGACATGCTGATCCGCCGCCAGCAACTGCCGCTGGTCAACAAGTCCAAGGGCTCGGGAGTGCCCGGCCTGACGCATGGCCAGTACCTGCTGCCCGATGCCTGGAAATGGCGCATCCGCCACTACATCAACGCCCAGCAAGTGCCGCCGCCGCATGGCAGCACGCTGCGCGTCTCGCGCCATGACAACGCCTTCTTCAACCTGGGCTGCGCCGTGCAGGCGGTGGAGAAAGCGGGCGACAAGCTGCAGGTGCAGACCTCGGCCGGCGTGTTCGTGCTGGACTTTCTCATCGTCTCCACAGGCTTTGCCATCGACTGGAGCCTGCGTCCCGAGTTTGCCGACATTGCGCCGCATGTGAAGCTGTGGAACAGCCGCTTCACGCCCGAGGCCGGCGATGAAGATGCCGAGCTGTCGGCATCGCCCGATCTGGGGCCGCTGTTCGAGTTTCAGGGCGACCTTCCCGGTCTCGACCGGATTCACTGCTTTTGCTATCCCGCTGCACTCTCGCACGGCACGGTGTCGGGCGATATTCCCGCCATCAGTGACGGAGCGCGCAAACTCGCGCAAGGTCTGGCCTCGCTGTTCTACCTGAACGATATCGAGCAGCACTTTGCCAAGCTCAAGGCCTATGCCGAGCCCGAACTGGACGGCACGGAATGGACCGCCGCCGACAGCGCTGCGCGCATCCGGCAGCTGCAACCCTAAATCAAGAGACTTCGCATGACAGACACCATCGACCGACTGGCCGGCCTCGAACAGGGCAGCCCCACATTCACCACCCGCCACGAGCGCGAAAAAGTCGCTCTGGCCACCCAGGCCTGCGAAGACCTGCTGCTGGGCAATCAGCTGGACAGCGATCTGACCCAGGCCGAGCGCCTGGTGCTGGCCGCCGAGCAGGCCCGCGTCAGCGGCGTGAACGTGCTGGAAGCCGAATACCGTGCACGCGCCCAGGCCCTGGGTGATGCCATCACGCCCGAGCTGCGCGCCATCCTCGATCAGCCCGGAGCGCAGACCGGCAATGCACGCCTCGATGCCATGCTGCACTTTGTGCGCACGCTGGCCCTGAACCCAGCCCAGAGCGATCAGGCTGCGCTGCTGGCCATTCCTGCCGCCGGTCTGTCGCTCAACGACACCGTGCTGCTGGCCCAGCTGATCGGCTTTGTGGCCTACCAAGCCCGCCTGCTGGCGGGTGTGAAGGCCATGGGCGAGCTGGGCGGCGTGACCGAGGCGCCTGCCGCCCAGCCTGCCGATGCTGCGCCATTTGTTCACCCCGCCAACCTGCCGCCGCCCGGCGAGCCGCTGCGCCGCAACGGCTTTACCAGCGAGACGCTGGACTGGAAGGCCTGGCTGCAGGTGCTGGACCCCGACACCGCCACGCCCGAGCAGCAGCAGGTGCTGGAGGTCAGCCACCCCAAGGCCAAGAGCATGGACTTCTACCTGCTGCTGGCCCGCCAGCCCCAGGTGCTGCTGGAGCGCTCCCAGGCCTTCAACGCCATCATGTATGCGCCCGGTGGCCTGTCCCGCGCCGAGCGCGAAGTGGCGGCAACTGCCGTTTCTCGCTCCAACGGCTGCGTGTACTGCGCATCGGTGCACGCACAGCGCTTCGAGCAGTTGGCCAAGCGCAACGATGTGATGGCCCAGCTGTTTGACGAGCCCGACACCGCCGGCACCAATGCCCGCGAGCGCGCCATCATCCAGGCCTCCCTGGCACTGACGCGTGCGCCGGGCAGCTTTGGCAAGCAGAATCTGCAGCCGCTGCGCGATGCCGGTCTGTCCGATCTGGAAATTCTGGACATGCTGCACTCGGCCGCACTGTTTGGCTGGGCGAACCGCCTGATGCTGAATCTGGGCGTGGAGCTGTATTCAACCCCCTGAGCGGCTTTGCCGGGGCGGCCCCGCCGCCTCCTCTTTTCTCGGCGCGCTGCGCGCTACGGGAGGGGGACGACAGCTTCGCTGCGCGGCGGCGCTTGCTTGCCATGTCTTTGTGGGGCTGCGCCGGTTTCGGGGCCGCCCATATTTTTGATAGCTGCCTGCGCCTTCCAGCTATGGATTTCAGCATCAATTGATGCTGAAATCCTTTTAAATAAAGCGATAGCAGCTATCGAATTTAAAGCTATTTGCCGGTAAACACCGTCAGCACGCCGGCCAGCTGATGCACATGCGCATCCATCAGCTGGGCCTCGGCCACCAGGCCGATCAGAGGCACCGGCCCCAGCGCATGGCGCAGCAGCTTGAGCTCGGCATCGGCGCCGCCAAACAGCTCGCTGCCCCGCCCCTTGCTGCTCACATAGATGGCACCGCGTATATGCTGCGGCACGGCCGCTTCGGCGATGGTTTCGGGGCCGGCATCGGCAAAGTCGGGCTGCAGCGCATCTTTGAGGGCCGCGCCCATCTGCATCAGCTCATGGCGTGCCGCGCTGCTCTGGCGCTGGCAGAAGATCACCGTATGTTCGGCCTCCACGGGCGACGACAGCGCAACGCCCTGACGTACCGGATCCAGCCCCACGATATGCAGCACCTGGGCCTCGTCGGTCAGCGCGCCTCGCTCCAGGCCCCGGCCCAGCGGGGCAATCGCGGCCTGGGTCTTGCGCAGCTGCGACAACGCCGCCTGCCAGCCGCCACCAGCGCTGGGGCTGGCTTCCACATCCAGCATCTGCAGCAAGCGGGGCAAGGCGGGCTCGCCTTCCAGCTCCAGCACCACCGGGCCTCTGGCATCGGTAATCGCAAGTCCCCCGCCCAAGGGCGCACAGCCCTGGGCCAGCCTGGAGAGGCAGGCCACGTCGGCATCGAAGGCCACCCCCGAAAAGCCGGCATGAAAGATGCCGACGCTGGCCTGGGCACGCAAGCGGGGCAGATCTTCGGCGCGGCAGGCGAACTGCACGCCCTGCTCGCTGCTGAGCGCCCCGAACAGATTTCCCGAGCTGATGCGCTCGGACAGCTCCAGCAGCAGCTCTGCCAGATCGGGCTGGTCGATGCTGGAGTGCACCAGGGCCGAATGCGCTTCAAATCCGGCTTCGGCGCCGCTTTGCGCCAGCGGCGCGACACCGGAGTAGACGCGGTAATGGGCGGCGGGCAGGTCGAGCAGCATCACCGCCAGCGAGGAACTTTCGGAATACTCATGCTCCATGGCCAGCACGGCATGGCCGGAGCTGCCCACCCAATCCGTGACCTGGGGCAGCTCGCGCGCCAGCAGCGCCAGCAGTTGCTGCGCATGGGGCACCAGGCCCTGGGCGATATAGATCAGACCCAGGCGGTGCGGCAGCAGCGACTGGCGCAGCAGTTGCTCGCGCAGTTGCAGCACGACTTGCTCTGCCGCAGTGCGCCAGTCTTCATGAGCGGCATGAGCGACGGGAAACAGTGACATAAGCCCTCCTGTTCTTGCTGGAGCGTGGATGCCTTGCAACCACGATTTTCCACCTTGGCGGGAAGGGTTTGCTCAGGGCTTGCGCGAGGTAGCAGAGGTTTTGGCTGCCGTCTTTTTGGCGGCAGGCTGCTTGGAAGCCGTTTTTTTAGCGGCTGCCGTCTTGCTGGCTGCCGTTTTGGGCTGACCGGTCTTGACCGCCGCCTTGCGTGCAGGCCTGGGCTCGGCTGCCGCAGCGCTCTGTGCCGCACTTTTTGCTGCAGCTGCAGCGCCAAGACCGCCTGCCTGTGCCATCACCTTTTCCATGGTGGACTTGGCAAAACCGCTGGCCATCTCGGTCGCGCGCTGGGCAGCGGCCAAGGTCTCGGGGGGAACAGGCTCTGCCATGGCCTTGGCCGCAATCTGCTGGAACTGCTGGGTCAGAGCTCCCCACCATTGCATGGCCTGGCTCAAGGCAGCCTGGGAAGGCCGCTCGGCCTGGGCCTTGGCATCCGCCTCGCTCGCGGCGGGCTCTGCCTCGGGCTCCGACACTGGCGCCGCTGATGGCTCTGGGGCTTCCGCCCTGGCCGAGGCGCTGTCCATGGGCCAGCCGGTATTGCCGGTCGCAGCGGGCTCGGCCTGCGCTGCACCGGGGAAAGGAAAGGACTTGGCCAGCTCGCTCATGCTGACATTCATGTCCTTGAGCGTGGACAGCGTCATGCGCTGCACTTCCAGCGCCTGGATCGTGGCAGCCAGGGCGCGGCTGTTTTGCTCCAGCCAGAACTGCACGGCCTTGAGCTCGGCAATGCGCTTGTCCACCTCCTCCACGCTCACCGTGGGAGCCACCCATTGCGGCACGCGGCCCAGGGGATTGGCCGCAGCGCCAGCGCTTTGCGCCAGCCCCTGCAGAAAGTCAAAGCCGGGAATGAATTTGCCGAAACCAAATGCCGATGCGTCACCGCTCATAGTGCTCTCCACTGCAGGGATGGATACCAGAATCCGCATCCGGACAGGGCCGGATGCGGAACTAGCTTACTGCACTTGCGATGTTTGCTGCAAACAAGGGAGCAGGCAGCAACCCTGGCTCAGGGCCTCAATGCTGATGCGCACCATGACCCATGTGCTGATGCCCGGCACCGGCCGCCGCTGGGGCCGTCGCACGCACCGGCAGTTCCAGGCTCAGGCGCGAGAGGGCGCCCTTGGCATCCTTGAACACCAGGGTCACGGGCACCTGGCTGTCCTTGACCAGCGGGGCCTTGAGCTGCTGCAGCATCAGGTGATAGCCGCCGGGCTTGAGATCCACCGCTACGCCCTGGGGCAGATCCAGCGACTCGATGGCGCGCATGCGCATCACATCGCCCTCCATCTTCATCTCGTGCACCTCGGCCACAGCGGCGGCCGTGGTTTCCACACCGACGAGCTTGAGCGGCTCCTGGGCCGTCAGGCGCATAAAGGCCCCCGAAGCCTGCTGACCCGCCACGCTGGCGCGGGCCCAGGCATTTTCAACCTTGACATAGGCAGCATCGGCATGAGCCCAGGCGGCACCGGAAACCAGCAGCGAGCTGACCAGCGAACCCAGGGCCATCACGGTAAAACGACGCATATTCATGAAACCATCTCCATTCAAAAATTCAGTCTGGACTTACGCAAACAAGGGTGCATCAGGATGATTTCCTTGAAACAAAGCCCTTGCTTGAGCCTGTTTTGCATAAGTCGTGTCCATCTCAAAGCGACCTGAAGCGCCTGAGCATCAAGCGCCTTCAGCCATGTTTTTCAGGGTTTCAAAGGGCGGCGCACGTACCGGCGGCAGGGTGGAGACAAAGGCTCTGTGAGCGACATCGGCCCAAGGCCGGGCATCGACAACGGCGCGGTGAATGCCCGGATCTGACCGCTGCGCGGGCGGCGGCGCCAGCAGCGGCAGGCACAGCGCGCAATCGAGCCCATGCACAGTGGCGGCATCGTCGCTGGCGGGGCTGGGCACCCAGTGGGTGCTGCCGCCGGCCGTGCATACGGCCTCCCAGCCGGCAGGCGGCGTGGCCCGCGCCCAGGGCGTGAGCACGCTGACCAGCAGCACGCACAACCACGCACCCAGCACCCGGCGCGCCAGCAGAGCTGCCGGTCGGTGCCGAGGATGGAATGAGCGCCATTGCATGGAGCGATTGTAGAAGCCGGCCCGCTATCCGGTTGGCGACGCAGGGCTTGCGCCACTTGCCTCTACGATCACTGGCCACGTATACCTATTCACAACCACCGATCAGGAGACAAGCATGCTGACTTTGTGCGGATTTTCGGCCAGCAACTACTACAACAAGGTCAAGCTGGCCTTGATGGAAAAGCAGATTCCCTTCGCCGAGGAGCTGGCCTGGCTGGGCAGCACCAACCCCGAGGAATCACCGCTGGGCAAAGTGCCGTATCTGCGCACCCAGCATGGCGCCATCAGCGAGTCCGACGCCATCATCGAATATGTGGAAACACTGTCCAACAAGGTGCCGCTGTTGCCCGCAGATCCGTTTGCTGCCGCCAAGGTACGTGAGCTCTGCGTCTATCTGAATCTGCACCTGGAGCTGGTGGCGCGCAACCTCTATCCCCAGGCCTTCTTCGGCGGCAAGATCAGTGACGGCGCGCGCGACAAGACGCTGGAGCAGCTGAAAAAGAACATTGCAGCCTTTGCCAAGCTGGCCCGCTTCGATACCCCGTTCATCGCGGGCGACCGCTTCACGCTGGCCGACTGCAGCGCCATCGTGCACCTGCCCCTGGTCAGCAGCGCCTGCAAGATCGTGGGCGGCAGCGACTTGCTGGCCGAGCTGCCGGTGCGCGACTATCTGGCGCGCATGAGCGAGCGCCCCACAGTTCAGAAGGTCAACGCCGACCGCAAGAGCAATACCGAAGAGCTGATGGCACGCGTGCAGGCCAAGGCTGCGCGCTGATGCGCGCAGGGCCTGGTCCAGCCTGGCCTAACCTGGCCGGACCGGGCCCGCTGATGCTACGCTTGAGACCATCATGCAAAGCGCTTTTCATCTCGCCTACCACGTGACCGATCTCGACCAGGCCCGCCGCTTCTACGGCGGCGTGCTGGGCTGCCGCGAGGGTCGCAGCACCGAAACCTGGGTCGACTTCGACTTCTTCGGCCACCAGATCTCCCTGCATCTGGGCCAGCCCTTTGCCGTAAGCAACACCGGCAAGGTCGGCAACCATATGGTGCCCATGCCCCACCTGGGCGTGATCCTGCTCAAGCCCGACTGGCTGGCCCTGGCCGAACGCCTCAAGGCCGCCGGCACGGCCTTCATCCTGGAGCCGCAAGTGCGCTTCGAAGGCGAGCCCGGAGAGCAGTGGACGATGTTCTTCACCGACCCCTGCGGCAACCCGATCGAGGTCAAGGGGTTTGCCCACTGGGACGCGGTTTACGAGCACTAATCCCCCTGAGCCGCTTCGCGTCTTGCCCCGAAGGGGACGACCTTGGCTGCGGGGCGGCCCTTGCTGGCCGTCACGCGCCAGGACTGCGCCTGGACTGCACCAGCAGCGATCAAGACAGGTCCTCACCCATAAGCTACTGAGCACGTTCCATGAATCCCAGCAAACCGCTGCTGCGCTGCGTGGGACTGCCCATCGCCGACACCAGCAGGCCGGGCACTTCGGTCCACAGCGAGAACGCCTTGCGCGCCCGCGTGATGCCGGTATAGACCAGCTCGCGGCTGAGCACATTGCCGCCCTGCGCGGCCAGCACCAGCGCCGTGTGCTCGAACTCCGAGCCCTGGCTCTTGTGCACCGTCATGGCAAATGCGGTCTCCACATGGGCCAGGCGCGCCGTGCTGACATGGTGCAGCTGCTCGCCCTGCATGAAGTACACGCGCAGCCGCGTTGGGTCGGCAAAGCTGGGCAAGGCCATGCCGATGTCGCCATTGAATACGCCCAGCTGCGCATCGTTGCGGGTGACCATCACCGGACGGCCCATATACCACTCGCCCTCCTTGCGTATGGCGCCCATGGCCTGCAAGGCCTGCTCCACCGCGCGGTTCAGGCCCGCCACGCCCCAATTGCCGTCTCGCACGGCGCACAGCAGGCGGTAGCGGTCGAAGGCGGCCAGCACGGCCCTCACCCACTGCTGGTGCTCGGCCTCGGTGGCAAAGCCGAGTCCCTTTCCATGTCCATGTCTTTCCAGCACCTCGGCATAGGCGGCATAGCTGGCCATGCCGCCGCGGCCTTGCACGGCGCTGCGCACCACGGCATCGACGTCACCGCCTTCGCGCGCCCACAGTTCGGCATGCAGACCGGCCTGGGTCTGCGCGCGCAGCAACGCCATCGCAGCCGGTGCATCGCCGGCATTCACGGCCTGCGCCAGCTGACCGATAGGGCCGCCAAAGCGGCGGCTCTCGCGCAGCATGACGGTGTGCTGGGCCAGCGGCAAGGCCCTGGCTGACGCCAGGTACTGCGCTGGCAGGGGCTGGCCGGTCACGCGCTCGGCATAGGCTGCGGTGTCCGGTGCGTAATTGCCCCGCTGCGCATCGCGGCACAGATCGCCCAGCACGGCACCGGCCTCCACCGAGGCGAGCTGATCCTTGTCGCCCAGCAAAATCAGGCGCGCCGTGGGCGGCAGGGCCTGCAGCAAGGCGGCCATCATCTCGAGGTGGATCATGGAGGCCTCATCGACGATGAGCACATCCACATCCAGCGGATTGCCCGCATGGTGGGCAAAGCGCCGCGTGTCAGGCCTGGCACCCAGCAGCGAATGCAGGGTGCGTGCCGCCCCCATGCGCTTGACCAGCGCTTCCAGATCCAGCTCGCGGCCCACGGCCTCCTTCAGCTCCAGCAGCGAGCTGTCGATGGACTGCTTGAGCCGCGCCGCCGCCTTGCCGGTTGGCGCAGCCAGCGCCACGCGCAGCTGCGCGGCATCCGGCGCCGTGGCAAACAGCAGCGCCAGCAGGCGCGCTGCCGTATAGGTCTTGCCCGTGCCCGGCCCGCCGGTGATGACGGACATGTGCCCGCGCAGCGCCAGCGCGCAAGCCAGCTTTTGCCAGTCCACCGCATTCGCGGCAGCGGCGGGCGAGCTGAAAAGCAGCCCCAGCCAGTCGCGCACCCTGGGCTCGTCCAGCGCCGCTGCATCGGCCGCCGTGCGCTGCGCCATATGCGCGGCCACGCTGCGCTCGTAGTCCCAGTAGCGGCGCAGATACAGCAAGGGCGCAGCGCCGTCCAGCAGCACCAGCGGCTGGCCTCGGTCTACCACTACCGCTCCCGGCTGCACGACACGCACCACGGGGCTGCGGCGCAGGGCCTGCAGCCAGTCAGCCAGCCGGCCGGGCAATGGCTCCCATAGCGATTGCTGCAGGCGCTCGGCCTCCTTGGGCCAGGCAAGAATCTGATTGGGATCGCCAGCCAGCGCCTTCAAGGGCAGGCAGCTATGGCCGCGCCCTTCCATCTGCGCCAGCACGGCAGTGGCCACCAGCAGCGCAGGCCCGGCTTCGGCGTCCTGCGCAGCGACAAAGGCCGCCAGGGCGCTATCCAGGCGGCGCAGCAGACCCGCATCGGCCAGTCGCTCCAGCGCGGCCAGCCAGTCCGTGGTGCTCAGTGCCATTGAGTCGCCACCCGCGGGGGCTGCAAACAGGTCCAGCGTCTGCAGATCGGCTTTGCGGCGGCCCTTCATGACTGCTCCTCCTTCGATTCTTTCTCGCAGTTTCCAAGCAGCGCCTCAAGCCCGTCCAGCAGCGCCAGCGGCGGTTTCAGCACATGCATGCCGGCGGCCTCGCCATCGAGACCGCGCAGAAAGAAATAGAGCGCGCCACCCAGCTGTTCGCGGGGGTCGTAAGCCGCGCCCAGCCGGCTTTGCAGCAGGCGGTGCAGAGCCAGCAGATACAGCGCAGCCTGCACGTCATAACGGTGCTCGAGCATGGCCTGCTCCAGCGCCTGAGGGGCGTAGGCATCGCCGTCCTGGCCCAGGTGATTGGTCTTGTAGTCCAGCACCCAGTAGCGGCCGCCATGGTGAAACACCAGGTCGGCAAAACCCATCAGCATGCCGTGCAGCTCGCGCTCGGGCAGCACCGGGCGCGGCTGGCCGGGCAGGATGTGCTGGCGGCACAGCGCGTCGATGTGCGGTGCCGACAGGCGCCGCGCCGGCAGCCAGAACTCCATCTCGGGCAAGAGCGCATCACCTTGGCCCAGTTGCGACAGCGAGACACCGAGCGGCGCCAGCGGCTGGTGCACCACGGCGCGCAGCCATTGCAGCACATCGGCTGCCTGTTCCTTGCGGCCCGCACGCTCGCAGCGGCGCAGCAGTCGGGCCGCCAGGGGCTCACTGCTGTCGGGATCGTCCTCGGGCTGCAGCGCAAAGCCCTCTGCGGCCAGCCATTCCAGCTGGTCGTGCAGGAAATTGCCCACCACCGGGCCGCGCATGAAACGGTGCCACACCGCAGCATCGCTGCGCGCGCCGGCGGCGAATCTGCCCAAGGTGGGCAGGGCGGTCATGACGTCGTTGATGGCGCCCAGGTCCAGCGCAGCTTCACCCGCCTCCTGGGCCTGCAGCGCACGCTCGTCCTCGGCCGGGCTTTGTGCGGCCACCGGCAGGACCGGCAGGCTGGGTGCGGCCATGGCGCGGGTCAGCGACGAAAAGCTGCCAATGCCCCAGCGGCGGTCGAACTGCGCCTCGTACACGGGCGCAGCAGCCAGGGCGGGCAAGGCCTGCGCGGGAACATAGCGCGTGGGCACAGGCAGTTCGGCCGGCAGATCCACCACGGCGATCTGCGTGCAACGCTGGCTCAGGGCCTGGATACTGGCGCGCCAGCTGGCTGCGGCCTGCGAAACATCTCCGGCCAGCAGATAGCCCGCCGCCCCCTGTTCGTTCGCACAGTTTTTGCCGTTGCCGCGCTTCATCGGGGCCAGCCCCATCCACAGCGCATGGCGCGCTCGGGTCAGCGCCACATACAGCAGGCGCAGATCCTCGCGCAGGCGCTCCTTGTCGGCCTGCGCCAGTTGCGCATCGTCGTAGTCCAGCACCAGCTCGCGCGCGGGTGCGCCATCGATCTGCACGGGCAGCGAAAGATAGGCCGCCTTGCCGTCCACGGGCCGGAAGCTGCCGCCAAACGGCAGGCAGACCAGCGGATACTCCAGCCCCTTGCTCTTGTGCACGGTGACGACCTTGACCAGATCGGCGTCCGATTCCAGCCGCACGATCTGCGCATCGCCGGCCGCGCCCGGACTCTCGATCTGGGTGGCCAGCCAGCGGATCAGCGCCTGCTCGCCCTCCAGCTGGGCACTCGCACCTTGCAACAGCTCGGCCAGGTGCAGATAATTGGTCAGACGGCGCTCGCCGCCCATGTTCTGCAGCCAGCGTGCCGGCAATTCAAAGCGGTACAGCGTCTGGCGCAGCATGGCCAGCACGCCCAGGCGCAGCCAGAGGCTGTGCAGCTCCTTGAGCAGCTCGCTGCGCGCATCGAAGGCCTCGTCATCGCTGGCCAGCCAGGCCAGCTCGTCAAACGACAGACCCATCATGGGCGTGGCCAGACCGGCGCGCACGGCCAGTCCGTCCAGGGGCGCAGCCACGGCACGCAGCCACAGCAGCAGGTCTTGCGCCTCGCCGCTGGCGAAGACCGAGTCCTGATCGGAGAGGTATACCGAGGCCACATTGCGCCGCGCCAGCGCGCGGCGCACGGCAGCGGCCTCCTTGCCCGTGCGCACCAGCACCGCGACATCGGCCGGACGCAGGCGCTTGAGCGGCTGGCCGGTCTCGGCAAAGCCCGTGGCACCGTCCATCAGCCACTGCACGATCTGGCTGGCGCAGAACTCCGCCCCACGGCGGCGGATGTCGTCATTGCTCAGCGGCTCATCGCTGCTGCCATCCCAGGCAATGGTCAGCGCGGCCATGCGCTGGCTGCCCTGCATCAGCCGCTCCTTGCGGCCATTTGCCTTGACGCTCTCGAACGGCAGCGGATTGCTCTGCCCGGCGCGGAACATGAACGCGCCCTCGCCTTCGCGCTCTTCAGCCTGCACAAACCATTGGTTGACCGCATCGACCAGCGCCTCGGTGGAGCGGAAGTTGGTGTCCAGCACATAGTGGCGGCCCTCGGTCGCCTGCCTGGCCTGCAGATAGCTGTAGATGTCCGCACCACGAAAGCCGTAGATGGACTGCTTGGGGTCGCCGATCAGCAGCAGCGCGCTGTCCGCGCCGTTGTCTGCCGTGCGGTAGATCTGGTCGAACAGCCGGTATTGCAGCGGCGAGGTGTCCTGGAACTCGTCAATCAGCGCCACCGGGTACTGGGCCGCAATGCCGGCCTGCAGCGCGGGGCCGTTGTCGCCGGCCAGGGCCGCATCCAGGCGCTGCAGCATGTCGGCAAAGCCAAAGGTGCCGGCCTGGCGCTTGAGCCACAACAGGCGCTGGCTCACATGGACGGCCGCATGCAGGCGCAGCGCCACATGGAGGGACGGCAGCTGCGCCAGGGCCTGAAGCAGCTGCTCCAGCTCGGCAAACTCGACAGGCAGCAGCAAGTCCATGGTCGATCCCTTGAAGGCCTCGGCCATGCCCTCGGGACTGAGTCGCTTGCGCGCGGAGTCGCTGAGCTCCAGTTGCCGGTTGTGCGGGTCCTGCGCCCAGGCCGTCAGATGGGCAAACCAGCCCAGGTAGTAGCGTGGCTGCAGCTTGCGTTTGTCCCAGAGTGCTGCGCGGCCATCGAGTTCAGCGTCGATCCAGCGCTGCATGCGCTCGGCTTTGGCCTGCCAATCTGCAGACAGCGCTTGCAACTGCTGCGCACGCTCGGCCTGTGTCCGCGCAATGCATTCACCCAAGGTCCCGGCGCCTGCCGCAGCGGGCACGCTTTCCCGCAGCAGCGACTGCATATCCTTGACCAGGGCCTGCACATCGGGCCAGACCTGCAGCGCCGCCTCCAGCACCTCGCCCGACAGCGGGTAGCACTGCTGGCGCCAGTAATCCTGGGCAGCCTCGGTCTGACGCTGGCTTTCATCGGCCTCCAGCGTTTCATCAAACAGATTGCCGCTGTCGAACGCATGCTCGCGCAGCATGCGCTGGCACCAGGCGTCTATGGTGTGGATGGCCGCATCGTCCATGCACTGCGCAGCCATGTCCAGCCGCCAGGCGGCAGTGTCGCGCTGCACGCCCTCGGCATAGGCATCGCGCAGGTCGCGCAAGAAGATGTCGTGCGCTGCCGGCTCGGCCTCGCCGCGAAAGCACTGCACGGCCTCGATCAGGCGTGCACGAATGCGGTCCGACAGCTCGCGCGTGGCGGCCCGCGTGAAGGTCATGACCAGGATATCGGGCGGCATCAAGGGCCTGGAAAAACCGTTCTCGGCGCCATGGCCCAGTACCAGCCGCAGATAGAGTGCGGCAATCGTCCAGGTCTTGCCTGTGCCCGCGCTGGCCTCGATCAGGCGCGAGCCCCAGAGCGGGAAATGCAGGGGCTGCAGCGCCTGGCTGCCGGGCTTCATGGGGTTGGCGGGCGTGCTCATGCCGGCTCTCCTGGTTGTTCGTCCTGGTCTGCGCACTGCATCAAGGGCAGATCCTCGGTCTGCACCTGCGCGGCCAGCCAGTCATGCAGCGGGCCATAGACCTGCTTGGCCAGAGCGTGAAAGCGCAGATCGGCCGTCAGCGCCTCCCAGTCGGGGTAGCAGCGCGCCCAGCTGGGGTCTTCGCATTCGCCGCCCATCATGTAGCCGCCCTCGTAGGCCTGTGCGGCGGCGCTCAGATCGTCCAGGCCGGCGGCGATGGCGGCTTTGAGAGGCAGCGGCAAGGGCTCGTTCTGGCCCGCCAGCCACAGCTGCATCAAGGCCTGCAAGCGCGCCGTGGCCACTTCCGGCTCCAGCGGCTGCACCCAGACCAGGGTGTCGCGTGCGATCACGCCCATCAGCGTGTCGCTGCCCGCGCTTGAAAGCGCCAGACAGCGCACATAAATGGGCAGCAGCTTATGGGCCTGAAGCTCGCCTTTCTTGTTCAACAGCGTGCGCGGCTCCAGTGCGAACCAGCAACGGCCCAAGCCTGCATCCGAAGACTGCTCTTGGCGCTCCTGCAAGCCATCCATCCAGTCATCCAGCGTGACCGCGCCGGAGTGCAGCAGCAAACGCTCGCGCGGCGCCGCATGGGGCCACAGCCGCATCTGCTGCTGCCAGGCCAGCAGCGACGGCGTGGCCTGGGCCTGCAAGGCCTCGGCCTCGCGCCTGCCAAGACCTGCCAGCGGCAGCACGCCGGCACGCCCCAGGCGCTGCACCTGGCGCTGCACCTGCAGGCCCACGTCCAGCGCCGCATCATGCGCCAGCTGCGTGCGCACGCCTTGCTGCAGCTGCTGAATCAGGCCATAGGCGGTCAGGCCATCGACGCTGAAAAGCTCGTCGTCCTCCAGCAGCTCCTCGTCCTGTTCAAAGCGCACCTGCAGGCGATTGCGCAAAAAGCTGCGTGCGGGATGGCGCAGAAATTCCGTCAGGCGCGCCAGCGTCAGCGGCACTTCGGGATCGGGCTCGAACGCGGCCACGACCGGCGGCGCCTGCGCTGCCCGCTCTTCATGCGCGCCATACCATTCGCGCGCGAAGGTCGACAGCGCCGAAGCCTGTTCAAAATAGCGGCGGCTGAAGGGCTGCAAGGGATGCTGGCGGGTACGCTGGGCCAGCAGCAGATCTCCGCGCTCGCTGGCACAAAGGCCTGCGCTGCCTTCGCCCTGCCAGCCCTGGCGCAGATAGTCGCGCAGCTGCGAGACCAGCACCGAGGGCGGCTGCTCGCTGTTGTCGCGCACATTGCGACCGGCCCAGCTGATATAGAGCTTGCTGCGTGCCGACAGCAAGGCATCCAGCATCAGCTGACGGTCATCGTCGCGGCGCGCGCGGTCGCCGGGACGCTGCTGGCCGGGCAAGGCCATCAGATCGAAGTCCACGCGCGTGGCGCGGCGCGGGTAGTCGCCATCGTTCATGCCCAGCAGACACACCACGTCGAAGGGAATCGCGCGCATCGGCATCAGCGTGCAAAAAGTCACGCCGCCGGCGCGAAAGCGCTGGTTGAGCGCGGGCTCGGACAGAGCCTGCAACCAGGCCTCCTGGGCCACTTCCAGCGGAATGAGGGCCTCAAAACCCGCTTGCTCGCAGGCAGCCTGCCAGCCGACCAGGGCCGTGTCGAGTGCTGCGCACAAGGCCTGGTCCTCATCGCCCTGCGCGACAAAGAAATCATCGATCAGTGCACGAAAGCGCTGCGCCCAGACCTGGGGAGAAGCCGCCTCGCCGGCGGTTTGCCACCATTGCAGCATGCGCCCCAGCAGGCTGGCCAGCGATCCGGCCAGCTCGGCCGTCAGGCCGCCCACTTCGTCATAGGGCTCCATGCCGGCAAAAGCCTGTGCCTCGTCGAAGGGGGCCTGCAGCGCCGGCCCGCTGGCATAGCCCAGCAGCATGCGGCGCAGGCCGAACCAGGCGCTGTTGGGATCGCCGCAGGCCGCCAGGCCCAGTTGGGCGCGCTGTGCATGGTTGAGCCCCCAGCGAATTCCCGCGCCGGCCATCCAGTGCGTGAGTTGGGGCAGATCGTCGGCCGCCAGACCCACGCGCGCCGCCACGGCGGGCACATCGAGCAGATCGCACAACTCGCTCAGGCGGCAGCGCTGCTGCGGCAGCTTGAGCAGCCATTGCAGCGCGGTCACCAGCGGGCTGCTGGCGCGCGCGCCCACGTCGGCAATGTCAAACGGAATATGGCGCGCATCGTGGCGGCCGTACTGGCCGAACACCGCGCGGATGGCGGGTGCCGCCTCTTCGATCGACGGCAGCATGACCACCACCTCGCGCGGCGCCGGCGCTGGACGGCCCGCAGCGACAGGCTCGGCCAGCCATTGCAGCAGCTGGTCGTGCAGCACTTCAAGCTCGCGCACCAGGCCATGGGCCTTGTGAAAGACGATGGACTGGTCGGCCGCCGCGATCTCGACCGCAGGGTGCTCCGACATGGGCACCAGATCGCGAATGCGCTGCTGCACCTGGGCCAGCAGCGGTGCGTCGATCAGCTCGCCCGCATCGGCCTCGTCATACACATCCACACGCGGCCAGCCCCATTGCACGGCGGTGTCGCCCGTGGTGTCGAAGGCATCGAGCTGGCGCACATAGTCGCGGCTCTGCCGCCCCCATGCCGCCAGCAGCGGATGGGCATGGGCGTGCATGGCCGCCAGCGGAATCTGCGCCAGGTCCTTGCCGCCCTTGTCGGCATGGCGGCGGCGCTGCTGTCGCAGCAGCTCGCGCCCGTCAATCGCATCGGCCCAGTGAAAACGGCAGGGGTTGGGAACGGCAATCAGCACCTGGCTGTGCTGGGCAATGCCGCTGAGAAACTGCATCAGCGACAGAGGCATCTGGCTCATGCCGAACACCACCACGCGGCGCGCCAGCGGGGTGACCGGCGGCTGGCCGCTTTGCAGCGCGTCCAGAATCCGGGCCAGCAGGGCCGGACGGGTGGCAGCACGCTCCTGTTCATCGAGTTCGGCCAGCACCTTGCGCCACAGCTGGGGCTGCCAGAGCTGCCCTTCGGGAACGGGCGCATCGGGGCGGCCCTCTGTACGCAGCACATCCTCGCCCTTCTGCCAGGCGGCCAGCCAGTCGGCGCGGTAGATCTGATACTGGTCGAACAGGTCGGCCAGCTTTTCGGCCAGCTGCAGCAGGCGCTGCGGCTCGCCGGGGCGCAGAAAGTTGGCAATGGGCGCAAACGCAGGCTCGCCCAGGCATTGCGGCAGCAGACGCATCAGGCGCCAGATCATGGGCGTCTTATCCAGCGGCGAGTCACGCGGCACCTCGTGCCTTCCCAGAATCTGCCGGTAGCTGCGCCAGACAAAGCGCGCCGGCAATTCAACCTGTGCAGCGGCGCACACGCCCTGCTGCTCGGCCATGCGCATCTTGAACCACTCGGCCATGCCGTTGCTTTGCACCAGCACGATCTCGGGCTCCAGCGCGGCCAGAGGGTGAGCGGCCAACCAGGCCAGCACCGTGTCGGCCAACGCTTCGGTGCGATTTCCATGCAGGGCGATCAAGCCCGGTTGCCAATGCGCTGCCACTCACGCCCTCCTGTATTGCCTGCCACGCCAGCGGCGAGCTTAACGCGACTCGAGGGCGCAGCTGCGCAAATCCTTCCGCTCCTGCATCAAGAGCTGCTATCGCTGATCAATCAACGATTTCAAATAGAAAACATATTGAAATTCAGATTAATAAAGCGCAGAAAGCTATCAAATCTGCTCCTCATTCACCAGTGCAGATAGAACATGGCCTTGGCCAGCAGCACGATGACCAGCACATGGCAGAACACACTCAGATGCAGCCTATGCGAGCGCCGTCCGTTGAGCAGCCCTTTGCGGCGCCACCACATGGCCGTGAAGAAATGCAGCAGCACGCTGAGCGCCAGCGCAATCTTGATCGCCATCAGCAGGCCCATGCTGCTGGCCAGCGGATGCGCCAGCAGCGCGCGGTGCTGCCAGGCCAGGCCTGCGCCCGCCGAGTACAGCGCCAGCAACACCCAGGGCATGACAGCGGTAGCGCGCGTGCCCAGTGCCTGCTCCACGGGACGCATATGCTGAGCTGCCACCTTGCCGTGCACGCCGCCCAGCAGAACGACTTCGAAAAACACCGTGCCGGCAAAAGCCACGGCCGCCAGCAGGTGTACGGAGATCAACAGACCGTAGCTCATGCGTGTTCCTCTTTGAGTCTCCGGATGGTCTGCAGTGACGGCACGCTGCCTGCAGGCTTTTGAACCATCAGGTCCGCCAGGCTGAAACCGTCCAGATGCTCCACAAAGCGGTTCAGTGCACCTTGCAGCATGCCGGTCAAACGGCAGTCGCCCGTCAAGGCACATTGATTGCTGCCACCCAGGCATTCCACCAGCGCAAAGTCCGGCTCCATGTCTCGCACCACGGCGCCCACGCTGATCTGCTGTGGCGCATGGGCCAGGCGCATGCCGCCGCCCTTGCCGCGCACGGTCTCTATCCAGCCCTGGCGGGCCAGTTGGTGCGTCACCTTCATCAGGTGCGCTTCGGAAATACAATGCGCCTGCGCAATCTCGGCAATCGTGCACAACCGCTCGGGGTGCCGTGCCACATGCATGAGCAGACGCAGCGCATAGTCGGTCATCAGGGTCAGGCGCATCCATCCGCTCCGTTCAAACAGGTTTTCCGGGGCGGGCCGCCCGCGCAGCCACTTGCACCACGGGCTGACTCGCCTGCTGCAGGCGCGGCCGGATCAGCAATGGCGCAAAGCGCCACAGATACAGCGCAAACGCCAGTACCCAGACCAGCGCCGAGGCATGCTGCGCGGCCAGTGCCAAACTCGTCGGCCACAGAGCCAGCAGCCGCAGCACGGCGGCAGCCAGCACCAGCCCATACATGGTCACCATGGCGCAGTCGGTGCGCAACGGCCGGCCCAGATGACCCAACGCAGTACGCGTCACCATGCCGATGATCAGCACCGCAAAGCCGGCCACGGCTATCACATGCACCGGCCAGGCCAGGCGCAGCACCCAGCCGCCCGCCTGGGCCGCTGCCACCAACAGGCCCGCGCCCAGGGCCGCATGGCCCAGGTACAGAATCCACAGCAGCGGCACCTGGCGCACGGCCCAGGGCTTCCAGGCCAGCACCTGCCACAGCGTCAACATCCCCGCCAGGGTCAAAGCCGCCACCCAGCCTGAAGTCCAGCCCAGCAGCAGGCAGGCAACAGCCAGCACGCCGGCGCCCAGTTGCCACTGACCGCTGGCCGTGTGCATGGGAATCTGCAGCCCCGCCACCGCCCGCATGGCAAAGAACGGAATCACGCGCCGCGCCACCAGCAGCGCGATCACGGCCATGCACAGCAGGCCGGAATAAAGGTATTGCATCAGCGCGGCATAGTCGCGGCCCTGCCAGATGGTGCACAGATACAGCGCATCGGTCACGCCAAGACCCAGCATCAGCAGCGGCAGGCCATAGTTACGCCGGCTGCGCGCCATATAGATCACCCGGCCCAGCGCCACGGCAGCGACGCCGAAGAACAGCAACTCACACACAACGGCCAAAACAAAAGCCGTATCGCCTGCTGCCAGAAAGCCCGCACGCGCAATCACCCACAACAGACACAGGCCACCCAGCGCTCGGCCCTGCATCGGGTTGCGCCCGGTCCAGTTGGCAGCCGCCGTCAGCAGAAAGCCCACGGCAATCGTCGCCACAAAGGCCCAGAGCATTTCGTGTGCATGCCACAGCACACCGCCGAGTCGCCCCACCAGCCACTTCGGCGCGAACACCCACAGCGCCACCGACACTGCAGCCCACAGACAACCCGCGATGTACAAGGGTCTGAAGCCCAGCTCCAGAAAAGCGTGCCATTGCGGTGCTGGCATCTTTGGCTGGGCAGCAGAGCGCGGCTCCTCGATCTGCAGCAGCTCAGGCATGGCTCACCCCTTCCGGCAGCGCTTGGGGGTCGCGGCTCATCTGGTAGCCCATCCACAAGCTTTGCGCAATGCGGCGCGCGGCCTGCCCCGCCTGCTCGGCCATGGCTCGGTTGGGCTGCTCGGCCAACGTGGCGTCGAACAGACCCAGCCAACGCTCGAACCGCTCCATGCTGAGCCCCGGCAGCGCTGCATGCTTGGGCATGGGGGCGCCCGAAAACCGCGCCGTGCGCCGCAGAATGGCCGACCAGAAATCCGTCAGCTTGGCCAGATGATGGTCCCAGTTGACGATGTGCGTGTTGAAGATGGGCCCCAGCACCTCGTCCTGGCGCACACGCGCATAGAAGGCATGCACCAGGATGGAAACTTCCTCTTCGGTGCACAGTTCCTTGGTATCCATTGCAACTCCTTCCAGCCATTGCTGCGACATAAGATGTATTTATTGCATATCTTATGAAGCACGACCAGTTGCAACAATCAAAAGCCTGATGCAGCGCAAATACCGCGTCACTCCAGACCACGGCTTGCGCAAATCGGATTCAAGCAAGCGCTTCCCGCAAGAAAGCCGTCTTCACTCGTTCTGGTTAGCGCAGGTCCTAGAGATGACAGCATCCACTGCACCTACCAACAAAAAACCCCAGCACCTTCCAGTGCAGGGGTTTTGAATCTGGTGGCCTGGGACGGAATCGAACCGCCGACACAAGGATTTTCAATCCTCTGCTCTACCGACTGAGCTACCGGGCCTTTGCTATTCAGCGCTTGTTTGCTGAGCCGCTGATTATAGGCATATTTTTTCACCCTCGAATTCTGACCAGGCATCACATCCAGCGATGCAAGCAATCGGCGAAAACAGGTCCGAATAGAGAAAAGCGCCAGATCATTGCTGATCTGGCGCTTTATGTTTGGTGGCCTGGGACGGAATCGAACCGCCGACACAAGGATTTTCAATCCTCTGCTCTACCGACTGAGCTACCGGGCCTTTTTTTCGGCGCCCTTGAGCGCCGAAGCCACGATTATAGGCACACTTTTCGACCCGAAATCGAAAACTGCGATTTTTTTGAAAATTATCCGCGGCGATTGCGTCCGAGGTCCACGCCCAGCTGGCGCAGCTTGCGGTACAGATGGGTGCGCTCAAGGCCGGTCTTCTCGGCCACGCGCGTCATGGAGCCGCCTTCACGTGCCAGGTGGAATTCGAAATAGGCTTTTTCAAAGCCGTCGCGCGCCTCGCGCAAGGGACGGTCAAGATCGAAGCCCTGGTGCGAATTGGGCAGATTGTCTTCCGCCGCCTGGGCCGTGATGCTGACCACGGCCGATGCAGCCGTGCCGTTGCTGGCATGCACCGCAGTTTCCGAGCCCTGGCTGGCCGTGCTGCGCGCCAGCCCCTGCTCCACCGCCTTGAGCAGCTTCTGCATGGTGATGGGCTTTTCGAGGAAGGACAGCGCGCCGATGCGCGTTGCCTCGACGGCCGTCTCGATAGTCGCATGACCGCTCATCATGATGACTGGCATGGTGAGCTGACCGGCCGTAGCCCATTCCTTGAGCAAGGTGACGCCGTCGGTGTCCGGCATCCAGATGTCCAGCAGCACCAGATCGTAGTTGTTGGTCGCCCTGGATACGCGTGCCTGCGTGGCGTTCTCCGCCACGTCCACACTATGACCTTCGTCGTTGAGGATTTCCGACAACAAATCCCGGATCCCCAGTTCGTCGTCGACCACTAGTATGTTTGCCATGTGTCTAAAGCCTGTTGCTATGCCTTGTGCGAAACGGATCAAGCCGCCCCTGCACGGTCGTTAGGTACAAATGATAGCGACACTCTCGCGCCTTGCACTACCCCGTCTTCCTCTCGATTACCCAGGTCCACTCTTGCGCCATGCTCGTCGGCGATTTTTTTGACCACCGCCAAACCCAGGCCGGTGCCGCGGGTCTTGGTGGTCACATAGGGCTCGAAGGCTCTTTGAAGAATATTGGGAGCAAAACCTGTGCCACTGTCGCTGATGCTCAGGCGCACACGCTGGGCCGTGTCCATCCAGCGGGTTTCGATGGTGACGGATCCTGGAGTCTGCCCTGTTTCCTGCGCTCTTTGCGCCGTGGAATCTTGCGCATTTTGCAAAAGATTGTGGATGACCTGACGCAATTGCTGGCTATCGCCCTGAATCAACGGACAGGCCTCGTCGAGCGATGCCTCCACACGCACCGACGCATTCTCTTCACCATAGAGCTGCAGCACCTCCGCGACCAGTGCATTCAGATCCAGCGCTTGCAGATTGGCAGCCGGCAAACGTGCGTATTCGCGAAACTCATCGACCAGACGCTTCATGGCCCCCACCTGATCGACGATAGTCTTCACGGATTTGGCCAGCAGCGCCTGCTCCGCAGGTTGCAGCTTGTCGGTCAGCTTCATGGCCAGACGTTCGGCAGACAGCTGAATCGGCGTCAGCGGATTCTTGATCTCATGCGCCACGCGACGCGCCACCTCGCCCCAGGCCTGTGCACGCTGGGCCGAGACGATTTCCGAGATATCGTCAAACACCAGCAGGCGCTGGTCCTCGGGCAGCTCCGCACCTCGCATGACCAGGCTGGTGGTGTTGTGCACCACATCGCCATTGCCATTGCCGGCATCCAGTTCATAGACCTGCTGCCAGCGGTCCCGCCCCTGCTGGGCCGAAGCATCGCCCAGGAAGATCTCGAACTGCTCCTGCACTACGCGCGCAAAGTCCTGCAGGCCCGAGACATCGCGCAGGCGCTTGCCCTGGAATACCGCCATGGGCGCACGCAGAATGCGTGTCGCGCCAGGGTTGCTGAGCACGATGCGTCCGGCTCGATCGAGCACGATGACGCCCGAGGTGAGGTTGTCCAGAATGGTCTGCAGATTGCTGCGCGCCGCATCGAGCTGCAGCAGATTGCGGTTGGCGTCGGAGCGTGCGTCAGCCAGTTGCTGGGTCATGACGGCAAAGGAGCGCGTCAGCCCGCCAATCTCGTCCTTGCTCTGCAGCGCGGGCTTGGGGCGCAGATCGCCACGCGCCACATCGCGCATGCCCTGGGCCAGCAGCAGCAACGGCTTGGCCAGCTGGTTGCCCAGTACCACGGCCAGCACCACGGCGCCGAACACCGCCAGAAAGAGCGCCAGCGTCAGAGTGCCGATATACATGCGCTGCAATCCACCGCGAGCAAGTGCTCGCTCCTGATACTCGCGATTGGCCTCCTGCACGGCCAGGGCATTGCTGACCAGGGCTTGCGGCAGGGGAATCGTGGCCTGCAGATAACGCGCCTCCTCCAACAGATTCACTGCCGAGCTGGGCACCAGCGCCAGTGTGCGCACCTTGGCGTTGGCCGCAGCCTGATCGGCAGGCACATCGCCGGCATCATCCAGGCCTTCGATGCTGGCCACGGCACGCTGGCCGGCCTGCTCCTTCAAGCTTCGCAGCAGCTGGGTGTTGGGCCGCTCCGGCGCCAGGCTGAACTGAGACTGACCGGCACTGGCAATGGCCTTGCCCGATGCATTCCAGAGCACCACATCGGAGGCACCGATCTGATCGCGGATACGCTCCAGCATTAGAGCCGCCCCTGCATCCGAAGTCTGAGACAGCTGAAGGCCTGCCGTGCGGGTGTTGTTGGCCATGTCATTGGCCACGGTGTCCAGCGTGGCACTGGCCAGGCTCACGCCCGCAGACAAGGCCCCCTCGACCTTGACGTCAAACCAGCTCTCTATCGAGCGCGAAACAAACTGGTAGGACACGACATAGATCAACAAGCCCGGCAGCAGACCCACCAAGGTGAAGATGCCTGCCAGCTTGAGCAGCAGCTTGCTGCCAAAACGCCCGCGCCTGAGCCGCAGAGCCAGGCGCAAACCGCCCCAGAACAGCACCAGCAGCAGCAATCCGGCCACCACTACATTGGCAGCAAACAGCCAGTTGTAGTTGCGCTCGTAGGCCAGCCGGTTATTCGTGGCCAGGGTCAGCAGGAACAGCAGCAAAACGCCCACCACCACCATCAGCGCCACGCCCGTGCCCACGGCCAAGCGCGTAGCGCGCGACCAGCGTGTGGCAGAGGAGCCGGTGGCTTCGCCATCCGGGAGCTTGATGTCAGCCATCAGGGAGCGGCCTCCAGCGTCTGCGTGCGCGACAGTTGCAGATTCCAGCCCGAGCGCCCCAGCGCCCCAATCTGCAAAGGTCTGGGCAGGGACGACAGATCTACGCGAAAGCGCAGTTGCACCGAGACGCCCGAGGTAGAGCTCAGCTGGCCGGACTCCAGAATCTTCCAGCGGTAAATGCGTTGAATGGCTGCGATAGCATCCTCTAGTTGCTCATAGGACTGGCCCAGCGCCAGTCCGGTGCCGCTGCCGCCGGTGAAGGCGGAATTGGAGATATGCAAACGCCAGCGCTTGGTCAGCGGCTGGTACGTAATGCGGTAATAGCGGGTGGCGACACCCAATTGCTGATCGGACCAGTACCAGCGCTCGCGCTGCACCTGAGCCTCGGCAATGAAATACATGGGAATGCCCTGACGCAGGGCGTCTTCCACCTGGCCGGGCAGCTCGAACTGCAGATTGGCCGAGAGAAACACTCCCTCTTCGGTACGCGTGAGCTGCATGGAGCTGATATCCGGCGGCACGGTATCAGCCCGGGCCAGCAGGAAAAACAGGGACAGTGCCAGCACCAGCGAAACTGCGCGAGCCACAGGCCACAAGGCCCCCGCTACAGCGTTAGCGCAATTTTTCCAGCAGAGCGTAAAAAAAGCCGTCGTGGTCACCCAGGGGATTGTCTGCCACGGAATCGTGTTTGGCAGCCTTGCCGGGAATTAAATGACCCGGAGCAGGCAAGCTGGCCGCCGTAGTGTTGCGTGCAAGAAACGCTTGCATCTGTGCATCGCCCTCGGCCTTGAAGACCGAGCAGGTGCAATAGACCATGCGGCCACCGGGCTGCAGCAGCGGCCACAGGGTATCGAGCAGCCTGGACTGTATGTCTGCCAGCTGGGCCACATCGCTCTCACGGCGCAGCCAGCGCACATCGGGCTGGCGACGCACAATGCCCGATGCCGTGCAAGGCGCATCGAGCAAGATGGCATCGAAGGGCTGGGCGCCGCATTGCGATTCGAACCAGTCCTTTGGCGCGGACGCATCGGCCACCAGCACCTTGGCCTTCAAGCCCAGGCGCGACAGGGTTTCATCGATGCGGCGAGCCCGCTCGGGGTCGATCTCCAGGGCCGTGACTTCGATGCTGCCGGGCGCGGCGCGCTCAAGCAGATGAGCGGTCTTGCCGCCGGGCGCCGCACAGGCATCCAGCACGCGCAGCGGGCGCCCCTGGGGCTGGGACAAGCCGGCCAGCAGCAATGGGGCCGCGGCCTGCGCCGCACCGTCCTGCACCGAGGCCCAGCCCTCTTCAAAATGCGGCAGCTCCTGCACGGGCACGGCCTGCTCCAACTGCAGACCACACTCGGCGACAGCTGTCGCCTTCAGGTTCATCGCCTGCAGCGCAGTCTGATACTGGGCTGCAGTGCTTTTCTGCGCATTGACGCGCAGCGTCATGGGCGGCTGGGCATTGTTGGCCACCAAAATGGCCTGCCAATCCTGGGGGTGGTCTTTCTTGAGCCGGGCAATCCACCAGGCGGGGTGATTCCAGGCGGCCACGGGATCGTTGTCGGTGGCGCTCACCAGGGCATCGCGCTCGCGCAGAAAGCGGCGCAGACAGGCATTGATGAAGCCGGACTGCGCGCGTGCCGCACCGTTCTTGGCGGCTTCCACGGCCTGGTTGACCAGGGTGAAGGGCGGGTAAGGGGCTTGCGCCTCATCCCAGGCCAGAGCCAGCGCCGTGCTCAGCAAGGCACTGACCTTGGGCGCCGGGGCGCGCGGCGCCAGCTGCCTTTGCAGCGCCTGGGCACGCCCCAGATTGCGCAGCACCTGGAACAGCAAGGCCTGCACTCCCGGACGCAAGCGCTGCGGCACCTGTGCCAGCACAGCCTTGCTGGACTGGCCACCCAGGATGCCGTGCAAGGCCTTGGCCACTGCATCCAGCTGTTGCCACAGGGCAGGAGCGTTGGGCACGGCAGCACCAGCAGCGGCGTTCTTGGGTTGGGAAGGCTTGGAAGTCATGAAGAGCAGACCTGAAAAACTTGGAAAACTGACGCAGACAGGAAGGCACAGCGGGCATGTCCATCGACAAGCGCCATGCTGGATCCGAACTTGCGCAAGTCGTGTCTTGATCAATGAAAAACGCTCCCGTCTGCACAAGGCAGAGCGGGAGCGCGGTGCATCAGCAGCGAACCGCAGCCGTTGCCGGCCGCGGCCCAGAGCCCTGCTTAGTTGGCAGAGGCGTCGCCAGCAGGTGCTTCGACGTCATCAGCCAGCACGCCGGCCAGCTCGGCTTCTTCCGCTTCGGCGATGGCACGACGCTCGGCATCGTCCATTTCGTCCTTGGCCTTGCGAGCCTGGTGATAGGCCAGACCGGTACCGGCGGGGATCAGACGACCCACGATCACGTTTTCCTTCAGGCCACGCAGTTCGTCGCGCTTGCCCATGATGGCAGCTTCGGTCAGAACACGGGTGGTTTCCTGGAAGGAAGCCGCAGAGATGAACGAGTCGGTCGACAGCGAAGCCTTGGTAATACCCAGCAGCACGTTGGAGTACGTGGCAGGCAGCTTGCCTTCCTTCTGCATCTGTTCGTTGGTGTTGAGCACCTCGGAACGCTCGACCTGTTCACCCTGGATGTAGGTGGTATCGCCAGAGTTCTCGATGATCACGCGACGCAGCATCTGACGCACGATCACTTCGATGTGCTTGTCGTTGATCTTCACACCCTGCAGGCGGTAAACGTCCTGCACCTCGTCCACGATGTAGCGCGACAGCTCTTCGATACCCAGCAAACGCAGGATGTCTTGAGGATCGGCAGGACCGTCAACGATGGACTCGCCCTTGTTCACTACCTGGCCTTCGTGGACCAGAATGTTGCGCTCCTTGGGCACCAGTTCTTCCCAGACCTTGCCTTCCAGATCGGTGATCTGCAGGCGGATCTTGCCCTTGGTTTCCTTGCCGAAGGACACGGTACCGGTCATCTCGGCCAGCGTGCCCTTGTCCTTGGGCGTACGGGCTTCGAACAGTTCGGCCACACGGGGCAGACCACCGGTAATGTCGCGGGTCTTCTGACCTTCCACTGGGATACGGGCCAGCACTTCGCCGGGGCCTACGTCCTGGCCGTCGCGCACCTGAATCAGGGCGCCGACCTGGAAGCCGATCGTCACGGCATGGTCGGTACCAGGGATCTTGACTTCCTGGTTGTTGGCGTCGATCAGCTTGACCTGGGGACGCACCACCTTGGCAGAGCCACGACGCTTGGGGTCGATCACCACCAGAGTGGACAGACCGGTCACTTCGTCGACCTGCTTGGCCACCGTCAGACCTTCTTCCACATTCTCGAAACGCACTTGACCGGCGTATTCGGTAATGATGGGTCGAGTCAGCGGGTCCCAGTTCGCCAGGATCTTGCCGGCCTTGATGGCTTCATCGGGCTTGATGGTCAGCACGGCGCCGTAAGGCACCTTGTGACGCTCGCGCTCGCGGCCGTTTTCGCTGATCACGATCTCGCCGGAACGCGAAATCACCACCAGCTCGCCCTTGGTGTTGGACACATAGCGCATCGTGCTGTTGAAGCCGATCACGCCATTGGACTTGGCTTCCACGCTCGAAGCGATGGCAGCGCGCGAAGCGGCACCACCGATGTGGAAGGTACGCATGGTCAGCTGCGTGCCGGGTTCACCGATGGACTGGGCAGCGATCACGCCCACGGCTTCGCCGAGGTTGATCAGGCCGCCACGACCCAGGTCGCGACCGTAGCAGGTGGCGCACAGGCCGAAACGGGTTTCGCAGGTCAGAGCCGTACGCACCTTGATTTCGTCCACGCCCTGAGCTTCCAGCTCTTCGATGGTGTCTTCGTCAAGCAGGGTACCGGCAGGCACCAGCACGGCACGGGTTTCGGGGTGCAGCACTTCTTCGGCGGTCGAACGGCCCAGCACGCGGTCGCGCAGGGATTCGATCACTTCACCGCCTTCGACGATGGCGCGCATCAGATAGCCGTTGGAGGTACCGCAATCCTGTTCGTTCACGACCAGATCCTGCGTCACGTCCACCAGACGACGAGTCAGGTAACCGGAGTTAGCCGTCTTCAGCGCCGTGTCGGCCAGACCCTTACGGGCACCGTGGGTCGAGATGAAGTACTGCAGCACGTTGAGGCCTTCGCGGAAGTTCGCGGTGATAGGCGTCTCAATGATGGAGCCGTCAGGCTTGGCCATCAGACCACGCATACCGGCCAGCTGACGAATCTGCGCTGCGGAGCCGCGGGCGCCGGAGTCGGCCATCATGTAAATCGCGTTGAACGATTCCTGATCGACTTCGTTGCCGTGACGGTCGGTGGTCTTCTGGACCTTGAGCTGGTCCATCATCACCTTGGACACGTCGTCGCCGGCCTTGCCCCAGATGTCCACCACCTTGTTGTAGCGCTCGCCGGAGGTCACCAGACCCGAGACGTACTGCTGCTCGATTTCCTTCACTTCGGACTCTGCGCGGGCCAGGATATCGGCCTTTTGCGGAGGCACCAGCATGTCGTCGATGGAGATCGAGATACCAGCGTGCGTGGACAGACGGAAACCGTTTTGCAACAGCTTGTCGGCAAACACGACCGTGGCCTTCAGACCGCACTTGCGGAAGGAGGCGTTGATCAGCTTGGAGATTTCCTTCTTCTTCAGCGCCTTGTTCATGTTGCTGAAAGCCAGGCCCTTGGGCAGGATTTCAGACAGCAGGGCACGGCCCACGGTGGTTTCCACGAGCGAGGTCACGGGCTCGAATTCGCCGGTTTCCTTGTTCTTGTTCCACTCGGTCAGGCGCACGCTGATCTTGGCGTGCAGTTCGGTCTCGCCGGCATCCAGAGCGCGTTGCAGCTCCATCAGGTCGGCAAACACCATGCCTTCGCCCTTGCCGTTGATCTTTTCACGCGTGGCGTGATACAGACCCAGCACCACGTCCTGGGAAGGAACGATGGAGGGTTCGCCCGAAGCGGGGAACAGCACGTTGTTCGAGGCCAGCATCAGCACGCGGGCTTCCATCTGCGCTTCCACAGACAGGGGCACGTGAACAGCCATCTGGTCACCGTCGAAGTCGGCGTTGAAGGCCGCGCAGACCAGCGGGTGCAGTTGCAGGGCCTTGCCTTCGATCAGGATGGGCTCGAAAGCCTGGATACCCAGACGGTGCAGCGTAGGCGCACGGTTGAGCATGATGGGGTGTTCCTTGATGACTTCTTCAAGGATGTCCCACACCACGGGCGTACCGGCTTCCACTTCCTTCTTGGCAGCCTTGATGGTCGTGGCGATGCCGCGCTGCTCGAGCTGCGCGAAGATGAAGGGCTTGAACAACTCCAGCGCCATCAGCTTGGGCAGACCGCACTGGTGCAGCTTGAGGTAAGGACCCACGGTAATCACGGAACGACCGGAGTAGTCCACGCGCTTGCCCAGCAAGTTCTGACGGAAACGACCGCTCTTACCCTTGATCATGTCGGCCAGGGACTTCAGGGCACGCTTGTTGGCGCCCGTCATGGCCTTGCCGCGACGGCCGTTGTCCAGCAGCGAGTCAACCGCTTCTTGCAACATGCGCTTTTCATTGCGAGCAATGATTTCGGGAGCCTTCAGCTCCAGCAGGCGGCGCAGACGCGAGTTACGGTTAATAACGCGGCGGTACAGGTCGTTCAGGTCGGAAGTGGCGAAACGGCCACCGTCCAGGGGCACCAGAGGACGCAGATCGGGAGGCAGCACAGGCAGCACTTCCATCACCATCCAGCCGGGCTTGATACCAGACTTCTTGAACGCTTCCAGCAGCTTCAGGCGCTTGGCATTCTTCTTGACCTTGACTTCGGAGCCGGTCAAGTCGTTGCGCAGGCGTTCGATCTCGATGTCGATATCGATGCCTTCGAGCAGATCCTTGATGCCTTCAGCGCCCATCTTGGCGGTGAATTCGTCGTAGCCGTACTCGAGTTGCTTGGCGTCGTAGTCGTCCTCGGTCATGATGCTGAACTTCTTCAGCGGAGTCATGCCGGGGTCGGTCACCACATAGGCTTCGAAGTACAGCACGCGCTCGATGTCGCGCAGCGTCATGTCCAGCACCAGGCCCAGGCGCGAAGGCAGGGACTTCAGGAACCAGATGTGGGCGCAGGGCGCGGCCAGGTCGATGTGACCCATGCGTTCGCGACGCACCTTGGTCTGCGTGACTTCAACGCCGCACTTCTCGCAGATCACACCGCGGTGCTTGAGGCGCTTGTACTTGCCGCACAGGCATTCGTAGTCCTTGATCGGGCCAAAGATCTTGGCGCAGAACAGACCATCACGCTCGGGCTTGAAAGTACGGTAGTTGATCGTTTCAGGCTTCTTCACTTCACCGAAAGACCAGGAACGGATCTTCTCGGGCGAGGCCAGACCGATCTTGATGGCATCGAAATGCTCATCAGGCGTAAATTGCTTGAACAGGTCGAGTAGCGATTTCATGTAACTCTTTCCTTTTCGTCAAAAATCATTGCAGCCACCGCTGGATTTGCCTTGGTTTCAGCAACGAACCAAGCGCAAATCCTTTGTTTTTAAGCGGTTGCAGCTCTCTGTTTAATAGTGCTTAAGAACGTTCGAGCTCGATGTCCAAGCCCAGAGAGCGGATTTCCTTGACCAGCACGTTGAACGATTCGGGCATGCCCGCTTCGATCGAGTGCTCGCCCTTGACGATGGACTCGTACACCTTGGTACGACCGACCACGTCGTCGGACTTCACAGTCAGCATTTCCTGCAGCACATAGGCGGCGCCGTAAGCTTCCAGCGCCCACACTTCCATTTCACCGAAACGCTGACCACCGAACTGGGCCTTACCGCCCAGAGGCTGTTGCGTCACCAGCGAGTAAGGACCGGTGGAGCGGGCATGCATCTTGTCGTCGACCAAGTGGTGCAGCTTCAGGTAGTGCATATAGCCCACGGTGGTCGGACGCTCGAAGCGCTCGCCGGTGCGGCCGTCATACAGATAAGCCTGAGTGCGTGTCTCGGTCAGACCCTTGGTGGCAGCGATGTCATCAGGGTAGGCCAGCTTCAGCATGTCCTTGATTTCGGCTTCGGAAGCACCGTCGAACACCGGCGTTGCGAATGGCACGCCCGTGGTCAGCTCCTTGGCCATGGACATGACTTCGCCGTCGTCCAGCTGAGACAGCTCTTCCTTGCGACCGCTGCGGTTGTAGATCTCTTCCAGGAAAGCGCGCACTTCAGCAGCACGGGCTTCCTTTTGCAGCATGTCGCCGATGCGCTGGCCCAGACCCTTGCCGGCCCAGCCCAAGTGCACTTCCAGCACCTGACCGATGTTCATACGCGAAGGCACGCCCAGCGGGTTCAGCACGATGTCGGCGGTGGAGCCATCAGCCAGGAAAGGCATGTCTTCCACAGGAGTGATCTTGGAGACCACGCCCTTGTTACCGTGACGGCCGGCCATCTTGTCACCGGGCTGCAGACGACGCTTGACGGCCAGGTAGACCTTGACCATCTTCAGCACGCCGGCAGGCAGCTCGTCGCCCTGGGTGAGCTTCTTGCGCTTTTCTTCGAACGCCAGGTCGAAGGTGTGACGCTGCTGCTCGATGGAGTTCTTGATGGACTCCAGCTGAGCGGCCACTTCGTCTTCGGCAGGGCGAATGTCGAACCAGTGGAACTTCTCCACGCCGTCCAGATAGGCCTTGTCGATCTTGGCGCCCTTGGACAGCTTCTGAGGGCCGCCGTTGGCCACGCGGCCGGTCAGCAGCTTCTCGATACGGTCGAAAGCGTCGGCTTCCACAATGCGCAGCTGATCGTTCAGGTCCAGGCGGAAGCGCTTGAGTTCATCGTCGATGATCTGCTGGGCGCGCTTGTCGCGCTGGATGCCTTCACGCGTGAACACCTGCACGTCGATCACGGTGCCTTGCGAGCCCTGATCCACACGCAAGGAAGTGTCCTTCACGTCGGAAGCCTTCTCGCCGAAGATGGCGCGCAGCAGCTTCTCTTCAGGCGTCAGCGTGGTCTCGCCCTTGGGCGTGACCTTGCCCACCAGCACATCGCCGGGTTGCACTTCGGCGCCCACGTAGATGATGCCGGACTCGTCCAGGCGGTTCAGTTGCTGCTCGGACAGGTTGGGGATGTCGCGTGTGATTTCTTCGGCACCCAGCTTGGTGTCGCGAGCCATCACCACCAGCTCTTCGATGTGGATCGAGGTGTAGCGATCGTCAGCCACGATGCGCTCGTTGATCATCACCGAGTCTTCGTAGTTGTAGCCGTTCCAGGGCATGAACGCGATCAGCATGTTCTGGCCGATGGCGATTTCGCCCAGGTCGGTCGAAGCGCCATCCGCCAGCACATCACCCTTGGCCAGCTTGTCGCCACGGCTGACGATGGGGCGCTGATGGATGTTGGTGTTCTGGTTGGAACGCTGATACTTGATCAGGTTGTAGATGTCCACGCCGACTTCACCGGCCACGGCTTCGTCGTCGTTCACACGGATCACGATGCGGGTGGCGTCGACATAGTCCACGATACCGCCGCGCTTGGCGGTGACCACGGTGCCGGAGTCCACAGCGGCAACGCGCTCGATGCCGGTACCGACCATGGGCTTTTCAGGACGCAGCACAGGCACGGCCTGACGCGACATGTTGGCGCCCATCAAGGCGCGGTTCGCGTCGTCGTGTTCCAGGAAGGGAATCAGCGAGGCGGCCACGGACACGATCTGCGCAGGCGACACGTCCATGTACTGCACGCGCTCGGCCGACACCAGGGTCGATTCACCGGCTTCACGGGCCGACACCAGATCGCCCACCAGATTGCCTGCGGCATCCAGATCGGCATTGGCCTGGGCGATCACGTACTTGCCTTCTTCGATGGCCGACAGATAGTCGATGTCCATCGTCACCTTGCCGTCCACCACGCGACGGTACGGGGTTTCGATGAAACCGTACTCGTTCAGGCGGGCGTACAGAGCCAGCGAGTTGATCAGACCGATGTTGGGACCTTCAGGCGTTTCGATAGGGCAGACGCGACCGTAGTGGGTCACGTGCACGTCACGCACTTCAAAGCCGGCACGTTCGCGAGTCAGACCGCCTGGGCCCAGGGCGGAAACACGACGCTTGTGCGTGATTTCTGCCAGAGGGTTGGTCTGGTCCATGAACTGCGACAGCTGCGAGGCACCGAAGAACTCCTTCAGAGCCGCAGAGATGGGCTTGGAGTTGATCAGGTCGTGAGGCATCAGGGGCTCTTGCTCGGCCTGACCCAGACGTTCCTTCACAGCCTTTTCGATACGAGCCAGACCGGTGCGGTACTGGTTTTCGGCCAGTTCGCCCACGCAACGCACGCGGCGGTTGCCCAGGTGGTCAATATCGTCGACTTCGCCACGGCCATTGCGCAGGTCCACCAGGATCTTGACCACGGCCAGGATGTCTTCGTTGGACAGCACCATGGGACCGGTCGCGCCTTCGCGGCCGATCTTGGCGTTGAACTTCATACGGCCCACGCGCGACAGATCATAGGTGTCGGCGTTGTAGAACAGGCGCTGGAACAGGGCCTGCACGGCGTCCTCGGTAGGAGGCTCGCCAGGACGCATCATGCGGTAGATGGCAACGCGGGCAGCGAACTCGTCCACGGTTTCATCGGTGCGCAGGGTCTGCGAGATGTAGGCGCCTTGGTCCAGTTCGTTCGTGTAGATGCACTGAACGTCCTGCACACCGGCGCTGCGCAGCTTCTTGAGCAGGGCTTCGGTCAGTTCTTCGTTGGCCTTGGCGATGATTTCGCCGGTATCGGGATCAACGATGTTCTTGGCCAGCACACGACCCAGCAGGAAGTCTTCAGGCACGCTGACGAACTTGGTGCCGGACTGCTCCAGCTCGCGGGTGTGGCGAGCGGTGATGCGCTTGTCCTTGGCGACAACAACCTTGCCGGACTTGTCGGTGATGTCGAAACGTGCGACTTCGCCCTTCAGGCGATCGGCCACGAACTCCATCTGGGCACCGCTGTCCATCAGGCGGAAGTTGTCGTTCACGAAGAACGTTGCCAGGATGGTCTCGGGCGTCATGCCGATGGCCTTCAGCAGGATCGACACAGGCATCTTGCGGCGACGGTCGACGCGGAAGTACAGCAGATCCTTGGGGTCGAACTCGAAGTCCAGCCAGGAGCCGCGGTAAGGAATGATGCGAGCCGAGAACAGCAGCTTACCCGAGCTATGGGTCTTGCCCTTGTCGTGCTCGAAGAACACGCCAGGCGAGCGGTGCAGCTGAGACACGATCACGCGCTCGGTACCGTTGATGATGAACGAACCCTTGTCGGTCATCAGGGGCACTTCGCCCATGTAGACCTCTTGTTCCTTCACTTCCTTGACCACCTTGGACTGAGCCGTGGAGGACTCGCGGTCATAGATGATCAACTGAACCTTGGCGCGGACAGCGGAGGCGAAGGTCAGACCACGGGTCTGGCATTCACGAACGTCGAAAGCGGGCTTGGCGAGGTTGTACTCGACAAACTTCATCTCCACAAAACCATTGTGGGAGACGATGGGGAAGGCGGAATTGAAGGCCGCTTGCAGGCCATCAATGGTACGTTTTTTGGGGGCTACATCTGCCTGCAGGAATGCTGTATAGGCATCTTTTTGCATCTGCAGCAGATAAGGCACTTCGAGCACGCTATCGCGGCTCCCGAAGCTTTTGCGGATTCGCTTGCGTTCGGTATAAGAATAGGCCATGAGATCTCCGGGCAAAGACATGAGTCCTGGGTCTGCGACGACTGCCCCACAGGGTTCTCCTGCGGGCTTGGCGGTTGGCCACTACCAACCATGGCTGACGGCGATGCGTTGCACATCACCCGAACCAAGGCATCTTCTGCTGTCGGATTGTCAGAAGACACTAAAAAGCAGACTCCCTAGGAAACCTGCTTTCTGGTGTGTTCTTTCAGCGCGTTCCACAAGCGCCAAAGGCTGGAGACCCTTTTACGAGTCTCCAGCCCTTGATTTCACTGAATTACTTCAGTTCAGCCTTAGCACCGGCTTCAACCAGCTTCTTCACAGCGGCTTCAGCGTCAGCCTTGGGAGCGGCTTCCTTCACGGTCTTGGGAGCGCCGTCGACCAGATCCTTGGCTTCCTTCAGACCCAGGCCGGTGATTTCGCGCACAGCCTTAATCACGGACACCTTGTTGGCGCCAGCTTCGGTCAGCACCACGTTGAATTCGGTCTTTTCTTCAACAGCAGCAGCGCCGCCAGCAGCACCGCCAGCAGCGGGAGCAGCCATAGCAGCGGCGGACACGCCAAACTTCTCTTCAATAGCCTTGACCAGGTCGTTCAGTTCCAGAACAGTCATGCTGTCCAGGGCGGTCAGGAATGCGTCTTTATCGAATGCCATTTTGATTTCCTAAAATTGGTTGGTTTTGCCGAGCACTCAGGCTGCAGCTGTTTCTGTTGCCGCTTCGGCAGATCCTTCGCCCTTCTTGGCCGCCAGAGCGCCCAGCACAACGGCTGTACGCGAGATAGGCGACATGAGCAAGCCGCACACTTGTGCGAGCAGTACTTCCTTGGAGGGGATGTTTGCCAGTTGCTTAACGCCGTCGATGTCCAGGGCCTTGCCTCCGAACGCACCACCGCGAATCACCAACTTGTCGTTGGTCTTCGCGAAGTCGGCCACCACCTTAGCGGCAGCCACTGCGTCTTCAGAGAAACCATAGATCAGGGGACCAGTCATCTGGTCAGCCACCACGTCAAACGCGCTACCGGCAACAGCACGGCGGGCCAGGGTGTTCTTCAACACGCTCAGGCTCACACCCTTGCTGCGAGCATCGGCACGCAGTTTGGTCATGTCGGCGACCGTGATGCCACGGTATTCCGCGATCACAAGCGTTTGAGCTTTAGCGGCGAGGCTGGTCACTTCGTTGATGACCGCTTCTTTCTCACTGCGATTAAGACTCAAGGTCTACTCCTTCAAATGCATATGCAAGGCAAGCCCTGCATACACGCTCTTGTTGCAGCGACCAACTGTTTAGGAAAAATTTCCATCTGCAGCGGGATCGCCATCTGCGTTGGCCTTCGTGATTAAGTGATCAAATCACACCAACGGTCTTGGATGACCTGCAGAAGCAACAACTCCCGCAGCCCACCACACCAGATGAGCCAGGCTCATCTGACGATTTCTAGCAATTACGCCGAGATGGATTGTGTATCGACGCGAACGCCCACACCCATGGTCGACGAAACAGCCACCTTGCGCAGGTACTGACCCTTGCTGGAAGCAGGCTTGGCCTTGTTCAGTGCATCGACCAGAGCAGCCAGGTTGCCCTGCAGCTTGTCGGCATCGAACGAACGGCGACCAATCGTGCCGTGCACGATACCAGCCTTGTCCACGCGGAATTGCACTTGACCAGCCTTGGCGTTCTTCACGGCCGTAGCGACGTCAGGAGTCACGGTGCCAACCTTGGGGTTGGGCATCAGGCCGCGGGGGCCCAGGATCTGACCCAGCTGGCCCACAACGCGCATAGCGTCGGGAGCAGCGATCACCACGTCGAAGGGCATGTCGCCGGCCTTGACTTGAGCAGCCAGGTCGTCCATACCGACCACGTCAGCGCCGGCGGCCTTGGCTTCTTCAGCCTTGGCGCCTTGTGCGAACACAGCCACGCGAGCAGTCTTGCCGGTACCGTGAGGCAGCACCACGGCGCCACGCACCACTTGGTCCGACTTCTTGGCATCCACGCCCAGTTGCACGGCCACGTCGATGGATTCATCGAACTTGGCAGTTGCAGCTTCCTTCACCAGCGCCACGGCGTCAGCGAAAGAGTACAGCTTGTTGGAATCAACCTTGCCCTGGAGAGCTTTTTGCTTCTTGGTCAACTTGGCCATTTACACACCCTCCACGATCACGCCCATCGAACGGGCAGAACCAGCCAGCGTACGCACAGCAGCGTCAACGTCAGCGGCGTTCATGTCCTTCAGCTTGGTCTTGGCGATTTCTTCCAGCTGAGCACGTGTGATCTTGCCAACCTTGTTCTTCAGAGGATTGGAAGAGCCCTTGTCCAGCTTCACAGCCTTCTTGATCAGAACGGTTGCGGGAGGAGTCTTGATGACGAACGTGAAGCTCTTGTCAGCAAAAGCCGTGATCACCACGGGCAGAGGCAGGCCGGGCTCGACACCTTGGGTCTGGGCGTTGAACGCCTTGCAGAATTCCATGATGTTGAGGCCGCGCTGACCCAGCGCAGGACCAATGGGAGGAGAAGGATTGGCCTTACCAGCTGGCACTTGCAGCTTGATGAAGCCGACGATTTTTTTCGCCATGTTGAGCTCCTTACGGGTATAGCGCCATTTGCAATGGTCTGCAAACAGCTCCCCGAGGTTGCTGACTCTACAAAAAAGCTTCGCATCGAGTCAAAAAATGCGAAGCCCTAGATTCTATTGCGAATCTCAAGTTTTCTCAACTTGAGAGAATTCCAATTCCACAGGAGTTGCGCGGCCAAAGATGGTGACCGAGACACGCAGACGATTCTTTTCGTAGTTGACTTCCTCGACGGAGCCATTGAAGTCTGCGAAAGGACCTTCCTTGACACGCACCATTTCGCCGACCATGAACTCGACCTTGTGGCGGGGCTTTTCGGTGCCCTCCTGCATCTGGTCGACGATCTTGCGAACTTCTTCTTCAGAAATGGGGGCAGGACGGTTCTTGGCACCGCCGACGAAACCGGTCACCTTGCTGGTGTGCTTCACCAGGTGCCAGGTATCGTCATCCATCACCATTTCGACGAACACATAACCTGGGAACAGACGACGCTCTGTGGTGCGACGAGTGCCGTTGCGCATTTCCACAACTTCTTCGGAAGGCACCAAGATGCGGCCAAACTTGGACTGCATGTCCGAGCGAGCAATACGCTCCGCAATATTGCGCTCGACAGCCTTCTCCATACCCGAATAGGCATGGACGATATACCAGCGCAGATCGGGATTGGCGGGTCCCGCTGCTCCACCATTCACATCTGTTTCGACTGCATCAGCCATTACTTCCTCCAGCCCAAAATCAAGTCGTACAAGACCCATTCAAGCGTCTTATCGGTGAACCACAAGAACAAGGCCATGACCACCACAAATGCAAAGACATACAGTGTCATCTGCATGGTTTCTTTGCGGGTGGGCCAGACCACCTTCTTCACCTCACGCCAAGCATCACGAGCAAAGCCAATGAAGCGCTTGCCCGGCTCAGAAATCAGAAACACGCCTGCAGCCAGCACCAGGCCGACAATCAGAGTCGCCCACTGCACCAGCGCACCTTGCTTGCTCAACAGATAAAAGCCAGCAATAGAAGCAACAACTAAAGCCGCAACAGCGGCTAATTTTGCTTTGTCAGCAGCAGAGCTGACTGTTTCAACCTGAGTAGTGGCCATATTTTGTTTCAAATGCACAAAAATGTGCAATTTCAAGACACAAAAGCCCGCCAAAGGCGGGCTCTTGTTGATTCCACCATTAAGAGGTGGCAGGGGCAGTAGGAATCGAACCTACAACCTTCGGTTTTGGAGACCGACGCTCTGCCAATTGAGCTATACCCCTACAAATCAATTATGCAATGATCGTGGCAACCACACCGGCGCCCACAGTACGACCACCTTCGCGGATAGCGAAACGCAGACCTTCTTCCATGGCGATGGGGGAGATCAGCTTCAC
>NZ_JBXARF010000013.1:0-112435 GCF_058807955.1 Comamonas sp. GW821-FHT11H03
CCGCGCAAGACGCTCGGCTTCCATAGCCCTGCTGAGATGTTCAGCGCATGTGTTGCATCGACCGGTTGAATCCGCCGTCGATAGCACCAGTTCAGCGCAAGCCAAAGCAGTCACTTGACGGTCGTCAGACTTCAGCGACAGCTTTGAGATGCAGAGCAGACCTTCTGAAAAGTCTTGGCGCAATGACTGCTCTGGGCAACAGTGGTCATTGGCATTTCTGAGGTGCACGGCAGCAATCAGCCTGTAGCAGCCATAAGGTCCAAATTATCTAACGACTGTACAGCCGCAAGCAGTGGCGTTCACGCAAGAAAAAAAGCGCTCTATGTAAGCGCTCTTTTCATAGCAAAGACTGCACCAGGGGTGGACCAAGCAGCTGTATTGTGCACCCGAGATCACTACGATTAGCTCAAGTTTACGACTTTACGGTTACAAGTCGGCGCCTCGCGAACCCGCATGAATGCTAGCCCCGGGTTTACGACTTTATTTGCCAGTTTACGACTTTAATTACCCAGAACAAGCGCCAGGCTTTTCCCCAATTTTTCTCAACAAGCCTGTGGACAAGCCTGAATAGCTTTTGCAGCAATGCTTCAAGCAGTTGATTTTTCAGGAATTTTTCAAAATGCCTGTTTTTTGATCAGATCCCCACCGACAGACAGCCACTTATCCCGTCCTACGCTGGACATCCTTGTGAACAACTGCACCCACCCCATGAATAAGTCGGACAAGTCATTGATTTCAAACGACTCATCTCCAGGCGCTTAAAAAACAGGCAACCCGCACCGCCCCCACGGCCTTGGCAAACCGGCTACAACAACGGGTTTTGCAAAGAATATCCACAGCGCCTCATGTCCAACGACTCCGCATTTGCCCCTCCCTTCTTCATCGCCAAGTGCGAGCCCAGCGGCCAGCAGGTCGATGCCTGGGCCGACCAGTCGCTGCTGGACTCGCTGGAGAGCGGCGGCGTGAACTGGCCCAGCTCCTGCCGCAACGGCACCTGCCGTACCTGCCTGGGACAGCTGGTCTCGGGCAGCGTGCGCTACGACATTGAGTGGCCGGGCGTGACGAGCGAGGAACAGGCCGAAGGCTATGTACTGCCCTGCTGCGCCTATCCCGACAGCGATGTGGTGCTCAAGGATCACGAGTATTAGTCTCCACTGAGCGGCCTTGCCGCTTCTCCCCCCAAAGGGGACGGCATCATGGCGGGGGCGGCCCATGCTGCGGTGTGGCTCCTGCTGGATGCCGCGCATTGGAGCTGCATCCCGTTCTTGCACTGCATCATGGTTTCAGGGTCGGCTCGCGCGCTCAAAGCCCGCTCTGCAATAGAATGAGCGCTTTCCGCAAGGCCCTGCCCTGCAGAAAGCGGCTCCGCCCAGGCGGCCCCCGCCTCACACGTTCTTTGGAAGTCCTGCCTGCGCCCATGGCGGCGTCGGCAATGCCTCACTGGTGCGTGTCATGCGCCAGCCGCCGACTGCAGAGCATCGCCTCCAGTTCACGTCCAAGAAGGCATTCCATGAACAGCTCCCTCCAACCCGTGCCCATCTCGCCCGTCGAGGAAATCGTGGCGGAAATGCGTGCCGGCCGCATGGTCGTTCTCGTTGACGAAGAGGACCGCGAGAACGAAGGCGATCTGGTTCTGGCATCCGACCATGTCACAGCGGAGGCCATCAACTTCATGGCCCGCTTCGGCCGTGGCCTGATCTGCCTGACGCTGACCCGCGAGCGCTGCGAATTCCTCAAGCTTCCGCCCATGGCCGCGCGCAACGGCACCGTGTACAGCACGGCCTTCACGATCTCCATCGAAGCCGCCGAAGGCGTGACCACCGGCATCTCGGCCGCCGACCGCGCGCGCACCATCCAGGTGGCCGTGAACAAGAACAGCCAGCCCAGCGATCTGGTGCAGCCCGGCCATGTCTTTCCGCTGCAGGCCGTGGACGGCGGCGTGCTCATGCGCGCCGGCCATACCGAGGCCGGTTGCGATCTGGCCGCGCTGGCAGGCTGCACGCCCTCGGCCGTGATCTGCGAGATCATGAAGGACGACGGCACCATGGCCCGCCTGCCCGATCTGCAGCTGTTCTGCGCCGAGCATGGCATCAAGATCGGCACGATTGCCGACCTCATCGAATACCGCAGCCGCAACGAATCGCTGCTGCAGAAAGTGGGCAGCCGCCCCATGCAGACGGCCCATGGCGAATTCATCGCCCATGCCTTCCGCGACGTGCCCAGCGGCTCCGTGCACCTGGCACTGGTCAAGGGCGAATGGCAGCCCGACACCACCGTGCCCGTGCGCGTGCATGAGCCGCTGTCGGTGCTCGATGCGCTCGAAACCGGCCGCAACCAGCATTCCTGGTGCCTGGACGAGAGCCTCAAGTACATCAACGGCAATGGCCAGGGCGTGGCTGTGCTGCTCAACTGCAGCGAGTCCGGCGAGCAGCTGCTGACGCAATTCGAAGGCAAGGCCCGCTCGGCCCAGGCGCCCGAGCGCGGCCGCATGGATCTGCGCACCTATGGCGTGGGCGCGCAAATCCTGCGCGAGCTGGGCGTGAGCAAGATGCACCTCATGGGCCAACCCCGCCGCATGCCCAGCATGGCTGGCTACGGCCTGGAAATCACGGGTTACATCCCCAAAGAATAAGAGACGGAACACCAGATGCAAAACGCAGAAAAAGGCCAAGGCCAGAACCTCAACGGCGCCGAGCTGAAGATCGGCATCGTGCAAGCACGCTTCAACGAAAGCATTACCAACACCCTGTTTGCCTCCTGCCGCGACGAGCTGCTGGCACTGGGTGTGAAGACCGAGAACATCGACCATGTCACAGTCCCCGGCGCACTCGAAGTGCCCGTGGCGCTGCAGACACTGGCCGACACCGATCAGTACGACGCCCTGGTGGCGCTGGGCTGCATCATCCGTGGGGAGACATACCACTTCGAGCTGGTAGCCAACGAATCGGGCGCGGGCGTGACACGTCTGAGCCTGGACTACCGACTGCCGATCGCCAACGCGATCATCACCACTGAAAACATGGAGCAAGCCATTGCCCGCCAGGTCGAGAAGGGCCGCGACGCAGCCCGCGTCGCTGTGGAAATGGCCAACCTGCTCAACTCCTACGACGATCATGAGTGAAGAACAATCCAGCGAGTCCGGCTCGCGCCGTCCTCCCCAGAAGCGCACCGGTCTGACCAGCACCGGCGCACGCAAGGCGGGCTCCAAATCCAATCGCAGCCGCGCACGCGAGTTCGCACTGCAAGGCCTGTATCAGCACATCGTGGGCCGCAATGCGGTGCTCGACATCGACCGCTTCACGCGCGATCTGGCCGGCTTTCACAAGGCCGACGTGGTGCACTACGATGCACTGCTGCGCGGCTGCGTGGAAAACGAAGCTGCACTGGATGCACTGATCACGCCCAAGCTCGATCGCGGCCTGACCGAGATCTCGCCCATCGAACATGCCTGCATGTGGATTGGCGTATATGAATTCCAGAACTGCCCCGACGTGCCCTGGCGCGTGGTGCTCAACGAGTGCATCGAACTGGCCAAGGAATTTGGCGGCACAGACGGTCACAAGTATGTCAACGCCGTGCTCAACGGGCTGGCTCCCGAGCTGCGCAGCGCCGAAGTGGCGCATGACCGCGCGAGCAAGTCTGCCAGCTGAACCGCTTGAGCTGCAGCGCCGTGCCTGCGCGGCCCTGCTGGCGCCACATGCATAGTCAATGCAAATACTGCAACAGGGCCGCAGGTGCTATCGTGCACCGGCTGGCTGGTTGCAGTTTTTTTATGGGCGCAAGGCTGCTGCACCGGCGGCACCCACCGGCACCAGGCTGCACCCGAACGCTGATTGATTGAAAGAATAACGTCGTCCATGTCCGTCATCGAGCTTTCCCGCCGCGCCCAACGCATCGAGCCTTTTTACGTCATGGAAATGGCCAAGCACGCGCAGGAAGTGGCCCGCCAGTCCAGCGCCAGCGGCACGCCCATGATCTATCTGAACATTGGCGAGCCGGACTTCAGCGCCCCGCCCCTGGTGCAGCAAGCGGCCGAACGCGCCATCCGCGGCGGCCGCACCCAATACACCCAGGCCCCGGGCCTGCCCGAGCTGCGCGAGCGCATCAGCGCCTGGTACGCCAGCCGCTTCGGCGTGGACGTGCCGGCGCGCCGCATCATCATCACGGCCGGCGCCTCGGCCGCGCTGCAGCTGGCCTGCCTGGCACTGATCGACGATGGCGACGAGGTGCTGATGCCCGATCCCAGCTACCCCTGCAACCGCCACTTTGTCTCGGCGGCCGAGGGCAAGCCGGTGCTGATCCCCTCCTCGGCGGCGGAGCGCTTTCAGCTCAGCGCCGCCAAGGTCGAAGCGGCCTGGGGCGAGCGCACGCGCGGCGTGATGCTGGCCTCGCCCTCCAACCCCACGGGCACCTCGATTGCGCCTGACGAGCTGCGTCGCATTCACGAAGTCGTGCGCGCCAAAGGCGGGCTGACCATCGTCGACGAAATCTATCTGGGCCTGTCCTACGACGAAGCCTTTGGCCAATCGGCCCTGACTCTCGGCGACGACATCATCTCCATCAACAGCTTCAGCAAATACTTCAATATGACGGGCTGGCGCCTGGGCTGGATGGTGGTGCCCGAATCGCTGGTCGCGCCCATCGAGATGCTGGCCCAGCATCTGTTCATCTGCGCCAGCACCGTGTCGCAATATGCGGCCCTGGCCTGCTTCGAGCCCGAAAGCATTGCCGAATACGAACGCCGCCGCGCCGAGTTCAAGGCCCGCCGCGACTATTTCATCCCGGCTCTCGAATCGATCGGCCTGCCCGTACCCGTCAAGCCCGATGGTGCTTTCTACGCCTGGGCTGACTGCCGCGCTGCCGCCGAAAAGCTCGGGGTCAAGGGCAGCTGGGACTTCGCCTATGCGCTGATGAACCAGGCACACCTGGCCATCACCCCGGGCCGCGACTTTGGTCAGACCGAGACGGCGAACTATGTGCGCTTTTCCACTGCCAACTCCATGGAGCAGTTGCAGGAAGCCATTGCACGCCTGAAGAAGCTTCTTGCCTAAAACAGTGATGACACAGATCAAGCAAGAATCCCTGGCACCGAAAACTGACGCACCCCAAGCCCGTGATGCCAAGCAAGAGCCGCCTCGCGGCATGGGCTGCCCCAGCGAAGGCATTGCCCCCCTTGGGGGGTGCCCGACGAGGGGAAGCAACGCAGTTGCTCAGGGGGGATTCGCTTTCCCGATGCGCGTTTACTGGGAAGACACCGACACGGGCGGCGTCGTGTTCTATGCCAACTATCTGAAGTTCTTCGAGCGTGCCCGCACCGAGTGGTTGCGCTCGCTGGGCATCGCCCAGCAAAAGCTGCGGGAACAAACCGGCGGCATCTTTGTCGTAACGTCTGCGCAGCTTGAATATCTGCATCCGGCGCGACTCGATGACCAACTCTTTGTTACCGCTAGCTTGAAAAGTGCCGGCCGTGCTTCGCTCACAATCGAGCAGCAGGCGCTGCTGGTCCACTCCAACAGTCAAGCCCAAGAGCCCACACCACTGTGCACGGGCTCCATCCGAATTGGGTGGGTGGATGGCACAACCATGCGCCCCGCGAGAATTCCAAACCATATCCTGGAGCAACTTTCATGAACTCCCAAGACATGTCCATCCTCAGCCTCGTCATGCAGGCCAGCTGGGTGGTACAACTGGTCATGCTGATCCTGGTGATCGCATCCATAGCGAGCTGGGCCACCATTTTTCGCAAGGCCCAGACCTTGAAGCGCGTGCGCTCGCTCAACGACAACTTCGAGCAGGACTTCTGGTCGGGCACCAGTCTCAACGACCTCTATGCCTCTGCCGCGCAGAACGCCAAGACCGGCGGCCCCATGGAGCGCATCTTTGCCAGCGGCATGCGTGAGTACCAGAAGCTGCGCGAGCGCCGCATCGGCGATGTCGCCACGCTGATGGACGGCACGCGCCGCGCCATGCGCGCGAGCTTTCAGCGCGAACTCGACGAGATCGAATCCGGCCTGTCCTTTCTCGGCACCGTGGCCTCGGTCTCGCCCTACGTCGGCCTGTTCGGCACCGTGTGGGGCGTGATGCACGCGTTCACCGGCTTTGCCAACATGGAGCAGATCACGCTGGCCACCGTGGCCCCCGGCATTGCCGAAGCCCTGGTGGCCACCGCCATGGGTCTGTTTGCGGCCATCCCCGCCGTGACGGCCTATAACCGCTACGCCCACCATATCGACCGCATCGCCAGCCAGGAAGAAACCTTCATCGAAGAGTTCTCCAACATCTTGCAGCGCAATGTCGGCTCCACCGCCAGCGGCTCCGCCTCCGGCCATTGAGATGAAGCCCACCCTGAGTCGCTTCGCGCCGTCCCCCTCTCTCATCGGGAGGGAGACGACACCTTCGCTGGGGCAGTCCCTGCTGCGGGGCGACCCTTGCTCGGTGTCTTCAGCCTGCGCTGTGCAGTCTCTATTTGTAAGGAGTGAGTGATCCATGCCAGCCATGAGTTCACGCGGTCGCAATCGCCGCACCGTCAACGAAATCAATATGGTGCCCTTCATCGACGTGATGCTGGTGCTGCTCATCATCTTCATGGTGACGGCCCCCATGCTCACGCCCGGCTCCATCAACGTCCCCAGCGCAGGCAAGTCCTCGCGCCCGCCGACCAAGAACATTGCCTATGTACTGCTCGACAAGGACGGCAGCATCCAGTTCAAGAACGGCAGCAACACCCAGACCATCAAGCCGGGCGACCTCCAGGGTCTGGCCCAGTCCTGGCAGCAAGGCCAGGGCGAGGACAGCGCCATCCAGATCATCGCCGACAAGGGCCTGCCCTTCGATGACGTCATGAAGGCGCATACCACGCTGTCCAAGGCTGGCGTCAAGCGCATAGCCTTCGGCGTTGTGTCCTCTTCCAGCAATTGACCCCATACATGAAGCTCTGCCGCCAGCTGCGTCTTTGATGCCTCGAAGCCGTAGCCCGCGCAGACCACCAACTCACCATGCCTAACCAGCAAGATCGCGATCAGTTTGCCCCGCCCCGCCCCAAAGGCCGGGCGCGCTCATGGTCGCTCGCCCTGGCCGCGCACGGGTTGCTGATCGCGGCCCTGCTGTGGACGGTGCGCCCCCCCAAGGAAGCCGACGAAGCCATGGTCGAAGCCGAGGTCTGGAGCAGCTCCGCCCCGGCTTCCGCAGCCGCAGTGACACCGCCGCCTCCCGCTCCGGAGCCCACGCCGGAGCCAGCCCCGGCTCCCGAGCCGCCGCCTCCTCCGCCAGAGCCCGTGGTGGCACCGCTGCCGCCTCCTGCGCCGGCCCCCAAGGCTCAGGCCCATGACGACGATCATGAGGCCGAGATTGCCCTGGCCAAAAAGAAAAAGCAGGAGCAGCTGAAGAAGGAAAAGGCCGAGCAGGAAGCCCGCGAACAGCGGGAAAAAGAGCGCAAGGAAAAAGCCGAGAAGGACAAGGCCGAAAAGGAAAAGGCCGAAAAGGCGCAGCTGGAAAAGCAAAAGGCCGAGAAGGCCGAGAAGGCGGAAAAAGCGGAAAAAGCGGAAAAGGAACGCAAGGAAAAGCTCGAGCACGAGAAAAAGGAAAAGGCCGAGAAGGCGGCCAAGGACAAGGCCGAGAAGGAAAAAGCGGAAAAAGCGGAAAAGGCTGAGAAGGAGAAAGCCGAAAAAGCTGCCAAGGACAAGGCTGCCAGGGAAAAGGCCGAGAAGGACAAGGCTGAAAAGGAAAAAGCGGCCAAGGAAGCCAAGGAAAAGGCGGCCAAGGACGCCAGGGATGCCAAGGCAGCCGATGATCGCCGCAAGGCCGAGTTGGCACGCCTGCAAGGGCTGGCCGGCGGCTCTGGCAATGCCGGCGGCAGCGGTGGCAGCGATCACAGCGGCGCTGGCGGCAGTCGCACCGGCGGTGCGGGCAGCAGCGCCAGCGGCGGCCCCTCTGCCGGTTACGGTGCCAAGGTGGCCGCACGCGTCAAGCCGAACATCGTCTACCCCGATACGGTCAGCGGCAATCCGCGCGCCGAAGTTCGCGTGCGCACGGCACCGGACGGCACCATCACCAGTGCCACGATCTCCAAGTCCAGCGGCAACGCGGCCTGGGATGAGGCCGTGGTCCGCGCCCTGCACAAGACCGACAAACTGCCGCGCGATATCGACGGCAAGGTGCCCTCGGATCTGGTCATCGGCTTCAGACCCCAGGACTGACGCGGGACGGCTCCCCGCGCGGCCCTCCAAGCCCCGCAGGCATGGCCTGCGGGGCTTTTTCATATCTGTGGCCAATCCACAACGCAGCGAGCTGCGCAGCTTGCGCCGCCGCCCGCCAGTCCATAGCATGACTTTCTTTGCCGCACTCCACGAAGGATTGCGCGCCTCACCCACTCACGCAAAGGAGAGAGCCATGTCCCAGACGACAAATCCCTTTGCAGTCGTGTACGCCTAAAGCCTTCTAGCGCTTCCCGCCACGCTGCAGACCCTGGCCGACCCATGAAACGACATGGAGTCTGGCTTTGCGCTGCGCGTGAATTTCCGGATGCCTCTTGGCCGAGCATGTCGCGACTGCCCCATCGCTGATTTCATGCATTCGACCAAGGGCCATTCATGGGCAATTCTTTTTCGGACACCTACATCAAGGTGTTCGCCAACCGCAGCGTCTGGATCGAGGACGCTGCCATCCAGCAACTTCACACCACCGCCGCCAATCTGGACGGCATCCGCGCCGCCGTGGGTCTTCCCGACCTGCATCCGGGCCGGGGCTATCCCGTGGGCGCGGCATTCTTCTCGACAGGACACTTCTACCCGGCCCTGGTCGGCGGCGACATAGGCTGCGGCATGTCCCTGTACGCGAGCGACCTGGCCGTGCACAAGACTTCGGGCGTCAGGCTCGAAAAAGCTGTGGGCAATATCGACGGCCCTCTGCCCCAGGAGCTGCTGGAGACCGTGGACATGGAGCAGCTGCAACAGATCGCGCAGACCAGCGGCGTCGCCGATCTGGCCTATCTGCTGCAGAGTCTGGGCACCATCGGCGGCGGCAACCACTTTGCCGAACTGCAGCAGGTCGAGACCCTCTACGAGGAAGGCGCGCTCGACAAAAAGCGCGTGCACCTCATGGTGCACAGCGGCTCGCGGGGCCTTGGCAGCGCCATACTGCGCGAGCATGTGCAGCGCTTCAGCCACGACGGCCTGGCCGCCGGCAGCGAAGCTGCAAGGCAATACCTGCTGCAGCACGATGCCGCCATTGACTATGCGCAGCTCAACCGCCGCAGCATCGCCCAGCGCCTGCTGCGCGCGATCCGCACCCAGGGCGAGGCCGTGCTCGACATCACGCACAACCATGTGCTTGCCCACCACTGGCAGGGCCAGGACGGTTTTCTGCACCGCAAGGGCGCCACGCCGGCGGACCGGGGTCTGGTCGTCATTCCAGGCTCACGCGGCGACTACAGCTATCTGGTGCGGCCCGTCGCCGGGCGGCACGAGGCCCTGGATTCGCTGGCCCACGGCGCCGGCCGCAAATGGGCGCGCACGGACTGCATGGGCCGGCTGCGGCCCCGCTTCACGCTGGACGAGCTGCTGCGCACGCGCTTCGGCAGCGCCGTGGTCTGCGCGGACCGCGAGCTGGTCTACGAGGAGGCCCCCCAGGCCTACAAGGATGTGGACTCCGTGGTCGCCAGCCTGCAGCAAGCCGGCCTGGTGGAGCTGGTCGCGCGTCTCAAGCCCCTGCTGACCTACAAGAAGGCGGGCATGCAATGCTGCTGATGCAACTGAGCTCCGCCCATGGCCCTGCCGAGTGCGAATACGCGCTGCAGCTGACGCTGCGCAAGCTGCTGCTGGCCTGCGCGGCCGAGGACCTGGCCGTCGAGGTGCTGGAGGAATCCCGCACCCCGGCCGGCTACAGGTCGGTGCTGCTGCGCTGCGAGCGCGAGACACCCGCCCTGCGCGAATGGCTGGGCACCATCCAGTGGATCTTCGCCAGCCCCTTTCGGCCCCGGCATCCGCGCAGGAACTGGTTCGTCGCCGTGCAGCGCTGCGAGCCGCCGCGCCAACTGGCCATGGACGGCGAGATCCAGTTCCAGTCCTGCAAGGCGTCGGGCAAGGGCGGCCAGCATGTCAACACCACGGACTCGGCCGTCCATGCCCTGCATGTGCCCAGCGGGATTGCCGTCAAGGTCATGAGCGAACGCAGCCAGCATGCCAACAAGCGGCTGGCGCGCGAGCTGCTGGCCATCAAGCTGGCGCAGCACAATGCGCGCAGCCAGGGGCAGGCGCAGCGCCTGCGCAGCCAGCAGCACTGGGAAGTCGAGCGCGGCCGGGCCGTCAAGGTCTTCCGCCTGTAAGCGCCCCTGGGCGGCTTTGCCGACTTCCTCCCGAAGCCAGGAGTGGCGGCCATGTCGCAGCGGCCTGCCGGGCTGCTGCCCGGCAGCCTGTGGCTGGGCCTGCATGCCTTGCAACTACAGCCCGGCCACTCAGAAGCACAGGTAGACACCCAGGGCCAGCAGACTGAGCATCAGCAGCTTCCGGAAGAGCTCGGGCGAGAGTTTTTCGCGCAGCAGCTCGCCCCAGTGCATGCCGGCCAGAGCCGGAATCAGCATCAGGGCCGAAACCAGCAGTCCTAGTCCCAGTCCCATCTCCTGGGCCTGGGCCCCCGTCCCTGGCCCTTGCCATAGCAAACCGGCCCCCAGGGCCAGCGTGGAAGAGGTAAAGCACAGGCCCATGGCCTGCATGAGAGCGGGACGGGACAGGCCCAGCGACTGCAAAAAGGCCACGGCTGGCACGACAAAGACACCGGTCACCGCCGTGATGGCTCCCGTCAGCAAGCCGCATACCGCCCCCAGCCAGGCCTGGTGCGGCGCCGGCGTCTGCCAGCGCAGGCCCGACAGCCCCCACAGGGCATACACCACCAGCGCCAGGCCCAGGGCCGGCCTGGCGCCAGGCAGGCCGCCGACTCCGCCCCAGAGGGCCACGCCTGCCAGCGTGCCCAGCACGATGCCCAGCTGCATCCAGCCCAGTCGCTGCAGCAAGGGCCGCAAACCCGCCACAGGCCCCATCTGCACCAGATTCGTCACCAGCGATGGCAACAGCAGCAGGGCCGCCGCCTGCGCTGGCGGCATGAACACCGCCAGCAAGGCCATGGAAACCGTGGGCAGGCCCAGACCCACCACCCCCTTGACACAACCCGCCAGTCCAAACACGGCAATGGCTGCCGCAGCCATCCAGCCTTCGTTCCACATCATCAATCCTTCGTATCATCCGAACCATAAAAACCAAGCAGGAATCATCGATACCTTGCATGGCGCAGATAATCCGGCGACAGGACGCGCCTGACCAGCGGGATTTGCCAAAACCAGACTTCGTAAAAACCTTAGGCTTGAACCCCCATGCGCTTTGACCTGACCGACCTCCAGCTATTTGTGCACATCCTCGACAGCGGCACGCTGACCGCAGCTGCACAGCGCAGCCATCTCACGCTGGCCTCGGCCAGCGAGCGCGTGCGCGGCATGGAGGCGCTTCTGGGCACGGCGCTGCTCATTCGCAAGGCACGCGGCGTGCAGCCCACGGCCGCAGGCCATACCCTGGGCCAGCATGCGCGCCAGGTGCTCAGCCAGATGCAGCTCCTGCGCGGAGCCATGGGCGAATTCGGCGCCGGCCTGGCCGGGCAGATACGTTTGCGCGGCAATACCTCGGCCGTGCGCGAGCATCTGCCGCTGGCCGTCAGCGGCTTTCTACGCCAGCACCCGCAGATGGCACTGGAGCTGCAGGAATGCCCCAGCAGCGAAGTGCTGGCTGGACTGCGCCAGGGCCTGTGCGATATCGGCGTGGCCGCCTGGGATGCCCAAGACAGCAGCGCCCTGGCAGGCCTGCATTGCCAGCCCTGGAGGCCGGACCCGCTGGCCGCCGCATTGCCGCTGGGCCATGCGCTGGCCGGGCGCCGGCAACTGCCGCTGGCCGAGCTGCTGCAAGAGAACTGGGTCGGCCTGCCACGCGACTCCGCCTTGCAGCAACTGCTGCAAAAACAGGCCTTGCGGATCGGCGACAGGCTGCTGCGCATGCAGGTGCAGCTGCAGCATTTCGAGGGACTGTGCCAGCTCGTGGGCCAGGGCGTGGGCATTGCCGTGCTGCCGCTGGCCGCCGTGCAGCGCCACGGCGGCGCCACCGGCGTGGTGGCCGTGCCACTGTCCGATGCCTGGGCCCAGCGCCAGCTGCTGCTGTGCACACCCGCCGCTACGGCCGCCCTGTCATTGCCTGCGCAGCAACTGCACGCGCAACTGCTACAGACCGCGTAGCCTTAGCAAGCTATGGTGAAAAGCGCTATGCGGGACAATAGCGCCATCATGACCCTCAAAGCCCCCGAACTGCTGCTGCCTGCCGGCTCGCTCGACAAGATGCGTGCTGCCTACGACTTTGGTGCCGACGCGGTCTACGCCGGCCAACCGCGCTACAGCTTGCGCGCGCGCAACAACGAATTCCGCCTGGAGCAGATCGGCCAGGGCATTGCCGAGGCGCATGCGCGCGGCAAGAAGTTCTTCCTGACCAGCAATCTGATTGCGCACAACGACAAGGTGCGCACCTATCTGCGCGATATCGAACCCATCATCGCCATGAAGCCCGACGCCATGATCATGGCCGACCCGGGGCTCATCATGATGGTCAAGGAAAAGTGGCCCGAGCAGGAAATCCACCTGTCCGTGCAGGCCAACACCACCAACCACGCCACCGTGAAGTTCTGGCAGAAGATGGGCGTCTCGCGCATCATCCTGTCGCGCGAGCTGAGCCTGGACGAGATCGAGAAGATCCGCCAGGAATGCCCCGACATGGAGCTGGAAGTGTTTGTGCACGGCGCGCTGTGCATCGCCTACTCGGGCCGCTGCCTGCTGTCGGGCTACTTCAACCGCCGCGACCCCAACCAGGGCACCTGCACCAACGCCTGCCGCTGGGACTACAAGACGCATGACGCGGCCGTGGACCCCAACACCGGCGAGGCCCTGGGCCAGACCATGGAAAACGGCTTCAGCTTCGAAGAAGCCAAGAACGATCTGGACAACCAGTTCACCAGCACCTGCGGCGACCAGCAGCGCCATCCCAAGGCCGATGCCATCTATCTGCTCGAGGAAAAGGGCCGCCCCGGCGAGATGATGCCCATCATGGAAGATGAGCATGGCACCTACATCATGAACTCCAAGGACCTGCGCGCCGTGGAGCATGTGGAGCGCCTGACCAAGATCGGCGTGGACTCGCTCAAGATCGAAGGCCGCACCAAGAGCCTGTACTACGTCGCCCGCACGGCCCAGACCTACCGCCGCGCCATCGACGACGCCGCGGCCGGACGCCCCTTCAACCCGCACCTGATCACCGAGCTCGAAGGCCTGGCCAACCGCGGCTATACCGGCGGCCTGCTGGAGCGCCGCCCTGCCAACGACTACCAGAACTACGAAACCGGCCACAGCGTGCTGCAGCGCAGCCACTTTGTGGGTGCGGTGCGAGGCTGGGCCGACGGCATGGCCGAGATTGAAACCATGAACCGTTTCGCCGTGGGCGACACCATCGAAGTGATTCATCCCCAGGGCAACCGCCAAGTCAAGCTGGAGAAGATGTTCAACCTCGAAGGCCAGCCCGTGGAAGTCGCTCAAGGCAACCCCGTGCGCGTGCGCATTCCGCTGGAAGGACCTGTGGAAGGTGCGCTGATTTCGCGTCTGCTGTAAGCTCGAGCGGCTTTGCTTTTCCAACGCCCCATTCGCTGGGGCGTTGCTCTTTTATCTATAGCTGCCATCGCAGGCTCTCTATTGAATTCAAATAGATTTCATGCTGAAAACGAATGCCAATAAGCGCAAGCAGCTCCTTAATTTGAAGAACACACATGGAACTGAAGATTGACGAAGGCCTGAAGGCCTATATCGACCCTCTGACCCCGGACGAGCACGAATCGCTGGAGCGCAGCATCCTCGCCGAAGGCTGCCGCGACTCCCTGGTGGTCTGGGGCGATCTGCTCATCGACGGCCACAACCGCTACGGCATCTGCCGCAAGCACGGCCTGCCCTTCAACACCGTGCAGGCCACCCAGTTCAAGAACATGGACGACGTGCATCTGTGGATGATCGACCAGCATCTGGGCCGCCGGTCGGTCTCCGACTTCCAGCGCGGCGTGCTGGCGCTGCGCAAGCGCGAGATCATTGCCGAGCGACGCGCTGCAGCGGCCGCTGCCGTGAACGCCGCCAAGGCCGCGCAGCCGGCCAGCGAGCAAGCCCCCTGGGAAGGGGATACCGACCCCGTGGTGGCCGAGGCCCTGGCCAGTGTTGCCAAGGTGCCCGACGAAGCGCTGGACACACGTGAAGCCCTGGCACGCGCCGCCCGCCTGTCGGCCGGCCAGGTCAAGATGATCGAGACCATCCAGGAAAAGGCCGCCCCCGAAGTCGTGGCCGCGGTCAAGGCCGGCGAGCTCTCGCTCAACGCCGCTGCCGTGGTCGCCACCCTGCCCGAGGAAGAACAGCAGGCCGTGGCCGCCGAAGGCGCCGATGCGCTCAAGCAGGCCGCCAAGCGCGTGCGCGACGCCAAGAAAAAGCCCAAGGCCGCCAAGCCCGAAGCCGATGAATCGGCAGAAGCCGCGCCAGCCGCCAGCCCCGAGGAGCTGCAGGCCCGCGTCACCGAGCTGCAAGCCGAGAACGAGCGCCTGCGCCTGCAGGTCAAGACCTTGCAGGACCTGCTGGCAGAACAGGGTTAAGCCACCCTCTCGCCCGGCTCCCACATGCAGCTTCCCCGCACGGCCAGATTGCCGGACGGGGAAGCTGTTTTTTTGTGTCTCAACATAACCACATACAGCCAAATGACAGCAATTCTCATTAATATTCGCGCCTGCCAATAAACGCCACATAGCCCCCTCCGGCCCCGACTGAAGACAAGAGATGCCGCCAGCGCAAGGCTGGGGCAGCGCGCTGTTCATGCCAGCCAGGTGCTGTGTGCCCTCCCCTACAACACCTATGGCTCACCTCCATTTTTCCGACACCCCTGCTTTTCGCCTGAGCAGCGCCGCCGCTGCCGTTGCCGCAGCCCTTGGCGTGCTCGCCAGCCCCGTCCATGCTCAGACGACCAGCGCCACCGCAGCCGCTGCCGAAGCCGCCCTGGACTCGGTCACCGTCACCGGCAACTGGCTGGACGGCGACATGTCCAGTGCCGAGAAAGTGCTGGAGCATCCGGGTGCCCGCACCATCGTCGAGCGCGAGCGCATACAGGAAAGCGGTGCGGCCACCTTGCGCGAAGCGCTGCGCCTGGTGCCCGGTGTGCAGGTTCAGGACAGCAACGGCACGGGCGGCAGCGATATCTCGCTGAACCTGAGCGTGCGCGGTCTGACCGCGCGCCTGTCGCCACGCTCCTATGTGCTGCAGGATGGCGTGCCCGTCTCCTACGCGCCCTACGGTCAGCCCCAGCTGTCGCTGGCGCCCGTGGCGCTGGGCAATCTGAACTCCATCGACGTGGTGCGCGGCGCAGGCTCCGTGCGCTACGGCCCGCAGAACGTGGGCGGCATCATCAACTTCACGACGCGCGCCATTCCCAAGACCTTTGCGGCCGAAGCCTCCATCGGCACCGAGATCTACAGCCACGGCGGCAATGTGAAGACCACGCCCAGCTTCTTTGTGGGCGGCACCAACGAGTCGGGCCTGGGCCTGGCCGTGCTGTATTCGGGCACGCACGGCAAGGGCTGGCGCAGCAGCAACGACAAGACCGACATCGACGATCTGCTGCTCAAGGGCAGCTACAAGCTCAGCAACAACAGCAGCATCTCCGCTTCGCTGCACCACTTCGAGGGCAAGGGCCAGATGCCCGGCGGCCTGACCACGGCCCAGTACGCAGCCGATCCGTTCCAGAGCACGCGCAGCTATGACCAGTTCACGGGCCGCCGCACCGACGGCTCGCTCAAGTACAGCTACAAGGACGGGCGCAACAACTTCGAAGTGCTCAGCTACTACGTGGACTCCTTTCGCGGCAGCTATATCGAACGCGACGCCACCGGCGCCAATGCCGGCAAGCGCAGCCTGACGGCCGCACCGCGCGACTACAGCTACTACGGCGTGGAGCCGCGCTACTCGCGCATTTTCGAGACCGGCTCCGTGGTGCAGGAAGTCAGCGTTGGCTATCGCTACCTGAAGGAAAAGAGCTCCGAAACGTCGCTGGCCACTTCCGGCTTCTATGTGCCCGGCCAGGTCGATGCCATGGCCCTGCCGCTGAACACCACCCAGACCAGCCAGGGCGGCACCACGGCCAATGCCTTCTATATCGACAACCGCATCGATGTGGGCAACTGGACCATCACGCCCGGCGTGCGCTACGAGCGCATCCGCTCCTTCAACAATGTGGTGGACTACAAGGGCGCGAGCGCAGCGGCCATCTACCCGACGGCGGCCGCCAACGAACTGCTGCCCACGCTGTCGGTGCTCTACCGCGTCGACAGCCACTGGTCGGTGTTCGCCAATGCCGGCAAGTCCTTCGGGCCCCAGCAGTACGCGCAGCTGGCCCAGTCGTCCAACAACCAGCTCTATCCCGAATCGGCCAAGACCTATGAGCTGGGCACGCACTACAAGAGCGACACCTGGAACGGCGAGCTGACGCTGTTCAACATCGACTTCAACAAGGAGCTGTTCCTGGACCGCCCGGGTGACGGCACCGGCAACGGCATCTGGACCGATCTGGGTGCCACGCGCCACCGTGGTCTGGAATCGGCGCTGCGCTATGACTTCGGCAAGAACTACCCGGCACTCAAGGGCCTGTCGCTGGGCGTGAGCTATACCTTCACCCAGGCCACCAGCCAGGCCGGCCCCTTCGCGGGCCGCGACCTGCCGCTTTATTCGCGCCACACGGCCGGCCTGTCGGCACGTTATGCGATGGAGCGCTGGACCTTCAATGCCGATCTGAACGCCCAGTCCAGGCAACGCTCGCCCGGCACGCCCGGCACCAGCGCCAAGCCCAACTCCTACATCACGCAGGAAGATGCCAACGGCAATCTGGGCGACATCCCCGGCTTTGCCATCCTGGGCCTGCGCACCAGCTACCAGGCGGGCAAGGAGCTGAACAATCTGCGCCTGACCGTGGGCATGAAGAACGTGCTTGACCGCCGCTACTTCACCCGCTCCACCGACAACAACGGCGGTGGCAAATACGTGGGCATGCCACGCACCCTGTACGTTCAGGCCACCCTGCCGTTCTAAGCGGCGGCCCCGCGAGTCCACCCTCAAGGCCGCTCTCGTGGGGCATCACACCATCACGCGCAATGACTTCGCTCCGTTCTCTGTGGCTACGGCTGCATCGCTGGTTCGCCCTGGGCCTGGGCTGGATCCTGATCCTGGCCGGGCTCACCGGCACCCTGCTCATCATCGGCCAGCCGCTGGACCGCATGGCACACCCCGAGCTGTTCCAGGCCCGCACTACGAATGCCCAGCAGGGCGCAGCACTGGCGCCGATACTGGCAAGAGCCCATGAGGAATTCGGCCGCAAAGCCACTTTGCGCTTCCGGCTGCCTCAGCAGAGGCTCGACAGCCTGTGGCTGCGCGTTCAGGCGGCAGACTGGCGCGGCACCATCTACCTGGACCCTGTGACCGGACAGGAGCAGGGCCGGCGCGGCGAGACCGAAGGCTTTGTCAACACGCTGTTCAAGCTGCACAGCACCTTGCTGCTCGACGCCAATGGCAAGGCCATACTGGCCTGGACCACGCTGGCCTATGTACTGCTGCTGCTGACGGGCGTCATTCTCTGGTGGCCCAAGCGCTGGCCGGGCAACTGGCGCATAGAACTCAACAAATCCCTGGTGCGCGCCCTGTTCGACATGCACCGCATCGGCGGCGTGATCATGGGCCTGCTGATTGCGGTCTCGGTCGTCACCGGTGCCTATATGGCATGGCGGCCGCTGGGCGACTGGCTCAATGTGCTCGCCAGCAGCACAGCAATCAAGCCGCCCAAGCTGCCCGCACTGGCTGAGGAAGGCACCGCCCAGCCGCTGCCCGCCGATGTGGACGCCATGCTGGCCGCAGCCCGCGCGGCCATGCCCGATGCCCAGGCCAGCTTCGTGCAGCTGCCGCCCAATGCCAAACAGGCCGTACGCATCCGCTTTCGCGCCCCCGGCGAGCCGCACCCCAACGGCATCAGCTCGGTATGGCTGGACCCGCGCAACGGGGCGGTGCTGGACGTCAGGCGCTGGAATGAGCTTGACCCAGGCGCTGCGGCGGTGGCCGTGGCCTATCCGCTGCACACGGGCGAGCTCGGTGGCGTGCTGATGGAAATCCTGGCCGGTCTCAACGGTCTGGTGCTGGGCGGCTTGGGCATCAGCGGAATCTGGCTCTGGTGGCACCGCCGCAAGGCCAGAAAGCTTGCGAAGCCCTGAGAGCGCGGACCGGAGCCCGGCCCTTGCCGAACGTTGCAGGCTAGGATACCCCTGTTCAGGGCCGGGCCTGCTTTTATCACAGCCTCTGCGGCCTCTGCATCTGGACTTCCACCGATAAGCATACAAGGAGCTGAAGATGGCTATGAATCCCGTTGGCTGGTTCGAGATCTACGTGCAGGACATGTCGCGCGCCAGAAGCTTCTACGAAGCCGTGCTGGGCTGTCAGCTGCAAGCGCTGGCCATGCCGGAAGGCGGCGAACACCCCGATATGGAAATGTGGACCTTTCCCGGACAGCCGGATCACGCCGGCGCCACCGGGGCGCTGGTCCGCATGCCGGAATGCCCCTCTGGCGGCGGTGGCACGCTGGTCTATTTCGTCTGTGAAGACTGCGCCGAGCAGGCCGCCCGCGTCGCACGCAACGGCGGCAGCCTGCACCGCGACAAAGTCTCCATAGGCCCTTATGGCTTTATTGCCCTGGCCATCGACACCGAAGGCAATATGTTTGGCCTGCACTCGATGAAATAGGGCTCGCACCAGTCCACAAAAAAGGCCTGCCTCCAAGGAGAGCAGGCCTTTTTGTCTGGCAAGCGGGCGCAATCAGGCCAGCAGCTGCCTCAGCACATAGGGCAGGATGCCGCCATGGCGGTAGTAGTCCACCTCGATGGGAGTATCGATGCGCAGCTTCACGGTCACGGTTTTCTTGCTGCCGTCGGGCCTGGTGATCACCAGTTGGGCATCGCTTTGCGGCGCAAGGTCTGCGGCAGGGATCACATCGATGAACTCCTCGCCCGTCAGGCCCAGGCTTTGCCAGCTGTCATTGCCCTTGAACTGCAGCGGCAACACGCCCATGCCCACCAGATTGGAGCGGTGAATGCGCTCGAAGCTGCGCGCCACCACGGCCTTGATGCCCAGCAGCTGGGTGCCCTTGGCCGCCCAGTCTCGGCTCGATCCCGTGCCGTACTCCTCGCCGGCCAGCACCACGGTGGCTCGGCCCGCAGCCTGGTACTTCATGGCCGCGTCGTAAATGGCCATTTTCTCGGCTTTGCCATTGTCGTCACGGTACAGCGTGATGCCGCCCTCCTCGCGCGAGCCGTCAGCTGCGGCGGGAATCATGAGATTCTTGATACGCACATTGGCAAACGTGCCGCGCATCATCACCTCGTGGTTGCCCCGGCGCGAGCCATAGCTGTTGAAGTCGGCTTTTTGCACCCCATGCTCAAGCAGCCACTTGCCGGCCGGCGAAGACTCCTTGATGGAGCCGGCGGGCGAGATATGGTCGGTGGTGATGGAGTCTCCGAACAAGGCCATGATGCGGGCACCATGCACCGCGCTTGGGTTGGAGGCCTTGTCTGTCGTGGCGGACGGCGCTTTCAGCTCCAGAGCAAAGTCGGCAAAGAACGGCGGCTCGGCGATATAGGTGCTCTCGGGCCAGGTGTAGGTGGAGCCCGTCACGCCCTGGATCTTTTCCCAGAGCTTGCCCGGCTCGCTCGCCACCTGCTCGTAATTGCTGCGGAAAGCCTTGCCATTCATGGCGAACTTGAGCAGCTCCTGGATCTCCTCGCTGCTGGGCCAGATATCGCCCAGATACACGTCCTTGCCGCCCTTGCCCTTGCCCACCGGCTCGGTCATCAGGTCCTTGCGCACCGTCCCGGCGATCGCATAGGCCACCACCAGCGGAGGGCTGGCCAGGAAGTTGGCCTTGATGTTGGGGTGGATGCGGGCTTCGAAATTGCGGTTGCCCGACAGGACGGCCGCGCAGACCAGCTCATTGCGGGTGATGACATCGTTGAGCTCGGGCGTCAGGTCGCCGGCATTGCCGATGCAGGTGGTGCAGCCATAGCCGGCCAGCGCAAAGCCCAGCTTCTCCAGATAGGGCAGCAAGCCCGCCTCGGTCAGATAACGGGTCACCAGGCGAGAGCCCGGCGCCAGCGAAGTCTTGATATGCGGCTGAACCTTGAGTCCGGCCTGCACCGCCTTCTTGGCCAGCAGGCCCGCCGCCAGCATGACGCTGGGGTTGGAGGTGTTGGTGCAGCTCGTGATGGCGGCAATCAGCACATCGCCATTGCCGACATGCAGCACCGGCTCGTCGATCCCCGGCAGATCGCATACGGACGTGGCCGTCGCATCGTCGTGAGCGGTTTCCAAGGTGGGCCGGTTGCTGACCATTTCCACCACTGCCCGCTCCGCTCCGGCCTTGGGCGGCGGTGCATCGGTCGCCTGCTCACCTTCGCCGCAACCCACGCGATAGCGCTGATCGAGCTTGTGTGCCGGCTGATTGAAGCCGTTGACCGCTGCCGATGCCGTGAACAGCTCGGTGAACTTGCGCGCCACATCGCCGATTTCGATACGGTCCTGCGGACGCTTGGGGCCGGCCAGACTCGGGGCCACGGCACCGAGATCGAGCTTGACCACTTGCGAGTAATCGATATCGCCCGCCTTGGGCACGCCAAACAGCTGCTGCGCCTTGAAATAGGCTTCGAAAGCCTGGATCTCGCTCTTGGTGCGTCCGGTGCCCTTGAAGTACTCGATGGTTTTCTCATCGACAGGGAAGAAACCCATGGTTGCCCCATATTCAGGAGCCATATTGCCGATGGTGGCACGATCCGGCAGTGACAGGCTGCGCGTGCCTTCGCCAAAGAACTCGACGAACTTCCCGACCACTTTTTCCTTGCGCAGCAGCTCCGTGACGGTGAGCACCAGATCGGTGGCGGTCACCCCCTCGCGCAACTGGCCGGTCAGCTCGAAGCCCACCACATCAGGCGTGAGGAAGTACACGGGCTGGCCCAGCATGGCCGCCTCGGCCTCGATGCCGCCCACACCCCAGGCCACCACGCCTATGCCGTTGATCATGGTGGTGTGGCTGTCGGTGCCGACCAGGGTGTCGGGGTAGTACACCGCATCCCCCTTGCCGTTCCTGGCCTTGTGCACGCCGCGCGCCAGATATTCCAGATTGACCTGGTGCACGATGCCGAAGCCCGGCGGCACGACACCGAAAGTGTCGAAGGCCTGCATGCCCCATTTCATGAACTGGTAGCGCTCCTGGTTGCGCTGGAACTCCAGCTTCATGTTCAGGTCCAGCGCCTTCTTGGTGCCGAAGTAGTCGACCATGATGGAGTGATCCACCACCAGATCCACGGGCACCAGCGGCTCGATGGACTTGGGCTTCTTGCCCAGCTTGGCAGCCGTGCTGCGCATGGCGGCCAGGTCGGCCAGCAAGGGCACGCCGGTGAAGTCCTGCAGCACCACGCGCGCGACGACAAACGGAATCTCGTCGACACGCTCGGCCTTGGGCTGCCAGCGCGCCAGCTGCGCCACATGCTCCTCGGTGATCTTGTTGCCATCGCAGTTGCGCAGCACCGATTCGAGCACGATACGGATCGAGACCGGCAGGCGCTTGATCTCCGGGAATTGCTTGGCCAGGGCCGGCAAGGAATAGAACTTGCCCTTCTTGCCTTCGGCCAGTTCAAAGGACTTCAGGGTTTTGGCAAAAGCATGCGACATCGTGAGACTCTCCATGGACAGAACACAGGGAAAACGCTTTTGCATTCCATTGTGCACACAACTCCCGGGAAAAGGGTGGGACAGGGCCCCAGCAACGCAAACCGGCTCACAGGGGCGCAAAAAAAAGAAAGCCCGCGCTGGGCGGGCTGGAGGTACGGTGAAGCAGGTTCAGGTCAGGCTCAGGTGCCGGCGTCCGGCAGAAACTCCTGTCCTTCGCTCAAGGGCGCAAAGCGGTAGCTGGCCGGCGTGCGGCTGAGCTTGACCGGAGCGCCCAGCCCCTGGTATTGGCCCATGGTCACCACCATCTCGCGGTGCACGGTATGCGGATGCTCGAGCGCCTGAGCTACATCGAGCACCGGCGCTGCTGGCACGCCGATGGCCATCAACTCATCGGCAAGCTTCACGCCGTCGAGCGGCGCAAACGCCTGCTGCAGCAAGGGCTTGAGCTCGTCACGATGGACGGAACGCTGACCTGCGGTGGCAAAGCGCTCATCCTGCGCCAGCCCCGCCTGCCCGATATGGTTGCACAGCAACCGGAACTGCCGGTCGTTGCCCACGGCCAAAAAGATGGGGGCACCGCCCGTGCTGATCACGTCATAGGGATAGATATTGGGATGGGCATTGCCCGAGCGCTGCGGCACCTTGCGCCCCATGAACCAGTTGGCCGCATGAGGATGGAGCAGCGACAGCCCGGAGTCATAGAGCGAGGCGTCCACCAGTTGACCCTGTCCGCTGCGCCCCCGCTCGTGCAGGGCCAGCAGCACGCCGATGGTGGCGTTCAGCCCGGTCACCATGTCCACCACCGGCAGTCCCACGCGCAGCGGGTCGCCGTCGGCCTCGCCGTTGATGCTCATGATGCCGGCCATGGCCTGGATCGCGGCGTCATACCCGGGCAGGCTTCCCAGGGGGCCGTCGGCACCAAAGCCCGTGACGCGGCACCAGATCAGATGCGGCAGCTCTTCTCGCATCTGCTCATAGCCTATGCCCCATTTCTCCATGGTGCCGACCTTGAAGTTCTCCACCACCACATCGGCCTGGGCCATCAGCTCGCGCACGCGCTGCTGGCCTTCGGGCACGGACAGATCGAGATACTGGAGGCGCTTGTTGCGGTTCAAGCCGAAGTAGTAGGAGGCCACACCGTCGCGAAACGGAGGCCCCCAGGTGCGGGTGTCGTCGCCCTGCGGCGGCTCCACCTTGAGCACATCGGCGCCATGGTCGCCCAGTATCTGGCCACAGAACGGACCGCCCAGAATGCGTGACAGATCAAGCACCTTGACGCCCTGCAGGGCTCCGGCGCCAACCGCGGCTGGATTGTGCATGTTTCACTTTCAGACAGAATGCGGGCCCATGGCCCGCGTGTTGATCAAAGATTGCTCGAAAGCTTGCGCCGCCAGTCGCGGCAGCTCACGCCTCAGGCCAGAGGCTTTCGGCCCAGGCCGCGCACCAGCGCACTCAGGCGCTGATGCATGGCGTGGAAGCTCTGGTCCGCCTCTACCTGCGAGGCAATGGGCTCGCGGATATGCTTGCCCTCCAGCTCCAGCTTGGCGCGGATTTCCGGATTCACCAGCGCCTGCCCTATGGCGCTGCGAAGCGCCACCACGCGATCGGCGGGTGTGCCCTTTTTCACGAAGTAGCCCGCACTGACCGTGTATTCAAAGTCGGGGCTGAGGCGACTTTGCGATATCAGCGGCACATGGGCCAGCTCCTTGGGCAGGGTCTTGGAGAAACTGGTCAGAATTTTCAGGCGCCCCTGCTTGGCCATGCCTTCGAAGCTTGCCTGATAAGGCAGGATGGCAAAGTCCACCTGCCCTCCTGCCAGGTCCTGCAGGGCCGGCGCACCGCCTTTGTAGGGCACATGCAAAAACGGCAGCTTCAGTCTGGCCGCCAACGCATCGCCCATCAGGTTGTACATGGAGTCCACGCCCACCGTGCCATAGGTCAGCGGGCCGCTTTTGCTGGCGCGTGCATATTCGATGAACTCGTCATAGCTCTCGACAGGCAGCCTGCTCTTGACCATGAGCACGATGGGCGACTCCGTCGTGGGGGCCGCCAGCGTGAAATCGCCTGGCTTGTAGCGCGCTGCCGTATTGAGCATGGGCGCCAGGAAGATCTCGTTGGCCGAACCATGGAAGAACATATAGCCGTCTGCAGGCGCGTTGAGCACCTTGGCTGCGGCAATCAGGCCCGTGCCGCCGCCCAGGTTCTCCACCACCACCTGCTGCCTGATGCTGCGGCCTATGGATTCGGCAAAGATGCGCGCCGCCACATCGCTGGCCCCGCCAGCGGGAAAAGGCACCATGAGAATCAGCGGCTTGGCCGGAAAGCTCTCAGCCGCGCGGGCCCCGCCCGCACCGGCGGCCAAGGCGGCCGCATGCCACAGTGTGTGCCGCACAAAGCCGCGGCGGTTCCATGTACCCATCTCCTGTCTCCCTCTTCGATATGCGGCCGCTCAGGCCAGGTAGCTTTGCACCAGTTGCGTCCAGAAGGCAGCGCCTATGTGCAAGGCCTTGTCGTTGAAGTCATACAGCGGGTTGTGCACCATGCAGCCTCCGTCCTCGCCCACGCCGTTGCCCAGCCGGATATAGGCACCGGGGCACTTTTGCAGCATGTAGGCAAAGTCTTCGCTGCCCATGGTCGGCGTGCGCTCGCCCACCTTGTCCTCGCCCAGCAGGCGTATGGCCACCTGCCGCGCGTATTCGGTCTGGGCTGCGCAATTCACGAGCACCGGGTACTTGTGCACGTAGTCGATGTCGCAGCTGAGCTGATAGCTCTCGGCCTGGGCCTGCACAAAGGCCTTGATGCGCGTCTCCACCCAGCTGCGCACGTCCGGGTTCAGGGCGCGCACGCCGATCTTGAGCACGGCGCTCTCGGGCACGATGTTGAAGACCTCGCCGGCCTGGATGGAGCCCACTGTGATCACGGCCGCCTGCTGGGCATCGATCTCGCGCGTGATGATGGACTGCAGGCCCAGCACGATGCTGGCCGCGCACTGCATGCTGTCTATGCCGTGGTGCGGCATGGCTCCATGGGCGCTGCGCCCGCGCAGCGTAACGGTCACGCGGTCGAACGAGGCCATGGCCGCTCCGGAGCTGATGGCCATCCGGCCCACGGGCAGGCCTGGCGCGTTGTGCAGCGCATAGATCTCGTCGCAGGGAAACAGCTCGAACAGGCCCTCGTCCACCATGCGCATGGCGCCGCCTTCATTCTCCTCGGCAGGCTGGAAGATCAGGTTCAGCGTACCGTCGAAATCGAGCTTTTCGGCGATGTACTTTGCCGCGCACAGCAAGATGGCGGTATGTCCGTCATGGCCGCAGGCGTGCATTTTCCCGGGCAGGCGGCTGGCATAGTCCAGGCCTGTTCTTTCATGGATGGGCAGGGCATCCATGTCCGCGCGTATGCCCAGCGACTTGCTGCCCGAGCCTTTCTTGAGCACGCCGACCACGCCGGTCACGCCCAGGCCTCGGTGCACGGCATAGCCCCAGCGAGCCAGGGATGCGGCCACCAAATCACTGGTGCGCGTCTCTTCGAAGGCCAGTTCGGGATGGGCATGGATGTTGCGGCGCACCTCGACGAACTCGGCAGCGACGGACTGCAGTTGTGCGAGCAGAAGGGAAGTTGAAGATGTCATGGCTATGGATAGGTGAAAGACCCCGATACCCCGGCTCATGCCTTGCATGGACTCTCGGGCAGTGGCAGGCAGTGCGACACAGTGTCCTCCTCACGACCGAGGTGAGGAGTTTCGAAAAGTTCTAACACGTCCGACCTTCGATGGCATGCCTGCGCTTGCGCCCAAGCGACAGTGCCATCAGTCAAGCTTCACGCCGGCCTTTTGCACTACCTCGCTCCATTTGTCGAGTTCGCTCTTCACGAAGCCGGCCAGATAGGCGGGCCTGGCATCCACGCCGCGCTCAAGGCCCTGGGCCGCAAAGGCCTTCTTCACATTCTCGGAATCCAGCGCTTTGGCATAGGCCTGATTGAGCAGCTCCACCCGCTCTACCGGCATGCCCTTGGGGCCGACCACGCCGAAGAACACGCTCACGTCATAGCCAGCCAGACCCTGCTCGGCGATCGTGGGGACCAGGGGCAGGGCACTGGAGCGTTTGGACGTGGCCACGCCCAGGGCCTTGACCTTGCCGGCCTTGATATAGGGCATGGCTGTGAGGATGTCGGTGAAAGTCATGTCCACCTGAGCGGCCAGCAGGTCGTTGAGTGCCGGCCCCGTGCCCCTGTAGGGCACATGCTGCAGCTGGGTGCCAGCCAGGCCGTTGAACAGCACACCCGCCAGATGGGATGAAGCGCCATTGCCCGAAGACGCGAAATTGAGCTTGCCGGGCTTGCTCTTGTCCAGCGCGATCAGCTCCTTGACGTTGCCAACGCCCAAATCCGGCCGAACCACCAGCACATTGGGCAGATAGCCCACGTAGATGATGGGCGTGAAGCTGGTGCGCGGGTCGTAGCTGATGGACTTGTACAGCGGCTTGTTGATGGCCAGCGGACCCGAAGTCCCGAACATCAGCGTATAGCCGTCTGGCTTGGCACGTGCCACGAAGTCCGCTCCGATATTGCCGCCGGCGCCGGCCTTGTTCTCCACGATCACGCTCTGGCCCAGCTCCTTGGTCAGCTCGGTCGCCAGAATGCGCGCCATGGCGTCGGTAGGGCCGCCCGGCGGAAACGGCACGATGAACGTGATGGGGCGTATCGGGTATTTCTCCTGGGCAAGTGCGGGCAGTGCCGCCGACAGGGCGGCGGATGCCATCAGGCCCAGCGCTGCGCGTCTGGCTTTATGCATGTCTGTCTCCTTGGAAGGGTGTTGCCGATGAAGCAGCCAGATCACTGGGGGGTGCCGCCGGCAACGGCCTTGAACTGCTCCATGCGCGTCTTCTCGCGTGCGTAGGCGCTCCTGGCGTACTGCTCGAACTCTTGCGGGCTGCGGTAGTTCAGCGACTGATTGAGTTGTTCGAGGATCTTGCGCCCCTGCGCCGACTCCAGAGCTGCCTTGAAGGCGTCATGAATGATGCGTAACCGCGCCGGCGCCAGGCCGGCAGGGGCGGCAATCCCATAAGGCGACTCGATCACCGCGTCCACGCCCAGCTCTGTCAAAGTGGGCACCTGGGGGAACTGCGGAACACGGCTGGACGTGAACATTGCCAGATAGCGCAATCGGCCCGACTGGATATGCTGGGAGGCTACGCCGGAGAGCACGCCCGCATCGATGTGACCGCCCAACAGGTCGACGGCCTGCTCCGAGTCTCCCTTGTAGGGCACGCGATTGAACTGCAGGCCCGTGGACTGCACCAGCTCGCTGAGCACGATGCTGGGCGTTTGCACCGGGCCGGCCGCACCGACGGAGATCTGGCCGGGTCGCCTGCTCGCATCCTCGGCAAACTCCTTCCAGCTCTTCCACGGCGCTTCCCGACGCACAGCCAGCCCGAAGGTGTAGTCGGTCATGCCGATCACATAGCTCAGCTTCAAGGGATCGAAGCTCACCCGGTTCAGATAAGGCTCGCGATAGACGCTGGCAGGCAGCACGGCCAGGGTATAGCCATCAGGCTGAGCCCGCGCCAGCTCCACCGCGCCAAACGTGCCGTTGACGCCTGGCTTGTTCTCTATGACCACCGGTTGCCCCAGCAGCTGCGACGCTTGCTGTGCCACCACCCGCAAATGCGCGTCCGTCGGCCCGCCCGCGCCATAAGGCACAATCAGGCGCACCGGCCGAGCCGGATAGGAGTCGCCCTGAGCCTGCGCGGCAAAATGGGCTGCCCCCAACAGCACTGCTCCCGAGGCTGCGACCAGCAGCCTTCGGCGCTCACTTGTGTGATTGCGCATATTTGTCTCCTTGCAGAAATGATCCGAGAGTCGATAGCGCCTTTTTCACAAAGCGCTTCGGCCTTTTCTTCTACTTATCTCAATGCCGCCGGCAATCACTCCAGCCACTGCGCCGGCACGGCAGCCGCATCGTCCAGCGGATCACGCGGCAGCACACGGTGCAGCAGCACCAGTTGCGACAGGCGCAGGCGCTCAGCCGAGCCGGTCTGTGCGGCTTCCCAGGCCATGGCGATGGCCGTGGTGCAGTTGTACAGAGCTGTGGCGGCCTGACGGGCCAGCACTTCGCCGCCGTCCTGAGCGGCCCTATCGGCCAGGGTGCTGGCGCGGGCCAATGCATCTTCCAGCGCCTGGCGGTAACCGGGCACCAGGCAGGCGCGGTCGAGCAAGCCATGCAGATACTGCTGCAGCACAGGCAACGAGCCTTCGCGCTTGATGGCGCGGATCACGTCCAACGCCACGATATTGCTTGTACCTTCCCAGATGGAGCCCAGGTGGGCATCGCGCACCAGACGCGGATCGCTCCACTCCTCGATATAGCCGCAGCCGCCGCGCACTTCCATCGCATCGCCAGTGACCTTGCGTGCATCGCGGCAGGCGCGGAACTTGATCAGCGGCGTCAGGATGCGCAGCAGCGCATAGGCATCCGGCTGGCCCGCGTCGGAGCGCATCAGCGTCTGCGCGGTCTGGAACACCATGGTGCGCGCCTGCTCGGCGGGCACGCGCAGCTTGTCGAGCTGGCGCTGCATCAGCGGCATCTGCTCCAGGCGCTTGCCAAAGGCAATGCGTTCATGGGCGATGAATTCGGCCTCGGCCACAGCGCGGCGCATCATGCCGGCGGAGCGCACACCATTGGATAAACGCGAGTTGTTGACCATGTCGGCCATCTGCACAAAGCCCCGGCCCTGCTCGCCCACGAGATAGGCCACGGCGCCGTCCATGCGGATCTCGCCGCTGGCCATGGACTTGGTGCCCAGCTTGTCCTTGAGACGGATGATGCGCCAGCGGTTGGTGCTGCCATCGTCCAGGCAACGCGGCAGCAGAAATAGCGAGATGCCCTTCATGCCCGGCGAACCGCCCTCCACACGAGCCAACACCATGGCAAGCTCGGCATCGGGGTTGGAACAGAACCACTTGTCGCCGGTGAGAAGCCAGGAGCCGTCGGCCTGCGCAGCGGCCATAGTCAGCGTGTTGGCGATGTCCGAGCCTGCGGCCTGCTCGGTCATGAACATCGCACCCTGGGCCTGATTTTCCCAATCCAGCGAGAGCAGCTGAGGCAAATACTTGTCCACCAGCTCGGGGGCGCCGTACTTCTTGAGCGTGCGCGTCAGCGAATCGGTCATGGACAACGGGCAGCACAGACCGAACTCGGACTGCACGAACAGAAAGGTCAGCGCGTACTTGACGATGGGCGGCATCTTGCCGCTCCAGCCCAGCATGTCGTCCCGGTGCGAGATGGCCTGCAGGCCGAACTCGCCGTAGGCGATGCGCTCAAGCTCTTCATAGGCAGGATGCTTGATGATGCGCTGGCTGTCCTGGCCCGCGCGGTTGCGGTGCTCGAGCGTGGGCGGATTCCTGTCGGCAATGCCGGCCAGCTCGTCGATGCGCCCACCGGCCAGCTCACCCATGCGCTGCAGATAGGGCTGCAGATGGGCCAGCAGGTCGGCTGGCAGATAAAGCGCCAGCAGCGACTGCAGCTCAGGATCGGTGGCGTAGAAATTGGCACCGTGGCGATCAGGCACGGGATGTGCTGCGGCGCAGACAGCCTGGGCCAAGGCGTGCATCTGGCTCTTATCGTTGGCGGACATGAACGTCTCCTGCTGAATTCGAATATCCCCTGAAACGCTGCGCGCCCTCTCATCGGAAAGAGGACGACAACCTCGCTACAGGGCTTACCTTGCTTGCCGTCTCTGGTTTGGGCCGTGACGAATTCAGGCGATATGTACCGCACACAAAACCGGCAATGGAGGCAAGGACTGCCACGAATTTCAGCACCCGCATGTATTCACGTCAAATATTATTAAAATCTTTCTCAATACTTTTTAAATATCAAAACACCATGGAACTGAGGCTGCTGCACTACTTTGTCACCCTCGCCGAAGAGCTTCATTTCAGCCGTGCGGCACAGCGGCTGTCGATCTCCCAGCCCCCGCTGTCCGTGGCCATCAAGCAGCTGGAGCAGGAACTGCAGGCCCAGCTGTTCGAGCGCAGCAGCAAGGGCGTACGGCTGACTGCGGCCGGTGAACATCTGCTGGGCAAGGCGCGCCAGCTCTTGGCTCTGAGTCAGCAGGCCGCACAGGAAACGCGCGACGTGGCCCAGGGCACGCGCGGCCATCTGCGCCTGGGTTTCGTGGGATCGAGCCTGTACCGCGGCTTGCCACAGGCACTGGAGCGGTTCCAGCACGACCACCCCCTGGTGCGCGTGGACATGCTGGAAGCCAATAGCGCGGAACAGATCCTCGGCCTGCAGCAGATGCGGCTGGACATGGCTCTGGTCCACTCCATACAGCCCCCCGAAGGCATTGACAGCCAGTTGCTGGTGGAAGAGCCTTTCGTGGTCTGCCTGCCCGAGCAGCACCCGCTTCACGCCAGCTCCGCCGTCGATCTGGCCGAACTCAAAAACGAGCGCCTGATCCTGTTCTCCAGCCTGGTCTCGCCCACCTATCACCAGCGCATCTACGAGATGTGCCTGGCCCATGGCTTTGCACCCGAAGTACGCCACGAGGTACGGCACTGGCTGTCGGTGATCTCGCTGGTTTCGCTGGGTCAGGGCGTGGCCCTGGTGCCCCAGGCACTGACGCGCGTGGGCATGCCGCGCCTGGTGTTTCGTCCGCTCAAAGGCTCACACCCATCTTCGGAGATGCTGGCCATGTGGCGTCGCGCGCCCGCCAATCCGCTGGTGGCCCGCCTGCTTGCCTGCCTGCGCGCGGCCGCCGAGTCGCTGAACACCCCTGCCGACTCCACCTGACTGTTTCAGCCATACAGATCACTGCGCACCGCCTGCCGGTAATGCGCATCGAGTTCCTCAATGCTGGAATGCTCGCCGTCGGTGGCCTCACGGCCCGCCTGCAGTGCGGCGAAGCCGACCAGCATCTGGCCGATGCTGGGCAGGTCACTGTGCTGCGGCCGGGCCGCCGGCTCCCACAACCGCGCCCGATTGATGGCCTTGCCGCAGTGAAACAGCACTTCGTCAACGCGCACCACCGTGGCGGTTTTCGGCGTTTTCTCGCCTTCACGCAGCTCCTGCAGCAACTCGGCGGCCGCACTGACGCGAGCGCGGCCGTTGATGCGCAGAAACACCTCCAGGCCGGGGAACAGAAACAGCATGGCGACCCGCTCATCGTGCTGGAGATTTCGCAGCGATTCGATGCGGTTGTTGCCCGGCCAGTCGGCGAAGGCGAGGGTTTTGTCGTCGAGCACATGGACAAAGCCGGGCGGCCCGCCACGCGGCGAAGCATCCATGCCGGCCGGACCGGCCGTGGCCAGACAGAAAAAACTCGCCTGCTGCAGATACTGACGATGAAAATCGACCAAATGCTCGAGCACCGCCTTCTGTATGCGCTCGCTCGGCGGCGCATACAGGGCGTCGAGCTCCACCTGCTTCGGTATCCGTGTCTCTGACATCTGGACTACTCCTTCTAAAGAGCAGCGAGCCTAAGGCAGAGCCCTCTGGCGGCTATAGAATTGTTCAGCCATTGAATAGCGGAAATCCGCCAAACTGATTGACTGCCTGCCATCCATATCGCAATGTCCGACCTGCTGGAATTACTGCAACCTCATCTGGATGACGACGCCGGCCCGGTCATCCTCGCGGCCACTCGCTGGCAGGCGCAGGAGCTGTCCTCCGAAACGCATCAACATGCGCGCGGCCAGCTGTTTGGCTCGCTGCGCGGCCTGATCTCGGTGACCGTGGAAGACGGCGTCTGGATCGTTCCCGCCATCCACGCCGTCTGGCTTCCGCCCCACCACAGGCATTCAGGCCGATCGTTCGGGCCCTACCACGGCTGGAGCGCCTATATCGCCCAGCATGCCTGCGCCGATCTGCCCGCCAGGCCCTGCACCTTGCGTGTCTCCGGCCTGCTGCGCGAAGCAGTGTTGCGCCTGGCGGCCAGCTGGACTCACCCGGCACAGCCGTTGCGCTCGCCCGAGCTCGACAATGTATCTAGTGTGGTGCTCGACGAAATCCGCCACCTGCCCAGGCAAGCCCTGGGCCTGCCCCTGCCCGGCGATTGGCGCGTGCAGCGCATTGCCCAGGCAATGATCCAGAACCCGGCCGATACCCGGGATCTGACAGCCTGGGCCGACTGGGGAGCGCTGAGCACCCGCACGCTGAGCCGCCGCTTTGTGGCCGAAACCGGCTACAGCTTCAGCGCCTGGCGCCAGCGCCTGCGCCTGCTGCGCTCCCTGGAGCTGCTGGCCGAAGGCGTGCCGGTCAGCCATATCGCACTCGATCTGGGCTGGGCCAGCCCCAGTGCCTTTATCCAGTTGTTCAAGCGCGAGTTCGGAGAAACACCCGGCATTTACCGCGCACGGCTGGGATCCTGAACCCCGGAAAGCGGCGCGTGCGTCACGGCTGCGCCATGGGCAGCGCAGCCCCCAGGAGTTCAGACACTTCGTGACGCAAGAGCTTCGCGAAACCGGCTCATGCCCTGAGCGTCCCAACCATCCGCCTTGCAGGATTCAGCGCCCTGCGCATTGCCTGCGCGACTCCGACAAAGCTGCCTGCCGATCAAATGGTTGTATCATGCAACCATTTGAGGGAATCTATGTCAAACGAACCGTCTTTAGTTGAGCAGATACGCGCTTGCTCACGCTCCATGGCGCGTGATTGGGGCTTCATGGGTGAAAGCATTGCAGGCTCAGACCTCTCCCCGTCCGCCGTGCATGCGCTTCTTGAAATTGAAGAAGGCAATGTCAACGCCAAGGATCTTGCGGCAATGCTTCGACTGGAAAAATCCAGCGTCAGCCGGATGCTGCGCAAACTGGTGGAAGCCGGAGATATCAGCGAGTCACCGGACCTCCACGACAGCCGGCTAAAGCAGCTGTCGCTGACCCCTGCGGGCAGGTTGCGCGTCGAGTCCATTCATGCACATGCTCGCGCACAGGTCACGCATGCCCTGGAACGATTGAACCCGGGACAGAAGCACACCGTCTCAAAGGGCTTGCAGCTTTACAGCGCTGCACTGTCGTCCCGGATTCAAGGCGACAAGGAAAAGCCGGTCGTGGAGCTCGTAAGCGGCTATCAGCCGGGAATCATTGCTCGCATCACCCAGATGCATGCGCAGTACTACTCTCGTGAAACCGGGTTGGGCCAGCGTTTTGAATCCGTTGTTGCCGCGGGCCTGGCCGAGTTCTCAAATCGCTTGAACCACTCCCGAAACCGGATCTGGACTGCCATGTATGAGGGCGAAATCATTGGCTCGGTCGCCATTGATGGCGAAGACCTGGAACCCGGCATTGCACACCTAAGGTGGTTTATCGTCGATGACAGCGTGAGGGGAAGCGGTGCGGGAAGACGACTGCTGAATGCTGCGCTCGAATTTGTCGACCAGCAGAAGTTTCGCGAAACCCAGCTTTGGACGTTTAGCGGGCTCTCTGCGGCTCGCCATCTGTATGAGTCATATGGCTTTAAGTGTGTTGAAGAGTGGGTTGGCGATCAGTGGGGGAAACAGATGCTGGAGCAGCGATTCTCCAGAGTCGGCTCCGGCAGCTAGGACTGTTTTCCTGATCCGCGCGTGCTTTGGCCAGGCGCCTTGGCACCTGAACTGCAGCCGCGATCATCCCCATGACAGAAATGGACAGCTGTGAGCCTGCTGGGGCTATCCCAAGCGCTTCGCAGCGCAGGGCGCCGATTGGAGATTAAACACCGGCCAGGCAGACGCTGTTGCGGCCTTTTCGCTTGGCGTCATACAAGGCCCTGTCCGCCATGTCGATGAGGCTGGAGCAGGAGGAATCCAGCGCGGGACCGCTTGCGCATGCGACTCCCACGCTGATGGTGATCTGCACCAATCCGGTTTGCTGATTGCCTAGCGACAGGGCCTCGACCTGTTGCCGGATGAATTCGGCGAGCCTGGCCGCGCCGGACAGCCCGGTGCCAGGCAACAGAATGGCGAATTCCTCGCCCCCATAACGGGAAACCAGGCTGCCTGCGCGCTGGACGCAGTGCGCCAGCAGGCCGGCGAAACACTTGAGCACCTCATCGCCGAACGGGTGCCCAAAGCTGTCGTTGAGCTGCTTGAAATGGTCGACGTCCAACAGAAGCAGCGAAAGTGCGGTCTCCGACCGATGTGCTCTGCGCCACTCCGACTCCAGCACCTCATCGAACCGTCTGCGGTTCACCAAGCCTGTCAACGCATCCTTCACGGCCAGGGACTCCAGGTGCAAAGTCAGCTGCCTCAGCTCTTCCTGCTGCCGCCGTGACGCGGTGATGTCGACATGCGAAAAAAAGCTGCAACCGTTGGCTTGGGTCCCGCGCAGCTCCACCACGCGCACCCAGCGATCCTGAGGCAGGGCCAGCACATAAGGAGCCCCTGAAAATCGTTGCCGCTCCGTGAGAACCGAAAGTCCTATTGCATAGTCCGTGGTCGGCTGCTCGTGCGCCCACGTCTGTGCATAGATATCTTCAAACATGCGCGCGCCAAGACACTCGATGTCCGTCAAACCATAGAGCACCAGAAAGGAGTGATTGGCCCAGACCGCCCTGTCCTGCTCATCGACCATCAGGATGCCGTCCGCCAGACTTTCCAGGGCCAGTGCCGTATCCTGCGAAATCTGCCGAGGCCGTCGTACCTGTCTGGGGTTGATCCGGTCCTGCATCCCCGTGAGCAAGGGAGCTGTCTTGCGCCACAGTCGGATCCGGCCCAGAGGCCCCAGGGGAAGAGAGGCGGCCCGGACGCGATAGTCATAGTGGTCAAACTCGAACGCACGCTGCTGGTTGTGATGCCGCTGGATGCCCTCTTCGATGTAGCGCTCCATGCATGGCAGCTCCTGCGCCGAAAGCCTTTGCAGATAGAAACGCCGCAGATTCTCGCTATAGGCTTCGCCGGCATAGACATGCCCGGCATGCTCGGGGAAGAACTGCAGAAAGGTATCGTTCCACAGCTGGGTTCTGTCGTTCGCATCAAAGACGCAAACCGCCACTTCCAGCTGGTCCAGGGCAAGTGCCACGAAGCGGAGAATCGAGATCAAGATTCGCTACACAGACAAAGTTGACCGAGCAGGTTTGTCGTCTCGGGCCTGGAGCAGTCCCCTGCAAACCCAGGCAAGAGTGAGATCTGAACGCAGCGAGTCAGCTGCCGGTCTCTCGATGCAGGCTTTGGCAAGGCAGCCAGACTGGAGCAGCCGCTGCGGCCGTCAGCGGCAACCAGTGCCATAGGCGCAGACGCCACGATGCAGTCCTTCATGGGCGAGCCTCGGGAGTCAAGCAGTACCAGGCCGCGATTCCTATGCTCACCCAGAGCACGATGATCATGATGGCTCCCGAGCGACTTCTGGGCCTGGCCCCGTTTTCAGCCATCCATGCGTCGGCTTGAACACGGCATTCGGTGAGAACGGATGCCGGCAACAGCTTGACCGTGAGCCAGATCAACCCCGGCAGCAGCAGAGCATCGTCCACGAATCCGAGAACGGGGATGAAGTCCGGTATCAGATCAATCGGACTGAGCGCATAGGCAACCACAAACAGGCCCAGGGCTTTTGCGAACCAGGGCGTCGCGGGGTGTTTTCCTGCGAACCAGAGCGTCACCCCATCGCGCTTGATTCGCTTTGCCCAAGCCTTCAGGCTGTCTCTGATATTCATTGGAAATCCTGGCCAAGAGCCCGGATTTTCTCATTATTTGAAATAACGACCACCAGCTGCGAATCCTGGGCCAGCGCGACCACCTCCAGCCGCCAGCGATCGCAGGCACGCATTACCTAGAAGGCCTGGCCGGGATGCGGGGCCTCGTTGACAAAGCCCGTCTTGTCCTTTGGGGAAATGGCCCGAAGAACCTTGCAGGGAACGCCTGCGGCCACAACCCCTGCAGGAATATCGGAGGTCAGCACACTGCCCGAACCGATGATGGAATCGTCGCCGATCGTCACGCCGGGATTGATATGCACGCCAGCACCTATCCACACGCGGTTGCCGATCCTCACGGGCTTGGCGAAGCAGCCGCCCGCCGCACGCTCGGCCGGATCGATGGCATGGTTGGAGGTGTAGATGCCAACACGTGGGGCCAGCAGAACATCGTTGCCGATGAAGATTCCTCCGCCATCCAGCATGATGCAATCGAAGTTGGCATAGAAGTTATTGCCAATGTGGATGTTCCGGCCAAACTCGCAACGAAAGCGGGGTTCGAAGTGCACGTTCTGGCCTACGGAACCCAGCAGGCGGCGAAGTATCGCCTCACGCACGGGCGCTGGTTCCGAGAAGGAGTCGTTGTACTCGTTGCTCAGCAGCACCGCATGCTGACGCGCGCCCACCAGCTCCGGCGTCAGATCGTTGTACATCTTTCCGGTGCGAATGTGATCGAGCTGGATTTCGAGATTGGACATGAGGGCAGGCTTTGCAAAGTCGACAACCTTGCCCCATTGCTGATGCCGTGGAAGGCTTGGGACGGCTCGCGTTGCCAGGAGCCTGGCAATTGGCAGACGACCTCGGGCGGAAGCTGCCTGCTTTCCAAGCAGGTTCCTATTGCGCCTTGAAGGTGATCCATGCACTCCAGAACAGGCTTGAGAAAAAGCGCAGCGGATTGACGAAGCCCGCGTTGGCCAGCATCGTTTCCACCGCGGCCTCGGAAAGCGGCGGCACGGCTCCGTGGCGGATTTTGCCCAGCTTGGCGACGACCTCCGCCTCATCGGCACCGGCCATGCGCCAGCGTGAAGCCCAGGCTTCAAGGAACAGCGGCTGGGATTCGTAGGGGCTCCGGTTACAGGCCAGGATCAGCGGCCCGCCCGGTTTCAAGCGGCGGCCGAGCTCTCGCAAGAGCGCGTCCTTGCGATCCTGCTCGGGAATGTGATGCAGGACTCCGACCAGGGTTGCAGCATCGAAGCCATCGCCATCGGGAAGCTCCTCGACCGTACCGTGGAAGACTGTGGTGCGTCCGGACAGGCCTGCGGCCTCGATACCTGTCATCGCCTGATCGAGCATTGCGACAGCCGGATCGGCGGCCACAAAGGTCCAGGCCGGCTCCAGTTTTGCAGCGCACAGGATTTCCTGACCTGTTCCCCCGGCTCCCGCGACAAGAACCGACTTTGCATCGTGGCCCAGGTGGGCCGAAAGCAGGCAGGCGGCAAGCTCGTGGCAGGCGTCGTAGCCGGCAAGGGCAATACGACTTTGCGTTGCATATTCAATGGATCTGGAGAGATCAAACTTGGCGCTGGCGCTTGTGGAAGTCATGTCGGCCATTGTGGGGAGTGTGCACTGGCGCCAGAAGCACTCCTTTGCGCAGGCCATCGTCTGCTTTGGCGGCATATTGAAAATGCAGGTCTGGCCTTCTCGTCGGTGACCCGGGGCGGAGATCACGCACAAGGGCTTGCGGGAAAATGGGGCCTGCAGCCGCGCAGCGATCTGCATGCCTGCACGGTGCCAGCAATGCGAATGCATCTGCTTACAGCCCGCATCCAGAGCACGTGCGCGCGGGAATTGATAGCTGCCTTTGAATCCCGAAGCCGGTCGCGGGATACTTCAGGCTTCGAAAACTCACCGAGAACAACAACTATGCAAGGCCATCCCGAAGTCGTCGACTACCTCAAGGACCTGCTTCGCGGCGAGCTCGCGGCGCGCGACCAGTATTTCGCCCACTCGCGCATCTATGAAGACCAGGGGTTCACCAAGCTCTTCACGCGCCTGGACCACGAGATGCAGGAAGAAACCCAGCACGCCGACGCACTGCTGCGCCGCATCCTGATGCTGGGCGGCCGCCCCGATATGCGCCCCAAGGAGTTCACGCCCGGCGAGACCGTGCCCGAGATGCTGCGCAAGGACCTGGACACCGAATACGAAGTCCGTGCCGCTTTGCAGCAAGGCGTGGCCCTGTGCGAGCAGCACCGCGACTATGTGAGCCGCGACATCCTGCTGGCCCAGTTGCACGATACCGAGGAAGATCACGCCTACTGGCTGGAAAAGCAGCTGGGGCTGATCGACAAGGTCGGACTGCAGAACTATCTGCAAAGCCAGACCTGAGCCCCTGCAGCGCAGCGCGGAGCAATACTGAGCTGAGGCCGTCCTTGAAAGACGGCCTTTTTCATGGACTTGAGACAAGCCCAGAAACCATAGTCACCACCAATGACGGCGCAGCGGCCTTCTGCCGGGTTGCCGGTCTTGCAAGGCTCGCCCGGACCCATCTTCTGGAGCGAGACTCCAACAAAATTCACGCCGTTGTGGCATCGCATTGACTCGTTGACAAACGACAAGTCAGAGCCCTGCGGGTGGCTCGGCCGCCAGCGGATGTCATGCGGGACTGCCGCTGCTCGCCTCCAACCAGGCACAAGCTGCAGCTGCCAGCAGGAGCTGGCGATGCCAATGCCAATGCCTATGTCGGACAGGCCCCTGCACCCGGGCCTGCCCTGCACGCCTCATCCTCAGCGGATTGCCGCTGCGGGTGTGACCTGAACCTTCATGCTGCGCACGATGGCCGCCAGCACCACGCCATAGGCGGGAACAAACAGCAGCAGACTCACCCCCAGCTTGATGACATAGTCGACCATGGCGATTTCCACCCAGTTGGCCGCCATGAAGGCATCTGAGCTATGCCAGAAGGCGATCGAGAAAAAGGCCGCGGTGTCCAGCACCTGGCCGAACACCGACGCAGCTGCCGGAGCCAGCCACCAGGAATGGCTTTTCTGGCGGATGCGGTCGAAGACCTGAATGTCCAGCAACTGGCCCAGCACATAGGCGGCAAAGCTTGCCAGCGCAATGCGGAACACAAAGCCGTTGAAGCTTTGCAGCGCCTCCCAGCCATTGAAACGGCCCTCGTGGAACAGCACGCCCACCACATAGGACACCACCAGCGCGGGCAGCATGGCACGCATGATGACGCGCCGCGCCGCAGTCTTGCCGATCAGGCGCACCGTCAGATCGGTGGCCAGAAAGATGAACGGAAAGCTGAAGGCGCCCCAGGTGCTGTGAAAGCCCAGCAGCGTAATGGGCAGCTGCACCAGGTAGTTGCTGGCGATGACCAGGGCGATATGGAACGCCACGAGTACGGAGAGGTAAAACGGCACGCGCGACGCTTGCGTCTGCACGGCATGAGCGGATGTCATGACAGTCCTTTTTGGTCGATGGGGGCGAGGGAACCCATGGTTGCGAAGAGTGCGCCAACGCGGCGCAACCGTGAATTTTAAGCGGTACGGAATTATCTCTGCCTCACCCGGCCCGCTTATCCGCCCGGGCGCATGGCGGATATAACAAAAAGCATAGCTTGTAGCGACTGCCAATCATTGTTTTCAGCAGTAAATCATCCTGCTTTCAATGAGTGGCAGGCGCTAGCCGCTATTCTTTTTGCATCACTCAAAGCGCGAGCTGCGCCTCCTGCCGGGCCGCATGGCGCGAGGCACGCAGCCCTGCCCACTGCAGATCAGCCAGCACCAGCACCACGACGGCCTGCGCCGCCACCCAGGCCAGACCCCAGGCACTGAGCGCCGACCCGAAGGCAAACACCCATACCGCGCAGCCCGTTGCCCAGCCCAGATTGCCAACAGCCACCAGACCGATCAGCGTGCGCGGCAAGGGCTCGCGACGCGCCATCCAGGCGGCGGCCAATGCATAGGCCAGCAGGAAGAGACCCGTTCCCGTCAGCAGCAAGGCTGGCAGGCCTGTCAGATCTGCCAGCGGCTGCGTGACAACCAGTTGCAGCGCGCCCGTGGCGGCGCAGGAGGCCGCATCGGCCCACATCACATGGCGCAGAAACCGTGGAGAAGCAAAAATGGACATGGAAAACTCCTGTTCTGAGAGCAAGTTCTTGCGGCCGGCCCTGTGCCGGCTGCTGGGGTCCATGATTGCCATCCGCGTGCACAGCGTCGATAACCTCGCAGGTCATGGCTGCCTATGCGGCCTGCCACTACGATGCGGCCATGACCTCCAGCACCGCCCCCTCTTCTTTTCATGCCGCTCATGAGCCGCCCGGCGCACGCGCGCCGTTCGGCGACCACCTGCGCCACTGGCGCCAGCACCGCCGGCTGAGCCAGCAAGGGCTGGCACTGGAGGCCGAGATTTCGACACGCCACCTGAGCTATGTGGAAACAGGCCGCGCCCAGCCCAGCCGCGAGATGGTGCTGCGCCTGGCCGAGCGCCTGTCGGTGCCGCTGCGCGAGCGCAATGCACTACTGGTGGCGGCAGGTTTTGCCCCCATGTACCCGGCCCGCCCGCTGAACCACCCCGATCTGGCGGCAGCGCGCCAGGCCGTCGAGCTGGTACTCAAGGGGCACGAGCCCAACCCGGCGCTGGCCGTGGACAGACACTGGAGCCTGGTGGCCACCAATGCCGTCGTGCCGCTGCTGCTGGAGGGCGTGGCCCCCTGGCTGCTGGAGCCGCCCGTGAATGTGCTGCGCCTGAGCCTGCACCCCGAGGGGCTGGGAGCGCGTCTGGCCAATGCCGGCCAATGGCGCGCCCATCTGCTGCATCGCCTGCAGCAGCAGATCGCCGCCACGGCAGACAGCGAGCTGCAGACGCTTCATGACGAGCTCGCAGCCTACCCGTTCGCCGAGGACAAGGGCTCCCCGCCGCCCAGCCCCATCGCCGTCCCCTTTGAACTGCACACCGATCTGGGCACACTGAGCTTCATCAGCACCATCACCATCTTCGGCACGCCCGTGGACGTGACGCTGCAGGAGCTGGCCGTCGAATCCTTCTTCCCGGCGAATGCCGAGACCCAGGCGGCGCTGCAGCGGCTGCGCCAGGCTTCAGCATCCTGAGGCTTACAGAGCCCTGCCAGCTTAGATGCCCCCTTGGCCACTTCCACGAACTCCTCAATCTGTTCGAAGCTCTGCAGAGACAGGCATCAGCTTCGCTATGGCATGCGCACCCTCTCTCACTGACCTGCCACGCACGGCGAACGATGCCGGTCTCACAACTACCACCCCATAGCGGTATTGACCGCCTGCTCGGTACCAAGCAAGTGCTGCTCCATCAATGCGACTAGAGCGTCTGCATCGCGGCGCAATGCCGCATCGAGCAAGGCCTGGTGCTCGGCCTGGACATTGCGCGCAACCAACGGCCCATGTAGTCGTATCTTGCGATAGCGCTCCGAGTGATCGACCAGTTGGTTCCAGAACTGCAGCAGCCATTCGGAGCCGCAGGCGCCCACCAGCGCCTCATGAAAGCGCCGGTGCTGCGACTCCCACTCGGAAGACATCGCTGCGGAGCCGCCGAGATCAGGCAGCGGCACATGCGCCAGCATGTGGAGCGACGCTATCAGCTCGGCCTCCCATCGGGCATCGCCACGTCGAATGGACTCGACCAGGCACAGGCGCTCGATGTCGCGGCGGGTCTTCATCAGGTCTGCGAACTCCTGCGATGAAATCCCCCGCACCCGGGCACCGCGGTTTGACTCCGCCAACACCAGCCCTTCAGTACCCAGACGCACGAGCGCCTCGCGGATAGGCGTCAGCCCCAGGCCAAACCGCTCATCTAGGTCTGCAGCCCTCAGGCGCTGCCCAGGTGCCAACTCCCCGCGAAGAATCTCCGTTCTCAGGCGCTGGTAGGCGCGCTCCGTCCTTGAGCCGGCGTCGCTTTTTTCATCTGCTACTGCATTTTCCTGCATAGATGTACGAGAGCTTGTCCCTATATTATATTTCATTAAACATCTTAAATTTCATGAAATTAAAAATATTTCATGAAATATGAATCTCCATTATCCAGCCCCACCCAAGACACAGCAGAACACGATGTTCCCACTGCTGTCGCACGTATTCATGGCGTCGCTCATCGCCGGCCTGGCCTTGATTCCCAGCGCGCCCAGTATGGCTCAAAGCAGCTCCACGATTTACGGAGTCGTCGATCTCGGCTTTGTCCGCGAGAGCGGCGGCCCGAATGGCGCCAGCGCCAGCAGGCTGACCAGCGGCGTCGCCTCGGGCTCCCGGCTGGGTTTCAGAGGCAATGAAGACCTGGGAGGCGGGCTGTCGGCGTTCTACGCGCTTGAAATGGGCCTGCTCGCCGATACAGGCGGCTTGGCCCAGGGCGGCCTGGCATTCGGCCGCCAAGCCACAGTCGGCATCCATGGCAACTTCGGCTCCATCGCGCTGGGTCGCCAGTACACGCCCGTGGCGTTGATCCAGACCGAGACCGACCCATTCGTCACGGGCCTGGCGGGCGACTCCGCCAACCTCATCAGCGCGGGCGGCGCGAGCGGCAACAACCGCATGGACAACACGCTGCGCTATACCTACAAGGCATCCAGCGGCCTGATGGCCGACGCGGTCTATGGGTTTGGCGAAGTCGCTGGCGACTCCAGTGCCAAGCGGCAGTACGGAGGCGCCCTCGGCTATGTGGCAGGCCCTGCCTATGCCAAGCTGGGCTACCACAGCGTCAACGATGCGACCGGCAAGGCCGGCCGGCTGACCTTTCTCGGCGCGACCTATGACTTCGGATTCGCCATGGCCCACTTCAACTATGTGGTGAACAAGGGCTCGGCCGTCTTCGGCATCGTGAACCAGGATTCACGCGACATGCTGCTCGGCATCAGCGTGCCCTATGGGCTGGGCAAATTCATGGCCTCGTACATCCGCAAGGACGACCGCACGGTCGCCAATTTCGACGCCAGCCAATGGGCCGTCGGCTACATGTACTTTCTGTCGAAGCGCACCACGCTCTACACCTCGATCGCACGGATAGACAACAACGCATCCGCAACGTCAAAAACAGGCTTCTACCGCGTGGGCAACGCCACGGAGCAGGGTCTGGGCTCCCGCGCCTTCAACTTCGGAATCCGGCACGCCTTCTAGGCCAGCTTCGTACCCCGGCATTGCAATCACCATAGGAACACCCACCATGAACCACCATCGCCGGCGCGCCCTCATCGCGGCCGCATGCACCACGGCCCTCGGCCTTCTGTCTGGCACCGCGCCATCGCACGCGGCCGACCGCTACCCGCACAAGCCCATCACCCTGGTGGTTGCCTATCCCGCAGGCGGCGACACCGACGTACTGGCCCGCCTGATCGGAGAAAAGCTGGGCACCCGACTGGGCCAGCCGGTGATCGTCGAGAACCGCACCGGCGCGGCTGGCACCATCGGCACCGCCTATGTCTCGAAGGCAGTCCCCGACGGCTATACCCTGCTGCTGGCGCCGAACACCATCACGATCACGCCCCACGTGCTCAAGGGCGTGGCGGGCGCCCAGGTCGACCCGGTGCGCGACCTCACCGCCATCTCGCAGTTGGGCAGCCAGTCGCTGTTCGTCGTGGCCACGGCAGCTTCGGGCGTGTCCTCCGTGAAGGAGCTGCTTGCCAGCGTGAAGGCCGGCAAGATCACCTCGTATGCCAGCCCCGGCAACGGCTCGCCCATGCACATCCTGGGCGAGTTGTTCGACAAGGCCACCGGCGTGAAGATCACCCAGGTTCCCTACCGCGGCAGCGTGCCCGCCGTGGCAGACCTCGTGGGCGGCCAACTGCCCATGATGTACACCACCCTGGGGCCGGTAGCCCAGTACATCAAGGCGGGCAAACTGGTGCCGATTGCGGTCGCGGACCCGAAGCGCTCGCCCTTCCTGCCCCAGGTGCCCACGCTCGCCGAGCTGGGCTATGCGGGTGCCGAGGTCGGCGCCTGGCAGGCACTGATGGGCCCCAAGGGCATGCCGCCGGATCTGGTCAGGCTGCTCAACCAGCACTGCGATGCGATCCTCAAGATGCCCGATGTGAGAGCGCGCATGGAGACGATTGCCCTGGCGCCCGTTGGCGGCGATGCAGCCGTGCTGGGCCAGGTGGTGCAGAACGACTACCAGCGCTACCGGCAGATCGTCAAGGAGTTCGGCATCCAGGCCAACTGAGGAACACCATGACAACACTTGTTACAGGCGCCGGCGTGATCGGCTGCCACACGGCCCGTCTGCTGGCGCAGCGCGGAGAATCCGTGCTCCTGGCCGACGTGGCTCCGGCCCTCGCGGCCATCGCCACCATCGTCGACGATCCCCGGGTCCGCATCGAAGTCGCCGACGTCACGGATTTCGCCCGGCTGACCCGGCTTGTCGAAAGCCACGGCGTACGCCGTATCGTCCACACAGCGGCCCTGCTGTCCACCGCCATCCGCCAGGACCCGGTCAAGGGCGTGGAAGTCAATGTCATGGGCACGGCTCACCTGCTCGAAATCGCCCGGCTGCACCGGCTGCAGAGGGTCGTCATCGCCAGCTCCACGACCGTCGGCTACCCCGTGTTCGGCGACTTCGAAGGCGACAGCCTGCCAGAGGACTTCAGCCTGAAATCGATCCGCCATCGCCCAGGCTCCATCTACGCGGCCACCAAGGTGGCGGCGGAACATCTGGCGCTGCTGTACCGCGACCTGTATGGCGTCGACACCATATCGCTGCGCTATGCCGCAGTGATCAGTGCCTGGAGCGGCCCCGGCACATCGGTGCCGGCGCGCGTGCTCTCATCGCTGGCCGGGCCCGCCGCCCGGGGCGAGGTCTCCGTCATCGACGACCCCTACCTCGTCTGGCAGGGAGGAGAGGAATTCATCGACGCGCGCGACTGCGCGCATGCCAACGTCGCGGCCCTGGATGCCAAAGATCCGGCGCAGGGCATCTACCACATCGGCCTGGGCCGGCTGCACGGCTTCGAGGACTTCGTGGCCGGCGTGCGCCGCTGCCACCCCGCCTTGCGGGTGGACATGCGGGTCGCGCCGCAAGGCGGCTTTGCCGGCTTTGCACATGTGCGCCGTGCCGCGTCGGACATATCCGCTGCGGCGCGCGAGCTGGCATGGCAGCCCACCCATGCGCTCGCCGACTCCATCGAACACTTCGCCCCCTTCTGTATCGCCAATGAAAATTGAATCCATGCAGGCTCAGCACCTTGCGGGCAACGGACGTCCGACCGATGCACAGTGGCTGCTGGCAGACCCCGATCACCAGATGCCATTGCCCTTTCCCCAGGCCGAGGCCTACGCGCGCCAGGTCATGGCCCTGGCCCGAGAGCTGCCGACCGACGGACTCGACGTGCGCCTTGGCGTCCCTTACGGTCGGCATCCGCTGCACCGGTACGACGTTTTCGGTCCGAAAAATGCCCAGGACGCACCAGTTCTGGTCTTCTGGCATGGCGGTGGCTGGACCAACGGCTACCGCGGCTACGTCAGCTTCATGGCGCCGCTGGTGGCGAAGCTGGGCTGCATCCTGATTGCTCCCTCCTACCGGCTTGCGCCACAGGACAGGCTGCCTGCGGCCTACGAAGACGGGCTTGCCGCGCTGCGCCATGTGTTCGACAACGCACCGTCCTTCGGCGGCTGCGCCCATCGCCTGCACCTCGCGGGGCACTCCGCCGGCGGCCATCTGGCGGCCCTGATCGCCCTGCGGCAGCCCGATGCCCGCAAGGCAGGCATACCGGCCGAAGTCGTCCGCGCCTGCCTGCCCATCAGCGGCATCATGGACCTGCACCATCCGGCCCCTGAAACCGGCAGCCTGGAGCAGCGTGTCTACACCATGGTCCTGCGCAAGCCCGACGACGATGCTGCCATGAGCCCCGTCCACTGGAGCGCGAACAGCACCGTGCCCATGCACCTGAGCTACGGTGAACACGACAGCGAGCGTGTGCAGCGCACCAACCAGGAGCTTGCGCACAGGCTGTCGCAGGTCGGCGCTCCATGCTCGCTCTGCATCGAAGCGGGACAGGACCACTTTTCCACCCATACCGCCTTGAGCGCACCCCAGGCCTCCTGGTACCAGCGCCTGGCACGCATCCTGGAGGCATCCGCACCATGAAGCACATAGTCGATATCGGCCTGCCTTCCATCGCCCAGCCCTTCTCCTGGGCAGTGAAAGCCGGTGGCCTGCTGTTCACCACGCACGGCCCGGTGCGCGGCGACGGCACGCTCGACACCGGCCCCATCGAGCAGCAGGCCCGCCTGACGCTGGAAAACGTCCGCCGGGCCGTCGCGGCGGCCGGGGGCCGGATGAGCGATGTGGCCCAGGTGCTGATCTACATGACGGACGAGCGGGACATGCCCGTCATCGACAGCATCTACCGCGAATTCTTCGAAGCGCCCTACCCCAACCGCTCCAGCGTCGCGGTGCGAGGCCTGGTTGCGCCAGGCATGCGCGTGGAAATGGTGGTCTATGCGGCCATCGCCCCCTGAGCCCGCCAACGCCTGGCGCAAGCGCCGCGACAACACCTTCCACCAGGAACCACCGCCATGCCATCTGCAAGCAACGCCTCCTCAACCACTGCCAGAACAGACCAGCGACTGACATCCCTGGCTGCCGCGCTGGCGCCGCACTCTGATGCGTCGCTGCTGGCCATCGAAGATGCCATACCGGCATACGCCGGCACCGACTGGCGGGGCGTGCGCGAAGCCACACCGCTCGCGGTACTGCGCCCGCGCACACCGGAGCACCTTGCGGCAGCCATGCGGGTCACGCATGCGCTGGGGCTGCCGATCGCCGTGCAAGGCGGAATGACCGGCCTGGTGGATGGAGCATTGGCCCGGCCCGGAGAGATCATCCTGTCGCTGGACAGGCTGAATGCCATCGAGGAAATCGATGCAGCCAGCCAGACCATGACCGTCCAGGCCGGCGTGAAGCTGCAGGAGGCCCAGGAAGCCGCAGCCGCCCGCGGCCTGCTGTTTCCCATCGACATCGGCAGCAAGGGCTCCTGCCACGTCGGAGGCATCGCCGCGACGAATGCGGGAGGCAACCGGGTCCTGCGCTACGGGATGGCACGCCAATCCATCATCGGCCTGGAAGCCGTGCTTGCGGATGGGCAGGTCATCAGCCACCTTGGCAAGGCACTCAAGGACAACGCCGGATACGACCTCAAGCACCTGTTCATCGGCAGCGAGGGAACGCTGGGCGTCATCACGCGGCTGGTGTTCGCGCTGCAGCCTCTGCCTACCACTCGCCAGACTGCCCTCGTCAGCGTCCAGAGCTTCGAGCAGATGGTGGAGCTGCTCAACCACTGCAGAAGGCGGTTGGGTGCGCGCCTGACAAGTTTCGAAGCGATGTGGCGCGACTTCTACGACATGGTGACGACGGAACTGCACGTGGGAGGAACACCATTTGCTGAGCCTGGCGGCAATCTGGTGCTCATCGAAGCCATGGGGCAGGATGCCGAAGCCGACGAACACTTGTTCATGGAGGCACTAGGCGAATTTCTTGAGTTGGCTACCAGCTCGGACGCCGTGATTGCCCGATCCGAGCAAGATACCCGGCGCCTGTGGAGCATCCGGGAGTCATCCGGCGAAGCTGCGGCGGCAGTGGCACCGTTTGCTGGCTTCGACATCAGCCTGCCCATCTCCTCGATGCCTGCATGGCTCGAAGACGTCCACTCGCAACTGCGCGCGCACGGCCTGCACCGCACGCAAACCTACGGGCATCTCGGCGATGGGAACCTGCACCTGGTCGTCGGCTATCCCGCGGACCAGCCGCAGATGAAACAGGAGATCGAAGACCTCGTGCACCGATCCGCAGGGAAGCTGGGCGGCTCCGTCTCGGGAGAACACGGTATCGGCATCTCGAAGAAGCCATACCTGGCCATCAGCCGGAGCCCCCAGGAAATCGAGTTGATGCGCGCACTCAAGCGCGCCCTTGACCCCGCCGGGCGGCTGAACGCTGGCCGCATCTTCGATCTGGAATGAATTCACCGCACACAAAGGAACCCGACCATGACACCTGCCCGCAACACCTGCATGCGACGTGCCGCCTGCGCGCTTCTTGCAAGCGCACTTGCCACAACCCTTGCCCTGTCCAGCCCCATCGCGCTCGCGCGCGGAGGCAACAAGACGAAGCCCGTCAAACTGCTCGTCGGATTCTCGCCGGGCGGCGGCACCGATGTCGTGGCCCGCTATCTGGCCGACAAGCTCAGGGAAGAACTGCACCGGTCCGTGATCGTGGAGAACCGGCCAGGCGCAGGGGGCCAGGTGGCAGCGCAAGCACTCAAGGCCGCCCCCAAGGATGGAAGCACCCTCTTCTTCACCAATGACCACACCATCTCCATCATCCCCCTGGTGATGAAGCAGCCAGGCTTCGATACCTCCAGGGACTTCACGCCGGTGGCCGGCGTGGCCATCTATGTCTCCGCACTCTTCACTGGCGCCGGCACGCCCGTCAAAAGCTACGCCGAGTACATTCGCTGGGTTCACGACAAGGAAGCAGGCAGAGGCAGCGTGGGCATTCCTGCGCCAGCTTCGCTGCCTGAATTCATGACCATCGCCATCGGCGCCAGGAACTCACTGGACCTGACCCCAGTGCCCTACAAGGGCGCAGCCCCCATGCTCAGCGACATCATGGGCAGCCAGATTCTGGCCGGCATCTCGTCGCTCAACGATGTGCTGGAATCGCACAAGGCAGGCAAGATCAACGTTCTGGCGGTGTCCGGCAAAGAGCGGCACCCCGGCATGCCTGGCACCCCGACCTTTTGGGAACTCGGGGTCTCCGGCTTCGAGGAAAGCCCCTTCTATGCGGTCTACGCACCGCAAGGAACCTCGGCGGGCGACATAGCGGCATTCACCCAAGCCATGCAGAAGATTCTCGCCAGACCCGACGTGCAGGAGCGGCTGGCCAGCCTTGGCCTGATTCCGCAATACCTCGACGCCGAGCAGATGCGGCTGCGCGAGCAGGCCTACGCACAGACCTGGGGCCAGCTCATCAAGGCCAGCGGATATCTGCCCCAATAGCCCCCTCATATCTCTTCGCCTGAGCGAGAAGTTCCCATGGTCCCGGCCTAAACGCTGACGCCATACTGAAAGCCACTGCATCGCTTCAAGATGAAGGGCTGAAAAACAACCGCCCACGTGGCGAACATTCGGGTCCTCGCGGCCATCATGGATTTACTTTCTGCCGAGGCGCGGATCGACGTCATGGTGCTGCTGCCGGCATCAGCCCCATGCACTCCTTCCTTGGCATCACCAAAGAAGACCTTCGCACCGCGGTCAATGTCAACCCGCTCGGTACCTTCACCTGCTGCTAGGAAGCCACACGGCGCATGAAGCCCGACGACCGCCTCATCACTCTCTCGCCCCGCGCTGCGCCGGGCACTGGCAACTTCGTCTACTACGTGCCACCGAAATCGGGCATCTTGAGCCTCAAGCGTGTCATGACAGGCGATTTCCTGGAGTAAGCGGCACACCATCCGCTTGGCAGCCCGAAGCAAGAAAAAAGCCCGCAGGACTTGCATCCTGCGGGCTTTTTAGCAAGGCCCTTGAAGGCCTTGATTTCTGGTGCCTAGACGCTTAGATCTTGGCGGCCACTTCAGCGTACTCGGCGATTTCGTTGAAGTTCATGTAGCGGTAGACGGAGGCCTTGTCGGCATCGATCACGCCCATTTCCTTCAGGTACTCTTCCTTGGAAGGCAGGTAACCCAGACGCGAAGCGATGGCTGCCAGCTCGGCCGAGCCCAGATACACATTGGTGTTCTTGCCCAGACGGTTGGGGAAGTTGCGGGTCGAGGTGGAGATCACGGTCGCACCTTCGCGCACCTGGGCCTGGTTGCCCATGCACAGCGAGCAGCCGGGCATTTCGGTACGGGCACCGGCAGTGCCGAAAGCCGCGTAGTGACCTTCCTTGATCAGCTCGGTCTGGTCCATCTTGGTGGGAGGAGCCACCCACAGCTTGACGGGGATGTCGCGCTGGCCGCCCAGCAGCTTGGCTGCGGCGCGGAAGTGACCGATATTGGTCATGCAGGAGCCGATGAAGGCTTCGTCGATCTTGGCACCGGCCACGTCAGACAGGGTCTTGGCGTCATCGGGGTCGTTGGGGCAGCAGACGATGGGTTCCTTGATGTCGGCCAGATCGATTTCGATGATGTGGGCGTACTGGGCGTCCTTGTCGGCTTCCAGCAGATCGGGCTTGGCCAGCCAGGCTTCGACCTTCTCGATACGGCGCTGCAGGGTCTTGGCGTCGGCATAACCGTCGGCGATCATGTTCTTCATCAGAACGATGTTCGAAGTCAGGTATTCCTTGATCGGCTCGGGGTTGAGCTTGATCGTGCAACCGGCGGCAGAGCGCTCGGCAGATGCGTCGGACAGCTCGAACGCCTGCTCGACCTTCAGGTTGGGCAGACCTTCGATTTCCAGGATGCGACCCGAGAACTCGTTGATCTTGCCGGCCTTGGCCACGGTCAGCAGACCTTGCTTGATACCGTACAGAGGAATAGCGTGCACCAGATCGCGCAGGGTCACGCCAGGCTGCATTTCGCCCTTGAAGCGCACCAGCACGGATTCGGGCATGTCCAGAGGCATCACGCCGGTAGCGGCACCGAAGGCCACCAGACCGGAGCCTGCGGGGAAGGAAATGCCGATGGGGAAGCGGGTGTGCGAGTCGCCGCCGGTACCGACGGTGTCGGGCAGCAGCAGGCGGTTGAGCCAGCTGTGGATCACGCCGTCACCAGGGCGCAGGGCCACGCCGCCGCGGTTGCTGATGAAGTTGGGCAGCTCGCGATGGGTCTTCACGTCCACGGGCTTGGGGTAAGCGGCTGTGTGGCAGAAGGACTGCATCACCATATCGGCGGAGAAGCCCAGGCAGGCCAGATCCTTGAGCTCGTCGCGGGTCATGGGGCCGGTGGTGTCCTGCGAACCCACGGTGGTCATGCGAGGCTCGCAGTAAGTACCGGGGCGCACGCCCTGGCCTTCGGGCAGACCGCAAGCGCGACCGACCATCTTCTGGGCCAGTGTGAAACCAGCCGTGGAGGCAGCGGGCGCCTGGGGCAGGCGGAACACGGTGGATGCGGGCAGACCCAGGGCTTCGCGCGCCTTGGCTGTCAGCGAGCGACCGATGATCAGGTTGATACGGCCGCCGGCTTGCACTTCGTCCAGCAGCACGTCGGACTTGAGCTGGAAGTCAGCCACGGTTTCGCCGTTCTTGACGATCTTGCCAGCGTAGGGCAGCACGTCGATCACGTCGCCCATTTCCAGCTTGGAAACATCGACTTCGATGGGCAGTGCGCCGGAGTCTTCTTGCGTGTTGAAGAAGATGGGAGCGATCTTGCCGCCCAGCGTCACGCCGCCAAAGCGCTTGTTGGGAACAAAGGGAATGTCCATGCCCGTGCCCCAGATGATGGAGTTGGTGGCGGACTTGCGGGATGACCCGGTACCGACCACGTCACCCACGTAGGCAACCAGGTGGCCCTTCTTCTTCAGGTCTTCGATGAACTGCATGGGGCCGCGCTTGCCGTCTTCTTCGGGCTTGAACGCCGCGTCGGGACGCGTGTTCTTGAGCATGGCCAGGTAGTGCAGAGGAATGTCGGGACGGCTCCAGGCGTCAGGAGCGGGCGACAGGTCGTCGGTATTGGTCTCGCCAGGCACCTTGAAGACGGTGACGGTGATCTTTTCCTCGACCTTGGGACGCGAAGTGAACCACTCGGCATCGGCCCAGCTCTGCATCACTTCCTTGGCCTTGGCATTGCCGGCCTTGGCCTTGTCGGCCACGTCGTTGAAGAAGTCGAACATCAGCAATGTCTTCTTCAGCGCGTCGGCAGCCACACCGGCCACTTCTGCATCGTCCAGCAGCTCGATCAGGGGGTGCACGTTGTAGCCGCCCACCATGGTGCCCAGCAGCTCGGTGGCCTTGGCCTTGGAGATGAGACCCACCTTCAGGTCGCCGTGAGCCACGGCAGCCAGGAAGGAAGCCTTGACCTTGGCTGCATCATCCACACCCGGCGGCACGCGATGAGTCAGCAGATCCATCAGGAATGCGTCTTCACCAGCGGGTGGGTTCTTGATCAGCTCGATCAGGTCTGCGACCTGCTTGGCATCCAGAGGCAGCGGGGGGATGCCCAGTGCGGCGCGTTCTGCCACATGGTCACGGTAGGCTTTCAACATGGGTTCTCTCCAATGGTTTTTTGAAAAAGGCTGCGCGTGGAGCGCGAATTACAGGACTGGCGCATGTGCGATACGCCAGTCCTCAGCCTCGCCAGACTTATTTGCTGTCCAGCAGGCTGGGAGGTGGGTTCTTGCGGATGGCTTCGGCCACTTGCTGCTGCTCGGGGCTCATGCACTCATCCGCCAGACGCTGGCCGGCCTTCTGGTTCATCAGCATGGACTTGTTGGCGATCTGCAGCCACACGGCACCAGCTGCCTTGTCTTCCAGGCGCACCGTGCCCGTGGAAGTCTTGACGGGGGACATGTGGTACTTGAAGCCACGGCCGTCAACGATGAAGTAGCCAGGGTTGGCTGCGTCGGCGTTCACGTTCACATAGGCGCCCAGCTCACAGGCAATGCGGCCCTTGTGCACGCGTTCGGCCACGGCCAGCTCTTCCGTGCCCAGGGGGGAGGAAGCCGGGCCGGCCGCCACGACTGCGGCGGCACCCGCACCACCTGCAGCGACGGCAGCGGCAGCTTTGCCCTTCTTGGACGCAGTGGTGGCTTTCTTGGCGGCGGGAGCCTTCTTGGCGGTGGCTGCCTTGGCCTTGGGAGCGGTTTCTGCCACGGCAGAGTGGCTGATTGCGACCAGGGGGGCGGCAATCATCAAAGTGGCGATCAGGGTCTTCATAGGAATTAGCTCCTGCAGACTTGTTATGAGTTCAACGGATTGAGGCCGGGGCAAACCAGGGTTGAACTTCAACCGGCAAGACCTGCCCCGTCTGGTGAGCGCGCTCCAGCAACTGCCAAAAATAGCGGTAGCTCGCGCGGTCGTGTAGTACACCACCAAAACTGATGGGCGCCCAATTCTGCACCGCTGCGGAGGTAAGTATTTGTGCCGCCTGTAGAACTTCGTCTTCGGCTGGCGCAAATGCACGCAAAATCGGGCGAATCTGGTCAGGATGAATGCTCCACATGCGTGTGTAGCCAAGCTCACGCGAGGCTTTTTGCGCACAAGCACCCAAAGCTTCAGGATTCTTGAATTCCGTGACCACGCAGTGCGAAGGCACCTTGCCGTGGGCATGGCAGGCGGCCGCGATCTCCAGCTTGGCGCGAACGACCAGCGGATGCTCGAACTGGCCCTGCGCCGTCATGGCGGACGCGGGGATGGCGCCGCCATGGGCCGAGACAAAATCCATCAGCCCGAAGGAGATGCTCTGCACGGCCGGATGTGCGGCGATGTCGAAGGCCTGCTGCACGGCAGCAGGAGACTCAATCAAGACATGCAGCGGCACACGCTTGTCTGTTGCGCGTTGCAGGGCTGCTTCGGCCTTGATGACGTCATCGACCGACTCCACCTTGGGAATCATGATGTGGCAGAGCTTGTCAGCAGCGCCGCCGGCAATGATGTCCATGTCTGCCTGGAAATGTGCATGCTCCACCGCATGCACCCGGGCCGCCACACGCGCGCCTTGAGCAGCGCCGTTCGCCAGCTCGACGACCAGACGAGCGTGCCCGGCCTCCTGGCCGACAGGCGCTCCGTCCTCGCAGTCCAGCGTCACATCGAACACGCAGGTGCCGAACTCCTGCATCATCTCGGCCTGCAACTGCAGGCTTTTGCGCATGCGCGCTTCCACGCCGCTGTAGTGATCGCAGACGGGCAGACGCTGAGCGCCACCCTGAGCATCTAGCAGCACGGTGGCGGGGTGAACCAGTTCTTTCGTCATGACTTGCGCTGAGCCACCATGAAAAGTCGGGGGAAAGCCAGCAGACGCCTGCCGTCGGCTCGCTCCGGATAAGCCGCGTCGATGCGGCTTTGATACTCGCTCAGATACTCGGCTTGCAGCTCCTGGGGCAAACCTTCCACGAAAGGCTTGAGGCCCGTGCTGCTGAGCCACTGCACAATCGCTGCGGCCGAGTCCATGGGATGCTGGTAGACGGTGTGCCACACATCCACGCTCGCGGCCTCATTGGCGGGAGCCGCCGGCTGGGGCGCTGCCAGCAGGTCGTAATAGACCCCTATGGGCAAAATCTCGGTACGCACCTTGCTCGCATCCCCGATGTGCGCGGCAAACCGGGGCAGCTGCGCGACTTCGCGCATGTTTCGGTGCGAGGGTTCCTGACGGTTGTCAGGCATCTGTATGGCCAGCACGCCACCGGGCGCCAGCAGCGAAAACAGACGAGGAATCAGGCTCTCATGCTCGCCCACCCACTGGATGGAGGCATTCGCATAGATCAAATCAGGTGCTGGCTCACCTTCAGCAGGTGCCCAGGAGGCAATATCACCGGCCTCGAACCTGGCCTGCGGCAACTGCTTTCGCGCAGTCTCCAGCATGGCTTCGGAATTGTCGACACCGAGCACATCGGCGCCGGGAAAACGCTCCACCAGAAGTTCGGTGGAGTTGCCCGGCCCGCAGCCCAGATCCACGATGCGGAGGCTGCGAGCGGGTGAATGCAAGCTGGAAGGTACTCTTGCCAGCAGTTCTGCCGCAGGGCGCGTGCGCTCATTGGCAAAGCGCAGATACAGCGCAGGGTTCCAGTCTTGCATAGGTTTTGCGCTGATTACAGCAGGTGCTTGACGCCGTCTTGCTCGCCTTGCAGCTCAGCCAGAGTCTTGTTGATGCACTCTTGCGAGAAGGCATCGATTTCCAGACCTTCGACGATCTTGTATTCGCCGTCAGCCGTGGTGGTCACGGGGAAACCGAACACGATACCGGCGGGGATGCCGTACTCGCCGTTGGAAGGCACGCCCATGGTGACCCATTCGCCGTTGGAGCCCAGGGCCCAGTCACGCATGTGGTCGATGGCAGCGTTGGCAGCCGAAGCAGCCGACGACAGGCCGCGAGCAGCGATGATGGCGGCGCCGCGCTTGCCCACGGTGGGCAGGAACACGTTGGCATTCCATTCCTGGTCGTTGATGGCTTCCTTCACGGACTTGCCGTCCACGGTGGCGAAGCGGTAGTCGGCGTACATGGTGGGCGAGTGGTTGCCCCACACGGTCAGCTTGCGGATGTCGCCAACCTTGAAGCCGCCCTTGGCAGCCAGCTGGGAAGCAGCGCGGTTGTGGTCCAGGCGCAGCATGGCGGTGAAGTTCTTGGCGGGCAGATCGGGAGCCGACTTCATGGCGATGTAGGCGTTGGTGTTGGCGGGGTTGCCCACCACCAGAACCTTGACATTGCGCGAAGCCACGGCGTTCAGAGCCTTGCCCTGGGCGGTGAAGATCTGGGCGTTGGCAGCCAGCAGGTCAGCACGTTCCATGCCGGGGCCACGGGGACGGGCGCCCACCAGCAAAGCGTAGTCGGTGTCCTTGAAGGCGGTCATGGGGTCTGCGTGGGCTTCGATGCCGGCCAGCAGAGGGAAGGCGCAGTCTTCCAGCTCCATGATCACGCCCTTCAGAGCGTTTTGAGCCTTTTCGTCGGGGATTTCCAGCAGTTGCAGAATAACGGGCTGATCTTTACCCAGCATTTCGCCGGAGGCGATGCGGAACAACAGGGCGTAACCGATTTGGCCAGCTGCGCCGGTAACGGCGACACGGACGGGCTTCTTGCTCATGGTGAAACTCCAAGATTGGAAAAAAGTGAGATGTTATGGGCGCCAAGTTGCACCAGCGTAACCACCAGTAGCGCAAGCTCCGCAAACATGCGGCAAGTGTACTGCTGAAATCAAAGCCCGGTCAATTTGTCTTATGTCTTATATAAGATATGATCTTCACTTAGCGACCATAGTCAAATCGACTGTTTTTTGTGCATCGCATCGCGGAGGCGATACCTTCAAAACCAACTATGCCCAGCCCCCAAAACACAGCCCCGGACAACAACGCCAGCCATAGCGGTGGTGCCGGCGTCTCCACCCCAGCCTTCAGCCCTCTGTACCAGCAGATCAAGGGCCTGATCCTGCAAAGCCTGGAAGCTGGCGAATGGCGCCCCGGAGAACTGATCCCCAGTGAAATGGAGCTGGCAGCCCGCTTCAAGGTCAGCCAGGGCACGGTGCGCAAGGCAATCGATGAACTGGCCGCCGAAAATCTGGTCATGCGCCGTCAGGGCAAGGGCACGTTTGTGGCCACTCACGCCGCCCAGCAGGTGCAGTACCGCTTCCTGAATCTGCGCCCCGATGCCGGCGACCTGCAGGGCGAAGGCCGCGCAGAGCGCCACATCCTCGAGTGCCGCCGCCTGCGCGCGCCCGCCGAAGTGGCCCGCTCCCTGGCCCTGCGCACCGGCGACGCCGTGATGCATGTGCGCCGCACCCTGTCCTTTGCGGCAATTCCGACCATTTTGGAGGACATCTGGCTGCCTGGCAACGCCTTCAAGGGGCTGACGGCCGAGCAGATGTCCAGCTACCAGGGCCCCACCTACGCCATGTTCGAGCTGGTCTATGGCGTGCGCATGGTACGGGCCGACGAGAAAATTCGCGCCGTTCTGCCGGATGCCGAGCAAGCCCAGCTGCTGAACATCCCCAGCACCACGCCGCTGCTCAGCGTGGAGCGAACTGCTTACACCTACAACGATGTTCCCATGGAGTTACGGCGCGGCCTGTACCGCACCGACACCCATCATTACCGCAATGCTTTGAACTGAATCCCCCCGTAAAAGCGTTGATTGCAACAGAGCCCAATCATCTGCTATGCAAATTCGGCTAACGGATTCTGCTGCATTGCAATAGAATTTTGTGTCGCTTCGCACTAGCGATTACAACGCAGTTACATCCACGAAAGTACCCTGCCATGACAGAGCAAAAAGCAAAACAGCGGCCAGAGTTCCGCAATATCAACTTCTTCTCGGACCTACCGACCTATCGCCTGCCCCTGGCAGGCATCGTGTCCATCCTGCACCGCGTCAGCGGCCTGCTGATGGCGATCCTGCTGCCGTTCATCATCTGGATGTTCGACAACTCGATCTCGTCGGAAATTTCGTTTGATTCCTTCACGTCGGTATTCGCAGGTCCCTTTGGCTGGTTTGCCAAGCTCGTCTGCCTGGCGCTGATCTGGGCCTATCTGCACCACTTCTGCGCAGGTGTCCGCCATCTGGTGATGGACGTGAACCACCATGCCGTGAACAAGCAGACCGGCAAGTCCACCGCCGCAGTCGTGCTGTGCATCAGCGTTGCCCTGACCGTGGTGCTTGGCGCCAAGCTGTTCGGCCTGTACTGATCAGCGTCCAGTCAATAACACCTCACGATAAGGAAACAACCATGTCCGTGAATTACGGCTCCAAGCGCACTGTTGTCGGTGCGCACTATGGCACCCGCGACTTTCTGGCCCAGCGCTCTACTGCCGTCCTGATGGCTCTGTACACCGTTGTGCTGCTGGTGCGCTTTCTGACGGTCGGCGGCCCTGTGGGCTACGAGCAGTGGGCCGGCATTTTTGCTCCCCAGTGGATGAAGTTTCTGACCCTGGCCCTCTTCGTGGCTTTGGGCTGGCATGCCTGGATCGGCGTGCGTGACATCTGGATGGACTACGTCAAGCCTGTGGGCCTGCGCCTTGCACTGCAAGTGGTCACCATTGTCTGGCTGGTCGGCTGCATCGGCTGGGGCATCCAGGTTCTGTGGCGTCTCTGATTGAGACACAGTCTCCACGATTGAAGGTTAAGAATGAGCTACTCCAAAGCAAATATCACCAAGCGCAAGTTTGACGTCGTGATCGTCGGTGCCGGCGGCTCCGGCCTGCGCGCTGCGCTGGAACTGTCGCGCGCCGGTCTGTCCGTCGCCTCGCTGTCCAAGGTTTTCCCCACTCGCTCGCACACTGTGGCCGCCCAGGGCGGCGTGTCCGCTTCGCTGGGCAACATGAGCGAAGACAACTGGCACTATCACTTCTACGACACCATCAAGGGCTCCGACTGGCTGGGCGACCAGGACGCCATCGAGTTCATGTGCCGTGAAGCGCCGAACGTCGTGATCGAGCTCGAGCACTTCGGCATGCCTTTCGACCGCAATGCCGACGGCACCATCTACCAGCGTCCCTTCGGCGGCCACACCGCCAACTACGGCGAAAAGCCCGTGCAACGTGCCTGCGCAGCGGCCGACCGTACCGGTCACGCCATGCTGCACACGCTGTACCAGCAGAACGTCAAGTCCAAGACCAACTTCTTCGTTGAGTGGATGGCGCTGGATCTGATCCGCAACACCCAGGGCGATGTGGTCGGCGTGACCGCACTGGAGCTGGAAACCGGCGATCTGTACGAGCTGCACGCCAAGGCCGTGCTGCTGGCTACCGGCGGTGCCGGCCGTATCTTCCAGGCTTCGACCAACGCCTTCATCAACACCGGCGACGGCCTGGGCATGGCTGCTCGCGCCGGCATTCCTCTGCAGGACATGGAGTTCTGGCAGTTCCACCCCACCGGCGTGGCCGGTGCCGGCGTGCTGCTGACCGAAGGCTGCCGCGGTGAAGGCGCCATTTTGCTCAACAGCGAAGGCGAGCGCTTCATGGAGCGTTACGCTCCCACGCTGAAGGATCTGGCACCACGTGACTTCGTGTCGCGTTCGATGGACCAGGAAATCAAGGAAGGTCGCGGCTGCGGTCCCAACAAGGACTACATCCTGATGAAGCTGGACCACCTGGGTGCCGAAACCATCCGCAAGCGCCTGCCTTCCGTGGAAGAAATCGGCCACAACTTCGCCAACGTGGACATCACCAAGGAGCCCATCCCCGTGGTTCCCACCATCCACTACCAGATGGGCGGCATCCCGACCAACATCAACGGTCAGGTCGTGGTCTGGGACGGTCAGCAGAACAACGTGGTGGGCGGCCTCTACGCCGTGGGCGAATGCTCGTGCGTGTCCGTGCACGGCGCCAACCGCCTGGGCACCAACTCGCTGCTGGACCTGCTGGTCTTCGGCAAGTCTGCCGGCAAGCACATCGTGGAATTCGTCAACGGCTTCGGCGCTCACCACGAAGTGCCCGCCGACGGCGCAGAGCGCACCCTGGCGCGCCTCAACCAGCTGCAGGACTCCAAGGACGGCACCTACGCCCAGGACGTCGCCGGCGAGATCCGCCAATCCATGCAGACCCACGCTGGCGTGTTCCGCACGCAAAAGAGCATGGACGAAGGCGTGGAGAAGATCAACGCGATCCGCGACAAGGTCGGCTCCGTGACCCTGAAGGACAAGTCCATGGTGTGGAACACCGCCCGCATGGAAGCCCTGGAAGTGGACAACCTGATCGAAGTGGCGCAAGCCACCATGACCTCGGCCGCAGCCCGCAAGGAATGCCGTGGCGCACACACCGTGTACGACTACGAGCACCCTGCCGACCACGCCGAATTCCCGCTGGGCCGCAACGACAAGGAATGGCTCAAGCACACCCTGTGGGACAGCGCCACCAACAGCCTGTCCTACAAGCCTGTGAACCTCAAGCCCCTGACCGTTGCCAGCGTTCCTCCCAAGGTCCGCACGTTCTAATTCAGCAGCCCACGAGAGAAGATCAAAATGAAGCGCACATTCAAAATCTACCGCTACGATCCGGACAAAGACGCCAAGCCCTACATGCAAACCGTGCAAGTGGAGCTGGACGGTCACGAGCGCATGCTGCTGGACGCCCTGGTCAAGCTCAAGGCCATGGACCCCTCCATCGCCTTCCGTCGCTCCTGCCGTGAAGGCGTGTGCGGCTCCGACGCCATGAACATCAACGGCAAGAACGGTCTGGCCTGCCTGACGAACATGAACACCCTCAAGGGCGACATCGTTCTCAAGCCCCTGCCCGGCCTGCCCGTCATCCGCGATCTGATCGTGGACATGACCCAGTTCTTCAAGCAGTACCACTCGATCAAGCCCTACCTGCAAAGCGATGTCTACGCCTCGCCCAGCAAGGAGCGCCTGCAGTCGCCCGAAGAGCGCGAAGAGCTCAACGGCCTGTACGAGTGCATTCTGTGCGCCAGCTGCTCCACCAGCTGCCCCTCGTTCTGGTGGAACCCCGACAAGTTCGTGGGCCCGGCCGGTCTGCTGCAGGCTTACCGCTTCATCGCGGACAGCCGCGACACAGCCACGGGCGAGCGCCTTGACAATCTGGAAGATCCTTACCGCCTCTTCCGCTGCCACACCATCATGAACTGCGTGGACGTGTGCCCCAAGCACCTGAACCCCACCGCAGCCATTGGCAAGATCAAGGAGCTGATGGTTCGTCGAACCGTCTGATGCTGATGACGAATACTCTGCTCGACGAACGTGAGCGCGACCTGCTGAGGTGGCGCAGCCGCCGTGGCCTGGTTGAGAACGATCTGTTCATCGAGCAGTTCTTCGCCACCTACGGAAGCCAGCTCACGCGGAGACACGCGACTGGCCTGTCTGCCTTGATGGATCTGGCAGACAACGACCTGATGGATCTTTTCTTGCGCCGCAAGGAACCTGAAGGACAACTCGATACCCAAGAAGTCAGGGAAGTGCTGGAGATGGTGCGCAAGCGCCAGCCCGGTAGCTGTCCCCAGTAGGCTAGGCAAACTAGAGAAGGAAGTTTGGAAATGAAACTCGCTGACAACAAAGCAACGCTGTCTTTCAGCAATGGCGCTCCCAGTGTGGAAATGCCGGTGTACCAGGGCAATATCGGCCCGGATGTGATCGACATCCGCAAGCTCTATGCCCAGACTGGCATGTTCACGTATGACCCGGGCTTCCTCTCTACCGCCGCCTGCCAATCCGCCATCACCTACATCGATGGCGACAAGGGCGAGCTGCTGTACCGCGGCTACCCCATCGAACAACTGGCCAAGAACTGCAACTTCCTGGAAACCTGCTACCTGCTGCTGTACGGAGAGCTGCCCAACGAGAAGGAAAAGGCCGACTTCGAAGAGCTGGTGACCAAGCACACCATGGTCAACGAGCAGATGCAGTTCTTCCTGCGCGGCTTCCGTCGTGATGCTCACCCCATGGCCGTGCTGACCGGTCTGGTGGGCGGCATGTCGGCCTTCTACCACGACAGCACCGACATCACCAACCCAGAGCACCGCAACATTGCAGCGATCCGCCTGATCGCCAAGATGCCCACTCTGGTTGCCATGGCATACAAGTACGGTATGGGCCAGCCCTACATGTACCCCAAGAACGACCTGTCGTATGCCGGCAACTTCATGCGCATGATGTTCGGCAACCCCTGCGAAGAGTACAAGGTCAACCCCGTGGTTGAACGCGCTCTGGACCGCATCTTCATCCTGCACGCAGACCACGAGCAAAATGCCTCGACCTCCACCGTGCGTCTGTGCGGCTCGTCCGGCACCAACCCCTTTGCCGCCATCTCCGCTGGCGTGGCCTGCCTGTGGGGTCCTGCCCACGGCGGCGCCAACGAAGCCTGCCTGAACATGCTGGAAGGCATCCAGGCCAACGGCGGCATCGAGAAGGTCGGCGAGTTCATGGAACAGGTCAAGGACAAGACCAGCGGCGTGAAGCTGATGGGCTTTGGCCACCGCGTCTACAAGAACTACGACCCCCGCGCCAAGCTGATGCAGGAAACCTGCAACGAAATCCTGGCCGAACTGGGCCTGGAAAACGACCCCCTGTTCGCCCTGGCCAAGAAGCTGGAAAAGATTGCCCTGGAAGACGACTACTTCGTCCAGCGCAAGCTCTACCCCAACGTGGACTTCTACTCCGGCATCGTGCAGCGCGCCATCGGCATCCCCGTCAACCTGTTCACCGGCATCTTCGCTCTGGCCCGCACCGTGGGCTGGATCGCTCAGCTCAACGAACAAATGGCCGACCCCGAGTACAAGATCGGTCGTCCCCGCCAGCTGTTCACCGGCTCCGTGTCGCGCGACGTCAAGCCTATCGCTCAGCGTTGATCGGCGCGCCCAGGCCCGGATATCCGGGTCTCAGGGTGGCAAAAAGCCCGCAGACTGCAAAGTCCGCGGGCTTTTTTACGTGAACCTGCAATCTCGGCACCTGACAAAAACCATAGCTGCTTGCGCACTACCCATATGTATTTCAGATTGAAAACACCATGAATTCCTTTGATAGCATGCGCTATATGCTATAAAAATTCACTAAGTAGTCCGAGTCAGAAATGCCGAACCAGCCCGAAATCGGCGCTTCCATGCTGCTCTTCATGCATGCAAGACGACGACGCAATCTGGAGCTGGGCCACGCCGTGCGGGACTGGAACCAGCGCCACCCGAGCCGTCACACCTCGCTGGGCCGCGAGCAGGTCGCCGAATGCTCTGCCGAGCAAATCATGGCCGAGCCCAATGGCCGACGAGGACTCCGTGGTCTTTTCCTTGGATGTCTGCATCACCCAGGCCGATGGCTGCGCCCAGCACTTTGTCGCCATGCTGCTCATGCGCTTTGACGGGCCTGAAAAGGTCAGCCTGTGGCGCGGGCAGCCTCCGTCAGGGCACAAGCAAGATGGGCTGCTGGGCGCCATGCGCCTCCAGCAGCCGGTGGGCCTGCGCCGCATCGGCCAGTGCAAACTCCTGCGGCTCGCCCATGCGGAAATGCTTTTTGCGCAGCGCCTCGAACAGGCGCGCGGCCATGGCATCGCGCTCTTTGGGCTTTTTGACGAAGTGAAACACCATGGGCCGGCATACGCCGCTCGACTTCGCGGCCAGACGCGCAATCTCCAGCGGCGGCACCGGGCCGGAAGACTGCCCGTACATCACCAATTGGCCGCCGATGCCCAGACTGGCCAGCGAGGCGTCGAAGCTGTCCTTGCCCACGCCGTCATAAGCCACATCCACGCCTTCGCCGCCAGTCAGCTGCTGCACACGCGCAGCCACATCCTGGGCGTCCGTGCCGCGATAGCGGATCACCTCCACGCAACCGGCCTGTTCGGCCTTTTTTGCCGTGGTATCGCTGCCCGCCGTACCGATCACCATGGCCCCCAGTTGCGTTGCCCACTGGCTCAGAATCTGCCCCATGCCGCCACCGGCGGCCTGCACGAGAATCCGCGAGCCCTGGCTGACCCTGGCCACCCGGTGCAGCAGCACATCGGACGTCAGCCCGCGCAGCAGGCTGGAGGCGACCAGCGCGTCGCTGAGGTCATCGGGCACGGCCATCAGCTCGTCGTGCGCAATCACGCGCTCGGCGGCGTAGATGGAATAGGCGCCAGAGACATAGCAGACCCGGTCTCCAGGCCTGAAGCGGCTCACGCCCTCCCCCACTTCAGCCACCACCCCCACGGCTTCGATGCCGGGCGTGCCCGGCAGCGCCAGCGTCTTGTAAAGCCCCGAGCGCACATAGATATCGTGAAAGTTCACGCCAATGCGCGTGTGCCGCACGCGCACCTGAGCGGCCTCCAGTGGCTGCGAAGCGACCGAGGCGATCTTCAGGACCTCGGGGCCTCCGTACTCCGTCATGACAATGGCTTGATGCGTGGCCTGAATCATGGTTTGCGCTCCTCTAGGGTTGGAATCCTCCGAATGTAGCCTGCCGCCGCGCTTGTCCCTGCGCCCCGCTGCGACGCGGCAATTCCCGCACAATGCGCCTCCTGCACACCGCTATTGATTCTTCTATGTCTTTTGCCCCACTAGGCCTGCGCGCCGAGCTTCTGGATGCCACACTTGATCTGGGTCTGCGCGACGCAACGCCGATTCAGACCGAGGCCATCCCCGCCGTGCTGGCCGGGCGCGACCTCTGGGCCTGCGCGCCCACGGGCTCGGGCAAGACCATGGCCTATCTGCTGCCCCTGCTGCAGGCCTGGCTGGCGCAAAAGCGCGGCCACACCGGCTTTGTGCGGCCGCTGGCCACCTTGATTCTGGTGCCCACGCGCGAGCTGGCCCTGCAGGTTCATGAAAGCCTGAGCGACATCACACGCAAACTGCGTGAGCAACCACGCAGCCGCGTGGTCTATGGCGGTGTCTCCATCAACCCGCAGATGATGCAGCTGCGTGGCAGCGCCGACTTTCTGGTCGCCACGCCGGGCCGCCTGCTGGATCTGGTGGAAAACAACGCCGTGCGCCTGAATGCGGTGCAGCATCTGGTGCTTGACGAGGCCGATCGCCTGCTGGACCAGGGCTTTGCCGAGGAACTCAACCGCGTGCTGGCCCTGCTGCCCGCCAAGCGCCAGACCCTGCTGTTCTCGGCCACCTTCCCGCAGAACGTGGAGGCGCTGGCCACCCGCCTGCTGCATGACCCCGTTCGCGTGCAGGTCGATGCCGACCAGGCCGCCGAGCATTCGGCCAGCCCCGAGAACATCAGCCAGCGCGCCATTGCCGTGGACAGCACCCGCCGCACCCAGCTGCTGCGCCAGCTGGTCAAGGATGGCGAAGGCCAACCCGAGTGGGAGCGCGCGCTGGTCTTTGTCGCCAAGCGCCACACCGCCGAAATGATGGCCGACAAGCTCTACAAGGCAGGCATCTTCGCCACCACCTTCCACGGCGATATGAGCCAGGGTGCGCGCAAGGATGTGCTCGACCAGTTCAAGGCCAAGCGCTGGCAGCTGCTCATCACCACCGACCTGGCCTCACGCGGCATTGATATTGCGCAGCTGCCCACGGTCATCAACTACGACCTGCCACGCTCGCCCGCCGACTATATTCATAGAATTGGCCGCACAGGCCGCGCCGGACACGCGGGAGCAGCTATCACTTTTGTTCCACCCGCAGAAACCGCGCACTGGGAGCTGATCTGCAAACGCAACCAGCTAGACATTGCACTGGAACAGATTGAAGGCTTCGAGCCCACCGAAGAAGTGCCGCCACCTCCCGTCGCACAGGATGGCAACGGCGGGATCAAGGGCCGCAGACCCAGCAAGAAAGACAAGCTGCGCGCTGCAGCTGCCGCCGCAAAGCAGCAGCCAGGCGATTGACCAATCGACTGCAGAGTCGAGCAGTCCAAGCCTCACTTGTGACAAGGCCGCTCCTGCGGCCTTTTTGACGTCTGACAGAAACCGCCTTCATCAGGCCGGACAGCACCGCGAACGCGAGCCAAGGATGTCACCGACCTGTCGGCATGCGCCTGTGAAGCAATACGAGGGGAGCGGCAATGCAATCGTTCAAAGCACTGGCAGGGTAGACCATCGCCATTGCCTGCTCCGCAACCCAGGCCGACGAAGCCAATCAGACTGCCGTGACCCGTCAGTTTGCCCAGGTCAATCAGCCTGCCCAGGCCAGCCAGCCTGCCTGCAGGTGCCTGGCATATCAATCTACACACCGCAACCTGCACACCGTCAGCCATCATTTCAGCGAAAGGCAACATGGCAAGAAATGGAACGAGGAAAACCTGGGTCTTGGTATCAGACGAGAGTTTTCCAGCGATTTCTCCGTGCAGGCCGGCTTCTATCGCAACAGCATCGACCGCTGGAGCACCTACGCCATAGGCGAGTACACGCCGCTGACTTTTGGCAATCTGCACTCTGGCGTCTATGCCGGTTTGCGCACCAACTACACCCGCCCCGTCATGGCGGCCGCAGGAGCCCTGGTGCGCTGGCAGGGGGAGCGCTACAGCATTACGGTCCGCGCTGCACCGAAGACCTGTGGCCAATGCTCGGCTTTCATTGCGCTCGAGTTCGGCTGGAAACTGTGACCAATTTGTAAAACGGGTACAGAACCGCAGTGCGCACATTGCCAATCAGCATCATCAGCACCAGAGAGCACGCTAAAGTGCCAGCTCACTGTGCTTTTTGATGCCCCATGCACGCAGACTCGAATTTTGCCCTCATCACCCGCCAGCTCGAAAAAAGCCGCCAGGCGCTGCTGGACCTCTCCACACGCAACCGGCTGCTGAGCCTGCCTCAGGCCGCCACGGCACGCGTGCTGCATTTTGCGGATGAACGCACGGACGAGGTCTATCGCCTGCTGGCGGGCGAAAGCAAGGCCATGAGCTTTGCGCCGGCAAAGGCCGAGGAGCAGCAAGCGGCCGCAGACCCTTCAGAGGCCCAAGAGACACAGACCGCCCTCGCCCTGCCCCAGCCCGAAGAAAGCGTTGACGAGCAGCTCGATGCGCGCGGTGTGGCCCAGCGCCATCGCGACCTGAAACTGCAGACGCGCCTGTCCAGCGAGAAGCTGCAGCGCCGGCTGCTGGACATGTATTCCGATGCCCGCACCTTCATCGAGGAACAGGGCGTCAACATCCTGTTTCTGGCGCTGGGTCAGTTGCAGTGGTTTGACCGCAATGCCCCTGACAAACCGCGTTTTGCGCCGCTGATTCTGCTGCCCGTGGCACTGGAGCGCAAAAGCGCGGCCGAGCGCTTCACCCTGTCATGGCTGCAGGAGGATGCGGCGGAGAACCTGTCGCTGGCCGCCAAGCTCAAGGCCGACTTCGGCCTGGAGCTGCCCGAATTCAATGCTGGCGACGACTTCGATCCCCGCGCCTACCTGGCCGCGGTCGCCACCATGGCAGCAGCCCAGCCCGGCTGGCAAGTGTTGCCCGACGCCATGACGCTGGGCTTTTTCAGCTTTGCCAAGTTCCTGATGTACCGCGATCTGGACACTGCGACCTGGCCGCCGGAAAAGCAGCTTGAGCGGCAGGCACTGATTGCCGCCGCACTGCAGGACGGCTTCGAGGCACGCGAACACCTGTTCCCCGAAGACGCCGATGTGGACCAGTTGATCCCCGTGGACAGCCAGCGCCACGTGGTCGATGCCGACAGCTCGCAGTCACTGGCCATCGAAGCCGTGCGCCGCGGCGAAAACCTGGTCATTCAGGGCCCGCCGGGCACGGGCAAGTCCCAGACCATCACGAACGTGATTGCGGCGGCGATTGCCGACGGCAAGAAAGTGCTGTTCATCTCGGAGAAGATGGCCGCGCTGGAGGTGGTCAACCGCCGCCTCAAAGCCGTGGGCCTTGGGCCCGCCTGCCTGGAACTGCACAGCCACCATGCCAACAAGCGCAAGGTGCTGGAGGAGCTCAAGGCCACGCGCGATCTGGGCAGACCTCGAGTGGAGCACCGCGAGCAAATCATCCATGAGCTGAGCAACGTGCAGCAGCAGCTGAACTCGCACAGCCGGACCATGCATCAGGCGCTCGCGCCCTGCGCACTCACGCCCTACCAGATCCTGGGCCAGCTGGCGCGGCTGGATGCGGTGCAGATCGCACATCTGCCCGATTTGCTGCAAAGCGCACAGAACTGGTCACCCGAGGACTTTCATTCACGCCAGCAGATTGCCGAAGCGCTGCGCCAGGCGGCGTCCAAGGTGAGCCCGGTGGCCGGGCACCCGTGGCGCGGCGTATGCCACCCGGCACTGCTCAAGCTGGATGCACAACGATTCGCCCAGCAACTGCCGGCGCTGCAAGCAACGCTGGCCCGGTTGCAGCAGGATGCCGAGCTGCTGGCGCAATCCCTGAGCGCGCCGGCAGCGCCAACCATTCAGACCCTGCATGAGCAGATCACGTTGGCGCAGCAGCTCGCCAGTGCCCCCGCCATAGACCGGCAGGCCGTCGCCGGCAGCATCTGGGATCAGGGCCTGGAGCAGTTGCGCAAACTGCTGGAATGCGGCGCACGGTTCAGCCTGCAGGCACAGAGCCTGCACGGCAGCTTTGCCGAATCCGCCTGGACGGCGGACTGGAACGCCCCGCGCCAGAGCATCGCGGCACATGGCGACTCGCTGTTTCGCATTTTCAACAGCGGCTACCGCGCAGCGATGGCCAGCCTCAAAGGCCAGCTCAAGACGACATTGCCGAGCTCGCGCGCACAACGACTGAGTCTGCTCGACAGCCTGATCGAAGCCCAGCAACTGCGCCAGAGCCTGAGCCAGCAGCAGGCCCAGGGAGCCGATGCCTTTGGCAGCCTGTGGCGGGGCGAGCAAAGCAACTGGACGCAATTGCAGGCCGTGCTGGGCTGGATGGCCGGCCCCGACGGACAGGGGCGCAGTGCCGCCTTTCGCCAGCTCTATGCCCAGTTGCCATCGCCCGCACATTGCGCGGACCTGGCCGCCAAGGCCAGTGCATCGCTGCAGGCATTCGAGGACTCTGCGCAAAGCTTGCTCAGCGGCTACCAGCTCGATACGCAGGAGGCTTTTGACGCCCCCGACCTGGCCCGCATTGCGCTGACCGACTTTGGCGAACGCCTTGCGCAATGGCTCGCCGAGCCCAACGCCTTGCTGGACTGGACCTCCTACCATGCCACCCGGGAGCAGGCGCGCGCAGCCGGCATGGCCCCCCTGGTGCAGCAGCTCGAGAGTGAATCCATTGCGCTCGATACCCTGGCTGCCAGCCTCGAGCGCGCTTATTACGAAGCGCTGCTGCGTCAGGCCACTCAAGCTCACCCCGAGCTGGTCGCGTTCAACGGCGATCAGCACAGCCAGAAGGTGCGCCAGTTCCGGGCGCTGGATCTGGAGCGCATCGAACTCGCGCGCGCCCAGTCGGCACTCTCGCATTACGAGCAGGTGCCGCGCAGCGCATCCGGCATGGGCCCGCTTGGCGTGCTCAATGGCGAGATTGCGCGCAAGCGCGGCCATATGCCCCTGCGCAAGCTGTTCAAGCTCGCGGGCGAAGCCGTCCAGGCCATCAAGCCCGTGTTCATGATGAGCCCGCTGTCCGTGGCCCAGTTTCTGGAACCTGGTGCAGTCGAGTTCGATCTGCTGGTGATTGACGAGGCCAGCCAGATCGAGCCCGTGGACGCGCTGGGCGCCATCGCCCGCTGCAGGCAACTGGTGGTGGTGGGCGATGACCGGCAGTTGCCGCCCACGCGATTTTTCTCGCGCATGACCAGCGAGCAGGACGACTTCGACGACGAGGACGAGAATGGGGACGCCAGCCAGCTCATCGCCACAGCAGCCGATGTGGAAAGCATCCTGAGCCTGTGCCTGGCCAAGGGCATGCCCCAGCTCATGCTGCGCTGGCACTACCGCAGCCGCCACCAGTCGCTGATCGCGGTGTCCAACCAGCAGTTCTACAACAGCGGCCTTTACGTCGTGCCCAGCCCCTACACGGCCCGCTCTGGCATGGGGCTGCGCTTTCACCATCTGCCCGAAGGCCGCTTTGACAGCGGCGCCAGCCGCGTCAACCGCATCGAGGCCCAGACCATTGCTCGCGCCATCATGCAGCACGCACAGCAGTCGCCGCAGCTCAGCCTGGGCGTGGCCGCTTTCTCGCTGCAGCAAAAAGTCGCCATTCAGGACGAGCTGGAACTGCTGCGTCGCCAGCAGCCCGAGGCCGAGTCCTTTTTTGTCGCCCATCCCAACGAACCCTTCTTCATCAAGAACCTGGAAAACGTGCAGGGCGACGAGCGCGATGTGATCTTCATCTCGGTGGCCTATGCGCGCAACGCGCAGGGCTATCTGCCCATGCGCTTCGGCCCGGTGAGTGCCGACGGAGGCGAGCGCCGCCTGAACGTGCTGATCTCGCGGGCCAAGCAGCGCTGCGAGGTGTTTTCGTCCATCACCGCCGACGATATCGATCTGGAACGCGGCAAGGGCAAGGGCGTGGCTGCGCTCAAGGTATTCCTGCAATACGCGGCCACCGGTCAGCTGGCCCTGGCCGGTGTCAGCGGACGCGACCTGGAGTCGCCGCTCGAAGAAGATGTTTATGAAGCGCTGACGGCCCAGGGTCTGCAGCTGCAGACGCAGATCGGCATTGCGGGCTTTTTCATCGATCTGGCCGTGGTCGACCCCGAGCAGCCGGGCCGCTATCTGCTCGGAATCGAGTGCGACGGCATGAGCTATCACCACAGCCGCAGCGCGCGCGACCGTGACCGCCTGCGCCAGTCGGTGCTGGAGAGCCAGGGCTGGACGCTGCTGCGCATCTGGGGCTGCGACTGGTTCCGCCAGCCGCGCGCCCAGACCGAGCGCGTGCTGGCAGCCGTCGAAGCGGCCAGGCAGTGCAAGGATGCCGAACCAGTTCAGCCGGCAATCGCCACCCATCAATCACAGGCAGCCACAGAAGTCGTAGAACGGGCAGCGCTGTCCGATGCCGGCAGCGCCGACACGGAATCGGCCGCAGCCGCTGACGACAGCCTCTATCAGGAAGCCCGCTTTGCCGTTCCCGCAGGAGAGCTGCATCAGCAATCCATCGCGCAGTTGGCCCAGCTGATGCGCCGCGCGGTGGAGTTGGAAGGACCGATACATTTTGACGAGCTGGTCACCCGCATGCGAACGCTCTGGGGCCTGCAACGCGCCGGCAGCCGCGTGCGCGATGCGCTGGAGCAAGCGCGGCAATCCCTGCTGGCCGATGAGGCGCTGGCCGTCGATGGCGAGTTTCTCGACCTGCCGGGGCGAGCAGTGCGGGTGCGCAATCGCGCAGAGGTAGGCTCGGCCAATCTGCGCCGCATCGACTGCCTGCCGCCAGCCGAGATCCGTGCAGCGATTGCCCAGGCCCTCAAAACCAGCCTGGGCGGCCAGCGCGAGGAACTGCCCACCGCCGTGGCCCGGCTGCTGGGCCTGAGCGCCGTCACCGCGCCGGTACGCGAGCTGGTGCTGACGCAGCTCGATGCGCTGCATGGCAGCGGTGCCGTGGCATTCAACGGGACGCTGTATCGACTGCCGACCTGAGCCCCGAGTCTTGAGTCTTGAGTCACCAATGAAAACGCCCTGAAGAAATTCAGGGCGTTTTCATGGCACCAGGCCACATGCCTGCACCACGCTCTGCATCAGTGGTCGTGGCTGACCTTGCGGTCCTCGCTCTTGGCCTCCTCCATGGCCTCGGGCTCCAACTCCTCAGCCGAACGATTCAGGTGAACAAACACCCCCCAGCCGACCATGAGCATGCCGACGGCAACTACCAGGGCAGCGGAATACAGCAGCTTCTCGGGCTGCTCCTGGGCCTTGAAAGTGGCAACCAGCCCCTCGATGGCCAGGGCGACCACCAGTACCACCATAAAGCGAGAGAGAAAGCGACGCACTCTTGTCGGGCCGCTGATATGGGCGTCGCGCACCACCTCTTCTTCAACCACGGTCTGGGAAATCTGCAGCGCCACCACGCCTGAGGCCAGAATGCCCAGCGCCTCCACCACATGCAGCGTGGCCTCCGGCTCCAGGCCGGCAGCAATCACGGCCCAGGCCTTGGTGACGGCCATCCAGATCAGGCACAACGCCGCCAGGCCGAACAGCAGGGCAATCAGCGAATGGGTCAGGGTGTAGAGCCAGTGAACAAACTTCATGAGCAACTCCAGGACCGTGTTGACGATCCATCGCCGTCCATACTTGCAGACTTGATCTGCCCTCTTCGTAGGACAGTCAAGAAAACTGCTGACTCAATGCAAAGAGCGCCCTGTTTGCCCTGAGCACTCCCCAAATCTGCCTACCATTGGCATATGCCTCGCCAGAACACCAGCCCCGCCGAGTTTCCGCCCGCCATTCTTTTGCAGATAACGCAGCTGGCCCAGCACATCGTGGCCCAGCGCAAGAGCCGGGGCGAAACACAGACGCAGTGGGCACAGCGGCTGGGTATTTCCCAGCCCACCATGGCACGCATAGAGCGCGGCGACCCAGCCGTTGCCATGGCGACCTATGTGTCCTGCCTGTGGCAGCTCAATCCCGAGCTGGATCTGACCCGGCTGCTCGCCCCCAAGGCTCCAACGCTGGCACCCGCATCCCGCTTGGATACACCCTGCCTCGACAGAAAAAGAGCTGCGGCGCCAAAGAGAGCGAAGTCCGCCGCCGAGCCTGCCATCAAGACCGCGAACCACGATGAGCAACAGGCTCAGATCGAGCGCAATTTTGCGGCCGCCAAGGCCGCTCTGGATTTCTTCAAGAGCCCTCTGTTCTGATCGGCTGGCCGAAAAACCGGCTGCTTCCGACAACAGGATGCCGCGAGCCCATCAGTCCCCGAACCGCTCCCGGTAAGCGACAGGTGTGATACCCAGCTTGCGCACGAACAGATGTCTTAGCGCCTGCTCCGAACCCAACCCGACCTTGGCGGCCACGGTCTTGAGGGGCACAGAGCCCAGGTTCTCCAGCAGCTGCTTGGCCCGCTCCAGGCGAGCGTTTTCCACAAAGCTGCTGGGACTGCAGCCGGTCTCCTGCTGAAAGACGCGGCGAAAATTGCGCTCGCTCATCGCCGCCTTGCCCGCCAGCAGCGCCAGCGGCATGGGCTGGTCCAGATGCTCAAGCACCCACTGCTGGGCGGCCTGCACTGCGCTGTGCTGCGTAGCCTGCGCGGCCAGGGATACGCTGAACTGCGACTGCCCGCCGGGACGTTTGAGATACATGACCAGGTCACGTGCCACCTGCAGCGCCAGCGCATGGCCGAAATCATGCTCCACCACCGCCAGCGCCAGATCAATGCCGGCCGTGACGCCAGCCGAAGTCCAGAGCTGACGCATGCCATCGCTGTCTTTGATTTCGTCGCACACATAGATCGCATCGGCATCCACCTGCACCCGCGGATAACGCTGGGCCAGCGCCCCCGCCACGCTCCAGTGCGTGGCCGCGCGGCGATCATCGAGCAGACCGGCCGCCGCCAGAAAGAAACTGCCGCTGCACAGCGCGATCAGGCGCCCGACCCCGGGTGCCACTCGCGCCACCCAGTCCACCAGCTCAGGCGAAGCCGCCAGCACCTGCTCGATATGGCGTGCGCCCACCAGCAGCACCGTGCAGCCCGTGCCCTCGGCCTCGACCTGCACCAGAGTATGGCTGGCCTGCAAGCCCATCAGCGTGTCCGAGGGCACAAGACCGGCCTGCGACGCCACCACCCTCACCGCATATCCATCAGGCAGGCCTTTGTGCCGCAGATGCACATTGGCATAGTCAAAAACGGACATCGGACCTATGGCCTCCAGCGCCTTGAAGCCGGGGTAGACAACCAGATCGACGCGGTGGGCGCCAGCGTGATGGTGTTCCATACAAAAATCAGAGCATTTCGAGCATATAAAACCAGCGCTGCAGGCACTTGCAGCGCACAAGCCCCGACTATACGCAAGCCCTCTCGGCACCTGGTTCTGGCAGGTGCATCCACTGCTAAAGTCCGGGGCTTCTGCCCCTTTTTCTGCCCATGATTCCTGGACCTCTTTTCACCCTACCGATGTTGCTGCTGCTGCTCGCCCCCTGGGTGGCAGCCGGCCTGAGCCTGTGGCTGCTGCTGCGCGGGCTGTTGTGGTGGCTGCGCCATAGGCACACACCCGCCTCTGAACGCCCGCCGTTCTGGCACTGGTTCGTCGTGGTGGTGGCGATATTGGCGCTGGCCGGCGATCTATGGGGCCTGGTGCTGGCGCGCAAGCTGGTGCAGATTGAAGAGGCCGTGACGCTGCGGGCCCACTATCGCGAGAGCCGACAGCGCTTTGTGCTGCCCGAGGACTTCCGCTATGGCGAGCTGCTATTTCCCAAAGGCACCCTGATCAATCGCTACGACGCCTTTGACAACGGCGAGCGCCAGCGACCGCTGGGTCTGCGAGGACTGAGTGCGGCGCGCTTCACGCAGCCGGTCCAGATCGCTGGCGCCTGGGTCAGCGCCATCGGCAACGGCGAGTTGGAGCTGGCCCGCGACCAGCGCCTCGGCCCGGTATTCCACTTCGATCCCGACGCTCAGCCAGGTTATGGCGCCTGGGTAGTCGACCCGAAGCGCCCCTATCTGGAATGCCGCAAGGGCGATATCGCCAGCCTGCATGTGCCCTTGATCGACTATGACATCCAGGCCGAGTTTCTGGTCGGAGCCCCTGACGGCCCCGAGGCGCGCTACCGTCCCAGTCAATGGGGGTTCATCGATTGCCAGGCGGGCAAGCCCGCGATTGAGGTGCAACCCGCCTATGACGGCCCGGCACCGCCAGGCGCACAGCTGCCGGTATGGGGAACACTGATACCGAACGAGGATTGAGCCGGCGACGCTCGCAGCGCCAGAACACGCCGTCCCGCCCGACAACATGCCGCCGCCACTGGCGGGCTTGCATCGAATCACGCCACATCGACTCGCGCCACAGTGACGTGGGTGAATGCGCAGACCTCTTGCAACGCCGCCCGCGCCACAGTTTCAGCGTCTGAAGCGGCGCAGCCGCCCCATCACGGGCTTCTAGGCAACCCTGCCGGCATCAGATCAGCGGACTGCCGACGGCAGATATCCAAAGCGCGTGCGGAAACGTTCGGCAAAGCGGGCGCGTGACCTGTACCCACATGCCTGGGCAATCTCCAGGACACTCAGCGATGTGGTTTGCACCAGCATCATGGCGTGAAGCATGCGCACATCCCTGAGCACCTCCTCAAACCGCACCTATTCACCCGCCAGGCGGCGGCGCAGCGTGGCCTCGCTGACGGCAAGCGCCTTTCCTGCAGTCTGTGCAGTCCAATGCTGGCCGGGTGCTTCGCCAATCAGGGTGCGCAGCCGCCCGGACATCCCCTGTGCCACGGGTGGCCTGAATGTGAAGCCGCGCTCGGCCAGTGCCGCCAGAAAGTCCATGGCCCGGTATCGAAGGCGCTCGTCACTGACCGGCCGGGCTCCTGCACCCGCAAGCACATGCTGTAGCGAGGATCCGAGGTCGGCGTCCAAGGGAATCCTCCGAAAGGATGCAGACGCTTGCAAAGTCTCGGACTCCATGGCGCGTCCCCGGCGAAAAGCGGCAAGCAGTTCTGGCGACAGCGTCAGAAAGATCGAGCGAAAACGCTGCTCCATGCCTCCAGGTGTTTTGATCAGATCTGCACAGGCATTGGCCTCGACGAGCAGCAATGATGTACAGGCTTGCACTGCGATCCGGTCGATGCTGCCGTCAAGGTCCAGTCGCCCCGCCGCAATGAGCAGCACAGTCGCATCCTGAAACAGGAAGCGGGGCGTGTGCTGTGCCTGCGTCAGACAAGGCTGGGCCACGGTGCACAGGCCACGCCGCCATTGGGGCGCACCCACGGGAAGCAGCCATGGCAGCTCCCCCGACGGGTTTTCCGGTGTCGGAGAGGCTGCCCTCGCCATTGCCATTGCCATTGCCATTGCAGACTTTTCCTACCGGACGCCGGTCGGCAGCGAGACCGCAGGATTGAGGCTGTAGACCCCGGTGAGGCGGGCCTGTCCAAGCACCTCGGCCGATGCGAGTGCCGCACGCACATTCGCACCCGTCAGGGCCCCGGACACCTCCAGCGTGGGCGTCGCCACGGCATAGACGGTGAACACGTAATGATGGATCCGTGTGTCGTTCCAGGGCGGGCAAGGGCCGTCATAGCCGAAGTAGTCCCCCTTCATCTGTTCGTCGGCGGCAAACCATCCCGTGTAGTCGTTCAGGCCGTGACGCCATCCTTCTGGCGCGGCGGCTCCAGTCTTGCCCCTTGGCGTCACGCCGTCCGAATGAGCGCCTGCGGCGATGGACCTGACATGGGCCGGAATGTCGAGAAGCAGCCAGTGAAAGAAGTCCACACGGGGCAGGGAAAACGGAACCTCCCGGCGCTCCTGGTTCACATCATCGCCCTTGCTGGGCACGTCGGGGTCATGGCAGACGAGGACAAATGACCGGGTTCCATCCGGCACGTCACTCCAGGCCAGATGCGGGTTCCGGTTGGACGACAGGGCCACATGGGATACGGCATCAGGCACTGCGAATGCGAATTCGCCAGGAATGCGCTGACCATCTTGAAAACTCTGGCTGATAAGTTGCATGGGGATCCGTCCTTGCGGGAGTTGAGCGGGTGTGACGTGCATCGACGTCCTGCACCAGTGTAGGAAATCAAGCGCGCCCGAAAGCTCCAAATCCGATCAATCGATTCACGCATCCTGTCAATTCGGATGCATCTGGATCAGAGCGTTCGCTGTCGCCGCATCGTCAGCAGCGTGGCCGGCATGCGCGAAGACTACTGTGCGGTGGCAGGCGCTTCACAAGACCCCCGGCATACCCTCGAAACGGAGCATGTGCCTTGCTGATGCGCCGCGCGCGGCGAGCGGCGAGCGGCGAGCGAAAGCAATGGCAGCCTGGCAGCCCTATTGTCTGGCAAGGCACACTTGGTTGCGCCCTTTTTCCTTGGCTGCATACAGGGCCCTGTCCGCCCTGTCAATGAGCGCGGAGGCTGACGACTCAAGCTCAGATCCGCTTGCGCACGCAACCCCAATACTGATCGTGATTCGCACCAGTCTGGTTTTCTCGTTACCCAGGGACATCAGCTCAACCTGCTGCCTGATGAATTCAGCAAGCTGTGCTGCACCGGACAAGTCTGTACCGGATAGCAGCACGGCGAATTCTTCCCCTCCGTAGCGCGCAAGAAGGCTTCCGGAGCGTTGTACGCAGTGCGCCAGCAGAGAGGCAAAACACCTGAGCACCTCATCTCCAAACGGATGGCCAAAGGTATCGTTGAGATGTTTGAAGTGATCCACATCCAACATGAGCAGCGAGAGGGTCGAGCCCGATCTGTGCGCCCTGCGCCACTCCGACTCCAGTTCTGCGTCAAAGCGTCTGCGGTTCACGAGGTTGGTCAGGGGATCTTTTCCCGCCAAGGACTCCAGATGCGTCGTCAGCTGCCTCAGCTCCTCTTGTTGCCGTCGGGACACGGTGATGTCGACGTGCGAAAAAAAGCTGCAGCCATTGGCCTGAGTCCCGCGCAGCTCCACAACCCGCACCCAGCGATCATGTGGCAGCGCCAGTACATAGGGAGCCCCGGAAAAGCGCTGCCGCTCTTTGAGAACGGACAGTCCGGCTTCATATTCAGGCGTGGGTTGCACATGGCGCCAAGCCTTTGCATAGATGGCTTCGAACCTGAGCGTGCGAAGACTCTCGGAGCCAGGAAAGCTGTAGAGCTGAAGAAAAGAGTGGTTGGCCCACACCGCCTTGTCTTGCGCATCCACCATCAAGATGCCGTCAGCCAGGCTCTCGAGGGCCATCGCAGTGTCTGTCGACATCTGGTGTGGCAGCGGCACCTGCTTCGGGCTCATTCTGTCCTGCATCCCCGTGAGCAAGGGAGCCGTCTTGCGCCACACCCTGATCCGCCCGAAGGCTCCCAGGGACACTGAAGCCACTCGAACACGGTAGTCATAGTGGTCGAATTCAAAGGCGCGATGCTGGTGGTGATGCCGCTGAAGACCTTCCTCGATGTAGCGACCCAGGTGCGGCAATTCGTCTTCGGGGAGCCTGCGCAGGTAAAAGCGCCGCAAATTCTCTCGGTAGTCTTCTCCCGCATAGACGAGGCCTGCATGCTCGGGGAAAAACTGCAAAAACGTATCGTTCCAAAGCAGGGTTCTGTCTTTGGCGTCAAAGATGCACACTGCCACCTCAAGTTGGTCCAAGGCAACTGCAATCAATCGGAGAATCGAAATCAAAGGCTGCTAGAAAAATGGTTAACCACACAAGTCTGCGTTGCCGACACTCGGCAAACATTGGTGCAAACCCTTTTGACGGTTGGAATCATTCGAAAGTGGACACCCACATTGCAAGATGTCTCCCGGTTGCACGCATCGCGTGCGGGTGCAAGTGCGATTGCACAAGCCTCCTCGCATGTTAGCGGTTGGCCTTGCGCAGATCGCCTGGCAGCAACTCGTCGCCGTTGCATGAGCCCGCTTGCAGCCGCAGAGAGGCATCGACGCTCGCAATGGAGCACCCCGCGCCGGCCAGCTCCATGCCCCATCTGTGACGAGGTGGCCCGCACACCGGCGGGCCTGTCTGGCGGCCCCTGCCGGTATCGGCCGCCCCGCAGGCCGCCCAGAGCATTCGATGCCATGGCATCGCCGGCCAGCGCAAGACGCCCCGGCGAACCGTGTGACATTCGGCCAAAGAGCGGCCATCTGCGGCCACGAATTTCCACAGGGCTGCGGGATCGCCTACATTCACACTTCACAACCGGTACGCCCAGCCAGGCCTCGGCCCCGCCCCGGGCAGCCACCGCATCCTCAGCCTTCCAAGAAAGACCTGCCCATGAAATCCCGCGCCGCCGTAGCCTTCAAAGCCGGAGAACCCCTGCAAATCGTCGAGATCGACGTCGCGCCGCCCAAGGCTGGCGAGGTGCTGGTCAAGATCACCCATACCGGCGTCTGTCACACCGACGCCTTCACCCTGAGCGGTGATGACCCCGAAGGCATCTTCCCCGCCGTGCTGGGCCACGAAGGCGCAGGCATCGTGGTGGAAGTGGGCGAAGGCGTGACCAGCGTGAAGCCTGGCGACCATGTGATTCCGCTCTATACCGCCGAATGCGGCGAATGCCTGTTCTGCAAGAGCGGCAAGACCAATCTGTGCGTGGCCGTGCGCGCCACCCAGGGCAAGGGCGTGATGCCCGACGGCACGACGCGCTTCAGCTACAACGGCGAGCCCATCTATCACTACATGGGCTGCTCCACCTTCAGCGAATACACCGTGGTTGCCGCCGTCTCGCTGGCCAAGGTCAACCCCGATGCCAACCCCGAGCAGGTCTGTCTGCTGGGCTGCGGCGTGACCACCGGTCTGGGCGCGGTCAAGAACACCGCCAAGGTGCAGGAAGGCGACACCGTGGCCGTGTTCGGCCTGGGCGGCATCGGTCTGGCCGTGATCCAGGGCGCCAAGCTGGCCAAGGCCGGCCGCATCATCGCCGTCGACACCAACCCCGGCAAGTTCGAGCTGGCCAAGACCTTTGGCGCCACCGACTGCGTGAACCCCAAGGACTTCGACAAGCCCATCCAGCAAGTGATCGTCGAGATGACCGGCTGGGGCGTGGACCACAGCTTCGAATGCATCGGCAATGTGGACGTGATGCGTGCCGCGCTGGAATGCGCCCACCGCGGCTGGGGCCAGTCGGTCATCATCGGCGTGGCCGGAGCCGGCCAGGAGATCAAGACCCGCCCCTTCCAGCTGGTGACCGGCCGCAAGTGGCTGGGTACGGCCTTTGGCGGCGTCAAGGGCCGCAGCGAGCTGCCCGGCATGGTGGAAGATGCCATGGCCGGCAAGATTCAGCTCGAACCCTTCGTCACCCACACCATGGGCCTGAAGCACATCAACGAAGCCTTCGAGCTGATGCACGAGGGCAAGTCGATTCGTAGCGTTGTCAACTACGCTGACGCGGAGTAACGCCCCCTGAGGCGTTGCGCCTGGCTGGCCCCGCGCCTTCCCCCTCTCTCTTCGGGAGAGGGGACGACCGCATCGCTACGGGGCAGTGGGCCGCCCAGGCCCTTGCTTGCTGCCCCTTACTTAGGATGCGCCAGTTTTAGTGCCATCCCCTGCACTTTTAATTTCATAGCTGCTTGCGCAGGCACTGACTGGTTTTCAGATATAAAACTACTGCAAATGCTTTATAAATAAGCGCTTGCAGCTATTCTTTTAGGATTAAGCGCTATGGAACTCAAGAACGCCCACGCCTGCTTTGGTGGCGCTCAGCGCTATTACGAACACCATAGTTCCGAGATCGGCCTCGCCATGAAGTTCTCGGTCTATCTGCCGCCCAAGGCCGTGATGGGCGAGAAGGTGCCGGCCCTGCTCTATCTGGCCGGCCTGACCTGTACCGAAGAGACCTTCTTCATCAAGGCCGGAGCCCAGCGCCTGGCCTCCGAACTCAATATCGCCCTGATCTGCCCCGATACCAGCCCGCGCGGCGCGGGTCTGGCGGGAGAGGCCGACAGCTGGGACTTTGGTGTGGGCGCCGGTTTTTACCTGGACGCGACCACCCGGCCCTGGGCGCTGCACTGGCGCATGGAGAGCTACATCCTCAACGACCTGCTGCCCCTGGTCGGCAGCAAGCTGCCCGTGGATCTGCAGCGTCTGGGCATCTTCGGCCACAGCATGGGCGGCCACGGCGCGCTGACCCTGGCGCTGCGCCACCCCGGCCGGTTCAAGTCGGTCTCGGCCTTTGCACCGATTGCCAACCCCATCAACTGCCCCTGGGGCCACAAGGCGTTCGGCGGCTATCTGGGCGACGACAAGGCCGAATGGGCCAGGCATGACGCCAGCGAGCTGATGAGCGCGCAGACCGCAGCGCCCTTCCCCGCAGGCATCCTCATCGACCAGGGCCTGGCCGACAAGTTCCTGATCGAAAAGCAATTGCTGCCCGAGGCCTTCGAAGCCGCCTGCGCCCAGGCCGCTCAGCCGCTCACGCTGCGCCGGCATGCGGGCTATGACCATGGCTACTATTTCATCCAGAGCTTTGTCGACGACCACCTGCGCCACCATGCGCAGCAACTGGGCGCCTGATACTGCGGGCGTGGCCCGACCATTGGCGCTGCTGGGCCCTTCTGTCAGGCCTCAGGCCAGGCCGTAGTTCGATTGGGTTCCATCCGCCACGACCGCCCGGTGCCCGGCCTGCCGCTTGGCGGCGTACAAGGCCTGGTCCGCGCGGCGCATGATGTCCTCCAGGCTGCTGTCGGTCGGCATGAAATGCGCAATCCCGACACTGAGCGAGGGCACGGGATCGGTCGTGGCATACAGTTGCAGCGCCTGTCGCCCCACCTCCAGCAGCCCTCGCGCCAGGGTGGTGATCTCGGCAATGCTGCGGCCGCCGCACAGCACGGCGAATTCATTGGCACCCAGGCGACCGAACACATGCTCTGGAGCCAGCAAGGCACTCACGGCAGCCGCCAGATCGCGCAGCGCCTGATCCCCTGCGGTATGGCCCAACCCCTCATTGATGGCTCTGAAGTGGTCCACATCAAAGCTCAGGAGACAGGCAGACAGGCCTTGCTGCCTGTGGGCCGCGTAGGCCTGAGCCAGCTCGCGCATAAAGCCCCGGCGATTGCGCAGCCCCGTCAACTCGTCGGTCAGGGTCTGCTCCTGCAACTGCTGCTGCAGGCGCTTGTTGGCCGTGATGTTGCCAGCCACCCAGACGACGGCCTGTTCACCCCAGAACAGCCCCTCCAGGGCACTGATGCGACCTTCGAACCAGATCGTCTCGGCAGGCTCGCCATGGGGCACCCCCAACAGATCGGCTGCGCCAAGCTCGTACTCCACCACCAGCACCCGCTGGCTGCTCAGCGCCTCCCGGATCTGCTGCAGAAACCAGAGCGCCTTGGCAGGAGCCAGCACATCGGCAATGAACTGGCCGACCAGCGCCGTGGCGTCATGGCTGCAGCGCTGGTGTTTGCCGCCAAGGACTGCCGCATAACGACCCGACTCCGTGAAGACCAAGGTGGGGTCCGGCAGGCCGTTGCAGAGGCTTTCGTACTGGCGGGCAATGAAAAATGGGTTGTCAGGCATGGGCGCAAGCAAAGCAGGATCGGGAAATTCGCGAAGAATCGTTTTTTCGACCGCCGGCAGTGACACGGGCGTACCTCGAATAAAGATAACCGCCTGATGGCGGCTGTTCTTTAATCTACATCAAGCTTTAAGTGACGTTCTCACTTTCACTCAGTCCTCAAAGCGCTCCGCTCTTTTCGCGCGCTGCTGCTGCTCGCGCTCATCGGCACGCTGGGTCTGTACATACAGCTGCTCCACCTGTTCGCGCGCCCAGGGCGTCTTGCGCAGAAACTTCAGGCTCGAGGAAATGCTTGGATCCTGATTGAAGCAGCGCACGGGCACGCGGCGCCCCAGCTCGCGCCAGCCGTAGTAATCCACCAGATCGGTAACGATGCGCTCAAGCGTCAGCCCATGCAGCGGGTTGCGCGGTTGTTCTTGGGAAGTCATGGGCGCATTGTCGGGGAATCGCTCCACAAGAGTCTGCTCCGGGGACAAGCGCCAGGCCGCACCGGCCACAGTGCCCCTGTGGGGACATATCAGGTGCGCCACGCCAATGGCATGGATTTAGCTTTCCTGCGCAACGACAAGAGATCACACTTTGGACAACCGGCCTGAGAGACGGCCAGCCGCAGCGGGCGCGAACGCAGTTTGCCTCGATGGCCGTGACCAGGCGTGAAGGAGCATCGGATGTCCAACCAACAGCAAGTCCCCGAAACCCGGGGGGTGGCAGTGCAAATGCTGGCCACGCTCGACCTCGGCCCCGAGATCGAAGGCATGGCGGGACGCCAGCTTCGCATGCGCTTGGTGACCATGGCACCCGGCGGCGTGTTCGGCCCGGTTCACGACCACAGGGACAGGCCCGGCATGGTCTATATCCTCCAAGGATGCATCACCGACCATCGAGATGGCGTGGCCACCGACTATGGCCCGGGCGTGGGCTGGCCCGAAGACCGAAACACCACGCACTGGCTGGAAAACCGTTGCGCCGTGACGGCGGTGGAAATATCGGTCGACATCATCAGGCTGCAGCCAGGCACGAACTAGGCGCTTCACGCCGGCTGGCACCGCCTTGCCGCAGCCAGCTCAGGTGGCGCGCGGTGTCTGCACCTCGTAGAGCTTCAGATCCCTCTGTCCGATTCCCAGCTCCGGCCAGACGGTGCGCCAGGCCTGGATATGCGCGGATGCGAAATGGGCATCCAGCGCCGCCTGATCCGCCCACAGCTCCTTCACATGGATCAGCCCCGGCACCAGCACATCCTCGGCATAGCCGTACTCAAGACAGCCCGGCTCGGCGCGCGAGGCGTCCACCATGGCACGCATGGCGGGCAGGGCAAGGGCCAGGTTCTCGGATGGCAAACGCACCGTCCCCACGATCAGCAGCATGTCTTCTCCTTTTCAACACAGGCAAACATCGTAGCAAGCAGCGCTCACTCATCCTGCCCCGGACGCAAAAAAGGGAGGGCCATGCCCTCCCTGAAACACCTTGGAACGTGTTCACGTTCTTGCAGGCGTTGATGCGGCTCAGCAGCCCTTGGCCTGGGGCCCTCAGGCGCGCATGAAAGACTCGAAATAGGCGCTCAGTGCAGCGTGATCGCCCAAGGGCAGAACCTGGGCCACATACTGGTCGGGGCGCACCACCACCAGAGCGCCCTGCTGGCGGTCGATGCCGCGCAGCGCGAAGATGTCCTGGCCGGCATTCTTCAGATCGGGGCTGAACACCTTTTCATAGTCGATCATGCCCAGTTGCCCCTTGGAGGGCAGCAACAGGGATGGCAATGTCTCCAGCGCCACCTCGGTATAGGCCTGCGGGAAGATGGCGCGCAAATCGAAGATGCTGTCGATATCCTGGCCGGCTGGCGTGAAGCGGCGCAGCGGCGATGCCGCGTCGCCCTCCAGGAAGCGGCACAGCGCCAGCAGGCCGGACTCGGGCTGCGCCAGGTCGTTCTGGCCTGCAAACGCATACAGGCGCCAGCGGCCATCAGCCTTGCCGCAGTGGCCCAGCTGCACGGGCTTGGCGTCGGAAACGCGCACCACCGGCGCAGAATGAAAGCGCATGCCCACGGTGAAGCCGCTGGCCAGCGCCTGATGCGTGGCCTGCCCCGTCAGCAGCGAGGGCGCATAGTGCGTGCCGACGCCGGCCGTGAAGCGGCCATGCTGCTCGAAGTACTTCTGGAACTCCTTGGGATCCACACCGCCCTGGCCGCCTTCCTTGGCCGGGTCGCTGAACATCTTGGCCCATTCGCGGTCGAAGTCGATCAGTTGCTGGGCCACGACCTGGCGCTCGGACGAATAGGTATGCAGCAGCTCGGGCGCACATTGCTGGCGCAGCACGGCGGCCAGCTTCCAGCCCAGGTTGAAGCTGTCCTGCATGGAGAAATTCATGCCCTGGCCAGCCTTGGGGCTGTGGGTGTGGCAGGCATCGCCGGCGATGAAGACGCGTGGCAGCGGCGAGTCCGGTGTGGCCACGGCATCGGCCACATCGTCATATTTGGCGCAGATGCGCTGGCCGATCTCATACACCGACCACCAGGGCACATTCTTGACTTCGAGCTTGTAGGGATGGAGCACGCGCTGGGCGGTTGCTATCAGCTGCTCCACCGTGATGTTGCGGCTGGCCACGCGTTCATCGGCATCCAGCTTGTCCATCTCCACATAAAAGCGCACCAGATGACCTCCTTCGCGCGGGATGATGAGCACATTGCCCTGCTCGGACTGAATGGCCACCTTGTAGCGCACATCGGGGAAGTCCGTCACGGCCAGCACATCCATCACGCCCCAGGCCTGATTGGCCGAATCGCCGACCAGTTGACGGCCGATGGCCCGGCGCACATTGCTGCGCGCGCCGTCGCAGCCCACCACATAGCGGGCCTGCACGGTTTCGATCTGACCGGCATGGGCGGCGTCGCAGCGCTCCAGCGTCACGGTGACCGGATAGTCCGCTGCGCCGTGGTCGATCTTCACATCCAGCACGCGGCGAGCGTAGTGCGGCTCCAGACGGCTGGGCGAGTTGCGCATGCGCTCCAGATAGTGGTCGTGCACGCGCGCCTGGTTCAGGATGACGTGGGGAAACTCGGACAGACCGTCTTCCGTGTCCTGCACCCGGCCATGGCGGGCGATGCGGCCGGGCTGGCCGGGGTCGGGCTTCCAGAAAGTGACGTCGTTGATCCAGCAGGCCTCCTTGAGGATGGAGTCGGCAAACTCGAAGGCCTCGAACATTTCCATGGTGCGGCAGGCAATACCGTCGGCCTGGCCCAGCTCCATCGGGCCATCCTTTTGTTCCACGATGCCGGTGCGGATATCGGGAAAGGCCGCCAGTTGCGCGGCCAGCGTCAGGCCGGCAGGGCCGCAGCCCACGATCAGCACGTCGACCTGCGAGGGCACGGCCTCGGTATGGGCATGGGCCAGCGGCGAAGCCGGAGCGATCAAGGGGTTGCCGGGACGAAAACCGTTCAAATGAAACTGCATGGAGGCCTCAAGTTCTTCAAGTGCGCAGACGCCAGTGTCTGCCCAATCAGTATGTACACAGATAGTATGTATACATACCAAACGCATGCATCGTATTATCCGAGCCTTGAAATGCCAACCCCACCTAGGGAAAACCATGATTAATTCTTCACTGCCAAACGCTGCCTCAGACAGCGCCAGCAGCCCCTCCTTGTTTCCACGACTGGAGGTGGAAACCTTTCCCGGCCACGGCATACGCCGCCTGCAACAGGTGGCCGTGGCCGTGTTCAGCCAGGCCACGGAGGCCTGGGGCGTGACGCCGCTGCAATTTGCCGTGCTGCAAAAACTGGTGCATCTGCCGGGCATCGACCAGCGCACGCTGAGCATGGAAGTGGGCTTTGACAAATCCACCATCGGCGGCGTGATCGACCGCCTGGAAGCACGCGGTCTGCTGCAGCGCCAGCACACCGCCAAGGATCGCCGCGTGCGTCTGCTGTCCCTGACACCCGAGGGCCAGGCCCTGCTGGCCGACGCCGGCCCGTCCGTGCTGCAAGCCCAGCAGCAGATGCTGGAGCCGCTGAGCGAGACCGAACGTGAGCTATTCACGCAGTTGATGCGCAAGGTCATCGAGCATCACGAGCAGCTCGATCCCGTGGCGCAGACGCCTGAGGGCTGAGACCCAACCGCAGAAAAAAAGCCCCGGGCCATCAGGCCTGGGGCTTGGCTGTTCGGGGCAGGACTTGCAACCAGATCTGCAAGCTCCCGAACCGGGTCCTAGAACGGCATTTTTCCGGCACGCATCTCGGAGGCGATCTGCACCAGCACGGCCGGCAGATCGGCCACGCTGCGCACCACATAGTGGGCTCCGGCCTTTTTGAACTTGGCTTCGGCCACGGCGACACGGGCCTCGACCTCCTCCTCGGGCGCCCTGGCAAACTCCTGCACGCTATAGCCGACCTCGTTGCCCGACAGGCTCAGGCCCACCGTCCACATGCCTGCGCGCAGACCTTCCTCGATGCCGGGCACGGTGTCGTCCACCTTCACGCAGGCACGCACATCGCCGATACCCAGCGCCAGCACATTGGCCAGTGCCATGAAGGGGCCGGGGCGACCGCCGGCTTCCAGCTCGTCGCCCGCCACCACATAGTCGGGCTTGAGGCCTGCGCCCTCGGCCTGCGGCAGCAACTGGTTGAGCACTTCGCGCGGGTAGCCCGAGCAGGAGCCGACCTTCAGGCCCTGGGCACGCAGCCATTGCAGCGTCTGCACCGCGCCGTCGATGGGTGCCGAGAACTCTCCCACCTTGGCAATCTGCAAAGGCATGAAGCGCGCGTAGATGGCGTCCACATCCTCATCGGTCGGCGTCCGGCCAAAAGCGGTCTGCCACTGCGCAGCAATGCTTTCATCTTGCAGCAGCTGGTGGATATGGTCCCATTTGGACAGGCCCATGGGGCCGCGTGCCTGGGCCAGGGTGATGGTGATGCCGAAGCTGGCAAAGGCTTCGACAAAAATCTGCGTGGGTGCGAGCGAGCCAAAGTCCACCAGCGTGCCGGCCCAGTCAAAGATGACGGCTTGCAGCGGCGACAGATCGGCAGAGGGCTGGGAGAGCACCAGAGTTTCAGCTTGAGCGATGGATTTCATGGTTTTCAGTGGTGGCTTCAAGGGGATGGAAAGCGGAGACCGGTTCGGGTTCCGCGACTCGGTTCAGGGAGCGAATGAAGTTGCGGCCGCGCGGGCCGCTGGCGGCTTTTTGCACCATGGCGCTCCAGTCCTCGGGCGGCACGCCATAGTGGGCCGGATCGGTGGCAACGCCCAGCCCTTGCAGAACGCCGCGCAGATGCTCGATGGCCGCAGCAGGCGTGCTGGCATCGAAGATGGAGAGCAAGGCCGCATCGGCCGCAGCGTCTGCGCCCAGCGCCATCTCCAGCACCAGGGGCAGGCTGAACGAGCAGGCCAGACCGTGCGGCACGCCATGCTGCAGCGTGATGTCGTAGGACAGCGAATGCGCCAGAGCGGTCTTGGTGTTGGAAAACGCCAGGCCGGCCATCAGCGCTGCCTCGGCCATCTCGCTGCGCAGCTGCGCACTGCCAAGATCCTGCATCAGCGCGGGCAGCGTGGCCAGGGTGCGGCGGGCCGACTGCACGGCCAGCGCCATGGAGACCGGGTTGCGGTTCACGTTCCAGATGGATTCCAGCGCATGCGACAGCGCATCCAGACCCGAGGCCAGAGTGGCACCGGCCGGCAGGCTGGTCATCAGCTCGGCATCGATCACCGCAGCCTCGGGCCAGGTGCAGGACTGGTGCAGCGAATACTTCTGGCCGGCGGCCTGATCCCAAATCGTGGCCCAGGGCGTGACTTCACTGCCCGTGCCGGCCGTGGTGGGGATGGCGATCAAGGCCTTGTGCCCTTCCTGACTCAACTGGCCGCCCCGCTTGAGCAGCGCCAGCAGGTCGGCAAACCGGCCACCGGGCGTATGGCAGATCAAGGCCTTGGCCGAGTCGATGGCGCTGCCGCCGCCCAGGGCCACGATCACGGGCACCTCGGCATGGTCACGCTGCACCTGCTCGTACAGCGGCGCCAGCCACTGCACATCGGGATTGGGGGCAATGCGGTCGATCACGCCGCGCAGTTGCGCTCCCAGCAGTTGACGCATGCGCTGCACCAGGCCCAGGCTTTCGGCCTCGGGAAAAGTGACCAGCAGGCAGCTGCGCCCGGCCAGCAAGGCCGGCAGCTGATCGAGACTGTTGCGACCCACGCTGATGTGTACGGGGTTGTGATAGGTCCACACGAGAAAGCCCTTTGACGTTTTTTGAGCGAAATCAGCCCTTGACGCTTATTTAACAAGCGCTGATAGCTCATATTTTTGATGTTTTCAAGCACTGCGGCGCACGCCGGCACCGCAGCGGAATCAGTGGCGAGCGCCCTGCTGTATGCGGCTGCGCAGCCAGTGGGATGCCATGTCTGCGGCAATCACCATCACCGTGATGACGATGATGCAGGTCGCGGTTTCCTGGTAGCGGAACAGCTTGAGGCTGCTGACCAGCTCGAAGCCCAGACCGCCCGCGCCCACCATGCCCAGCACGGTGGCCGAGCGCAGATTGACCTCGAAGCGGTAGAGCACCACGGCAATCCAGGCGGTGATGACCTGGGGCACCACGCCGAAGGCAATGATCTGCAGCTGGCTCGCTCCGGCGCTGCGCAGGGCCTGCAGCGGGCCATCGTCGATCTCCTCGATCGCCTCGGCAAAGAACTTGGCCAGCATGCCCATGCCATGCAGGGCCAGGGCCAGCACGCCGGGGAAAGGGCCCAGGCCTACGGCCGAGACAAACACCAGCGCCAGAATCAGCTCGTTGATGCTGCGGATCACATTAAGAAACTGGCGCGTGATGCGGCGCAGCCAATGCCAGCCGTGCAGATTGCCGGCTGCGACAAAGGACAGCGGCAGCGCCAGGATCACGCTGAGCAAAGTGCCCCAGATGGCGATCTGTATCGTCTCCAGTGCCGGTGCCCACAGGCGCGGCAGCATGCTCCAGTCGGGCGGCACCGAGCGCGAGAGAAAGTCACCAATCTGCGGCATGCCACCCGCCAGCTCGCTCCAGCTCATCTGCGCGCCCGCTGCGCTCCATTGCAGCACCCAGGCGATGAACAGGGCCAGCGCGGCATAGCCCAGCCAGCCGCTCTTGCCTTGCGGGCGTGCGGCCGTCCATTGCCAGCGGTCTGGCTGTTTCAGGCTCTGACTGTTCATTGCAGACCTCCTGCAACCGCCGCTGGCGACATCGCCCCGGGCAGCCAGTTGCCGGCTGCGGTGCTGCTGACATGCAGCGCACCGCCCTGCTCTGCCGCATGTCCGGCGGGCTGCGGCTCGCCGCTGTAGATGGCGTTGAGCGCGGCCTCGTCCAGTTGCTCTGGCACGCCATCAAACACCATGCGCCCCTGGGACAGGCCGACAATGCGATCGCCAAACTCCCGCGCGTAATCGACCTGGTGCAGATTGCAGACCACGGCAATGCCCAGCTCGCGCGTGGCATCGCGCAGATACTGCAGCACGCTGCGCGCGGTCTTGGGGTCCAGGCTGGCCACGGGCTCGTCGGCCAGAATCACCTGCGGCTGCTGGGCCAGTGCACGGGCAATGCCCACGCGCTGCATCTGCCCGCCCGAGAGCGCCTCGGTGCGCTCATCGGCCTTGTGGGCCAGGCCCACGCGCTGCAGGCAGGCGTCGGCCAGCGCGATATCGCTTTGCCTGAACAGCTGCAGCACCGAGGCCAGCGTGCCGACCTGGCCCAGCCGCCCCGTGAGCACGTTCTTGCGCACCGACAGGCGCTGCACCAGGTTGTGGTGCTGGAAGACCATGGCCACATGGCGGGCCAGCTCGCGGCGCGAGTGCCTGCGCATCAGGTCGATACCGCCCACCTGCAGCTGGCCGCTGTCGGGCTGGTTCAGCCCGTTCATGCAGCGCAGCAAGGTGGACTTGCCGGCACCCGACAGGCCCAGCATGACGACGAACTCGCCGGCTTTCACCTCCATGTCTATGCCATGCAGCACATGGTTGCTGCCATAGCTTTTGCGCAGATTGCGGATGCTGATCATTTCATCTTCCCGAGGTCCAGGTTCAGCGCCTTGGCAGTCTGGCGCACCACGTCATAGGCCTGATCGTTGGTGGGCGCAAAACCATTGAGCTCGCCACGGTCGCCCCAGGGCAGACCCTTGATCTCGGCCAAAGCCGCAGCCACTTTCTTCTTGGTGGCTTCGTCCAGATTCCTGCGCCAGGCCATGGGCGACTCGGGTATGTCCTTGGAGCGCCAGATGATCTGGAAATCCTCGGCCTTCACATGGCCCTTGGCGACGGCCGTCTGGAAGATGGGATCGGCCACGGCCGCCGCATCCACCTTGCCGTTGGCCACGGCCATGATGCTGGCGTCGTGCGAGCCCGAGAAGATCACGCGGGAGAAATACTTGTCGGTATCGATGCCCTCGGCCTTGAGGCCGGCCTTGGGAAACAGATGGCCCGATGCCGAGCTGGGATCGACAAAGGCAAAGGTCTTGCCCTGCAACTGGGGCACGGTGCCCAGGCCCTTGTCCTTTTTGCTGATGATGATGCTGTTGTACGAGCTCTTGCCCGATTTCTTGGCCACGGGAATGGCGAATGCCTCGGCATTTGCCAGTTGGCTGGCCAGCACATAGGAGAAGGGCCCGAAATAGGCCACGTCGATCTTGCCCGAGCGCATGGCCTCGATCACGCCGTTGTAGTCATTGGCCACAAAGGGCTTGATCTTCAGGCCGGTCTTGGCAGCCAGTTGGTCCATGACCTGCTGGCTGGCGCGCATCATGGCCTGGGCGTCTTCGGAGGGGATCAGGCCCACGCGAAGCTCGGTGGGCTGCTGCGCCATGACGGCAGTGGTGGCAGCAAGCGTCAGGCTGGCGGCTGCGGCTTTGAGCCAGGTTTTGCGGGTCATCGTCACGGAATTCATCCTTTGCATGTGCGTCTGAAGTGCAGCTTTTCCGGGCTGCCGTCGCACCGTCATTGCAGTGCGTTGACGCAAATATTAGGGACGACATATGACTGTCATGTGAAGGTTTCAGAATCAGTTTTGACAGATTCCATAGATCAAACCTTGAGATGAAACCTGCATGAGCACCGCCCGCTACCGAGCCTTTATCGCCGTGGCCCAGCAAGGCAGCCTGAGCGCTGCCGCCCGCGCCCTGGGCGTGAGCCAGCCCACGGTCTCCAGCCAGATCGCCACGCTGGAGCGGCAAAGCCAGATTGAGCTCTTCCACCGCCAGGGCTATCGCATGACGCTCACCGGTGCCGGCCACAAGCTCATGACGCTGGCGCAGAAGCTGCTCGTACTGGAGGCTGAAACCGAGTTCTTTCTGCGCGACTCGGGCCAGCTCAACCAGGGCGAACTCAAGATCGGCGCCGTGGGGCCGTTTCATGTGATCGAGATGGTGGCGGCCTACAGCGCCCGCCATCCCGGCATGAAGCTGTCGATCCGCATGGGCAACTCGCAGCAGGTGCTGCACGATCTGGAGAACTACACCACCGATGTGGCGGTACTGGCCGGTCTGTATGACAGGCCCGAGTTGCTGGCGCGCGAATATGCGCGCCACGCCATCATCTTGTTTGCCCATGTCGACCATCCGCTGGCAAGGCGCGAGCAGGTCGAACTGGCCGAGCTGCACGGCCTGCCGCTCTTGCTGCGCGAGCAAGGCTCGACCACGCGCACGGCCATAGAGGCAGCACTGCAGGCGGCCGGTGTGAAGCCCCGCACCCAGCTGGAGATCGGCAGCCGCGAGGCCATACGCGAGGCCGTGGCGCGCGGCCTGGGCATCGGTGCCGTGTCCGAGGCCGAATTCATTGCCGACCCGCGCTTCAGGCCCGTGCGGATTGCCGGCAACCCAGCCAGCACAACCACCTATGTCTATTGCATGAAGGATCGCAGCGAAAGCCTGCTGGTGCGCTCTTTCTTCAAGGCCATTGAAAGTAACGGTGGCGCCGATCTGCCCTCTGTCCGGCAGACCGCTCCAAAACCCTTGAAAGCCCCAACGGCCAAGAAGCTGGCGTAATTCGTCAAACCCTCTGCCCTCCTTGCACCGAGAATTTTTGACAGCGCTGCTCGGGCAGCCAGCTCCCGGCCGGCGACAGGGCTGCAGATTTGCCCTCGACAAAGCACTCTCCGCAGAGCGTTCATCGACGCAGCGGACAGGCTGCCGGGCAGTCAAAACAGAGGAGACAAAGATGAAGCAAACCATGCCCTGGAGGGCCATTGCACTGGCAAGCTGCCTGAGCCTGAGTGCTGCCACCATGCCGTTGACCGCCAATGCTCAGCAAGCGCTCTGGCCCGTCAAGCCCTTACGCCTGGTGGTCGGCGGCCCGGCCGGCGGCAATGCCGACTCGCTGGCGCGCCTGCTGGCCGACGGCATGCAAAAGCAGCTGGGCAAACCGGTGATTGTCGAATCCAAACCCGGCGCAGCCGGCGTGCTGGCCGTCAACGACCTGCTGGCCAACGGCAAGGATGCCCATACGTTCTTGCTGATCCAGGGCGGCATCGTCAGCGAGACGCCGCTGGCCTACAAGGTCAGCTACCAGCCGTTCAAGGATCTGAAGCCACTGGCCCAGCTCAGCCGCAACGGCCTGGTGCTGATTGCCAACAAGGACTTCCCGGCCAGCAATCTGCAGCAGCTGGCCGACTACGGCAAAAAGCAGTCCGACGGACTGGACTTTGCCTCGTATGCCACGGGCATGCGCGGCCATACCTCGGGCATGCTGCTGGGACAGTTGCTCAATATCAAGATGAAGCACCTGGGCTACAAGGGCTCTCCCCCGGCGCTCAGCGACCTCATGGGCGGCCATGTGCCGCTGATGATGGACGGGCTCACCACCGCCCTGCCGCTGATCAAGGCCGGCAAGGTCAAGCCGCTGGCCGTGAACTACCCCACGCGCATGGTGCAACTGCCCGATGTGCCCACCTTCAAGGAACTGGGCTACCCGCAACTGTCCGAGGTGAGCTGGTTCGGCGTCTGGTCGCGCCCCGATATCCCTGCCGATGTGCAGGCCAGGGTCAGAGAGATCGCGCTGCAGTATTTCAAGCAGCCCCAGGTCGAAGCCAGACTCAGGGACATGGGCATGGAACCCGGCACCGACGCGACCCCGGAAGCGCTGATGAGCGAACTGCAGAAGGCCTATCAGCGCCAGCAGGCCTTGCTCAAGTCCATTGATTACCAGCCTCAGTAAACAGTTCAGGAGCCCAAAAGGCCGGAGTCACGCCAGATTCCGGCTTTTTTTGCAGCGAGGCAGCAGCTCGCTGCGTAGACCCGTTCCGGGTCGGCACGCAACGAAATGAAATGAGACGAGACATCAGAAAAGACTTTGCTGCGGCGACAGCAAGGAATGATGGTACTGATCGCAGTCCAGTTGCACGCGCTCACGATTCAGCCCAAGCTTGCGGCAGGCCAGTGCAAAGCGTTGCGCCAGCATATCGGCCCAGGCGCCTGTTCCCTTCATGCGCTGACCGAACCTGCTGTTGTAGACCTTGCCCTCGGCTCTGCCCGCTTCGCTGATCCCATGCAGATCTCGCACACGCTCCATCACGCGTTGGGCGCGCTCGGGATAGTGCAGCATCAGCCATTCATTGAACAGCGGAGCCACTTCCCACGGCAGACGCAGCACTGCATAAAAAGCCTGTCTTGCACCTGCCTCGCTGGCTGCGGCCAGCACCTGCTCCATATCGTCGTTCAGGAACGGAATCTGCGGTGCCAGGCTGACGCCTACGGGTATGCCTGCCTCGCTCAGGGTCCGAATCATGCGCAGCCGCCGATGCGGCGCAGCGGCGCGTGGCTCCAGCTTCCGGGCCAGCTCGGGCTGCAAGGTGGTCAGCGTCACATAAACGGCCACCAGATGCTGCTGTGCCAGCGGCACCAGCAAATCAAGGTCTCGTTCGATGCCACTGCCCTTGGTGACGATGGAAAACGGATGCCTGGCCTGCGCCAGAACCTCTATCACGCGGCGCGTCAACCCGACTTCGCGCTCCACAGGCTGGTAGCAGTCCGTGACCGAGCCGAGCATGATGGGCGCCGCCACATGGCTGGACCGGGATAACTCGGCGCGCAGCACCTCGGGCAGGTTCTCCTTGGCAATCAGCCGGGTTTCGAAATCCAGCCCCGGTGAATAGCCCAGATAGCTGTGACTAGGGCGTGCATAGCAATAAATGCAGCCATGCTCACACCCTCTGTAGGGATTTAGCCCCAGATGAAAAGGCAGATCGGGCGATTCGTGGCGGCTCAGGGCTGATTTAGCCCGCTCCCACTCCAGATGGGTGCACCAGGTCTTGACCTCCTCGCCCACTTCGCTTCCTTCATCCTGTTCGGACTTGCCCCAGCCGTCATCGAAGCCCTGGCGCAGCTCCCGCGCAAACCGGTGCGTGATCTGGCTGGCGGCCCCTCGCCCCTTAATGGGCCGCATCGGTCGCACCGGCACATCGACCTGAATGGAGTCCAGTGCGGGGGATGAAGAAAGTTTTTGCATAAAAAAACTGTACATAAATACAGTTATTCATTGCAAGAAATCGGTACTGACCATGGCTGCATTCCGGTCAATACAGCGAGAGTTGATTGAGCCAGATTTGGATAAAAACGACTGCTTCCCTTGTTCCGTGCGCGTAGCACGCTCCATTAGCTAGAGCAAGTTCAAAGTCAATCCGCACTCAGTGGGTGCGAGATGGCTTGGCAGTTTGCGATTCAGCGCCGACAATTCCCTCAGCGCACCAAGTTGGTGCTTTTCACTGAATGCCTTGGCCCGGACAACACCGTTGCCCGGGCTTTTGTCCGTTTGCGCAACGCCAAAGCGCCAACCACACCATCTCGCAAGGGAGTTACTACATGGAGCGCAAGCCCAATATCACTCTGTCCTCCTTGGACCTGGATCGCATTGAATCGCTGCTGGAAAAGAGCAACAGCCAGTTCCCCGGCCGTGATGCACTGGAGGCGGAGCTGGACCGTGCGGATGTGCTCGACCCCGCAGAAATACCCGCCAACGTGGTGACGATGAACTCCACCGTGCGCTTCACCATTCTCGAGATCGCCAAGACCAATACGCTGACACTGGTCTACCCCAAGGATATGGATGGCAGCGCCGACAAGGTTTCCATCTTTGCGCCTGTAGGCATCGCCCTGCTGGGCCTGTCGGTGGGTGATGAGTTCAAGATGCCCAGCCCTACCGGCCAGGTAACCGTGCGCGTGGATGCCATCGAGTTCCAGCCCGAAAGCGCGGGCGAGCTCCATCGCTGAACCGGCTCACCCAACAAAAAAGCAGCTCACTGGAGCTGCTTTTTTGTTGCCGGGCTCAGACTCAGCGCAAGCCCGCCACCATGGTGGTCAGCAGACCCGCGCCGATCAAGCCTGCCTGCCAGCGCAGAGCCTGACTCCATGACGAAACATGGCGCTCCACCAGTTGGTACAGCGCGTAGCCGGCGGTCAGTGAAAGCACAAAGGCAAACGGGATGCCCACCACCGCAGCAGTGACCGAGCCATGCCAGAAATGGTTGACCACCGCATTGACCAGCAGGCAGATCGAAAAGTGAATCAGGAACACCGAGTAGGAGATCTCTCCCAGGCGACGCAGCGGAGCTAGACCCTGCCAGCGGGCAATGGCCTCGGTACGCATGCAGACGATGAGCAGCATCGCAGTCACGCCGGCGAGAAAAATGCGGTCGCGCCACTCATAGACCAGCGCGCCGATGATCATTGCAGCAATCAGCAGGCCCCAGCTCCAGGCCGTCAGGCGCCTGTCTGCCGCCACTGCCCAGAAGGCCATCATGCCGACGCCATAAGCGCCCATGAAATAAATCGCCCAGACATCCAGGTCAGCATCGAGATTGAAGCTCAGCAACGAAGCTGCCGTCCCCACAACCACCAGCCCCTGCATGCCAGTCACGGCCCAGGGCCACCAGCGCTTCATGGCCATATCGCCCCAGCGCTTCAGCGCCCATTGCTGCAGCCAGCGCACGCCGGCCAGCAGCAACACGGTGCCCGCAAACAGCTGAAAGTCGATGGAAACATACCAGACGCCAGCCGACAGTGACTCCTCGCCCACAATGCCCTGCAGCAGCAAAGCATGGGCCATGAGCTGCCATAGACCGGGGTCGGCAGACACGGACTCGTGGTCGAACCAGGGACGAATCGCCGCAGACACCACAATCGTCACCACCAATGCCACGGCATAAGGCACGACCAGGCGCACAAAGCGCTTGCCGATCTTGGACCAGGGCGAATCAAACCGTGCCAGCCCTTGCGGAGCAAGGCTGGCAGCAGCCAGAAAGCCGCCGATCACCAGAAAGATCTGCACGGCCATGCGGGCGTACTCATAGAGCCAGTCCAGCAGATCGGGCATGACGGGGTGAGCCACATCGGACATGGGACCGTAGAAAGCCAGGTGATGCCAGACGATGGCCGCACAAGCCAGGCCTTTGGTGCAGTCGATCAGGGCGCTACGGGAATGAGAGGAGTTATAACTTTGAGCCATCAGATCACGGCCGCCCGCAGCCCATGGGCTGCCCGGCGACAGGGTGAGTTTGCCCGGCAACAGGCAACGTAAAAAAGCCGACTTAAAACAGGATGGCGATTTTGCGCCGATTCCCAACAATTTGCTGACAGCGTTGCAAGTTTTACGAAACATATCTGAGGGGGCTTCATGCGCCAAGCATGAAAAAAACAGAGCGATTGCACTCCGGCTTGATTTCCCTGCCCCACTGGAAACCCCGGGCAAAGGCACAATGGAGGCCATGACGCAAGCCAAACCACTGTCGGAGCTGAGCCGACAATTTGTTTCGCATTTCGGCGAGATGGGCAGCCGCTGGGGCATCAATCGCACCGTGGGGCAGATCTATGCCCTGCTGTTCATTTCGCCCGAACCGCTGAACGCAGACCAGATTGCCGACACACTGGAATTCTCTCGCTCCAATGTGAGCATGGGGCTCAAGGAGCTGCAGGCCTGGCGGCTGGTTCAGCTGCGTCACCAGCCCGGCGACCGGCGCGAGTACTTCCAGGCACCCGAGGATGTCTGGGAAATCTTCAAGCGACTGGCCGAAGAGCGCCGCCGCCGAGAGATCGAACCCACGCAATCCATGCTGCGCGCTGCCATGATGGAAGAAGCCAGCACCGACGAAGAACGCTACGCACAGCAGCGCATGCGCGATATGCACGAACTCATCGACAAGCTGATGAGCTGGTTTGACGATGTGCAGCGTCTGTCGCCAGAGACCGCCATGCAGCTCATGGGCATGGGCTCGGCCGTGACGCGACTGCTGGACCTGAAGGACAAGATTATCGGGCGAGGCAAGTCAGGCACGGAAGCCTGACACCGACCACTCAGGTGCTGGCCCTGGGCACCAGCCTGAAGCCCAGATCCACGCTGGCCTCTCTGACGGTGTCTCCTGCCAGCAATTGCAGCAGCATGCTGGCAGCTTTTCTGCCCACTTCATCTCTGGGTGTATGGATGGTAGTCAGAGGCGGCACCATCTGATCACTGCCAGGCAGGTCGTTGAACCCGGCGATCGCCACCTGCTGCGGCACCTTGACCCCCATGCGGTTGGCCTCCAGCAACGCGCCTTGTGCAATGTCGTCGTTGCAGAAAAAGATGGCATCAACCGTGTTGCGGGCCTTGAGAAGCGTCTCGAACTGCCTTGCACCCAGCGCCAGCGATGAGCGCTCGGGGCTGAGAATCTCCAGACTCTGGTCATACAGACCCGCATGTTTGAGTACCTGCCGATAGCCCTCCAGGCGCTGCATGACACGCGCATCGAGCTGGGCTCCGCAAAAAGCGATGCGTCTGTATCCCTTGTCCAGCAGATGACGGGTCATTTCAGCGCCCGCTGCAATCTGAGAAAAACCAACGCTGTAGCAATCGGAAGCGGTGCCGGGATCGCGCAACTCCATGAGATGCACGCGCGGCACGGGATTGGCAGCCAATAATTTCCGCGACTCTTCGCTGTGGTCAAAGCCGGTCAGCAACAGGCCGGCAGGCCGCATGGGTAGATAGGCCCTCAACAGCTGCTCTTCTTCCGCCGGGTCGTAGTGAGTCACACCGATCAGCATGTGATAGCCCTGGGCAAACAGCACCTTGTGCACAGCCTCCAGGACCTCCACAAACAAGGTGTTGGAGAGCATCGGCACGAGCACCAGCACCTGGGTGCTTTTTTGCGAGGCCAGTGCACGCGCTGCCAGATCAGGCACATAACCCAGAGAAGCCGCAACCTCGCGCACTTTATCGACCAGGGCAGCAGCCACTCTTCGCTCTCCGCGCAAGGCTCTGGAGACCGTCATCGGGCTCACGCCTGCAGCCTGTGCCACATCGCTGAGGGTGACACGCCCGCTGGCACGAGATCGCCTTGAAGAAGCGCTGTCGGCCGGGGATTCACTCTTGGTATGGGTCTCGGAAGGCAAGGGAATCTCCTAATCAAATGCCTGAGGTCTTTTGGGTATGATAGCGCTATCCAGACTTGAAATGAAGTCTGAAAAAGCAGCTTGATGAAAGCACTGACTTGCCTTCGACCAAGGTCTGAAGCCAATCGCAGAAAGCACCAGGCTGCTCATTTTTTAACCACATCGGATAGCGCTATCCAAAAATGATTCAAAGCAAGATCCAGCCCCAGGGCACCCTGTCGGCACTGGTCGTCATGGGAGTTTCCGGCTGCGGCAAATCGAGCGCAGGAGAAGCCATCGCCCGTCAACTGGGGTGGGCCTTGGTGGAAGGAGACAGCTACCACTCCCCTCAGAGCGTGGCCAAGATGCAGGCCGGCATTGCCCTGACCGATGCCGACCGCGAAGGCTGGCTGGAGCGTCTGGCGCAGCGACTGGCTCAGGCAGATGCCGAACACGGCCTGGTGCTGACCTGCTCGGCGCTCAAGCGCAAGTACCGCGACCAGTTGCGCAGCGCCCAGCAGCTGGGTTTTGTGTTTCTCGATCTCGACTACGCCACGGCCCTGGAACGCGTCCAGACCCGACCCGGGCATTTCTTCTCGCCCGACCTGGTGGCCAATCAGTTCACGACACTGGAAGACCCGCGTCAGGAGCCCGATGTTCTGACCGTCAGCGCCACCATGAACCTCAACGACATCGCGCTCAAGGCTCGGCAATGGGCAAGGCGCGAGTCCCAAGCATAAAAAACAGCAGGAGACAGCCAATGTCTGAAGATCACAAAGAGGCACAGGCTCGCAAGCCATGGCTCAAGCGCCTGGCCGAAGGCCTGATGGTGCTGGCCCTGGCCGGCATGGTGGTGGCCGTTTTCGTCAACGTGGTGCTGCGCTACGTTTTCCACACCAGCATCGTCTCCTATGAGGAGATCTCGCGCCTGCTGTTTGTGTGGCTGGTGGCCATCGGTGCCATCGTGGCGGCCTTTGAAGGCGCCCATCTGGGCTTCGACATGGTGACATCGCGGGTCGACCCGATCACCCGCAAAGTTCTGTTCTGGGTCTCGCAGCTGCTGATCGGTACCTGCATGGCCTTGCTGCTGTGGGGCTCCTGGGAGCAGGTTATTGCCGGCTGGAGCAGCTACAGCACCGTGCTGGGCTATCCCCTGGCTCTGGGTGCAGCGGCGACGCTGGTGCTGGCCATAGGCATGCTGCTGGTCGTGGTGCGCGACATGCTGCGCGGCACCCCGACCGAGTCTTCTGAAACCAGCGTGGAGTAAGACGCCATGATCGTCACCCTGATTTTTCTCTCCGTGCTGATCGGCGGCATGGTGATCGGCATGCCGATTGCCCATGCACTGATACTCACCGGTGTCGCACTGATGTGGCACCTGGACTTTTTCGACACCCAGCTGCTCGCCCAGAATCTGCAAGCCGGGTTCGACAATTTCCCGCTGCTGGCCGTGCCCTTCTTCATCCTCGCGGGTGAGCTGATGAATGCCGGCGGCCTGTCGCGCCGCATCATCGATCTGGCCCGCGCCTTCGTCGGTCACATTCCGGGCGGCCTGGGTTATGTGGCCATCGGCGCAGCCGTGCTGCTGGCCTCGATGAGCGGATCGGCCATTGCCGACACGGCCGCGCTGGCCACCATTTTGCTGCCGATGATGCGCGACCAGAAGTATCCTGACAGCTACAGCGCCGGTCTGCTGGCTTCGGGCGGTATCATCGCCCCCATCATTCCGCCTTCGATGCCGTTCGTGATCTACGGCGTCACCACCAACACCTCCATCAGCAAGCTGTTTCTCTCGGGAGTGGTTCCCGGCCTGTTCATGGGCAGCTTTCTGATTGCCGCCTGGTGGTTCATCGCGCGTAAATACCAGCTGGCCTCGGGTGAACGCGTGAGCTGGGGTCTTCGCGTCAAGGCACTGGTCAAGAGCTTCTGGGCCATGATGATGCCGGTCATCATTCTGGGTGGCCTCAAGGGCGGAGTCTTCACACCGACCGAAGCCGCCGTGGTGGCTGCGGTCTACGCGCTGTTCGTGTCCATGGTGGTCTATCGGGAGATGAGCTGGAGCAGGCTCTACGAAGTCTTTCTGGGCGCCGCCAAGACCACCGCTGTGGTGATGTTCCTCTGCGGTGCGGCCACTGTGACCGCCTACATGATCACGCTCGCCGACCTGCCCAATATGCTGGCCGACAGCTTTTCGGGCCTGCTGGATCAGCCCATGCTCTTCATGGCCGTGATGATGCTCTTCCTGCTGGTGGTCGGCACCGCCATGGATCTGACCCCGACCATTCTGATCTTCGGTCCGGTCTGCGCGCCGCTGGCCGTCAAGGCCGGCATCGATCCGGTGTACTTCGGCTTCATGTTCATCTATGTGGGCTGTATCGGCCTGATCACCCCTCCGGTGGGCACGGTGCAGAACGTGGTGGCCGGGGTTGGCAGGCTGCGCATGGAGACCGTGATCAAGGGCACCAATCCCTTCCTGATGGTTTATGTGCTGCTGGCAGTGCTCTTCGTGATCTTCCCTCAGCTGGTCACGGGCCCGCTCAAATGGATGCACTGAGAACGGCATTCGATTCATGAAAGCTCTTAAATTCATAGCATGGTGCGCACTGCAATCAAGCGCATCACGGCAGTTCCAATTTCATCAAAGGGCCCAGGCCCAAACAAGCAAGGAGACGGGTATGCGTATCAAATTTGCAGTCGCAGGACTCACGGCAATGCTGCTGGCCGCAGGCGCCGTTCAGGCGCAGGACTTCAAACCCCGCCTGGTGCGGTTCGGCTATGGCCTGGTGGAAGACTCCAACCAGGGTCGTGCGGTGCGCATGTTCGCCAAGGAAGTGGAAAAGGCCAGCGGCGGCAAGATGAAGGTCCGCGCCATCGGCAACGCCTCACTGGGCTCGGACACCCAGATGCAGCAGGCCCTGATCGGCGGTGCCCAGGAAATGATGGTCGGCTCCACCGCCACGCTGGTGGGCCTGTCGCCCGAAATGGCGATCTGGGACACCCCTTTTCTGTTTGCCAACACCAAGGAGGCCGATGCCGTGCTGGACGGCCCCGTGGGAGAGAAGGTCAAGGCCAGCCTGGAGCCCAAAGGCATGGTGGGTCTGGTCTATTGGGAAAACGGCTTTCGCAATCTGACCAACAACAAGCGCCCCATCACCAAGCTGGAAGATCTGCAGGACGTGAAGCTGCGCGTGATGCAGAACAATGTCTTCCTGGACAGCTTCAAGACCCTGGGCGCCAATGCCGTTCCCCTGCCCTTCTCCGAGCTGTTCACGGCGCTGGAAACCAAGGCCGTGGACGGTCAGGAAAACCCCTTCAACACCGTGCTCTCTAGCAAGTTCTATGAAGTGCAGAAGTACCTGACCGTCTCCAACCATGTCTACAGCCCCTGGATCGTGACGGTCAGCAAGAAGTGGTGGGACACGCTGAGCCCTGCCGAGAAGAAGGTGCTGCAGGACGCTGCAATCAAGAGCCGTGAATTCGAGCGCAAGGACACGCGCGAAGAAGCCGCCAAGGCTCTGGCCGAGATCAAGACCAAAGGCATGCAGGTCAACGAACTGCCGGCCGCAGAAGCAAGTCGCATGCGCGACAAGCTCGGCGCCGTCAATGCCGGCATTGCCAAATCCGTAGGTCAAGGCACCTGGGACTCTGTGCAGACCGCTGTCAAGCAAGCCCGCGCCAAATAAGCGCGCAACCATGGAGCCATGCCCCACGCATGGCTCTGACTCATTCCAAGACAATGCCTGCGCCCGAAGCACAGGCATTGCTGCCCAAGGACTTTCATCATGGCACTTCACCCCGTTCTGGACCAGGTGACGCGGCGCATCCAGGAGCGCAGCCGCGCCAGCCGCTCCGACTATCTGGCACAGGTCGATGCCATGGCCTCGCGCCCTCCTCAGGTACGCACCATGGGCTGCGCCAATGTGGCCCATGCCTTTGCGGCGCTGCCCGGCACGGACAAGATTCGCATCGTTGAGGAAAAAGGCCCCAATATCGGCATCGTCACGGCCTATAACGATGTGCTCTCCGCCCATGCGCCGTTTGCGCATTACCCCGATATTCTGAAAGATGAAGCCAGACGCAACGGCGCCACGGCCCAGGTGGCCGGCGGTGTGCCCGCCATGTGCGACGGCGTGACCCAGGGCATGCCGGGCATGGAGCTGAGCCTGTTCAGCCGCGACACGATTGCGATGTCCACCGCCGTGGCTCTCACGCATGACACATTCGATGCGGCCCTGATGCTGGGCGTGTGCGACAAGATCGTTCCCGGCCTGCTCATCGGCGCTCTGCATTTCGGCCACCTGCCCATGGTGTTCGTGCCTGCCGGCCCCATGACTTCGGGCCTGTCCAACAGCGACAAGGCCAAGGTGCGCGAGCAGGCGGCGCAGGGACTGGTCGGCCGGCAGGAGCTGCTGGCGGCAGAAAATGCGGCCTATCACGACCAGGGCACCTGCACCTTCTACGGCACGGCCAACAGCAATCAGATGCTGCTCGAAGCCATGGGGCTGCATGTTCCCGGCACAGCCTTCATCAACCCCGCCGACACCGAGCGCGAACTGCTCACGCGCGAAGCCATGCGCACCGTGCTGTCCATCACCCGGAGCCGCCGCTTTGCCCCCATAGGGCATGTCGTAGACGAGCGCTGCATCGTCAACGCCATGGTGGCCCTGCTGGCCACCGGCGGCTCCACCAACCACCTGATCCATTGGGTCGCCGTGGCCCGAGCTGCCGGCATCGTCATCGACTGGGATGATTTCGAGCAGCTGTCCGCAGTGGTTCCTCTGCTGGCCCGCGTCTACCCCAATGGCAGCGCCGATGTGAATCAGTTCCAGGCCGCAGGCGGCCCCGGCTACGTGATCGCCCAGTTGCTGCAGGCCGGACTCATGCATGGCGACGTGCTCACGGTGAGGCCCGAAGGGCTGGCCGCCTTCGGGCGCATTCCCCATGTCGAAAACCATCAGCTGCACTGGCAGGATGCGGGCATCTCCGGCGATGACACTGTTCTGCGCCCCGCCAGTCGTCCCTTCAGCCCTACGGGTGGGTTGAAGCTGCTCAAAGGCAATCTGGGCCGCAGTGTCATCAAGATCAGCGCCGTACCGGAAGATCGCCACACACTGCGGGCACCTGCATGGGTCTTTGATTCCCAGGATGAGCTGCAGGCGGCCTTCCAATCCGGTGCGCTGGAGCAGGCCTGCCAGACCAATGGCTTCGATGGCATCGTCTGTGTGGTGCGCTGGCAGGGGCCGCAGGCCAACGGCATGCCCGAGCTGCACAAGCTCACCCCTCCGCTGGCCGTTCTGCAGGGCAAGGGCTATGCCGTGGCCCTGGTCACCGACGGCCGCATGAGCGGCGCATCGGGCAAGGTTCCGGCAGCCATCCATGTCAGTCCCGAAGCACTGGCAGGCGGCCCGCTGGCCAAGGTGCAAAGCGGCGACATCATGGTGCTCGACGCCCCCGCCGGTCTGCTGCAGGCCGAGCTGACCGATGCCGAATGGGAGGCCAGACCGCTGGCCATCATGCCCGCCGAGCTGCAGCACGCCAATCACCGCGGCATGGGCCGTGAACTGTTTGCCGGATTCCGGCGCAATGCGCTGAGCGCAGAAGAAGGAGCTTGCACATGGCTGCTCAAATGACCGCCTTGTCCATCATGCAGGATGCACCGGTGATTCCGGTCATCGTGCTGCACAGCACGGAACATGCAGTGCCCATGGCCAAAGCACTGCTGGCAGGCGGCATCCGGGTTCTGGAGGTCACGCTGCGCACGCCTCAGGGTCTGGCCTGCATAGAAGCCATCGCCAAACAACTGCCCGAAGCCATCGTCGGTGCGGGCACCGTGCGCAATGCGGCCGATGCCGCAGCGGCAGCTCGGGCCGGCGCCAGGTTTGCCGTCAGCCCTGGCTACACCGGCAAGCTGGGCCAGGCCTGCCGCGATCTGGACCTGCCGCTGCTGCCCGGTGTCGCAACCAGCAGCGAAATCATGATGGCTCAGGAAGACGGTTTTACCGAGCTCAAGTTCTTCCCCGCCGTGCAGTCCGGCGGCATCCAGATGCTGAAGGCCTGGCAAGGTCCGTTCGGGGAGCTGCGTTTCTGCCCCACGGGCGGCATTTCGCCCAGCAACGCGGCGGAGTTTCTGGCGCTGTCCAATGTGGTCTGCGTGGGCGGCTCCTGGCTGGTCCCCGCCAATGCCGTGGAGAGTGGCAACTGGTCGCTGATCACCGAGCTGGCTCGGGCTACGCAAGCGCTGAGAGGCTCCCGCACGGCCTGAGCAGGACAAGGCCTGGTCCATAAAAAAGCCCGGTCAGCGCAAGCCGACCGGGCTTTTCCTCGTCTTGGCGACTCAGGCGTCCGGCAGCGACTTGGTTCGCTCCAGAAGCTTGCGACGCGTTGCCTCGTCATCCATCAGCTCGAACCAGATCGCATTGAGCACAGCAAAGGCTGCTGCCAGCGGCAGACCCAGCAACCAGGCGAAATACCACATAAATTTCCTTTCATTCGGCCCATCCAATGCATGGGCCAACAATATTCGAATCGCCCCTCACACAGACTGAAGAACGCAGCAGAGCGTCTGAGGGGCATCCCATCTCAATACGAGTGGCCCTGGCCGGTCACGATGGCTTTCACGTCCACCTTGCCTCGCAGCACCGAGTACACCCAGCTGGTATAGGCCAGGATCAACGGCAGGAAGATCAGCACGCAAACCAGCATGATGAACAGCACGACATGGCTGGAGGACGAGTCCCAGACCGTCAGACTGAAGCGTGGATCAATGCTGGAGGGCAGGATCATGGGGAACATGGCTGCGCCCACAGTCAGGATGATTGCGGCAATCGCCAGGCCGCTTGCCATCAGCGCCAGCCACTCGCGACGGCTGCGCAAGCCGATGGCCACGATCAGCGGCATGAGCAGACCGATACCAGGCACCAGCCAGAGCAAGGGATAGGACTTGAAGTTGGCCATCCATGCACCGGCCGCCACGGCTGCAGTCTTGTTCAAGGGGTTGGAGGGACCGACGGGGTTGATCTCGCTGGTAATCACATAGCCGTTGATGCCCGTAGCCAGCCACAGGCCGGCGGCCGCAAACAACACGGTGGTCAACACGGCAAACCATGTGCCGTACCTGGCAGCGCGGCTGGCGACTTCGCCTTCGGTCTTGAACATCAGCCAGGCCGCACCATGCATGAGCAGCATGGACAGCGAGACCAGACCGCACAGCAGTGCGAAAGGCGTGAGCAGACCAAAGAAGCTGCCATCGTAGTAAATGCGCATATCGTCACCCAGACGAAATGGCACGCCGAGAATCACGTTGCCCACGGCCACGCCGAACAGCAGGGCAGGCACCAGGCCCGTGATGCACAGCACCCAGTCCCAGCGGTTGCGCCAGGCCGCATCTTCATGTTTGCTGCGGAACTTGAACGCCACGGGACGCAGGATCAGCGGCACCAGCACAGCAAACATGGCCAGGTAAAAGCCCGAAAAGGACACGGCGTAAAGCTGAGGCCAGGCTGCAAAGATGGCGCCGCCACCCAGAATCAGCCACACCTGATTGCCTTCCCACACGGGGCCGACGGAGTTGATGGCCGTGCGGCGCTCGACATCGGTCTTGGCCGTGGCCCGCAGCAGGCCCATGGCGCCAAGATCGAAGCCGTCGGTGACGGCAAAGCCCACCAGCAGCACGCCGAGCAGCAGCCACCAGATGAGGCGCAGCACGTCATATGAAATCAGTTCATGCAAGATCATTTGATTGCTCCTCTCAGCTTTGGCCGCGTGCCAGCTTCTTGATCATGGGTTCGTAGAGGCTGAGGTGGGGTTCGCTCTCATGCTCGGGGCCCTTCTTGATGGCCTTGACCATCAGCTTGAGCTCGATAACCAGCAGCACGGTATAGATCAGCACGAAACCGGCAATGGTCAGCAACAGCGTCTTCGCACCCAGATTGGAAACCGCCATGGCCGTGGGCAGCACGCCTTCGATGATCCAGGGCTGGCGACCCAGCTCGGCCACCACCCAGCCGCATTCGGCGGCAATCCAGGGCAGCGGAATCGAGAACACGGCAACCTTGAGCAGCCAGGGGTAGGCATCAAGCCTGTGGCGGGCAGCCAGCCAGAAGAAGGTGCCGGTCAGCATGATGAAGAACATGCCCAGGGCCACCATGATGCGGAAGGTCCAGAACAGCGGCCCCACCGGCGGCACGGTATCCGTTGCCGCCTGGTGGATCTGCGCTTCGGTCGCCTTGCGTGGATCATCCACATAGCGCATCAGCAGCAGGGCGTAGCCCAGATTGGCGCCATTGTTCTCAAACCGCAGGCGTGCCTCGGCGGGAATCTCGGCATCGGTCCTGGCCTTGCGAATGGTCTGCAACGCGTCGTAGGCGTCGATACCGTTGCGGATATTGCCCTCGGCGCTCTTGACCAATTCGTTGATGCCGGGAATTTGGGTGTCCAGCGAACGCGTACCGATCAGGCCCATGACCCACGGGATGTGGACGGCAAAGTGGGTCTCGCGTGCCTCGCGGTCGGGGAAGCCAATGGCCGTGAAAGAGGCCGGTGCGGGCTCGGTCTCCCACATGGCTTCGATCGACGCCAGCTTCATCTTCTGGTGTTCGGATGACAGATAGCCGGATTCGTCACCCAGCACCACCACCGACAGCGAAGCAGCCAGACCAAAGGATGCGGCCACCGTCATCGAGCGCTTGGCCAGATGGATGTGACGCCCCTTGAGCAGATACCAGGCCGAAATGCCCAGCACGAACAGCGAGGCCATGACGTAGCCCGCCGACACCGTGTGCACGAACTTGGCCTGCGCCACGGGATTGGTGAGCACGGCAAAGAAGTCATTCACTTCCATGCGCATGGTCTGGGGGTTGAACGTCGCCCCCACGGGGTTCTGCATCCAGCCATTGGCGACCAGAATCCACAGCGCCGAGAAGTTGGTGCCTACAGCCATCAGGCAGGTGACGATCAGGTGCTTGACCTTGGAGAGGCGATCCCAGCCAAAGAAGAACAGGCCGACAAAGGTCGCCTCCATGAAGAAGGCCATCAAACCCTCGATCGCCAGCGGCGCACCAAAGATGTCGCCCACATAGTGGCTGTAGTAGCTCCAGTTCATGCCGAACTGGAACTCCATCACCACGCCGGTTGCCACACCCATGGCGAAGTTGATGCCGAACAGCACGCCCCAGAACTTGGTCATGTCGCGCCAGATGGCACGTCCGGTCATCACATACACCGTCTCCATGATGGCGACGAGTATGGACAGGCCCAGTGTCAGCGGCACAAACAGAAAGTGGTAGAGCGCCGTTATCGCAAACTGCAGTCGCGATAAATCGACGATATCGAGGTCCATGGTCAGGTCCTTTCTCTCGGTACTTCAAAAATCAATCGGAAAAACATATGTACTGCGGTGCAACAGCACCCAGCGCATCGGGTCGCAGCCTTGCCATCAGCTGCTCAAACTCTGGGGTGCCACGCAGGGCTTGCGCCCTCACCTGTCCTGCCTGCAGATACACAATGCGGTCGGCGAGGCTCGCCTCACGCTGCCAATGCGTGGCAAAAATCAGCGTTCGCGCACCACACTCAGCCGCCTGCACCAACCGCTTCAGCACATCGGCAGCAGTGACGGCATCCAGTCCCTCGGTCACCTCATCGAGCAGCCAACAGCGGTCTGGGCTCAGCAGCAGTCTGGCCAGTGCCAGCCGGCGCGACTGGCCTCCGGACAGACCCATGCCTCCTTCACCCAGCATGGTGTCCAGCCCCTGTGGCAGGGCCATGACGTCGCTTCTAAGACCTGCAGCCTGCAGGACGCTCCACAGTTGCTCGTCGTCGGCATCGGCATCTGCAAGCCTCAGGTTGTTGCGCAGGCTGTCCTGAAAAAGCTCGGTTCGCTGTGTCATCCAGCTGCAGCTGCGGGCCTGAACCACGCCTTCGTGCGGCTGCAGCTCACCCGCCATCAAATGCAGCAAACTGGTCTTGCCTGCACCGCTGCTGCCGATCAGCGCCACGCGCTCGCCCTGGCGCACATTCAGGTCTATCGGCCCCAATTGACGAAGCCGGACAGCCTGCAGGCTGACGGCCAGCTTCTGCATGGGCTGCTGCGGGTTCTCTGCCGCTTCGACCTTGGCCGCCAGCGGCGGAGCCAGCCTGCGCAGCGCCAGCCAGGTACGCCCGGCCTGCTCTGCCCCTCTGCGCAGAGCTGCAAACGGCTCCATTGCCGACAGTGCCAGCAAAATACCCAGCGCAGCAACCGGCGCGTTGATGCGCCCCTGCTCCATCAACCAGGCCATCAGCAGCACGGATGCGCTCAAGGTAATGGCAGACACCGCACCATAAGCCTGGGCGGCAGCAGCTTCGGATTGATAAAGCCGCTCATCGGCCTGGGCGCAGCGCGCATCGCTGTGCAGCACTTGCTGCACCTGGGCAGGCAACTGGCCTGCCATCAGCAGCTCGGTCTGACCGGCAACCAGATCCACGGTCTGGGCGCGCATGGCTTCCAGCGCCATGGCGCGGCGTACGGCGGCTTTGCGGCTGCGCAAACCATGCCACAGGGCAATGCCCCAGCCAGTCAGCAGCAGCCACGCCAGGGTCAACAGACCCAGCCACCAGCGCATGACTCCGTAGGCCAGAGCCGCCAGCAAGGCCGCGCCCAGCGCCGCTACGGCAGGCACCAGCAGGCGCAGATAAAGATTGTCCAAGGCATCTACATCGGCGGTCAGACGCTGCAACAGCCTTGCCGGGCGCTGCAGCAGCAGGCGGGCACCCTGCGGGCGAGCCCAGCTCAGAAACAGTCTCTGGCGCAAAGAGGCCAGCACGGCCAGCGTGGCATCGTGGGTTACCAGGCGCTCGGCATAGCGGGCACCGGTGCGGCCCACGGCGAGCAGGCGAATGCCGGCCGACGGCATGAACACATCGAACACCAGGGCTGTGGCTGGCACCAGCCCGGCCAGGGCCGTGGCCGTGATGAACCAGCCCGACAAGCCTAGCAAAGCCATGCCCATCAGCACAGTGAGCGCTGCCAGGGCGGCTCCACCCAGCCAGAGCTTGCGCTGCGCCATCTGGCCCAGCGTGGCCAGCATCTCGCGCATTGAAATGGCTTGCTGCTTCATGCGCTCTGCTCCTGCACTCGTCGCAGCAGCGGCAGCTCGATCACGCGATCCATGGCCGCGGCTAGCTGCGCATCGTGGGTGGCGACCAACATGGTGCGCCCCCTGGCCAGATGGCGCAGAGACTGCGTGATCTGGGCGGCTGTCTCGGGATCAAGATGAGCAGTAGGTTCATCGACCAGCAGCAGTCCGGCCTGCGTCTGCGCGGCCATGCGCGCCAGAGCCAGCCTCACCACCTCGCCACCGGAAAGACCTGCACCGCCCTCACCCAGGCTTGCGCCTGGGCGATGCGCCAGGGTCTCATCGAGCGCCGCCTGCTGCGTGGCTTGGGCAACCTGCTCGGGCCCTACAGAGCTGCGCCCCAGCGCGATATTGCGCGCGGCCGAGCCAGCAAAGACATGGGGCAGCTGACCCAGCCAGGCCATGCGCTGGCGCAGCTGCGTTGCGCTGTGGGCATCGAGCACTCTGCGATCGACCTCGATACGGCCTTGCTGCACCGGCAAAAGGCCGGCAATCTGCGCCAGCAACACGGACTTGCCGCTGCCGCTGGGACTCCACAGCGCCACATGCTCTCCAGCCTCTATCTGCAAAGACAGGGGGGCGAGCCGGGAGTCGCTGCCCGGCGCCTGAACCTCAAGGTCGGTAATGCAGACGGACACAGGCCGGACAGGCGATAAGGCTGCCTTTACCGGAAGCACCGGATCGACGAGATGCTGTGCACCGACAATCTGCACGGACTGAGCCTGCATGCTCTGCAAGGTCTGCAGTGCTGCCTCGCCGGCGGCCCTGTCATGCCAGACGGCCGAGAGATCGCGCAGCGGCTCGAAGAATGCCGGTGCCAGCAGCAGCACGAACATGGCCTGACCCAGACCGAGCTTGCCGCCCCAGGCGCCGAAATTCAGCGTGCCCAGCAGGTGAAAGCCTATGTAGACGGCCACCATGGCTACGCCCAGCGCCGAGAAAAGCTCCAGCACCGCAGAAGACAGAAAGGCAATGCGCAGCACGCGCATGGTGCGGGTGCGCAGGTCTTCGGCATGGTCACGCAGCCGCTGGCCCGTCAGCTCAACGGCATGCAGAGCACGCAGCGTGCTCAGGCCGCGCAGGCGGTCCAGCAAGAACGCGTTCATATGGCCCAGTTGCAGCATCTGCTCTTCGCTGGCCGCCTTGGCACGCCAGCCCACGATCGCCATGAAGAGCGGAATCAGCGGCGCGGCAACCATTAAAATTAGAGCCGCTACCCATGACTGCAAGGCCACGGCAGCCAGAATCACCAATGGCAGCAGACGCACACGCCACATCGCGCTCTGGTAACGCGCCAGCCACGGAACAATGGCCTCGGCCTGCTCGGCCATGGCGCTGGCGGCCTGACCCGAGGCTGGTCGGCTTTTGTCCAGCGGCGATGCCTGAGCCAGCGACTGCGCCACCCGTGCGCGCAAGCTGCTGAGCTGCGCGCGCGCTGCACGGTTGGCCAGCATGCCGCCATGACCTTCTGCCCAAGCTCGCAGCAAGCCCAGCAACAACACGCCCGCCGCCATGGGCCAGACGGCCGCCATGCCCTGACCATTGGCCATGAGTTGCACAGCCCAGGCCAGCAAGGCTGCCTGCGGCAGCCATATCAGCCCGGCAAACACCTGCCACACAGCACCCGCGCTGGGGCGACGGATGACGCTCGCCAACTGGGCATGTGCTGTATCGGTCCGATTGTCGGAGGAGGAAGAAGGGGTGTGTTGCATTTCTCAATTTTCAGTATTTACTGAAATTAACGGAATACTACTCTTCTTTTGACAATCATCATGACTTGATATGCAAAAGCCAATTGCAGGACCAGGCCTACATTGATACGCATCAATTCCGATGTGATTTAACAAGGGTTAACCCTTGATAAAGTCGTGCTTGAGCAACATCAAGCGAGCAAGCTGCCCATAAAAAACGGCGTCCGAAGACGCCGTTGGCACCAAAGATAGTGAACTGCCTCAGGCAACCAGCAGGCTTGCCTTGGCGTCGGCGTACTCACGCTTGAGGCGAGCCACCAGCTCCGCCGTGGACTGCACCTTGTCAATGACACCGATGCCCTGGCCGCAGCCCCAGATATCCTTCCAGGCCTTTTGCGCACCGCCGCCAAAGTTCATCTTGCTGGGGTCGGATTCAGGCAGGTTTTCCGGATCCAGACCGGCCGCACGAATCGAAGGCGCCAGATAGTTGCCATGCACGCCTGTGAACAGATTGCTGTAGACCACGTCGTCGGAGTTGCCCTCGACGATCGCCTGCTTGTAGGCTTCGACGGCGCGCGCCTCGTCCGTGGCAATGAAGGCCGATCCGATATAGGCAAAGTCCGCACCCATAGCCTGGGCCGCCAGAATCGAGCCACCCGTGGCAATCGAGCCGGACAGCGCCAGAGGACCGTCAAACCATTGGCGAATTTCCTGCACCAGGGCAAATGGACTCTTCACACCCGCATGGCCGCCAGCACCGGCTGCCACGGCGATCAGGCCATCGGCACCTTTTTCAATGGCCTTGCGCGCAAACTTGTTGTTGATGATGTCGTGCAGCACCACACCGCCCCAGCTATGCACGGCCTGATTCACATCTTCACGCGCGCCCAGGCTGGTGATGATGATGGGCACCTTGTACTTGGCGCAGACTTGCATGTCGTGCTCAAGACGGTCATTGCTCTTGTGCACGATCTGATTAATGGCGAATGGTGCCGAAGGACGATCGGGATGGGCTTTGTCCCAGGCAGCCAGAGTCTCGGTGATCTCTGCCAGCCAGTCCTCCAACTGCTCGGCCGGACGGGCATTGAGAGAAGGCATGGAGCCGACGATACCGGCCTTGCACTGCTCGATGACAAGCTTGGGATTGCTGATGATGAAAAGCGGCGAGCCGATGACAGGCAAAGCCAGCTTTTTGAGGGCGGGTGGCAGCTTGGACATGTGTTGTCTCCTTCTTCGTTTTATCAATAAAAAGGGCTGTAGCGTTTGTTCCAAATACGCAGGCAGCTCTTATTTCAGAAGCAGTTCGAAGGGCGGCTCACTGTTTGCACCCCTGTGCCGACGGTGAAGCCGTCCGACTGGCCTTGGCCAGTTTCGCCTGCCATGGCTCCACTCCCTGTCCCCAGGGCAACAGTTTTTGCCTTCTCTGTGCACGCAGGAGCATCGTGATGGGAGCGGCCGCAAAAAAGGCCTGAACGCGGTGCTGCGTCAGGCCTTGGTTTCTTACTGCGTCACGCGCCCGGCGGCATTGACGATGGACAGGTCCACATATTTGGACCCCACTTGCCCGGGCTTGAAGTTCACCCAGTAGCCGCCCAGGTCATAAGACTCCAGTCCGCGCAAGGCAGCACTCATTTTTTCCGGCGTCACCGGCTGGCTGCGACGCATGGCCTCCACGATGACCTTGGCATTCACATAGCCTTCCATCATGGCGAAACTCACCGGAACGTCCAGAGTCTTGCCTGCAGCAATCGTCGCATCGCGAAACTCCTTGTTGAGCTTGCCCGATACCTTGTAGGGACTGGGCACGACCTGGGCAATCGACAGACCGCTCATGTACTCCACAGGAAGACGCTTGGCCAACTGCTCGATATCGGCCTCGGCCGTGGCATAGACCTGAGCGGTACCGCCCTCCATGCGATATGCCTCGACAAATGCCGCCGTGGCAGGGCTGGAAGCCACCAACAGAATGGCCTGAGGCGAAGTCTTCGCGGCCTGCAGCTCCTGCACAGCCTTGTCCGTGCCGCCTCGGCTCTTGAGCATGGCCGATGCCACCAGCTTGGCCCCGCTGGGGTTCACGGCCTTGGTCACCAAAGCCGTCAGCTCCTGCGCATCGGGACGCTCCTCGAACACCAACGCCAGCCGCGTGATGCCTACGGTGGCCAGGTGCGTGGAAATCTTTGCGACCTGCTCGGCAAGCCCAGCACGCGTGGAGAACATCTGGGGAGATGCCAGTACACGGGTGTCCGTGCTCTGATAACCCACCAGCGGAATCTGCGAGCCATCCAGAGCCTTGCTTTGCAGCAAGGCCGAGAGATTGCGATTGCCGAAATAGCCTGCCAGTACCACGGGCTTGGATTCGCTCAGCAGCTTGCGCGTCTTGGCCACGGTCTCCTCGGGATGGCCCACATCATCGAGCACGGCCAGCTCCACAGGCTGGCCCTGCACACCACCTGCCTTGTTGATCTGGTCAAAGTACAGACGCATGCCCTGCGCATAGGCCCGCCCCTGACTGGCTTCGGCCCCGGACATCGGAGCTACCTGCCCTACCGTCCAGGCCTGCGCCACCAAAGCAGCACCTGCACACATGGCGACCAAACCGGCTCGCGCCAACACCCAATGCTTGCGATTCATTCAGAGTCTCCCTCTCCATCAATGCAGTGGGTATGAAGCGCCCATGCAACTGCCGAATTATTGTTGATGACCTGCCCTGTACGAGCCAGGCGCCCACGGAAAAAGAGGGGCTTGAAGCCCCTCTTTTGATGTGCGCCAAATTACAGCGCGTTGACCAGTTCGGGGACGGCCGTGAACAGATCGGCTTCCAGACCGTAATCGGCCACCGAGAAGATCGGTGCCTCCGGGTCCTTGTTGATCGCCACGATCA
>NZ_JBXARF010000014.1:0-71938 GCF_058807955.1 Comamonas sp. GW821-FHT11H03
GTGAAGCTGATCTCCCCCATCGCCATGGAAGAAGGTCTGCGTTTCGCTATCCGCGAAGGTGGTCGTACTGTGGGCGCTGGTGTGGTTGCCACGATCATTGCCTAATTCTTAGAAAAGCTAGGAATTAACAATGTCTAAGCAAAAAATCCGCATCCGTCTGAAGGCTTTCGATTACAAGCTGATCGACCAGTCTGCAGCTGAAATCGTTGATACCGCCAAGCGCACCGGCGCCATCGTCAAGGGTCCCGTGCCCCTGCCGACACGCATGAAGCGCTTCGACATCCTGCGTTCGCCTCACGTCAACAAGACCAGCCGTGACCAGTTCGAAATCCGTACGCACCAGCGTCTGATGGACATCGTGGACCCGACTGACAAGACTGTTGACGCTCTGATGAAGCTGGACCTGCCCGCAGGTGTGGACGTCGAGATCAAACTGCAATAAGAGTTTTGGAAGCCTCGCAAGAGGCTTTTAAGGGTCTTTGTTTAACGCGAACTTGCTTGAAAAAGCAGTTCGCGTTAAAATTTGGAGCTTCGCTTTTGATGCGAAGTTTTATTAACCTTCTTTTGTGTGCTATGCATGATTGCTAAGGCACAACGCTGGGCCAATTGCAGTTTCAGCGGCAAAAGTTTTGGAGCAAACAAATGAGTCTGAGCAACTCCCTGGGGTTGCTGGGTCGCAAGGTGGGCATGATGCGTCTGTTCACTGATGATGGGGACGCAGTGCCTGTCACAGTGGTGGATGTTTCTAACAACCGAGTGACTCAGGTCAAAACCCAAGAGAACGATGGCTATGTGGCCCTGCAGGTCACTTTCGGTGCACGCAAGGCTTCTCGCGTGACCAAGCCTCAAGCCGGCCACCTCGCCAAGGCGGGTGTCGAAGCCGGTGAAGTGACCCGTGAATTCCGCGTGACTGATGAAACCGCTGGCAAGTATGCCGCTGGTGCCGTTCTGCCTGTGGCAGAGCTGTTCAGCGTTGGCCAGAAGGTGGACGTGCAAGGCACCTCCATCGGTAAGGGTTACGCCGGCACGATCAAGCGCCACAACTTCAGTTCGCAGCGCGCTTCGCACGGTAACAGCCGTTCGCACAATGTTCCCGGTTCTATCGGTATGGCACAAGACCCCGGTCGCGTGTTCCCCGGTAAGCGTATGACTGGCCACATGGGCGACGAAACCGTCACTACTCAAAACCTCGACGTGGTTCGTATCGACGAAGCACGCCAACTGCTGTTGATCAAGGGTGCCATTCCTGGTGCCAAGGGCGGCTTCGTTTCCGTGCGCCCCGCGATCAAGGCTAAAGCTTCCAAAGGAGCGAACTAATGCAGCTCGAACTCCTGAATGAACAAGGCCAGGCCGCTTCCAAGGTGGAAGCTCCCGAGACTGTGTTCGGTCGTGAATTCAACGAAGATCTGGTCCACCAGCTGGTGACTGCCTACCGTGCCAACGCACGTCAAGGCACTCGCGCCCAGAAGGACCGTGAACAAGTGCGTCACACCACCGCCAAGCCTTTCAAGCAAAAGGGTACAGGCCGTGCACGTGCTGGTATGTCCTCCTCGCCTCTGTGGCGTGGCGGCGGTCGCATCTTCCCCAATCTGCCCGAAGAAAACTTCTCGCAGAAGATCAACAAGAAGATGTACCGCGCCGGTATGACTGCCATCCTGTCTCAGCTGGCCCGCGAAGGCCGTCTGGCAGTTGTGGAATCCCTGACGCTGGATACCCCCAAGACCAAGGTGCTGGCAGACAAGTTCAAGGCTATGAACCTGTCTTCGTCGGTGATGGTGATCGCTGAAGAAATCGACGAGAACCTGTACCTGGCATCCCGCAATCTGAAGAACGTGTTCGTGGTTGAGCCGCGCTATGCAGACCCCGTGTCGCTGGTGCACTACAAGAAAGTGCTCGTCACCAAGGGTGCGATCGACAAACTCAAGGAGATGTTCGCATGAGCACTACCAAGTTTGACGAAGGTCGTCTGATGCAAGTACTGGTCGCTCCCATCGTGTCCGAAAAGGCCACTCTGGTTGCTGAAAAGTCCAATGCTGTGACATTCAAGGTGCTGCAGAACGCTACCAAGCCCGAAATCAAGGCCGCTGTGGAATTGATGTTCAAGGTTGAAGTGGCTGGTGTGTCTGTGGTGAACACCAAGGGCAAGACCAAGCGCTTTGGCAAGACCGTGGGCCGTCGCGACAATGTGCGCAAGGCTTACGTGATGCTCAAGCCCGGTCAAGAGCTGAACCTGTCTGGGGAGGCTGCGTAATCATGGCTGTTATCAAGCTCAAACCTACGACCCCCGGCCAACGCGGCGCGGTGAAGGTTACTCGCGACCACCTGCACAAGGGTGAGGGCTTTGCCCCCCTGCTGGAAGCTCAATTCCAGAAGGCCGGTCGTAATAACAACGGTCACATCACAACTCGCCACAAGGGCGGTGGTCACAAGCACCACTACCGTGTGGTGGACTTCAAGCGCAACAAGGACGGTATCCCCGCCAAGGTTGAACGCATTGAATACGACCCCAACCGTACTGCCCACATCGCTCTGGTGTGCTATGCAGACGGCGAGCGTCGCTACGTCATTGCTCCTCGCAACCTGGAAGTCGGCGCTACCATCATCAGCGGCTCCGAAGCTCCTATCCGCGTGGGCAACACCCTGCCTATCCGCAACATCCCCGTGGGCTCGACCATCCACTGCATCGAACTGAAGATCGGTGCCGGTGCTCAGATCGCTCGCTCGGCTGGTACCTCCGCCACTCTGCTGGCTCGCGAAGGCATCTACGCTCAAGTGCGTATGCGTTCGGGCGAAGTCCGCAAGGTGCACATTGAGTGCCGCGCCACCATCGGTGAAGTTGCCAACGAAGAACACAGCCTGCGCCGTCTGGGCAAGGCCGGTGTGAAGCGTTGGATGGGTATTCGTCCTACCGTCCGCGGTACGGTCATGAACCCTGTCGACCACCCGCACGGTGGTGGTGAAGGTAAGACCGGTGAAGGCCGTCACCCAGTTGACCCATGGGGCAATCTGACGAAGGGCTACCGTACCCGTAACAACAAGCGCACACAGACAATGATCGTGTCGCGCCGTAAGAAGTAAGGGGTAGCAAATGACTCGTTCTCTTAAAAAGGGTCCGTTTGTTGACCATCACTTGCTGGCTAAGGTCGAAAAGGCCATCGCCACCAAGGATAAGAAGCCAGTGAAGACTTGGTCGCGTCGCTCCATGGTCCTGCCCGAGTTCATCGGTCTGACCATCGCCGTGCACAACGGCAAGCAACACGTGCCGGTTTATGTGACTGACCAGATGGTTGGCCACAAGCTGGGTGAATTCGCGCTGACTCGTACCTTCAAGGGTCACCCTGCGGACAAGAAAGCCAAGAAGTAAGGAATAGAACATGTCTGAAACACGTGCTGTTCTCCGTGGCGTCCGCCTGTCTGTTGACAAGGGTCGCCTGGTCGCGGATCTGATCCGCGGCAAGAAGGTGGATCAAGCTCTGAACATTCTCCAGTTCACACAGAAAAAAGCTGCTGTGATCTTGAAGAAGGTTCTGGAATCCGCTATCGCCAACGCTGAGCACAACGACGGCGCCGATATCGACGAACTGAAGGTCAAGACCATCTACGTCGAGCAAGGCACTACGCTCAAGCGTTTTACTGCTCGCGCCAAGGGCCGTGGCAACCGCATCAGCAAGCCTACCTGCCACATCTATGTGACAGTGGGTAACTGAGGCCTTAAGGAAGAATATGGGACAGAAAATCCATCCTACCGGCTTCCGTCTGGCGGTGAGCCGCAACTGGGCAAGCCGCTGGTACGCTAGCAACCGTGACTTCGCCGGCATGCTGGCCGAAGACATCAAGGTGCGCGAGTACCTGAAGGCCAAGCTGAAGAACGCTGCCGTGGCTCGCGTTCTGATCGAGCGTCCTGCCAAGAACGCCCGCATCACCATTTTCTCGGCTCGTCCGGGCGTGGTGATCGGCAAGAAGGGTGAAGACATCGAGGCCCTGAAGAAGGAACTCGCTGCTCGCCTGGGCGTGCCCGTGGCTGTGAACATCGAAGAAGTGCGCAAGCCTGAAATCGATGCCAAGCTGATCGCTGACTCCATCTGCCAACAGCTGGAAAAGCGCATCATGTTCCGCCGCGCCATGAAGCGTGCCATGCAGAACGCCATGCGTCTGGGTGCTCAAGGCATCAAGATCATGTCTTCCGGTCGTCTGAACGGTATCGAAATCGCTCGTACCGAGTGGTACCGCGAAGGCCGCGTGCCTCTGCACACTCTGCGTGCCGACATCGACTACGGCTTCTCCGAAGCCAAGACGACTTACGGCATCATCGGCGTGAAGGTCTGGGTCTACAAGGGTGACACCCTGGGCCGTAACGATCTGCCCGCCGTGGAAACGCCCCGTCCTGAAGACGAACGTCGTCCTCGTGGTCCTCGTCGTGACGGTCGCCGTGATGGCCGTGATGGCGCTGGCCGTGGTGGCCGTCGTCCCGCAGGCACCAATGCCGCTCCTGCCGATGGCAGCGACAAGCCTGCTGGCGCTGGTGCTGATTCCGTTAAGCGCGTTCGTAAGGCCGACGCGCCCGCTACAGCAGCGGACGGTAAAGGAGAATAAACATGCTGCAACCTGCACGCCGCAAGTTCCGTAAGGAACAAAAAGGCCGCAACACCGGCATCGCTACCCGTGGCAACTCCGTTGCCTTCGGCGATTTCGGTTTGAAGTCTACTGACCGTGGTCGTCTGACCGCACGCCAGATCGAAGCTGCACGTCGTGCAATTTCCCGTCACGTCAAGCGTGGTGGTCGTATCTGGATCCGCGTGTTCCCGGACAAGCCCATCTCTACCAAGCCCGCCGAAGTGCGTATGGGTAACGGTAAGGGTAACCCCGAGTACTACGTGGCCGAAATCCAGCCCGGCAAGGTGATCTACGAAATCGTGGGTGTACCTGAAGAGCTGGCCCGTGAAGCGTTCCGCCTGGCTGCTGCAAAGCTGCCTCTGCGCACGACCTTCGTGTCCCGTCACATTGGTGCTTAAGGAGATCAACATGACGAAATCTGCTGAACTCCGCCAAAAAGACGTGGCTGGTCTGGAAGCTGAAGTGAAGTCCCTGCAAAAGGCTCACTTCGGTCTGCGCATGCAAAAGGCCACGCAACAACTGGGCAACACTGCGACCATCAAGGCTACACGCCGTGACATCGCTCGTGCCAAGACCATCCTTGCTGAAAAGCAAGCCGCCAAGTAAGGAGCCGACATGACGGAAGCTAAAACATCCCTCAAGCGCACCTTGATTGGCAAGGTGGTCAGCGACAAGCGTGCCAAGACTGTGACCGTTCTGGTGGAACGCCGCGTCAAGCACCCCATCTACGACAAGATCATGATCAAGTCGAGCAAGTACCACGCTCATGACGAGCAAGGTGAGTACAAGCTGGGCGACGTGGTTGAAATCACCGAGAGCCGTCCTCTCTCCAAGACCAAGAACTGGGTTGCTACCCGCTTGGTTCAAAAGGCTGCTCTGGTGTAAGCCTAACCAGGCCCGCCGGCTGCAAAGCCCTTGAAAACGACCCACAATGCTGTGGGTCGTTTTTTTATTTGGGCCGCCAAGAATGCGGTCCGTGCTTTGCAACAAAGGAGATAGTCATGATTAAAGTTGGTGATGCCCTGCCCGCAGTGACCTTGATGGAATATGTGGAAGTGGAAGGCAATGGCTGCAGCCTTGGTCCCAACCCCGTGAAGTTGCCCGAGGCTCTGGCCGGCAAGACTATTGCCGTGTTTGCTGTGCCCGGCGCTTTTACGCCCACCTGCTCCGAAAAGCACCTGCCAGGCTATGTGGCCAAGGCCGAAGAGCTCAAGGCTGCTGGCGTCGATGAAATCTGGTGCCTGGCCGTGAACGATGCTTTCGTGATGGGCGCCTGGGGCCGCGATCAGAAGGTGGCTGGCAAGGTGCGCATGATTGCCGACGGCGATGCGGCCTTTGCCAAGGCGACCGGCCTGACGCTGGACCTGAACGGCAAGGGCCTGGGCCTGCGCGCCAATCGCTTCTCGATGCTGGTCAAGGACGGCAAGGTTGCGACCCTGAACGTGGAAGCTCCCGGCAAGTTTGAAGTCAGCGATGCCGGCACCATGCTGGCTCAGGCCAAGCAGGGTTAAGTCTCTGATCGGCTGTACGAAGCCTGCTCCAAAAACGCCGCTTTTGCGGCGTTTTTTGTCTTAGTCTTCGGCGTCGACGGGGGCTGCAGGGCGCTTGAGAGGGGAGGACGGTGCGCCGTTGTCGAGAATGGGCGTGGTCCAGCGTCCGGTCTTGAACACGTCGTCCACGCCCCGATTGCGTGCTTCCTGGGCTACTGTCTTGCGCCAATCTTCCAGCAACTGGGTGCGTCCTGCTGCGTCCTGCATCAGCAAAGCAGTCTTCAGAAAGTGCATGAGCCGTGTGACGGTGGATGACGGTCGGGCATCGGGCCGCATCCAGCGATAGGCGGCAGAGCTTTCGGCACCGAAATAGGTGGCAAAGCGCTTGGGCTCAATATCGGCAATCTCGCTCATGAAGGCCAGCATCTCGGGCGCAGTGGGCTGTTTGGGGATCACGGCCAGTTCCGGGTGCTGAGCCAGAAAGCGCACCAGCAAGGCCAGGGTAGGATCTTTGACGGGCTCATCCGGTGCCTGACGCACCACCTGCATCCAACGTGTGATCGACATGCTGAGTACCCAGATGATGTCGTTGGTCAGCAAGCCGAACTCCTGACGGACAGCATCCAGATCACGGCCTAGGACGGGGCGGTTGGAAGGGATCATGGTGTGAAGGGTGAGATTGTTGCAGTTTAGGCTTGTTCAGGTGCCTGCTGCTCAAGTGACGTCATGGCGACCCTGTTCGGCTGACGCAATGCGTGCAGAAACGACAGAATAGAAGGAATCTTGGTGTGAAATTTAGCATTGTGAATATACTGTATGTCACGCCATTGATTCACCCACCCCCGATGTAGACGTTTCCCGCACCTATGTCCCATACCGTTTCGTCTCGTGTCCAGCTCACATTGCTCAGCCTGTTTCGCCTGCATGGCAAGCATCTGCAACCCGTGGTTGGGGCGGAGCGTGTGTACGATGAAGGGCATGGTCTGCAGGTGGTTGCGAGCTCGATTCCATTTCACAACCGGGCTATGGATGCCAGAGCGCCGCGCTCCGGTATGGGGCTGCTGGCGCTTTTTGGTATTCGCGATGCGCTCGACGAGTTACAGCACTGGCGCATGGTGGCACGCACCTCACAAGCGCAATTTGCCTACCTGCAGTTGCAGGTAGAGGTGGGCACGAATGCCACCGTGGCACCCACGCGCCAGATGCTGCGCGAGCAGGGTGCGGGCATGCGCTTTCTGAACGTGCGCCGCAGCGCCGCCGAGTTCCAGAAGGACCTGCTGGCGCGCTTTGCCCAATATGTGGCGCAAGAGGGAGGCAGTCCCGAGCGCGATATGGCCCATGTGCGGCAGATGGCGCTGCGCCCGGATCTGTTCGAACGGCTGCTCTACGAGGACGAGGACCTGCGGCATATCGATGTCCTGATCATTCCTCTGGCCGATTGGCCGGACCCGACACGCGTGCGCCAGGTGGCCTATGTGCGCGCCGGTACGCCACTGCTGGCCCTGCTTCAGGGGAGCGATCAGATGCAGGTGCATCTGCCAGGCTGGATGGCGCGGCGTTATCTGCCCGGGCAAGCTCTAGATACTGTGCCATTTGGGGCGGGCGAGCTGGCACAGCCCCTGTAGTCCGCTGGTGCGGGCATGGTATTCATGAGTGCGATGCCTGGATGTATCGATTGCTATAGAAAATATAGCATATACCGCTTTTTAGGCATCGATTTCAATGGCTTTTCATGCTGAAACAATTGTAGCTATTGCGCTGTATGCTCCTCTTTTAGCCAACTGTCCCTAGCACCTTCAATTCCTTGCCCTCCGGTACCTCGTTGAAGGACAGCACCTGCAGACCTTGGGCAAACAGGCGTGCGTAGCGCGCCAGCAGGGGGCGCAGCTGGGGGGTGACCAGCAGCACCGGTGCCGTGGCCTGCTGTTTCATCAGATCGCGCGCATGACTCATGTGCTCCTGCAACTGGCCCAGCAGATTCGGATCCACCGGGAAGTTATCCAGCGCGACCTTCTTGTTGGTGTGGCGTGCGGTGTTCAGCGCGCCCAGCAGCAGCTGCTCCAGGCTGTTGCCCAGAGTGAAGGCCTGGATCTCGGGCACCGATCCCACGGTGGAGTTGACGATCTGGCGGCGCAGCGCGCAGCGCACCTCGGCGGCCAGCAGGATGGGGTCCTTGGTGGCTTCGGCGCTGTCCACCAGGGCGGTGGCGATCAGCACGATGTCCTTGAGCGAAACACCCTCGCGCAGCAGCTGCTTGTACACCGTGTGCTGCAGCGGCGCGGGGCAGGCTTTTTCCAGCGCGGCGGCCAGCTTGGGCGACAAGGCCGTAAGGCGTTCGCCCATGGCGTGCACGTCCTCGAAGCGGATCAGCTCGTCCAGATGGCTGCGCACCACGCGTGTGAGGTGGGTGGCGACGATGCTCACGCAGTCCGCCACCTGGTAGCCCATGCCCAGGGCATGGGCCTTGTCTTTGGGTTCGATCCAGGTCACGGGCAGTTGGTAGGCGGGCTCGATGCCGGGGATCCCGTCAAGCTGACCGTAGACATGGGGCGAGGGAATGGCCATCAGCCGGTCGGCATGCACCTCGGCCTTGGCCACCACGGTGTCGTTGATGAGCACGGTGTACTGGTTGGGCGGCAGCGTCAGGTCATCGCGCACATGCACAGGGGGCAGGACAAAACCCATGGCTTCGCTGATGGTCTGGCGCACGCCGCGCAGGCGCACGGCCAGAGGTGCGCCCTGAGCCGGGTCCAGTTGGCCGACCAGGCGGTAGCCCACGCGTACCGACAACTGTTCGGTGATCGGCAGGCTGTGCCAGCCAAAGTCCTGGGCAGCGGCTGCGGTCACGGTCTGCAGCAAGACCATTTCATCCTGGGCGGGCAGAGGCCTGGCTGGTTGCTTGGCCATGACCCAGCCGCCCAGCACCAGCACGCTGGCAAAAGCCAGGAAGGGCAGCCAGGGCATGCCGGGAATCAGGCCCAGCACCAGCATCACCACGGCAGCGCTGTACAGCACCGTGGGCTTGGCCAGCAGTTGCTGGCGCACTTGGTCGGGGAATTCACCCGCATCGGCGTCGCTGATGCGGGTGACGATCACGGCCGAGGCTGCCGACAGCAGCAGGGCCGGAATCTGGGAGACCAGGCCGTCGCCGATGGTCAGCAGTGCGTAGAGACGGAAGGACTCGCCCAGCGGCAGGTCGTGCATCAGCGAGCCGATGGCGACGCCGCCGATCAGGTTGATGACCAGAATCAGGATGGAGGCGATGGCATCGCCGCGCACGAACTTGGAGGCGCCGTCCATGGCGCCGTAGAAGTCGGCCTCGGTCGCTACGTCACGGCGGCGCGTCTGAGCCTGCTGCTGATTGATGAGACCGGCATTCAGGTCGGCATCGATGGCCATCTGCTTGCCGGGCAGCGCGTCCAGCGTGAAGCGGGCCGAGACCTCGGAAATGCGTTCTGCGCCCTTGGTCACCACCACGAAGTTGATGATCATCAGGATGACGAACACTACCAGGCCTACGACGAAATTGCCGCCGATCACCACGTTGCCGAAGGACTCGATCACATGGCCGGCCGCATCCGGGCCGTTCTGGCCGTGCAGCAGCACCACGCGCGTGGAGGCCACGGTCAGGCCCAGGCGCATCAGCGTGGTGGCCAGGATGACGGTGGGAAAGATGGAAAAGTCCAGCGGCCGCTTGACCCCCACGGCCACCAGAACCACCACCAGCGACACCACGATGTTGAAGGTGAAGAAGATGTCCAGCGCCAGCGGCGGCAGCGGCAGCATGATCATGGCCAGCAAGGCCAGCAGAAACACGGGCACGGCCCACTGGTGGCGGGAAAGCGCCTGGCGCAGTTCGGTGAGGTACTTCATGGGGCGGGTTGGGGGTCGGACAGTTCGGCGGGTATATCCAGCTCGCGCGGTAGATCGGGGCGGCCCGGGCGTCGGCCCTGGCGGAAAGCCTTGATCTGCAGCACGTAGTGCAGCACCTGGGCGACGCTTTGGTAGAGCGCCGAGGGGATTTGCTGGTTCACCTGGCTGGTGTGGTAAATGGCTCGCGCCAGCGGCGGCAGGCTGACTACCTCCACCTGGTGGCGGGTGGCAATGTCGCGGATGTAGAAGGCCATCTCGTCCACGCCCTTGGCGATGACATAGGGGGCTTCGGCGCGCTGCGAGTCGTAGCGCACGGCCACGGCGTAGTGCTCTGGGTTGACGATGACGGCATCGGCCTGGGGCACGGTGGCACGCACGCTGCGCCGCGCCAGCTGTCGCTGGATCTGGCGGATGCGGCTCTTGACCTCGGGCCGGCCTTCGTTGCTCTTGTGCTCTTCCTTGACTTCCTGCTTGCTCATGCGCTGGCCGCGCAGAAAGAAAAAGCGCTGCAGCGGCACGTCGATCAGGGCCAGGATGATGAAGATCACCACGATGGACATCACGCCCGATAGAAACAGATGTATGCCCTCGCGCACCGCCAGATCCAGCGTCATCGATGGCAGTGCCGTGAAGTGGCGCACATTGGCCTTGCAGTAGGCGTAGACCACGGCGGCCACGGCTGAGACCTTGAGCACCGACATGACCAGGTCGCCGTAATGCTTGGCCTTGAAGAACTTGGACAGGTTCTGCTGGGGGCTCAGGCGGCTGAACTTGGGTTGCAGATTCTTGGCCGACAGCAGCCAGCCACCGGGCACCAGCGAGGCCACGGCCACCAGCAGCGGCGTGATGAACAGGGGCAGCAGCATCTGGGCGAACAGCCAGCCGGCGTCGGCCCAGACCGCGCCCACGATGTTGTTGAGGGCGCCGGGGCCCGAGGTGTCGTCGAGCCCGCGCTGGAACAGGGCGTGGAATTTGCGCAGATAGTCGGGCATGAAAAGTGCCGTCACCTGCAGCGTGGCCACCAGGCCCACGGCCGTGGCCAGATCGCGCGAGCGCGCCACCTGGCCTTCCTCGCGCGATTTGCGCAGCTTGTGGTCCGAGGCGTTTTCGGACTTGTCGCCAGCACTGTCGGCCACGATGTCAGCCCTTCATGAGCTGCGTCAGCATATCGAGCGCGCGGCGCGTCATCTGCAGATAGTGCGCAGGGATGTGGCGCAGCATGAAGGCCAGCATGGCCAGGCCGAACAGTGTGACCACCGAAAAGCCCAACGCAAAAATATTGAGGCTGGGCGAGATGCGGGCCATGAAGCCAAAGCCCAACTGCACCAGCATGGCGGCAAAGATGATGGGCGTGGCCAGCAAAAAGGCCGCGGCAAACACCCAGCCCATGTTGTAGGCCACGGTTTGCAGCTGCAGGCGGCTCAGGCTCTGGCCCACGGGCCAGGCGTCGAAACTGGCGGCCAGAATGCCGGCCAGCAGCAGGTGCACGTCGAGGGCGAAAAACAGCAGCATGCCCATTAGCAGTGCCAGCACCGAGAGCGCGTCCGAGGAGCTGCCATGCACGGGGTCGTTGAGCATGGCCATGGCCAGGCTGGTCTGCGAAGCGCTCAGGTAGCCAAAAATGCTGAGCGCCGTGGTGGCAAATTGCAGGCCTATTCCCAGCACCGCGCCGATGGCGATCTGCTCCAGCGTCAGCGCCACGGCGTGCAGCGAAAACGCCTCCACCGCCGAGACATGGGGGGCGACGCTGGGCAGCATGACTACGGCCAGCACCATGGCGATGATGACGCGCACCCGCTGGGGCACGGTAGGGTCACCAAAAATCGGGGCGAAGGACAGCAGCGCCATGGTGCGCACGAACGGCCACCACAGCGGCTGCAGCCATTGCTGCAGATACGGATAAAGGCCTTGCTCCATGTTCAGGCTCAGCCCAGCAGCGTGCTGGCGTATTGGAAAAAGCGCACGCAAAAATCCATGAGCTGGGTGACCAACCAGCGCGCGCTCAGTGCCAAGGCCAGCAAGGTGACCATGAGGCGGGGTAGAAAGCTCAGCGTCTGCTCGTTGATCTGCGTGGCGGCCTGAAACAGGCTCACCAACAGGCCGACCAGCAGGCCTGGCACCACGAGCACGGCCACGATGACCAGCACCAGCTGGATGGCCTGCAGCATCAGGTCCACGGCGATGTCGGGCGTCATGCTGCTACAGCCCCTGGACGCTGGTGACCAGCGTGTTGACTGTGAGCGACCAGCCGTCCACCAGCACGAACAGCAAAATCTTGAAGGGCAGCGAAATCACGAGCGGCGACAGCATCATCATGCCCATGGCCATGAGCACCGACGAGACCACCAGGTCGATCACCAGAAACGGAATGAACAGCACGCAGCCGATCATGAACGCGGTCTTGAGCTCGCTGAGTACAAAGGCCGCCACCTTGACGGTGAAGGCGTGGTCCTGCGGGCTGGCCACCGGGCCTTCCTTGGCCAGGGCGCTGACCTGCTTGAGTGCGGCCTCGTGGGTCTGGGCCAGCAAAAAGTCCGACATCGGTTTTTCGGCGCGGCGCAGCGCTTCCATCAAGCCGATCTGGTCTTTTTCATAGGGCTCGAAGGCCTCGGTCCACAGGCGCTCGCCCACCGGGCGCATCACCAGCAGGGTGAGGATCAGCGCAACTCCGGTCAGCACGCGCGTGGGCAGGCCTTGCTGCAGGCCAAGTGCGGAGCGCAGCAGAGCCAGTACGATGATGAAGCGCGTGAAGGTGGTCATCATCAAGGCCATCATGGGCAGCAGGCCCAGCAGCGTCATGAGGATGAAGATTTCCGTCTTGATCGACAGCTGTGTCACCCCGTGGCTTTGCTGGCTTTCCAGCAGCGGGATATTGGCGGCCTGGGCGTGGCTCACGCAAAGCCATAGACCGCTGACCAGACTCAAAAAAACGAGGGCGCGAAGCGCCCTGTGCATGTGTTGTTGCATGCTGGAAATCTGTGGATCAGTGGCTCAGTGCAGGCAGATTGGCACTCAGCTCCAGGACCTTGAGTCCGTATGCCTCGCCGCAGACCACCACCTCCCCCTTGCCGATGGCCGAGCCATTGACCTTGATGGTCAGCGGCTCGCCCACCACGGTGTCCAGCGGCACCACGCTGTCGGGGCCCAGATCGGCCAGTTCCTGCAGGGTGATCCGGGCGGAGCCGGCTTCCAGCGTCAGCGTGACGGGGATGCGGTGCAAAAACGGCGACAGACGCTCGGGTTCGGCGGGGCTGAGCGCTGGCGCAGGGGTATCGGCGGCAGGGGCTTGTGCATTGCTGTCCAGCAGATCCTGCAGGTCCATATCGGTGTGAAGGTCCATCGTGTTCATTCCAAAGTCTCAAAGGCCGTCAGGTGCAGCTTGCCCTGGTGTTCGGTCACGGTGGCCGCAAGCAGGGCTTCGCCATTGATCAGCACCGTGGTGGTGCCCAGGGCAATCGGCAGCACGCTGCCGGTGCGCAGGGCCTGCACATCGGCGGTGGAGACGGTTTTTTCCAGCAGCCGAGCGGTCAGCTGGATGTGCAGCGGCGCTGCCGGCTTGGGCGTGGCCGGGGTGGGTGCGGGGCGAGTGCGTCGCAGCTGCAACACCTGTTGCTCCAGCGCCTGACAGCAAGCGGTGTCCAGCGCGATGTTCAACGGTTGCCAGGCACTGTCCGCGACCTGGATCTGGGCTTGCCATTGCCAGGTGCTGGCCGTGATGAGGGGCTGAGCCGTTGCGGCCGGCATCAGCGTGGTCTGGGTGGCGCGGCGCACCGCATCGTGCAAGGCGGTGGCAATGCGCTGCTCGGTCGGGCTGGCGGGCTGGTCGTCGGGCGCCGGGGCCATGTCGTCCTGCGCGAAGCCGTAGCGTGCAGCCATGTGCGCCTGCACGGTGGCGCGGGTCAGGGTGATCTGCGGCTGAGCCGGAGCCGCAGCACGCAGCGGCGTGAAGTGAGCGTGTTCGATACGCATGGCTACCGGGCGATGGCCGGTTTGCTGCATCTGCGTTTCCACCTGGCGGGCGAGCAGCGCGGCCAACTGGTCGAAGGCTTGCACCGGTCGTCCCAGCATGACCGGGTCCAGGGTTTTTGCGTTCTGCACAGTAGATATCTTTTTCGCTTGTTGTTTTGGTGGCGAGGTGGCGGGATTTTGCGCGAATTTCGGCAATTTCTCTATGAAGCCTGAACGAGTTGCTAAATCGATAAAATTTGTATCAATTGTGAATAGTATACTGTTCGTGCAACAACATCCCCCCGAAGGGCTGGCTCCAGTGGTAATCGCCGCGTCGGAGGAAATGGCTTGGGGAACGAACGATGAAGATCGAACCCTCCAGCCTTTTGATGCGCACCGCCGGTGCTTTTGCGGCCTTTGAGTCGCTACTTCCAAGCTCGATTGCGCCCGCTGCCGACAGCCCTGCCCCGGGGAGCGGATTTCTGCAGATGTTCGAGGGCGCGGTGCGCTCGGTGGACGCGCAAAACCAGGCTTCTTCGGAGCGGATGGCGGCCGTGGACGCGGGGCGCAGCGATGATCTGGTGGGGGCCATGCTGTCCAGTCAGGAGGCCAGCCTGTCGTTTTCCATGCTGATGCAAGTGCGCAACAAGGTCATGGGTGCGGTGGACGAAGTCGTCAAGCTGCAGGTGTAAGACAGGGAAACGTTCGTGCTGGATTCCATTAAAAACCGCTTCTCAGCTATGCCTGGCGCACAGCGGCTGCTCTCCTTTTCTTCACGGCCCGGCGCGCTGCGCATGGGCGTGCCCTTGCTGCTGGCTGCGGTCATCGCCACCGCGCTGGTGGTCATGCTGCTGTGGCAGGGCAGCAGCAATTACCGTCCTCTGTTCGGCGCCCGCGAGAATGTGCTGACCGCCGATGTGGTGGCGGCGCTGGAGGCGGAAGGTCTGAAATACCGTTTGCACCCGGAATCGGGCCAGGTGCTGGTGGCCGACAGCGATCTGGGTCGTGCCCGTATGCTGCTGGCCGCCAAGGGTGTGGCCGCCAAGCTACCCGAGGGGCTGGAGCTGATGGATCGCAACGATCCTCTGGGCGTGAGCCAGTTCGTGCAGGACGTGCGTTTCCGCCGCGGCCTGGAAGGCGAGTTGGCACGCAGCATCGGCTCGCTGGATGCCGTGGCAGGCGCACGCGTGCATCTGTCGATTGCACGCTCCTCCTCATTCGTGGTGAATACCGGCGACAAAAGCTCGGCGTCGGTGGTGCTGCAGCTCAAGCCCGGGCAGCAGCTCAAGAACGAGCAGATCGCGGCCATCATCCATATGGTCTCCAGCAGCGTGGCCGGGCTCGACCCGCAGCGCGTGGCGCTGACCGATCAGGCGGGCAACTTCCTCTCGGCCCGCGTGGACCTGTCGGAGGGCTTTGATCCGCTGGCGCAGGACGGGCAGTCGGGCAAGATCAGTGCCGAGCTGCGCCAGAACGCCCAGGAGCTGCTCTCGGCCGCCGTGGGCGCCGGTCACTACCGCGTGACGGTCACGGCCGACCTGAGCCAGGACCGCACCGAGGAATCCTACGAGAAGTACAACGGCGATCCCCGGGTGCTAAATGAAGCGACCCGTGAGGAAAACGACCGCTCCGGTGGTGTTGCTTTGGGCGTGCCGGGCTCGCTGAGCAACCGCCCGGTCAATGTGCAGGCCGATGCGGGCAAGGAAGGCAAGGACAGCAACAACAATTTCCGTGCGGCGGTCTCGCGCAACTATGCCTACGACCGCAGCGTGATACAGGTCAAGCGCGGCAAGGGCCGCATCAACAAGCTGCATGTGGCGGTGATGCTCGACGATGCCGTGGCGCCCAAGGAGGCCAAGGCATGGAGTGAAGCCGAGCTGGCACGGGTTGAAAAGCTGCTGCGCGTGGGCCTGGGGGTGGACGCCGGGCGCGGCGACCAGATCGCTGTCTCCAGCATGCCGTTCACGGCGCCCACGCCGCTGCCGGCCTGGTGGCAGGAGCCCGGCAACTGGTATGGCTGGGTGGTGACGGCCCTGTGGGCTGCGGGCGGTCTCGCGCTGCTGGTGCTGCTGGCACGCCTGGTCAATGCCGTGCTGCGCGGCGCTGCCGCAACCAAGGTGCCGCAGGCGGGCGAGGCTGTCGCCTTGGCCGGTGTGGCGGCGGGCGGCGCCTCCTTGCTGCCGGCGCCGGAGCGTCAGCGTGCCGCCTCCGATATGTCCATGGTGTCGCTGCTGGAGAACGTGGATCTGCCACCCCAGGGTTCGGAAGTGGATGTGATGGTCGAGCATTTGCGCACCCTGGCGGCTAAAGAGCCGGAGCGGGTGGCGGAAGTGGTCAAACAATGGGTACAAAAACATGGCCAACCAGTTGGTGACTAGCGCCGAAGGCGCGGCAGGCGTGGCGTTGCTGGAGCAGCCGGCCCCGGAAAGTCTGGATCTGATCGAGCAGGCTGCCATCGTGCTGCTCAGCATGGGCGAGGAGCCTGCTGCCGGCGTGTTGCGTTGCCTGGAGCGCGAAGACCTGCTGGCCGTCACTCAGGTGATGTCCCGCCTCAGCGGTATCCGCGTGGATTCGGTGCGCCAGTCGCTGCAGCATTTCTTCGATGACTACCGCGAGCAAAGCGGTGTGCATGGTGCCTCGCGCAGCTTCTTGCAGCGCTCGTTGGCGCTGGCGCTGGGCGGCGACATCGCCGGCAGCGTGCTCGACAGCATTTACGGCGACGAGATCCGCCCCAAGATGGCGCGGCTGCAATGGGCGGCGCCGGCCTGGCTGGCCGAGCGGCTGGCCCAGGAGCACCCGCGCATGCAAGCGGTGTTTCTGGCCTTTTTGCCGCCCAAACTGGCCGGCGATGTGATCGAGCATCTGCCCGAGTCGGGCCGCGAGGCCCTGGTGCTCAACGTGGCCAAGCTCAAGGACGTGGATCGAGATCTGCTGGTGCAACTGGAAATGCTGACCGAGCAATATCTGGCCGAGTTCGGCACGCAAAGCGTGTCCATGGAGGGCGTGAAGCAGGCGGCGGAAATTCTCAACCGCATTCCAGGCAACAAGCAGGAGTTGGTGGCGCGCCTGCGGGCCCGCGATCCCGAAATCGCCTCCGCGATCGAAACCGAGATGTATGACTTCTTCGTGCTCTCGACCCAGTCCGAGACCACGCTGACCCAGATCATCGAGGCCGTGCCGGCCGAGCTGTGGGCGCTGGCGCTCAAGGGCGCCGAGCCTGCGGTGCGCAAGGCCGTGCTGGGCGCCATGCCACGCCGCCAGGCGCAGAGCTTTGAAGACCAGATGCGCCGCAGCGGCCCCGTGCCTTTGAGCCGTGTGGAGCAGGCGCGGCGAGAGATCATGGATCTGGTCAAGGCCATGGTTGACGCGGGTGAGCTGGAGATTCAGTTGTTCGCCGAAGCGGTGGTGGAGTGAGCGTGCTTTACCGCCCCTATCATTTTCCGCCCTTGGACCTGGTGCAGGCCGACCGCGCGCAGCAGGGCGCAGACGGCAGCGCCGCCGGCGATGCCGTGGGGCCGGAGGATGCCCGGGCCTTGGCTCAGGCCTATGAACAGGCGGTGCAGCGCGGCCACGCCCAGGGCTTTGCCCAGGGGCAGGCCGAGGGCGAGCGCGCCGGCTATGAGGCCGGGCTGCAAACCGGCGTTCAGGCGGGCCGCGCCGAGTCCCTGCAGGGCGCGCGCGACGAGCTGCAGAGCCTGGGCGCGCCAGTGACGGAGCTGAAGCAGCAGCTGCTGTTGCTGCATGCCGACTGGGAGGCCAGCCTGCGCAAGGATTTGATCGACCTGGTCGAGCGGGTGGCGCGCCAGGTGGTGCGCTGCGAGCTGACGCTGCAGCCGGCGCAGATTCTGGCGCTGGTCGAGGAAACCCTGCAGGGCATGCCCCAGCGCACGGGCGAGGTCCAGGTCTACCTGAACCCGGTCGATCTGCAGCGCATCCAGGAGCTGGACAGCACGCGCGTTCCCGACTGGAAGCTGCAGGCCGACAGCACTCTCGATGCCGGCGAATGCCGTTTGCGCGTGGGAGAGGCCGAGGTCGATGCCGGCTGCAAGCAGCGCCTGGGTGCCTGTATGGAACAGGTGCGTGAGCAGCTGCAGCCAGCGGAGGCCTTGTGACCACGGGCATGGCGGCAGGCAACAGCATCGGACTGGCGCAGTCGCTGCGCAGCGTTCAGCTCGACGATGTGCCGGTGGCGCAGCCGGCGGCACGCGTGCATGCGGCCACCGGATTGCTGCTGGAGTGCACGGGTGCGGCCCTGCCGCTGGCTGCCCGTTGCCAGATCGAATGGCAGGCTGGCGCCTGGTTGCCGGCCCAGGTCGTGGGCTTTCGCGGTGCCGTCTCCTATCTGATGCCGCTCAAGCCGGTCACCGGCCTGGCAACCGGGGCGCGTGTGACGCTGGATTCCGAACGCCAGCAGCCGGGCATCGGCATGGGCTGGCTGGGGCGGGTCATCAACGGCCTGGCAGAGCCGCTGGACGGGCTGGGGCGGTTGACTGGGGACGGTGTGCTGCCTGCGCAACCGCCCAGGGTCAATCCACTCAAAAAGCGCCCGATCGAGCAGGCGCTAGATGTGGGCGTGCGCTGTATCAACGGCCTGCTGACGCTGGGGCGTGGCCAGCGCGTGGGCCTGTTCGCCGGCAGCGGCGTGGGCAAGAGCGTGCTGCTGGGCATGATTACGCGCCACACCGAGGCCGATGTGATCGTGGTGGGCCTGATCGGTGAGCGGGGCCGCGAAGTGCGCGAGTTCATTGAGCATTCCCTGGGGCCGGAAGGCATGCGCCGCGCCATTGTGGTGGTGGCACCGGCGGACGAGCCGGCGCTGATGCGCATGATGGCGGCCGAGCTGTGCCACACGATTGCCGCGCATTTCCGCGATCAAGGCCTGAATGTGCTGCTGCTGCTCGACTCCCTGACCCGTTATGCCATGGCGCGGCGCGAAATTGCGCTGGCCCTGGGCGAGCCTCCGGCCACGCGCGGTTATCCGCCGTCGGTGTTCAGCATGCTGCCGCAGCTGGTGGAGAGCGCCGGCAACGGCGAGCGCGGCGAGGGCAGCATGACGGCCATCTACACCGTGCTGGCCGAAGGAGATGACCAGCAAGACCCGATCGCCGATACGGCGCGGGCCATTCTGGATGGCCATATCGTGTTGCGGCGCGAGCTGGCAGAGCGCGGACATTACCCGGCCGTGGATGTGGGGGCCTCGATCAGCCGCTGCATGCCGCTGGTGGTTTCCGAAGCCCATTTGCAGGCTGCGCGCCAGGTCAAGGAGCTGCAGGCCCGTTATGCCCAGGTGCGCGAGCTGATCCCCATGGGGGCCTATGTGCCCGGCGCCGATGCGCGCACCGACCAGGCCGTGCAGCGCTGGCCACAGTTGGAGGCATTCTTGCGCCAGGGCACGGCAGAGGCTGCTCCTTTTGCAGCCTGTGTGGCCCAGCTGGGCGAGGTGCTGGCATGAGCTTGCCCGTGGTGGCCCTGGCGCAATATGTGGACGTCCTGGATCAGCGCGCCCAGCAGTCCATGGCCGAGGCCGCCCGGGCTCGGGCGCTGCTGGTCAAGACCCAATCCCAGCTGGAGCGCCTGCACAGCATGGCGCACAGCGCCGGGGTGAAGAAATTGCATGGGAATGTCGCCTTGTATGCGAATGCAGCAGGTTTCCGTTCGGGGTTGATGGACATGGCCGGGCAATGCAAGGACGCCTGTGGCGTTCAGCAGCTCGAATATGCCCAGGCCAGTGCGCACATGCAGGCCGCCTTGCGCCAGCACGACAGCATGCAGTCGGTGCTGGAGCGGGCGCGCGCCGACATGGCGCAGCTGGCGCAGCGCAAGGCGCAGAATGCCATGGATGAACTGGCTGGTCAGGCCTGGCAGCGCCAGGCCCGCCAGCAGGTCGCCGGAAACCGCTAGCACTGTCCATTCGCGAACGCATACAAGGGGAACACAGTGGCTACCTACGATCCGGTTACAACCGCCAAGGCTTTGGCCGAAAGCTACGTCCACGCCCGCCAGGCGCAGGTGGATACCAACACCAAGAAGACGCAGAGCAAAACCACGGCGCTGACATCGCTGCAATCGGCGCTGTCGGGCTTCTCCACGGCGTTGAGCAGCCTGTCCGGCAAGGGCAGCGTGATCGCTCAGACGGCGGCGGTGTCGCGCAGCAGCGCCGCAGCGGCGACGGTGTCCAGTGCCGCTGCGCCAGGCAATTACACCTTTGGCGTGAGCAAGCTGGCCACGGCCCAGCAGACGCTCTACAGCATGCAGGATCTGGGCCTGGCGCCCGATACAGACTATCCCAAGGACGCGACCATGGTGGTGTCTGCCGTGGGCGGAGCAGGCTATGTTCAGGTGGACCTGGACAAGGCCGATGAAAACGGCGACGGCAAGCTGTCGGTGACCGAAATCGCCCGGGCCTTGAACCAGGCCAGCGCAGGCAAGATCACGGCGTCGATGGTGACGCAGGGCGGCGAGCAAAAGCTGATGCTGACCAGCACCGAGACCGGTGAAGCGAATGCTTTTGAGTTGAAGATGCAGAAACAGGATGGCAGCGCAGTGGCTTTGGTCGCAGGCCAGAAGCTGTCCGAGGCCCAGGATGCGGTCTTCACATTGGGTGCAGGCACCGGAGTGGAAATCCGCCAAGCCTCCAATACCTACACCGGCATCGAAGGCCTGACGCTGGAATTCAAGGAAGTGACGACTTCGCCCTTCACCGTCACCGTCGCCAAGGACGAGGCCGCGACCAAGGCCAATATGCAGGGCTTTATCGACGCCTACAACGGCCTCGTCAAGGCCATCGACAAGCTGACGGCGGCGGGCTCCGCAGAAGGCGGTGTGGCGGCTGCTGCACTTAATGGGGACTCCGGCGTGCGCGGTCTGCGCAACCAGCTCAACAGCCTGCTGCGCAGCACCGTGAACGGTGTCAGTCTGACCGACTTCGGCATCTCCGCGCAGCGCGACGGAACGATCGCGCTGGACGCTGGCCGGTTCGCCAAAAAAGTGGCGTCCAACCCCGATGCGCTGACCAGCCTGTTGGGCAAGACCGACACTCTGGAATACAAGCGCACCGGCGTGCTGGGCAGCCTGCAGACCTATGTGGGCAGCTGGACCAACAGCTCCACCGGTTATCTGAAAACTCGTCAGGACGGCTTGCAAAAGCAGTTGACGCAGTACACCAAAGACCAGTCGACCATCGAGCGGCTGTATGCACAGGCATATCAGCGCTATCTGACGCAATTTACGACCCTGGCGAATTTGGAAGCCACGATGAGCAACACCTCGAACTATCTGAGCTCGATGTTCGCGCCGTCGTCCAAGAGCTAGCCGGGGCGCAGGACCCATAACCCATGAACGACAACCTTTGGAACGACGGATACGGCGACTATCGCGCCGCCAATACGGTGGCGCAGACCGCCCAGGCATCTCCGGTGGAGCTGGTGCTGATGCTGGTGGACGGCCTGCTCGAAGAGATGGCGCGCCTGCGCATGCATATCGCCCAGAAGCGCTTTGAGGAAAAGGCGCGCTCTATTGCCAAGTGCGCCGACATCCTGACCGGGCTGGGCAGCGCGCTGGAGGCCGACGCCGGCAATGAAGTCGTGGAGAACCTCTCGCGTCTGTACGACTTCTGCGCCCAGCGCCTGAATCAGGCAGGTTTCGACATGGATGTCGCCAAGGTGGATGAGGTCCATGGCATCTTGCAGACGCTGCGCTCCGGCTGGCAAGGGATGGCGGATGCCCGTCTCTGATCGAGAGCGTTTGCTGGCGCTTGCCCGGCAGCTGCAGGTGGTGAGTGCGGCCCAGGACTGGGGGCGCTTGGCGCAACTGGACCGGTTGGTGGCCGACTGGGCGACCCGGTCGCCGGCCCTGTTGCCCGCGGATGAGGACATGCGTGTGGCTTGGCAGGAGCTTGCCGCTGCTCACGCTGCCGCCCATGCGGCCTGCAAGCAGGCATTGCACGAAGCCGGGGTGCGCCTGCGCGATTTACAGCATCACAACGAAGCCCATAAAGCCTATGCCTGGCAGGAGCAATTTTCATGAACGCCATGCCGACGACCTCCGTGCCTGCATCCTCTGCGGCCCTTGCCGCCGCAGGCGGTGTGACTGGCACACCCGCCATCGCCGGCAATGGGCTGGAGCAGTCCAGTGCATTGCCAGCCGTACCGCCGCCCGTCATGTTCGCTGAGCTGGCTGGTTTTTTGGGTGCGGCCGCGCTGTCGGCTCAGATCAGCGCCCTGCCGGAGGCCGCCGATGGCGAGCAGACGGATCCCTCCGCCCATGAGTCGACAGATCTTGCAGCGGCAGATGCTCTGCCTCTGCTGGCTAGCTTTGCGCCGACCTGGCAGCCCGAGGTTCAGGCCCAGCTCGGCTCGGTGTCTATTGAGCCCAGCGCAGCGCAGAAGCCATCCTCCAGCGTGGCTGTCGCCGCGCTCAATCCGGCAGCGGTGCAGGCACAACGTGATGGCAAAGAGTCCGCGGTGGCCAAGCTCGCCGAGCAGGCTCCGACGCATGCAGCTGCTGCGGCGCGTCTGGTGACCGCGCTGATCGCAGAGGGTGGGACCTTGTCCGCCACTGCACCCCAAGGTGCAGAGGTGGTGGCGCTGCAGTCGCCTGCGTTGTCAGCGACAGAGCCTGTGGCTTCGGTGCACTCTGCTGCACGCACGGCAGCGGCAGCCACGCCCAGTGCCGCGCGGGCCGCGCAGCCGCTGATGCAGGCCTTGTCGCAGCGCATTCAGCTGCAACAGGCTCAAGGTGTGGATGTGGCCACGGTGCGGCTGGATCCGCCGCAATGGGGCAGCGTGGAGCTGCGCATCCAGCACGACGCAGGTGGGGTGCAGGTGTTCATTCAGGCGTCGCACGCCGAGGTGGGCCGTCAGCTGGCAGGTCTGGCCGAAGGCTTGCGCCAGGAGCTGCAGGCGCGCAGCAGCGGCGAAGCCAGCGTGGTCGTGGCCCAGGGGCGGCACAGCGGCGGTGCCGCAGGCCAGGGCGGAGGCGCCCGTGACGAGGCTCTGCCCTGGACTCTGGCCGCAGAAGACGATGTGATTGGCCAGGCCCTGCAGGTCTGGCAGCAGCAGGCAGAAGGCCTGGGGGCAGATAAAGGCTGAAGGACTATGAAAAAAGTAGTGATAGGAGTCGTGGTTGCGGTCTTGCTGTGCCTGGGCGCGGCAGGCGGTGTCTGGTGGTGGGGGCAGAAGCAGGCGGCGGCGGTTGCGGAGCCGGCAGAGGTCAGCGGCCCGAGCCTGGACCCGCGCCATGCCAGCTATGTGTCCTTGGACAAGATCGTGGTCATGCTCAAGACCGACCTGGGCGAGCGGATGGGCAACAGCTATATGTCGCTGGACCTGGTGCTGCGCACCGACAAACCGCACGAAAAAGCCCTGAAGGCGGAGCTGCCCATGCTCAAGGGGGTTGCCGTGCGCACGCTGTCCCAGGTGGAGCTGACGCAGGCCAGGGGCATGAGCATTGATCAGTGGACCGAGCTGCTGAGTGCCGATCTGGTGGCCGCCTATGCCAGTCATCCCGACTTGCGCTTGTTCGACAAGGTCATGGTCTCGCGCCTGATCATCGAGTAGGTCGGGGCGCCCATCCTATGCTGCAGCACGAATGCGCAAGCTATGGCGATGCCTCCGCTTTGGCGGGGTATGCGTGGACGCAGGCCGGCGCTGCCTATGGCACGGTGCAGGTGACGCCGCAGCAGGAGCAGGATGTGCTGCAGGCCTATTTGCCCATGGTCAAGCGCGTGGTTCGCCAGCTGGCCTCCCAGGCCATGGATGTCATGGACCAGAGCGACATGACTCAGGTGGGGCTGATGGGGCTGCTCGAAGCCCTGCGCCGCTACGGTCCGGTGGACGAGGCGTTTGCCGGCTATGCCCGTCAGCGCGTGCGTGGCTCCATTCTCGATGAACTGCGCCGCCAGGACTGGCGCCCGCGTACCGTGCGTCAGAGCGCGCACAAGGCGCGCGATGCCGTGCGGGCGTTGCGTCGCCAGCTCGGCGCTGAACCTACGCCGCTGCAGATTCAGCAGGCTCTGGGCATGGATGACGAGGCCTATCTGGCCTACGAGCAGGCGGAATCGGCCGAAGCCATGGCCAGCCTGGACGAGCTGGTGGGCCAGGGCATGGACATGGCCAGCTCGGCTGCCGATCCGCAGCACGCCGTGCTGCAGCGCCACCTGCTGGAGCAGGTGCTGGCGCAGCTGAACGAGCGCGAGCAGCGCGTCATTCAGCTCTACTACGAATACGACCTCAATCTCAAGGAAATTGCAGCGGTGCTGGAGTTGTCCGAGGCCCGGGTCTGTCAGATCAACAAGGAAGCGCTGCGCAAGATGCGCGCCGCGCTTGAGGTGGCCTGAGCCACCTGCCGCTACCAAGGGAAATACAGAGCATGTTGCAACTACTGGGCATCTTCATTGTGCTGGCCACCATCTTTGGCGGATTCCTGCTCAGCGGCGGCAAGCTGGCAGTGATCTGGGAGCCTATGGAGCTGATGATCATTGCCGGCGCCGGCCTCGGAGCCCTGGTGCTGGGCAACCCCAAACATATTCTGGCCGAGCTTTGGCTGCAGCTGCGCCAGGTGCTGTCGCGCACCAAGCAGACCGTGGAGTTCCAGCGCCAGTTGCTGCTGTTGATGTATGAGCTGCTGCTCACGGCGGCCAATGGCCTCAAGGCCCTCGATGCCCATGTGGAAAAGCCGGCCGAAAGTACCCTCTTTCAGCGCTATCCGCTGGTGCTGGAAGACACCAAACTGCTGCATTTCATCGTGGACAACTTCCGTCTGATGGCCATGGGAAAGATCAGCAGCCATGAGCTCGAAGGCGTGCTGGACCAGGAGCTGGAGGCCATTCACGAAGAGCTGCTGCAACCGGCCAAGTCGCTGGGCAAGATCGCCGAAGCCATGCCTGGCTTCGGCATTCTGGCGGCGGTGCTGGGCATTGTGATGGCCATGAGCTATGTGGCCGACGGCGCCACGGCCGGTGAGATTGCCGTCAAGGTGGGCGCGGCCATGGTCGGCACCTTTATCGGCATTTTTCTCTGCTATGGCGTGCTGGACCCGCTGTGCAACTTCATGAAGCAGCGCGTGATGGAGCATCTGTCAGCCATGGAGTGCGTCAAGGTGGTGCTGGTCGCCCATGTGGCGGGCAAGCCGCCTCTACTGGCCATCGACGCGGGCCGCCGCCTGGTGCCCTTGAATAGCAAGCCCGGCTTTGCGCTGCTGGAGACCTGGATCAACGACATGAACAGTCGCGACAGCGGAGCGGCTCGTGGCTAAGCGGCCCGGCCAGGAGCATGGCGAGGTCGTCGTCAAAAAAGGCGGCGGCAAACACCAGCACGACGAACATGGCGGTGCCTGGAAAGTCGCGTTCGCAGATTTCTGTCTGGCGCTGATGTGCCTGTTTCTGGTGATGTGGGTGCTTGCGGCGCGCGACAAGGAAGAGTTGCAGATGGCCATGGCCGGTGGTGGCGCGCAGAAGATGAGCTACGAGGGTCAGGGCGAGCGCATGATCGGCGAGTACCAGCCCGGCGAGCTGATCCCGCGCCAGCCCGTGACCGAAAGAGTCCAGGAACGCTCGGGCGGTCAACTGGAGGCGAAGAAGCTGCTGGAGTCGCCCGAAGAACTTGCTGCGCTTTCGAAGCGTGTACGCGAAGTGGGCTCGCTGGTGGGACTGGGCGAGAACCTGACCATGCTGGTCACCGCCGAAGGCCTGCGCATCATGGTGCACGACACCGAAAAATCCGGCATGTTCAAGCTTGGCAGTGCCGAGCCCACGCCGCAATTCATCAGCCTGTTGCGCCGCATCGGCCCCATGTTCCGCGAGATCGACAACCAGCTGGTGATCGCCGGGCACACCGATGCCCTGCAGTTCAGCAGCCACAACGCGTTTGCGGCCTCCAATTGGACGCTGTCCATGCAGCGTGCCCTGGCCGCGCGCGCCCATATGCTGATGGGCGGCATGCCCGAGCGCAGCGTGCTGCAAGTCATAGGGATGGCCGAAGTGGCGCCGTTGGACGCAGAGCATCCCCAGGCTCCTGTGAACCGCCGCGTGGAGCTGCTCGTCACCACCCGGGCCCATGCTCGCAGCATCTATCAGACCTTTGGCAAGCTGCCGGCAAGCGAGCCGCTGACGCGCGAGCTCGAGAGCACACCGGCAGATACCCCCATGCTGGAGACGCTGCGCAACCTGCTGCTGAAGCCCGTGAAGGCTAACGCGCAGAGCGCGCCATAAAACTGTCATCATGCAAAGCAGCAAACTCAGAGGCTCGAGGATGAAACTCTCCCCCATGACACCGGCGACCGGTGCAGCGACCGTGCAGGGCGATACGGTGCAGGGCGCTGCTGCCCCTTTGCCCGCGGCGGCCGCCGTGGCAGCTCCCGACGTGCAACTGGGCGGCCAGGCCGCGCGCATGCAGCGCGCACAGGCCGCACTGGCCGCCATGCCCGAGCTGGATTCAGCCAGAGTGGCTGAAATCAAGGATGCCCTGGCACGCGGCGACATCAGCTTCAATCCCCGAAAGCTGGCGCAGCTGATTGCGCGTCACCACGGAGGCCAGGCATGAGCATGCAGCCCGAAGCGGGCTCCGGTTTGACGGAGCGCCAGCGCTGGGCCGACATCGCCCGGGGCATGCAGCAGGACCTGGCCGCCTATGCCGGACTGTCCGGCCTGCTGCAGACCCAGTTCCACTCAGCGTTGCGGCATGACGCGGCGGCCATGGAGGAAGTGGCACGGCAGATTGCGGCCCAGGTGCAGCAGCTGGACGGCACGCGCCAGCAGCGCAGCTTGCATGCCCGGGCGCTGTTGCCGGCCGGCGCGGCGCTGTCGATGACGGCGCTGTTTTCCCTGCTGCAACCGCCTTTGCAGCAGCAACTGCAGGCGCTATGGGCCCAGTTGCAGGCGCGGGTGCAGGAGTGCAAGGCCTGCAATCTGCGCAATTGCCAACTCATCATGGAGCAGGCCGAGGTGATGCGCAGCGTGATTGCGGGCAGCAGCCAGCCGGATATCTATGTTCCATTCTGAGCGCATGACGCAGCCGGGTCTGCCGGCGCTGCCCGCCTTCCCGCAGTCGCCAGCCGTGGCTGCTGCGTCCATGGGCGGCGTGCCGGGAATGCCCCAGGTTCCGGACGCTGCGGCTTACACCCCGCTGGGTCAGGATGTGCTGCGTGAGGTGCAGCAGTTCATCAACCAGGGCGGCGGCGCTGCCAGTGCCCTGGCCTCTCCCCAGGCCAGCTGGCTGGCGCTGCAGGCCGCGCGCCAGGCTGCGCGCAAGGATGGTCCCGAGCGATCGAGCGCCGTCGGTGGCACGCAGCCCGGTGCCGAGACGCAGGACGCGCAGCCCGGCCCGCCTCTGCGCGCGGAGCAGTTGGCGTTTCTGGAGCGCATTGGCCCCTGGGCCCGCCAGGCTGCGCAGCGCCTGGGCGTGTCGCCGCGTTCGGTGATGGCGCATGCCGCGCTGGAGAGTGGCTGGGGCCAGCGCCCGGTGCGCGATGCACAGGGGCGGGACAGCCTGAACCTGTTCGGCATCAAGGCCCTGAGCGGCTGGCAGGGCGAGCGCGTTCAGGCGCAGACCACCGAATACGAAAACGGCCAGGCCGTGCCGCAGTCTCAGCCGTTTCGGCAGTACGCCGATCTCGACGCCACCTTTGCCGACTATGTGCGCCTGCTGGCCCACAGCCCGCGCTATGAGGCGGCGCTGCGCTCGGGTGACGATGTGCAGGCTTTTGCCGGTGCGCTGGCCCAGGGCGGTTACGCCACCGACCCGCAGTACGCGCAAAAGCTGGTGCGCATCAGTCGTCAGATTCCGCAGTAACCTGAACCAGAACGCCGTCTTTGGGTGCCTGGCTGCCCGCCAGCAGCACCCCGGGGGCAATCAGCGTACCTTTGACAGGGCGGCCGCTGCGGGCGTTGCGCACCACCGCCGTCTCGCCGAGCTTGCCGCTGCCGGTGGCAATGCCGGCCACGCTGACCTGCACGCCATCGTCCTGGGCGCGAATTTCCACTTTGTCGCCTCTGCGCACCGCCACCGGTCGCGCTATGTCGCGCGGCTCAAGCATCTGGCCGCTGCGGCCGTCGGCGCGCAGCTGCATGCCCAGCAGGGCGGACTCGGGCAGCAGCGCCTCCAGCTGGGTCAGCTCGCGTAGCTGCAGCTGCAAATCCTCGGCACGCAGGGCCCGTCCGGCGGGTACATCGGCGCGCAGCGTCCATACCGGTGCGCGGGCCTGTACCTGGGCCACCACGCTGCCGCGCTGGCTTTCGCAGCGCAGCGGCACGGTCACCCGGGCCAGATGCCGGAAGTTGAGTGGGCCCATTTCCCAGCCGCCGGGGCAGGGCTGGTGTGCAGCGCCGCGTGCTGCACCGAACCCTATCTGCACCTGGGCGCCCTCGCGCTGTGCTGCGGGCAGGGCCTGCAGCAAGGCCGCGTGCACCTGCCGATAGACCGCGCCACGCACGGACTCGGGTAGCTCGGGCGGTGGTGTGGCGGGTGCTGCAGCCAGGGCCGGGGTGCCCGCCAGCAGAAAGGCGGCGCAGGCCATGATCATGGTTTTTTCAATTGCAAACAAGATATGTAATTTGCTATTTTTGTAAAAGTTGCAAACAGAATTGCTTAAAGTATGTGAGTGCAAACATTTCAATTGTTTGTGCTGAAAATCATACGATTGGCGAATATTTCAATAAAACAATAGCTTCTAACATATGTAAATCAATACTTTTAAAAGACTTTGACATGGAAATCCTTCTATAGAAGGCAATCAATGCTATGAAAAAACATCAAATTCGACAGTTGTGTATCAGATTGCATTGAAAAGTAGCACTCTGAAACATTCGCATAGTATGATTTAAAGAGCGCAAGAAATATCTCTTGCGCAAATATCGTAACCACTGGGTCGCGTCGCCAGCAGGGGCGCGACTTCGCGAAATGGCACTGAATTTCGACTCCGCGCTTTCCGTGCATGCGCAGGCGCTGCGCGTGCGCTCGGAGCGCACGCAATGGCTGGCCTCCAATCTGGCCAATGCCAGCACGCCGGGCTACCAGGCCCGTGACATTGACTTTGCGGCCACCATGGCCCGCACCGCCGACGCGGCTGGCCAAGCCGGGCTGGGTCGGGGTGGCGACGGGGATGCGCTCTTTCGCGTACCCAACCACCCCGCGCAGGACGGCAACACCGTGGAAGTGGGCGTGGAGCAGGCGCTGTTCTCGCAGAACACCTCCGACTTTCAGACCAGCCTGACGTTCTTGAACATGAAGCTGCGCGGGCTGCATTCCGCCATCAAAGGGGAATAGGCATGGGATTTCGTGAAATTGCGCAGATCGCCGGCTCGGCCATGACGGCCCAGAGCACGCGCCTGAACACCGTGGCCAGCAATCTGGCCAATGCCGGGGCGGCGGCCTCCTCGGACACCGAGGCCTACAAGGCACGCAAGCCGGTGTTCGCCGCCGTGATGGGCCAGAGCACGCTGGACAGCTACGCCGCGCGCGTCCAGGTGCTCGATGTGCTGGAGAGCACCGAGCCCGTGCGCAAAGTGCACGAGCCCGAGAACCCGGTGGCCGATGAAGCGGGCTTTGTCTACTACTCGAACGTGAACACGGTGGCCGAGATGACGGACATGATGTCCGCGTCACGCGCCTTTGAAAGCAATGTGGAAGTGCTGGGTCGTGTGCGCTCCATGCAGGAGTCCTTGTTGCGCCTGGGAGAGCAAGCATGAGTCTGATCAACGCAACCACCGACACTGGCACCAAGGTCGGCAATGCGCCGGATCCCATCACCCAGGCCCTGGGCGGCACGGAACTTGGCCAGATGTTCACCAAGCTGCTGGTGGCGCAGGTGAAATACCAGAACCCGCTGGAGCCCACGGATTCGAGCACCTTCATCACCCAGCTCACGCAGCTGAGCCAGACCGAATCGCTGCAGTCGCTGCAGTCGCAGCTGAGCATGCAGTCCTCAATTCTGGGCAGCCTGCAGACCTTGCAGCTGGGCAGCCAGGTGGGCTCCACCGTGATGGTCTCAGCCAAGAGCCTGCAGTTGGGCGAGGCTCCCGTGAAGGCCGCGGTGAACCTGCCGGCCACGGCCGATTTGACGCTGGAGTTGACCGGCGCCGACGGCAAGGTGACCAGGGTGAGCCTCGGCTCGCGCGCCGTGGGCGATGCCGATTTTTCCATCGACCCCGCAGCACTGGGCCTGGCGTCCGGGCGCTATGACATCGCCGTCAAGGATGCAGGCGGCACCAGCTACCCCGTGGAGGTGGCCGGCACCCTGCAGGCCGTGCGCCTGACAGCGGCCGGCGCCGTGGCCTTGCAGGTCGAGGGACTGGGCGATGTCTCGCCAGCCAGCATCACGCGTTTTGTGGGTCAGCAGGCCTGAGTGCCCTGACGTTCTCTTTCTTCATTCACCAGGCCTGAACTCATGAGCTACCAGATTGCCCTGTCGGCGCTGCAAGCGATCAACTCCCAGCTCGACACGATTTCCCAGAATATTGCCAACACCGGCACCACGGGCTACAAGTCGAGTCGAACCAACTTCTCGGCCATGTACTCTAGCTCGGCGCCCAACGGCGTGCGCGCATCGTCCACGACCCAGACCCTGGACATGTCCGGCGGCCTGCTGAGCACAGGCCGGAACCTGGACGTGGCCATTGCCGGCAAGGGCTACTTCATGGTCAAGGACAGCACCGGCGTGATGAACTACACCCGCGTGGGCGTGTTCGATGTGGACAAGCAAGGCTATGTGGTGGATCACATGGGCCGCCAGGTGCAGGGCTATGCCCAGCAGCCCGGCAGCACCACGCTGGGCGCTTTGGGCGAGCTCAAGGTGCCTACGGGCCAGATTCCGGCCAAGGCCAGCAGCTCGGTGGACTTTGTCGGCAATCTGTCGGCGGACTGGGTCGCCCCCGCCGTGGCGTTTGATCCCAAGAACTCGAGCAGCTACAACAGCTCCACCGTCTCGGTGGTCTATGACTCGCTGGGTAGCCAGCACACGGTCACCCAGTATTTCGTCAAGACGGCGAGCAACGAGGTGACGGTGCATTACCAGAATGAAAACAATGCCGTGGGTACCAGCACGCTACGCTTCACCAGCGCAGGCCAACTGGATATGACGGCTCCGCCAGCGGGGTCGGTAATCAAACCCGTGGCTTTGGCCCCGGCCGGTGCCAACCCCCTGTCGGTGGCCTTCAACTACGCCGGCACCACCCAGTTTGCCGGCGATACCGCCACCACCACCAATGCCTCGGACGGTTACGCCTCGGGCACGATGGTGAATGTGCTGGTCGCGGCCGACGGTTCGGTCAACGCGCAGTACAGCAACGGCATGGTGCAAAGCGTGGGCAAGATCGCGCTGGCCACGTTTGCCAGCGAAAGCGGTCTGTCCAATGTGGATGGCACCAGCTGGCAGGCCACGGCCAAATCCGGCACGGCCTTGATCGGTACGCCGGGTACGGGCCAGTTGGGCGAGCTGGCCAGCCAGCAGCTGGAGCAGTCGAATGTGGAAGTGGCCAACGAGCTGGTGGGCCTGATGGGCGCCCAGCGCAACTACCAGGCCAACACCAAGGTGATCAGCACGCAGAACGAAATCATGCAGTCGCTGATGCAGGTGCTGTAAGGCGGGTGCGGTCATGGACAAGCTGATCTTTACTGTCATGACGGGCGCGGAGCGGGCGTTTCACGCCCAGCAGGTGCACTCCAACAATCTGGCCAATGCCGATACCGCGGGTTTCCGCGCCGACTACGAGGTCGCGGGCAGCCAGGTCGTGCCCGGCTATGGCTTTGACAGCCGCCACCAGAGCAAGGCTGCCACCGATGTGGTGGCACGGCGCGAGGGCACGGTGCGTGAGACAGGGCGCGATCTGGACATCGCCGTGCTGGGCCAGGGTCTGATTGCCGTGGCCGACGGAGAGGGCGAGGCCTACACCCGCGCCGGTGCCATGCTGGTGGATTCCGAAGGCAACCTCTCCATCAACGGCCGTGCAGTGCTGGGGGACGGCGGCCCGGTGGTGCTGCCGCCGTTTCGCGCGGTGTCGGTGACGGCCGACGGCACGCTGTCGGTGCTGCCGGAAAGCGGCACCGAGATGCAGGACGTCGACCGTCTGAAGCTGGTGGATGGCAGCAAGCCCATGATCAAGAACACCTCGGGCCTGCTGGTGGCGCGCGACGGCCAGGCCTTGCCGGCCAGCGAGACCGTGCGCGTGCGCGGCGGAGCGCTCGAATCGTCGAACGTGCGGGCGGTGGAAGAAATGGTGGCCGTGATGGACATCAGCCGCCAGTTCGAAATCCAGATGAAGCTCTACCAGGCCGCCGACGGCATGGCCGAGGCCGGCAACCGCCTGCTGCGCGGTTAAGACAATGCACGCCACCCCGGCGGGTGGCACCGAACTCCAGGAAAAGACCAAAACATGAATCCCGCTTTGCTCGTCAGCAAGACCGGCCTGCAGGCCCAGGAAGCCAAGCTGCAGGTGATCGCGCACAACCTGGCCAACGTGAATACCGTGGGCTTCAAGCGCAACAGTGCTGCTTTTGAGGATCAGTTCTACGAAGTCGCGCGCCGCCCCGGCAGCAACAGCCAGGGCGACAACCGCGTGCCTGCCGGCGTGCAGCTGGGTACGGGCGTGCGCCTGGTGTCCACGCACAAGCAGTTCACCGACGGCAGCATGCAAAACACCAGCCAGCAGCTGGATGTGGCCATCGTGGGCAACGGATTTCTGCAGGTGCTGTTGTCGAATGGCGAAACCGCCTACACCCGCGCCGGTCAGCTGCAGGTGGACAACGAAGGCCGCCTCGTCAATGCCAACGGCCTGGTGGTGCAGCCGGAGATCACCTTCCCGGCAGAGACCAAATCCGTGAGCATCAGCGCCACGGGTCGGGTTTCTGCCACGGTCGGTACCGAATCTACGCCTCAGGAGCTGGGCGCGCTGCAGCTGGCGTCGTTCGTGAATCCGGCCGGTCTGGTGGCCCAGGGCGAGAACCTGTATCTGGTCTCGCAGGCCAGCGGTGATGCCGTGCTGGGCGAACCCGGTGAAGCCGGCTTTGGCACGCTGCGCCAGTTCGCCCTGGAGAGCTCCAATGTTCAGGCCGTGGAGGAAATGGTGGACATGATCTCGGCCCAGCGCAGCTATGAGATGAACACCAAGGTGCTGTCCGCGGCCGACGACATGATGCGCAATCTGGCCCAGGCCTCATGAGGGCCCTGGCTGCATGGCGCGCCGCCGCTGCGCTGCTGGCAGGCCTGGTGCTGGCCGGCTGCGCAACGCGTCCGCCCGAGGTTTCGCAGTTGCCCGAGCCTGCGCCCGATTTTCTGTCCGTCCCCCAGGCCAGGCCCCAGGGAGGCGGCTTGTTCGTGCCCCATGCATCCACGGGTCTGTTGGCCGATCAGCGTGCCCACCGTGCCGGTGATGTGCTGACCGTGATGCTCGAAGAAGTGACGCAGGCCAGCAAAAAAGCCGACACCCAGACCAACAAGGGCAGCAGTGCCAGCATCGCGCCGCCCGTCCTCGCAGGCAAGAGCATCAAGGCCGATATCGGGCTGGAGGGCAGCAGCAAGTTCAAAGGTGGTGGCAGCAGCACGCAGCAAAACGCGTTGACCGGCTCCATGACCGTGATCGTGCAGCAAGTCATGCCCAACGGCCTGCTCTACATCAAGGGTGACCGGGCGCTGTCGCTGAACCAGGGCGATGAGGTGCTGCGCCTGAGCGGCTATGTGCGCGCTACCGATGTCGACCTGTACAACCGCGTGTCTTCTCTGCGGGTGGCCAATGCGCGCATCAGCTATTCGGGCCACGGCGCCCTGTCCGATGCCAGCCAGGCCGGCTGGCTCACCCGTGTTTTCCAAAGCCCGCTTTTTCCTTTTTGATTAACGATGTTGTCTGCCTTCCTGATTCGCGGCTCTGGCCGCAGCGCGCTGGCCTTGCTGCTGGCCGTCACGGCCTTGCACGCTGCGGCGCAGCCCGCCCCCCGTCTCGCGCGGGCCGGGGTGGACAGCTCTGCCAAAGTCAGCATGCGCGCGTTGCGCCATCTTGTGCATGTCGAGGGCGTGCGCGAGAACCAGTTGATCGGCTACGGCCTGGTGGTGGGCCTGAATGGTTCTGGGGACAGCACCCAGGTGAAGTTTGCCGGGCAGTCGGTGAACAATATGCTCACGCAGTTTGGCGTCAAGCTGCCCGAAAAAAGCAGTACCAAGCTCAAGAACGTGGCCACGGTGATGGTCAGTGCGGTATTTCCGCCCGGCTACCGCAAAGGCCAGACCATCGACGTTACCGTGTCCTCGCTGGGCGACGCCAAGAACCTGCGTGGTGGCATGTTGCTGATGGCTCCGCTGCGCGGTGTGGACAACGAGGTCTATGCCATCGCTCAGGGCCAGCTGGTCGTGGGCGGCCTGAGTGCCGCTGGTGCCAGCGGCTCCAGCGTGACAGTGAACACCCCGACCTCGGGACGCATTCCCAACGGCGCCACGGTGGAGCGCGAGATCCCCACGGATTTTGAAAACGGCGACACCGTGCTGCTGTCGCTGCGTCACCCCAGCTTTCGCGCGGCGCGCAACATCGTGCAGACCATCAATGCGCGCTACGGCGACATCGCCAGCACGCGCGACGGCACCAGCATCGAGGTGCGTGCGCCGAGCGTGCCCACCCAGCGCGTGGGCTTTGTCGCCGACCTGCAGGACCTGCAGGTGGCCATGGGCCAGGAGCTGCCGCGCGTGGTCTTCAACTCGCGCACCGGCACGGTGGTGATTGCCGAGGGCGTGACGGTCAAGGCCGCTGCGGTATCGCATGGTGCGCTGCGTGTGGTGATTCGCGAGCAGTCCAATGTCAGCCAGCCCGCGCCATTCAGCCAGGGCCGCACGGCGGTGACGCCCGAATCCGATGTACTGGTCAAGGAAGGCAACGGCCAGATGTTTGAATGGCCGGCCGGTGCCAAGTTGCAGACCATCATCGACACTATCAACCGCACCGGTGCCTCGCCGGACGACATCATGTCCATCTTGCAGGCTCTGGACCAGGCCGGTGCCCTGCAGGGTGAGCTGATCGTAATTTGAGGCCTCACCACATGGATATCGCACGCACTTTGGTTCAGAAGGCCACGGCAAGCAAGCAAGCCCCAGAAGCCGTCGCGCCTGCCGCCACGGCCCCGGACGCTGACACGGTGCAGCGTCTGACGGCGGCAGCAGTGAAGTTTGAGAGCTTTTTTGTCGCCCAGATGATGAAGCAGATGCGCCAGGCCACGGCGGCTCTTGCCGATCCCGGCAGCGCCATCAACCAGCGCGTCAACGACAGCACGCTGGCGCTGGCCGAACAGGCCGTGGCCGACGGGCTGGCCGGACAGCGGGCGTTTGGCATTGCCGATGTGCTGGTGCGCCAGATGCTGCCCGCTGCACCGGCATCGACCGGCTCTGCCGCAATCAGGAAACTTTCATGAGCATGCTTTTCAACGGTCTCACGGGTGTGCAGGCCTCTCAGGTCGCCCTCAACACCGTCAGCCAGAATCTGGCCAATGCCTTGACGCCTAATTACACCCGCCAGGGCGTGATGTTGACGGCCAAGGCCGCGGCCAACAGCGCGCTGGCCGCGGGTGACGGCGTGGCCGTGACCTCGCTGATCCGCTATGCCGACACCTACAAAACCCAGCAGATGTGGCGCGCGGCCAGCACCCAGGGCCAGTACGAGGCGGCACAGACCTATCTGCTGCAGCTCGAGCAGGTGATGGGCGATGCCGATGGCGGCATCAATATGGCGCTGGACGGATTTTTCAGTGCCCTGAGCGCCGCCAGCGTGGAGCCCACATCCACTCCGTTGCGCCAGCAGATCATCGAGTCGGCCAAGGCTCTGGGGCAGACCGTCAACAACATCAGCCAGATCGTGGCCAATCAGGCGCTGGCCGTGCGCCAGCAGCGCAGCGTGGCCGTGGACCAGGTCAACTCGTATATCAACGAGATCGCCGCGCTCAACGACAAGATTGCCCAAAGCTCGGGGGCGGGCCTGAATACCTCGTCCCTGCAAGATCAGCGTGATGCCAAGATCGACCAGCTGTCCAAACTGGTGGGCGTGCAGAGCACGCTGCAGCCCGATGGCTCGGTCAACCTCTCGCTCAAGGGCGGCCAGCCGCTGGTGGTGGGCAATCGCGCAGCCACAGTGCAGCTGGACCCTGGCTCGCAGTCGCTGAGCGTGGTTTTCGGCACCGAGACCTTCCAGCTGGGCGCCGACAACTGGGGTGGCACCTTGGGCGGTCTGGCGGCGCTGGAGCGCGATGTGCTCGCACCCATGGATGCCTCGGTGCGCGGCCTGGCCGGGGTCATTGCTCAGGAAGCCAATCAGGTGCTACAGGCCGGATACGGTCTTGACGGTCAGGCCGGCGCCCCGCTGTTTGTGTTTGATGCCACCTCCAGCTCGGCTCTGCTGACGGTGGGCGGCAGTCTGACGCCGGAACGTCTGGGTCTGTCGGGTGATCCTGCCAAGGTGGGCGACAGCGCCCAGTTGCAGGCGCTGATCGCCCTGCAAAGCAAGGCCGTGAACATTTATGGCGCGGGCAACACCGGCATGGTGGGCTCTTCGGTGCTGCTCGGTGACGTCTACACCCAGCTGGTGGGCAAGCTGGGCATGTACAGCCAGCAAAACAACGCCTCCTACGAGACGGCCCAGACCGTGCGCAACCAGTCTGAGGCCAACTGGCGCTCCACCAGCGCGGTCAACACGGACGAAGAGGCCGTCAACCTGATGCAGTACCAGCAGATGTACCAGGCCAATATGAAGGTCATCACCGTGGCCAACGAGCTGTTCGACAGCCTGCTGCAGATGCGCTGAGGCGCGTTGCGTTCACATTCACGAATCGGGAAATCACGCCATGCGCGTCTCCAGCAACCAGTACCACATCACCGTCAACGCCTCGTTGCAGAAGTCCAACGCCCAGTTGGAAAAGCTCATGGGGCAGATGGCCTCGGGCAACCGCCTGACCCGTCCCAGCGACGACCCCATCGCCCATGTGCGCATTGCACGCCTGCAGCGCGAGGAAGCCAGCATTGCGCAGTACAAGGACAATATTGGAGCCTTGTCCAGCCGCATGACGCAAAGCGAGACCGTGCTCAGCAGCATCAACAGCGATCTGCTTGCAGGGCGCGACCTGCTGGTCTGGGCGCTGGATGGCGGCAACACTGCAGAAGACCTGAGCGCCATGGCCACAAGCCTGGAAGCCCTGCGTGACGGGTTGTATGCGAGTACCTTGACCAAGGACCAGGAAGGCACCTACCTGTTTTCCGGCACGCTGAGCAAGACGCCGACGCTGGGTCTGGACCGGACCGCTGCCGTCGGCAGCCGCTACAGCGCCGACGGCAATGCCGAGCAGCAGATGGTGGTGGTCGGGAACGGCATCACCCAGCCCGCAAACGTGACCCTGGGTGGTGAAATGGCCAGTGTGCTCAATGCGCTGGACGCCGCCATCGGTGTCATCCGCGGTGGCAACACCACGGCCAATGATCCGGCGACGCGAGCCACGCTGCAGGCTGCCCTCGACGGCGTGGACCAATCCATGGACCAGGTCTCCACCAAGATTTCCAAGCTCGGTGGCGCCCAGAACATCATTGCGACGCTCAACACCAATTGGAGCAATCTCAGCACGGCCAACCAGACCTCGGTGCTCGAGTATTCGCAACTCAATTACTCAACTGCGGCGGTGCAGCTCAAAAGCCTGATTTCAGCCGTGCAGGCCACCCAGGCCGCCTATGGCAAGGTCAGCCAACTGAGCCTGTTTGACGCCCTGTGAGCAGCACGCGGATTGCCGGCGGTGCGCCGGGGCGTACGGGCAGTGTGGGCGGGTCGCAGCCTGGTATAGCTACGGCGCCGGTTGCTGCCGTTGCGGCGCAGCTGCTGCCCCAGGTTCGTTACCAGAGCACCTGGCCCAAGGGCTGGATGGCTGCGGCGGTTGCGCAGCATGTGCGCGAGTTTCAGGTGCAGGTCAGCAAGGCGCAGATGACGCTGGATTTTCTGATCGCGCTGGGGCAGGCGCTGGGTCTGCTGGGACAGGCCGCTCGTCACCAGCGCAAACTGCCCTCGGAAGCCGCTCTGGCACGCATGCGTATTGCGCTGCAGCAGGTGCAGGAGCTATGGGCGCAGCGCCCCGCGCGCACGCTGGACAGTCTGGATGAATGTCTGCAGTGGTCGCCGGAGCGCGTCGCGCGCAAGCCATTCCTGCTGGCAGGCTGGAGCTGGGAGACTCTGCAGGCCCTGAGCGCTCAGGACAAGGAGCTGGTGAGCTTTTGCCTGCTGGGGCAGGATGGTGCCCATGGCACCTGGCAGGCTAGCCAGACGCGCTCGGCCGGTGCCAGCCGCCATGCGCTCGCCGCAGCCCTGGCACCGCTTGGCATGCAACTTGGCCCCCTGGAGCAGCCGCTGCAGCTTTCGGTCGATGAGCGCTGCTGGCCCCAGGTGCAGCAGCGCTTCATGGTCAAGGGCAATGGTCAGCGTTTTCCTGCGGGCCAATGGGTGGCGCCCAGGCTGCAGACGGTGGCCGAGGCTCTGTCAGTCGCAGGCTGGAGTGTGGCGGACACTGGGCGTGTCCAAGAGCTGCAGCTCACACTGCCGGTGGTGCGCGAGAGAGTGAGTCAGGCGCTGGCTGCCGTGCAGGCCTTTCAGACCGGCGCGGGCCTCAGCCTGCAAGACCAGGCCGCACAGACTGCGGCCATGCAGAAATTTGCCATCGCGTTCACCAGTGCTGCTCAGGTGCCTGCCTATGATTGGGTGCTGGCCGTGGTGCCTGCGGTGCGGGCCATCTCCCGTCGGCGCGTGGCGCGTTTGCTGCAAAGCCGTGGTGAGCTGGGGTAAAGACCGCTACTGGTCTTTGTCCATCGACAATATGGTGTTCACCAAGCTGCCTCAAGCTAATGCCGTACCTGCCATGATTGATTCGTCATACTCCCGCCTGGACAGCCCGGGTGCTCTGTTGCAGGTGTTCGAGACCTTGCAGCGCCAGCAAAGCGTGATGACCTTGCGGGCTGAGGCGCACGATGCCTCCTGCCTGGGCGATACCGGCGGCCGTCCCTGCGGCATGGGGCTGTTGAGCCGTATTGATGCGGACCAGCAGCAGCTGGCACTCGATGTCTCCGGCGCGCTGCAACCCCTGCCGACGCAGGTGCTGGCCGTGGCGCATTTGCCGGGGGGGCTGCTTACCCAATGGGTGATGCAGGCGCAGTGGACGCAACAGGCCGGCGGGGGCTGGCTCCTGGAGGCACCCTGGCCGGCACAGGTGCTGCAGCACCAGCGCCGGCGCTATCCGCGTGTGCCGCTGCCGCTGGGGCAGTACGGTGAAGCCCGCTTTATGTTCGGTCAGCGCCCTTGCGTACTGCATGTGGAAGATCTAAGCGCTGGGGGGGTGGCCTTGCGCGGCTCGCGCAGCGAAACCGCCATGCTGTTCATGGGCCGAAAAATTCCCATGGTGGTGCTCAATCTCGGCGATGGTGTGCAGATCCAGGTGGACCTTACGGTGCGCTCGCGCCGCAGCTACCGCTCGTTTCTGCTTGGCGAGCTGGTCGTTGTGGGCTGCAGCCTGGAAGGCCTGACTCAGGAGCAGCAGGCCACGCTGGAACGCATCATGGCCGAGCGCCTGAACTAGCCGCGACAGCCTTGGGAAAAGGCAGGTGCAGAAGCAAAAAAAGCCAACCGAGAGGTTGGCTTTTTTTGTTGGGCAAAGAGGCCTGCGCCTCACGCTCGGTGCCGCAATTACTGCAGCAGCGAAGCCACCATCTGGCTCATGCTCGAGGACTGCTTGAGCATGGAGGTGGAGGCTTGCATCAGCATCTGCTTGTTGGTCATGTTGGCAGTTTCGCTGGCGTAGTCCACGTCCAGGATGCGGCCCTTGGCGGCTTCGGTGTTCTGGATCATATTGCCCAGATTGTTGTAGACATGTTCCAGGCGGTTGGAAGCTGCGCCCAGATCCGAGCGATAGGTGCCAATGGAGTCAATGGCAGTGCTTAGTTTTGTGAGCAGCGTGTTGGCGCTTGTTGCGCTGGTAATTTCTGTGCCTGCAGTGCCAGGAGTCGCGTAATTAGAAGAGATGGCAGCAAGAGCGGTTGCCAGCTTGCCCAAGTCGGTTTTTGTATCGGCCGTGACTGTGTCGCTGCTGGTAGAGCCGGTTTGGAAAGTCAGTGTGGCGCTATCGAGAGTGCCGCCAGTACCATCGGTTTTGGTGCCGTCACTGAACAGCTTGGCGCCGCCAAAAGAGGTGTTCTTGATAATGCTGCCAATTTCTGTGGCCAGCGCATCGAACTCGGCCTGAAGCGCTGTCCGGTCGTCTGCAGATGTGGACGCAGTAGCCGATTCTGTGGCCAGGTCCTTCATGCGCAGTACCATGTTGCTGACCTCCGACAAAGCGCCTTCGGCGGTTTGCAGCATGGAGATGCCGTTTTGCGTGTTCTTCTGTGCCACGGACATGCCACGTGCCTGGGCGTTCAGGCGGGTGGCGATCTGCAGGCCTGCTGCGTCGTCCATGGCGGAGTTGACACGGTAGCCCGTGCCCAGCTTGGTCATGGAGGAAGACAAGGCCTTGTTGGTCGAGGCCAGGGAGTTTTGCGTGCTCAGGGAAGCGGCGTTGGTGTGCAGGCTCAGCATGGAATGCTCCTAAAAACAGAGTCGTTATGACAGACCGAACGCCACTGCGGCGCTCTTGTCTGTGCAAAGCGACTGCCAGGGAAAGTTTCTTAAATAAAAAAACCGCCCGAAGGCGGTTTTGAGCGAGAGGGACGGTGCTTATTGCAGCAACGAAGCCACCATCTGGCTCATGCTCGAGGACTGCTTGAGCATGGAGGTAGAGGCTTGCATCAGCATCTGCTTGTTGGTCATGTTGGCGGTTTCGCTGGCGTAGTCCACGTCCAGGATACGGCCCTTGGCGGCTTCGGTGTTCTGGATCATATTGCCCAGGTTGTTGTAGACATGTTCCAGACGGTTGGCACCCGCGCCAATGGACGAACGCAGCGTTCCCACCGCATTGATGGCTGTATTCAGGTCATCAATGCTCGTGGCCTTGGTTGGCACTGTGATAGCGGTCAGTTGGGTATTGACATCAACGGTAACCTTGTCTGCTCCTGTCGCACCGGTCTGGAAGTCCATGGCAGCGGCCAGCTTGCCACCGGTCAGCAGCTTTTCTCCGCCGAAAGTGGTGTTGCCCATGATGCTGGTGATTTCGGTGCTCAGCGCAGTCATTTCCTCTTCGAGTGCGGTCTTGTCCGAGGCGCTGGTTGTGGCATTGGTCATTTCGGTGGCCAGATCCTTCATGCGCAGCATCATGTTGCTGACCTCCGACAAAGCGCCTTCGGCGGTTTGCAGCATGGAGATGCCGTTCTGGGTGTTCTTCTGTGCCACGGACATGCCGCGTGCCTGGGCGTTCAGGCGGGTGGCGATCTGCAGGCCGGCGGCGTCGTCCATGGCGGAGTTGACACGGTAGCCCGTGCCCAGCTTGGTCATGGAGGAAGACAAGGCCTTGTTGGTCGAGGCCAGGGAGTTTTGCGTGCTCAGGGAAGCGGCGTTGGTGTGCAGGCTCAGCATGGAGTGCTCCTAAAAACAGAGTCGTTATGACAGACCGAACGCCACCGTGGCGCTCTTGCCTGTACTAAGCGGCTCTGTCACGCCACAACTTAAATCGAGGTGCAGAAAAAATTGCCGTGTTCTCGAGGCGCTAAAGGCGCGCGATGCGCGGCCTTAGCCGATATCGGCCTTGAGGTAGTGCGACCCTGGCAGCGGGTTGTGATAGTAGGGGGCGATGGATTCAAAGCCGAGCTCGACATAGAGTGCGCGGGCGGCTTCCATGTCGTCGAGCGTGTCCAGCAGCACATGGTCGTAGCCGGCCTGGCGTGCCTGGTCGAGCATGGCCTCTGCCAGTTGGCGCCCCAGGCCAAAGCCACGAAACGCCTTGCGCACGAACAGGCGCTTCATCTCGGCGGCATTGGGATAGTCGGAGTCATCCAGGGGGCGCAGTGCACAGCAGCCTGCAATGCTGCCGTCTACACGAGCCAGCAGAATATGCCCGCGGGGTTCGGCATAGTCGCCGGGAAGCTCGGCGAGTTCGGTTTCGAATCCTTGAAATTCCAGGTCGATGTTCAGGCTGTCCGCATACTCTTGGAAGATCTGACGCACAGCGTCCATCTCCTCGAGTGTGGGCGTCAGCAAGTCCACGGCAGGCTTGTCCACGGCAGCTAGGCAATGATGAAAGAAGGGCCAGTGTAGCGGCAAGCGCGCTGCATGGTTAAAGCGCGGCGGCTGCTGTCAGAACTTAGAAAGCAGCACTTTGGCCAAGTTGCTGAATCCACCAGGACAGGGCGCTTGCCAGCAGGGCCAGCACCACGGCCAGAGCGCGGCGGCCGACGGTGTCGCGGCTGGCGGGCACGGGCTCTTGCAGCAGCTTGTCACCCGTCACCATGGCGGGCACCAGTTTGTCGCCCTTGATGCTGTACCAGATCAGGGCGAGGACATGCAGCACGACCAGCCCGTAAATGAGGTACTGACCCCAGTGGGCGTGATAGCCCGTGGCCTGGGAAATCAGGTCGCCGGACACAAAGCGGGTCAAGGGGCCGCTGAAGGCAATTTCGTCGTCGCTGATCAGCCCGCTGGCGACTTGCGCTATCAAAACAATGAGCATGGCGAGCACGGACAGTGAGCCCAGCGGGTTGTGGCCGGCGCGATCTTGAGTAGTTGATTTGCCGTGCATATATCGCTGCAGTGCGGCGGGAGAGGGGATGAAGCTGCCAAAGCGCGACCAGTAGCCGCCGACCAAGCCCCAGAAAATGCGAAAGACCAGTAGCGCCAGAACCACCTGACCCAGTATCAGATGCCAGTTCATGGCATTGCCACCCATCTTGGCCGTGATGACGAGGGCCACGATGCACGCTGCCAAAAGCCAGTGGAACAGGCGGGTTGGCAGATCCCAGATGCGCACTTTATGCGGGGCTGTAGAAGTGGTGTTGGTGGCTTGCGTCATGGACTCTGTTCGTGGCGTGTCGGTGCAAACATTGTGCCTTGAGGGGTGGGTAAGCCGAGCTGCAGCGGCAGTGCATGCTTTCACTTTCGTCTGCCATACTGGTCAGGCGGCCGCCTGCGGCAGGCTGCGGAACCAAGAAAGGATACCCCGATGAAAGCTTTTTCCACTCTGGCATTCGCTGCTGTGGTTGCCACCGTGGCCCTGCCTGCCTCGGCCCAGTTCGCCAAGGCTGAAGATGCCATCAAATACCGCCAGAGCGCCCTGAGCGTGCTGGGCACGCATTTCGGCCGTCTGGGCGCCATGGCCAACGGCAAGATGCCCTTTGATGCCAAGAGCGCGCAGGAAAGCGCCGAGGTCGTTGCCTTCATGTCCAAGCTGCCCTGGGCCGGTTTCGGCGCCGGCACCGAAGGCGGCAAGACCAAGCCTGAAGTGTGGAAGGAGCAGGCCAAGTTCCATGACCTGTCGGGCAAGATGGAAGCCGAAGTCGTCAAGCTCAACGCTGCCGCCAAGACCGGCAATCTGGACAATCTCAAGACGGCTTTCGGCCCGGCCGCCAATAGCTGCAAGAGCTGCCACGACAGCTTCCGCAATAAGTAAGCCAAGACTGTCCTGCATCAAGCAGACGTAAAAAAACCGGCATTGCCGGTTTTTTTGTGAGCGCCTTGCGCTTTCTGCAGGCTGATTTCAGTGTGATTTCATCTTGAGATCGTTCGGCAGCGTGCGTAGCTAGCTATGCTTTTGAATGAGATCAAGCGTTCGCCGGCTCGGCCAGCAGCTTCTCGATCAGCTTGTGCAGCTGCTCAAAGTCGGGGGCGCCGATATAGCTCTTCACGATCTCGCCGCGCTTGTTGACGATGAAGGTGGTGGGGGTGAGTTGCACATCGCCCCAGGCCTTGGCCACGTTGCCGGTGTTGTCCAGCGCGACCTGGAAGGGCAGCTTGCGCGATTCGACAAAGTTCACGACATAGCTGGGCGGGTCGTAGCTCATGGCCACGGCCAGGGTGTCAAAGCCCTTGCCCTGGTACTTCTGGTAGGTGCTGATGATCTCGGGCATCTCTGCCACACAGGTGGTGCAGCTGGTGGCCCAGAAGTTCACCAGCGTCACCTTGCCCTTGAGGTCTGCGGTGGTTTTCTGGCTGCCGTCCAGCAGCACAAAGGTGGATTGCGGCGCCGCAGTCTGCCCTGCGCCCGAATACACCCAGGCCCCGACGCCGATGACGGCGGCCGCCACAATGCCTGCGATCCAATGTTTGCTTGCCATAGAGATTGATTGTGCACAAATCTTCAGCACCTTGCTGATCTGTGGTTTGGTGTGCCAAACACGCCGAAAGTTCAGTTCTTACTGCCTGACCCACGGGTCAACCCTAGGCTTGCGTGACAGGCCGGGGCCATGCCGCTGCCGATAATGGGTTATGAAGAAAACCGGACTCTGGGCTGCGACGGTGCTGGTCTGCTGCGCGCTGCTGGCCGCCTGCAGCCCGGCGCTGAATTGGCGCACCATCCAGCTCAAGGATGCGCCGCTGCAAGCGCTGCTGCCCTGCGATGCGCAGACGGCCAGCCGCCCTGTCGAGCTGGGCCTGGGCCAGGTGCCGCTGTCGGTGGTGGGCTGCGAGGCCCAGGGCGCGACCTATGCGGTATCGCATTTCGCCGTGGCCGAACCCGCCCGCGCGGCCGAGGCTCTGACGTTCTGGCAGCAGGCGGTGCTGGCGCAGCTGAAGTCGGCAGGCGGCGTCGCGACAAGGCTCGATGCCAAGGGGGACGGTCCGTGGGTGCCCAAGGGCACGTTGAATCTGCCGCAGTCCTTGCGCATGACCTTCGAGGGGCTTGGCCCCCGGGGGCAGAAGGTGGTGGGGCATGGCCTGTGGTTTGCTCGCCTGGAGGGCAGCGGCGCCAGGGTCTATCACGCCGTGATTTACGCCGACAAGCTCAGGTCTGCCGAGGCCGAGATGTTTTTTTCGGGCCTGCAGTTGCAATAAGCCCGCATCCAGATCATGACCCTTGCGCTTCCTCCACCTCATTGCCCTTGTTGAAGGCGGCAACAGGCCATAATTTGCTATCAAGAACTGTGACTACATGACCACGCGCATTCTTTTGCTCACTCACGCTCCTCTGGCCGCTGCATTGCGCGAATGCGCCCTGCATGTGTTTGCCGATAGCGCTGACGACTTGCTGGCCCTGGATGTGCCTTCTGAAGAGGCGCCCGAGGCCACGCTGGAGCGCGCCCTGGCCATGCTGGTGGCACATGGCGGACTGGATGCGCCGACCCTGGTGCTGACCGATCTGTTTGGCGCCACCCCATGCAATGTGGCCCAGCGTCTCACGGGACTGTTGCAGGCCAGGCTGGTGGCGGGTGTGAACCTGCCCATGCTGTTGCGCTCCATCGGCTATCGGCATGAGCCGCTGGATGCCCTGGTTTCGCGGGCCATGGTGGGCGGCAGCCAGGGGGTGATGCAGGTAGCCGGCAGTTCCCGACAAAATCAAAGCGCACGACCTTCCAATGATCAAGACCAATATCACCATCAGCAATAAATTGGGCCTGCATGCCCGTGCATCGGCCAAGCTCACCAAGCTGGCCGGAAGCTTCCCCTGCGAGGTCTGGCTGACCAAGGGCGAGCGCCGCGTCAATGCCAAGAGCATCATGGGCGTGATGATGCTGGCGGCGGGCATAGGATCCGAGCTGGAGCTGGAAACCGATGGCGCGCAGGAGCAGGAAGCGACGGATGCGCTGGTGGCCCTGATCAACGACAAGTTTGGCGAAGGCCAGTAGAAACTGCTTCACCTGCGCCGCGGCTTGACCGCGAGCAGGTGGCGGCTCGACGGTTAGCTCTTTTGATAGCAGGCAAGATCTTGCTGTCAATGAAGTAGAGCGCTTTTGATGCTGTAGTGCAGCGATAGTTGGCGCTGACTGCTGCAAAAACAAGAGCAAGAAGCAAGCAAAAAGCAATCGCGAAATTCGCGAAGGGGCATTCGCTATGACATTTGCCATCCACGGCCTGGCCGTCTCCCGGGGGATTGCCATCGGGCGCGCGGTCGTTGTGGCCTCCAGTCGCATGGAGGTGGTGCATTACTTCATCCGGCCCGATCAGGTGGAGTCGGAGATCCAGCGTGCCCGCACGGCACGCAATGCGGTGATTGACGAGCTGCGCCGGCTTCAGGAAGAAATGCCCAAGGATGCGCCCGGAGAGCTGGATGCGCTGCTCGATGTGCATCTGATGCTGCTGCAGGACCAGGCACTGGCCGAGGCCATCCGAAACTGGATCTCGGAGCGGCTGTACAACGCCGAATGGGCGCTGACCACGCAGCTGGAAATCGTCTCGCGCCAGTTCGACGAGATGGACGACGAGTACCTGCGCGAGCGCAAGGCCGATCTGGAGCAGGTTGTGGAGCGCATTTTGCGCCACATGAAGGGCGCGGCCAGTCCGATAGCGCAGGTTGTGCCCCCGTTGGCACCGGCTGGCGCCACGCTCGTCGCGGATGGACAGCAGCTGCCACTCGATGTCACCACGGAAACCCCGCTGGTGCTGGTGGCACAAGATCTGTCGCCAGCGGACATGCTGCAGTTCAAGAGCAAGGTCTTTGCGGGCTTCATCACTGCCGTGGGCGGCAAGACCAGCCACACGGCCATCGTCGCACGCAGCATGGACATTCCGGCCGTGGTGGGTGCGCGGGCCGCAAGCCAGCTGATTCGCCAGGATGACTGGGTCATCATCGACGGCAACGAGGGCGTGGTCATCGTGGACCCCACGCCCATCATTCTGGCGGAGTACAGCTTTCGCCAGCGCCAGACCGAACTGGAGCGCGAGCGTCTGACCCGTCTGCGCTACACGCCCTCCCTCACCATGGATGGGCAGAAGGTGGAGCTGCTGGCCAATATCGAGCAGCCCAGCGACGGAGCTGCTGCCGTGCGTGCTGGCGCAGTCGGGGTGGGGCTGTTCCGTACCGAGTTTCTGTTCATGGGGCGCAGCGGCAATCTGCCTGGGGAAGAGGAGCAGTACCGCGCCTATCGCGAGGCCATCGACGGCATGCAAGGCATGCCGGTCACCATCCGCACGCTGGATGTGGGGGCCGACAAGCCGCTGGACAAGGCTCAGCCCAAGGACTACTACCTCAACCCCGCGCTGGGCCTGCGTGCCATACGCTGGAGTCTGGCCGACCCCGTCATGTTCCGCACCCAGCTGCGCGCCATTTTGCGCGCCGCAGCGCATGGGCAGATCAAGCTGCTGTTTCCCATGCTGGCCCATCGCAGCGAGATCGAGCAGACCCTGGCCCAGTTGCGCCAGGCGCAGCATGAACTCGATGTGCGCGGCATCGCCTACGGGCCGGTCAAGCTGGGTGCCATGATCGAGATCCCGGCGGCCGCCCTGACGGTGCGCAGCTTTCTCCAATATTTCGACTTTCTGTCCATCGGCACCAACGACCTGATCCAGTACACGCTGGCCATCGACCGTGCCGACGAAACCGTGGCCCATCTCTACGACCCCATGCATCCTGCCGTGCTGCGGCTGGTGGCCGAGGTCATCGCCGCAGCCAATGCGGCAGGCAAGGAAGTCTGCGTTTGCGGCGAAATGGCGGGCGATCTGAGCATGACCCGGCTGCTTTTGGGCCTGGGCCTGCGCAGCTTTTCCATGCACCCTGCGCAGATTCTGGCCGTCAAGCAGGAGGTGCTGCGTTCGGACTGCAGCAAGCTTGCACCCTGGGCCAGCGAGGTGCTGGTCAGCGAATGCCCGGCGCAGATGCTGGCACCCTGAAGAAGCCAGGGAACGACCTCAAGGCAGGCAAAAAAGGGATGGATGAATTACGCAAATTCGCAGGAAATCGCCCGTGCGCTTGAGCCGGTGCTGGGAGATGCAGCGCTTGCGCAGCAACTGGCAGCGCACGCCAGGCCGGCTGTGGCTACAGGTGCCAACGGTTGCGAAATGGCTGTAAAACAGGTGCTTACAGATTTCTTTTTGTCGGAAGTGGGAATTAATTGATATTGATTCTCATTTAATGTTAATATCCCCCCAGCTTGCAGCGCAGGACTCTGGTGGGGTATCAAGTGCTGCATTGCTCAGTTTCATCGTGGGGCGACTCGTCGGGCCTGTTCAGCCTGCAGTCGTTTTTGCCAGCCAGCGGTTTGCCGGTTAGCCAGGCGTTTTTTCGATGCAAACAGTGAGTTATTCAAAATTCATAGCTTTTAGCGCATGATCTGCAATGATCCTGCTATGAAATGACCTTGTAATCGTTGCAGGAAAAGCGCATCAAGCTCCTTATTCAGGAGCTTTATTTTTTTTTGGCAAATCCTGGAGCGTGCGGCACTGCTTGTTGCGTGTGGCCATGAAAAAAGCAGCCCGTGGGGCTGCTTTTGGGGGGAGCATTTTCTTCGGTGCTCAGACGCCTGCGGCATGCGCCTGCTGATCGGCGTGGTAGCTGGAGCGCACCATGGCGCCGACGGCGGCGTGGGTGAAGCCCATCTTGTAGGCTTCTTGCTCGAACATCTTGAAGGTGTCGGGGTGCACATAGCGGCGCACGGGCAGGTGGCTGTTGGTGGGGGCCAGGTACTGGCCGATGGTCAGCATGTCGATGTTGTGGGCGCGCATGTCGCGCATCACCTGCAGGATTTCCTCGTCCGTCTCACCCAGGCCCACCATGATGCCGCTCTTGGTCGGCACATCGGGGTGCAGTTCCTTGAACTTCTTGAGCAGGTTCAGGCTGAACTGATAGTCGGAGCCGGGGCGCGCTTCCTTGTACAGGCGCGGCGCGGTTTCCAGGTTGTGGTTCATCACATCGGGCGGGGCCGACTTGAGGATCTCCAGCGCGCGGTCGTCACGGCCGCGGAAGTCGGGCACCAGGATTTCGATCTGCGTCTCGGGCGAGAGTTCGCGGATGTTCTTGATGCACTCCACAAAGTGGCCCGAGCCGCCGTCGCGCAGGTCGTCGCGGTCCACACTGGTGATCACCACGTACTTCAGGCGCAGCGCGGCAATGGTGCGTGCCAGGTTCAGCGGCTCGTTCACGTCCAGCGGATCGGGGCGGCCATGGCCCACGTCGCAGAAGGGGCAGCGGCGCGTGCACTTGTCGCCCATGATCATGAAGGTGGCCGTGCCCTTGCCAAAGCACTCGCCAATATTCGGGCAGCTGGCTTCTTCGCAGACCGTGTGCAAGTTGTTCTTGCGCAGAATGTCCTTGATCTCATAAAAGCGTGTGCTGGGGCTGCCGGCCTTGACGCGAATCCACTCGGGTTTCTTCAGGACTTCGGCCTGCTCCACCTTCACGGGGATGCGCGCCAGCTTGGCTGCAGCCTTCTGCTTGGCCAGCGGGTTGTAGTTTTCGGCGGACTGCGCTTCGCGCACGACTTCATTGGTGCTCATGATCTTGCCTTCAGGGTGAGAGACGCGCCTTCAGCTGGCGGCCCAGCACGGATGCGGCCTCGTCCCAGGTTGTCTGTACGCCGATTGTAGAAAGGTCCACCGTCCTCAGCCCTGCGTATCCGCAAGGGTTGATTCGCAAATAAGGTTCCAAATCCATATCGACATTGAGGGCCACTCCGTGGTAGGTGCTGTGGCGGCTGACCTTGATGCCCAGGGCGGCAATCTTGCCCAGACCCTCGAAATGCGGCTCGGGCGCCGGGCTACCCGCTTCGCGGTGCTGAGGGCGCTGCTCCAGCATGGCATGGCTGCGCGGGGCGTCCAGGCGCACATAGATGCCGGGCGCGCCTGCCACGCGGTGGCCGGTAACGCCGAAATGATCCAGCGTGCGGATCACCGCATCTTCCAGCCGGTACACATACTCTTTGACGAAGTAGCCCATGCGCTGCAGATCCAGCAGCGGATAGGCCACCACCTGACCGGGGCCGTGATAGGTCACCTGGCCGCCGCGATTGGTGGCGACCACGGGAATATCGCCGGGGTTCAGAACATTTTCGGTCTTGCCAGCCAGCCCCTGGGTGAAATGCGGTGAGTGCTCACAAATCCAGAGTTCGTCACGCGTGCTCGCGTTGCGGGTGCGCGTGAACTCCTGCATCGCGACCACCGCAGCTTCATAGCCGGTGCGCCCGAGAAAGCGCAGGTCCATGGGTTCAGGGGACAAGGCAGAAGCAATCGGGCTGTCGCTCACAGCACGACCTTCACCAGGGGGTGAGAGGTCAGTGCGCGGTAGGTATCGTCCAGCTGCTCGCGGCTGGTGGCCGTGATGGTGATGGTCACGCCCAGGTAGTTGCCGCCGGAGCTGGGGCGCAGCTCCACTGTGCTGGCGTCAAAGCTGGGGTCGAATTTTTCGGCGATCTTGGTGATTTCATGCACCAGATGTTCATTCTTGACACCCATGACCTTGATGGGAAACTGGCTCGGATACTCGATCAGCGAATCCTTGCGCGGGTCTTCTTGCTGACCGTTCTCGTTGGCGGCAGAGGTGTTGGGCGTGTCGCTCATGAAGAATCCTTGGCTGAAATGAAAAATTGCCGTTGGTGAAACAGCCTGTCAATGAGTAAGAAAGATTGTGCGCCACACCGCGCAGCCATGCGTGCGTGGGCCTAATCGATGGATGGCCAGAGCCTGCAAACCTTCAAAGCCCCTGGGGGCAGGCAGGCAATTCAGGGCAATCAGGTTTTTCAATTGAGGCACACTCGCGCCGCACCAAAGCTGCGGGCGGCAAATGTTGTCACTCGGCGACAACCCTCGGGTCTTGTCAAAGACGTTTTGCGCATGACAGTATCAACCCCTATCTAACGACGGGGGTTTTTACTTATAATCAGAGGCTTTGTAAAAAGTCTTGTCTGGTCAGCGGTGTGAAAGAAAACATGACAAACATGCCCGCTGATTTCCAGGATGAGGACGAAGTCGAAGACTTCAAGCCCCTGACTGCACAAGAAGCCTCTGCGTGGCGTTCGCGCTTTCCGCAGGTTTCGGTCTGGCGCATCGTCATGGTTCAGACGCTGGTAGGCGTTATCGTGGCTTTGCTGTCGTGGTTGATCACGGGGCGTGCAGCCGCAGGCTGGTCGGCAGCGTATGGAGCGCTGGCGGTCGTGCTGCCTGCGGCGCTGTTTGCAAGAGGCGTGGTTCGTCAGCGGCCGGGAGGTGCCGGTGGCGCCATGGCAGGGATTTTCGGTTGGGAGCTGGTGAAGCTGGTGCTGTGCATTGCCATGTTGGCGGCGGCACCCAAGCTGGTACCTGACCTGAGCTGGCTGGCGCTGCTGGTTGGCTTGATTGTTGTGATGAAAACGTATTGGGTTGCGCTTCTGGTGCGATCCAGTGTCCAAAAACCGATTGATATTTGAGAGAAGTTGACCGATGGCCGCAGAAGCGCACGCACCAACTGCAAGTGAATACATCGTTCACCACTTGCAACACCTCCAGAACATCAAGCAGAAGTCCATCATCGACTTCTCCGTGTTCAATCTGGATTCGATTGCCGTGAGTGTGACTCTGGGCGCTTTGTGCCTGTTCGTCCTCTGGCTGGCTGCCCGCAAGGCGACTTCCGGCGTTCCCGGCCGCTTCCAGGCCGCAGTGGAAATGCTGGTCGAGATGGTGGACAACCAGGCCAAGGCCAATATTCACAACGCTCAATCTCGCAAGTTCATCGCTCCTCTGGCTCTGACCGTGTTCGTCTGGATCTTCGCGATGAACGCCATGGACATGCTGCCTGTGGATCTGCTGCCCGTGCTGTGGCAGACCGCCCAGGGCGACTCTCACGCCTACCTGCGTGTCGTGCCTACCGCCGACCTGTCCACCACTCTGGGTCTGTCGACCGGCGTGCTGGTGCTGTGCCTGATCTACAGCGTGAAGATCAAGGGCTTGGGCGGCTGGGCTCACGAACTGGTGACCGCTCCGTTCGGTACCTCGAAGAATCCCGTGTTTGCTGTGATCCTGGGTGTTGTGAACCTGGCCATGCAAATCATTGAATACATTGCCAAGACGGTTTCGCACGGTATGCGACTGTTCGGCAATATGTACGCTGGTGAGTTGGTGTTCTGTCTGATCGCCTTGATGGGCGGTGCGGCTGCCATGTCGCTTTCCGGTGTGTTGCTCCCCGTGGGGCACATCATTGCAGGTTCGATCTGGGCGATCTTCCACATCCTGATCATTACCCTGCAAGCCTTCATTTTCATGATGCTGACGCTGATTTACCTCGGCCAAGCACATGAAGCTCACTGAAATCCTTTCTTTCACTCAACCTTTCTTTAATCCCTAGGAGTCATCATGGAAAACGTTCTCGGTCTCGTCGCTCTGGCTTGTGGTCTGATTGTTGGTCTGGGCGCTATCGGCGCTTCGATCGGTATCGCTCTGATGGGTGGCAAGTTCCTGGAATCCTCGGCACGTCAGCCTGAGCTGATCAACGAACTGCAAACCAAGATGTTCATCTTGGCTGGTCTGATCGACGCCGCCTTCCTGATCGGTGTGGCTATCGCTCTGCTGTTCGCCTTCGCCAACCCCTTCCAACTGGTTGCCTAAGCTCCGTTCAACGCCCTAAATAGAAAGGTGTTGCCGTGAGTATTAACGCGACCCTGTTCGTTCAGCTTGGTGTTTTCCTGGTTCTGGCGCTGTTCACGATGAAGTTCGTGTGGCCCCCGATCGCGAAGGCACTGGATGAGCGAGCCCAGAAAATCGCCGATGGCCTCGCTGCTGCCGACAAGGCTAAGACCGAACTGACCGCTGTCAACAAGCGCGTCGAGCAGGAATTGGCCCAGACGCGCAACGAAACAGCTTCGCGGCTTGCGGACGCCGAACGCCGCGCCCAGGCCATCATTGAAGAAGCCAAGGCTCGTGCGACAGAAGAAGGCAACAAGATTGTTGCTGCTGCCCGCGCTGAAGCTGACCAGCAAGCCATTGCTGCCCGTGAAGCCCTGCGTGAGCAAGTGGCAGCGCTGGCCGTCAAGGGTGCCGAGCAGATCCTGAAGAAGGAAGTCAATGCCGGTATCCACGCTGATCTGCTGAACCGTCTGAAGACAGAGCTGTAAGGAAAGCAAAAAATGGCAGAACTCGCCACCATTGCCCGCCCTTACGCCGAAGCATTGTTCAAAGCCTGTGCCGACAAGGGCGCAGACTTGAACAGCACTGTCGCTTGGGTGGAGGAATTGGCGGCGATTGCCGCCAACCCGCAATTGCGCCAACTGGCCGACAACCCGAACGTGAGCGACGCGCAAGTGTTCGATCTCGTCACGGGTGTGGCCAAGTCGGCATTGCCCGAGTCCGCACGCAACTTCCTGCATGTGGTCCTCGAAAACGGCCGTCTGGACGTGCTGCCTGAAGTGGCAGCCCAGTTCCGCAGCCTCGTGAACAGCAAGAGCGGCTCCTCGGATGCCGTGGTGTACAGCGCTTTCCCGATTGAGGATGCAGCGCTGGCCGAGCTTGGCGCCACGCTGCAAAAGCGCTTTGGCCGCAAGCTGAATCTCACCGTGAAGCTCGATGAATCGCTGATCGGTGGCGTTCGCGTCGTGGTGGGCGACGAGGTGCTGGACACCTCCGTCAAGGCCCGTCTGGAACAAATGAAAGCGGCCCTCACCGCGTAATGCGCTTGAGGTCTCGGCTAACACACAAGAAAGAAGGAAAGAGTCATGCAACTCAATCCCGCAGAAATTTCTGAACTGATCAAGAGCCGCATCGAAGGGCTGGCTGCTAGCACTGACGTCCGTAACCAAGGCACCGTGGTGTCGGTGACTGACGGTATCGTGCGCGTGCACGGCCTGTCGGACGTGATGGCTGGCGAAATGCTGGAATTCCCCGCAGGCGCCGACGGTCAACCCACTTACGGTCTGGCGCTGAACCTGGAGCGCGACTCCGTGGGCGCCGTGATTCTGGGTGCTTACGAGCACATCGCAGAAGGCAACACCGTCAAGTGCACCGGCCGTATTCTGGAAGTGCCCGTGGGCCCCGAGCTGGTCGGCCGCGTGGTGAACGCCCTGGGTCAGCCTATCGACGGCAAGGGCCCCATCAACGCCAAGATGACGGACGTGATCGAGAAGGTCGCTCCTGGCGTGATCGCACGTCAATCCGTGGATCAGCCTCTGCAGACCGGTATCAAGTCCATCGACTCCATGGTTCCCGTGGGCCGTGGTCAGCGTGAACTGATCATTGGTGACCGTCAGACTGGTAAGACGGCTGTCGCTATCGACGCCATCATCAACCAGAAGGGCCAGGGCGTTACCTGCATCTACGTCGCTATTGGTCAGAAGGCATCTTCGATCAAGAACGTGGTGCGCTCTCTGGAGCAAGCCGGCGCGATGGACTACACCATCGTCGTGGCTGCTACCGCTTCCGAATCGGCAGCCATGCAGTACGTGTCGGCCTACTCCGGCTGCACGATGGGCGAATATTTCCGCGATCGCGGTGAAGACGCTCTGATCGTTTATGACGATCTGTCCAAGCAGGCTGTGGCCTACCGTCAGGTTTCGCTGCTGCTGCGCCGTCCTCCCGGACGTGAAGCTTTCCCCGGCGACGTGTTCTATCTCCACAGCCGTCTGCTGGAGCGTGCCGCTCGCGTGAACGCCGACTACGTCGAAGCCTTCACCAAGGGTGAAGTCAAGGGCAAGACCGGTTCTCTGACCGCTCTGCCTATCATCGAAACACAAGCTGGCGACGTGTCCGCTTTCGTTCCCACGAACGTGATTTCGATTACTGACGGCCAGATCTTCCTGGAAACCAGCCTGTTCAACGCCGGTATCCGTCCCGCTATCAACGCCGGTATCTCGGTGTCCCGCGTGGGTGGTTCCGCTCAGACCAAGGTGGTGAAGGGCCTGTCCGGCGGTATCCGTACCGACTTGGCTCAGTACCGTGAACTGGCTGCCTTCGCGCAGTTCGCTTCCGATCTGGACGAGGCAACCCGCAAGCAGCTGGACCGCGGTGCCCGCGTGACCGAACTGCTCAAGCAGGCTCAGTACTCTCCTCTGTCGACCGCTCTGATGGCTTCTTCGCTGTTCGCAGTGAACAAGGGCTTCATGGACGACATCGAAGTCAAGCAAGTGCTGCCCTTCGAATCTGGTCTGCACCAGTTCCTGAAGACCAGCCACGGCGCTTTGCTGGACCGTCTGAACGAAAAGCGTGCTTTCGACAAGGAAGGCAAGGACGAAGCTGAACTGACTGCAGCCATTACTGCATTCAAGAAGTCCTTCGCTTAATACCGGCGAGGAGTCATCATGGCAGCAGGTAAGGAAATACGCGGCAAGATCAAATCGGTGGAAAACACCAAGAAGATCACCAAAGCCATGGAAATGGTGGCTGCATCCAAAATGCGCAAGGCGCAGGAGCGGATGCTGGCTGCCCGTCCATACAGCGAAAAAATCCGCAACATTGCAGCCCATCTTGGCGAAGCCAACCCTGAATATGTGCATCCGTTCATGCAAGTGAGCGATGCCAAGAAGGTCGGCGTCATCGTGGTGACGACCGACAAGGGTTTGTGCGGCGGCATGAACACCAACGTGTTGCGTGTCGTCACCAACAAGTTGCGCGAACAGCAGGATGCGGGCATTGCGACAGAAGCGGTGGCCATTGGCGGCAAGGGACTGGGTTTTCTGAACCGTGTCGGTGCCAAGGTGGTCTCTCACGCTACAGGCTTGGGCGACACGCCTCACCTCGACAAGCTCATCGGGCCTGTCAAGGTGTTGCTGGACCAATATGCTGAAGGCAAGCTGGGCGCGGTGTACCTTGCGTACACCAAGTTCATCAACACCATGAAGCAAGAGTCGGTGGTGGAGCAACTGCTCCCCCTGTCGTCCGAAAAATTGCAAGCCGAGAAGACGGGTGCATCCTGGGAATACATCTACGAGCCTGACGCTCAGAGCGTCATCGACGAACTGCTGGTTCGTTACGTGGAGTCCCTCGTGTACCAGGCAGTTGCGGAAAACATGGCGTCCGAGCAATCGGCGCGCATGGTGGCCATGAAGGCCGCTACCGACAACGCCGGCAACGTCATCAGCGAGTTGAAGCTGGTCTACAACAAGACGCGTCAGGCAGCGATTACGACCGAGTTGTCGGAAATCGTGGCAGGCGCAGCCGCTGTGTAAACGGCTTTAACGAACAAACAGATTGGAGCAAAAAATGGCTCAAGTACAAGGCAAGATTGTTCAATGTATCGGCGCCGTGGTGGACGTGGAGTTTGCCCACGGCCAGGTGCCCAAGGTGTATGACGCCTTGAAGCTGGAAGGTACGGCCCTGACCCTGGAAGTTCAGCAACAGCTGGGCGACGGCGTGGTGCGTACCATTGCCCTGGGTTCTTCCGACGGCCTCAAGCGTGGTCTGATGGTCACCAACACCGGCAACCCCATCACCGTGCCCGTGGGCAAGGCGACGCTGGGTCGTATCATGGACGTGCTGGGTAACCCCATCGACGAGCGCGGCGATGTGGACCAGACGCTGACAGCCCCCATCCACCGCAAGGCTCCTGCTTACGACGAACTGTCGCCTTCGCAGGAACTGCTGGAAACCGGCATCAAGGTGATTGACCTGATCTCTCCTTTCGCCAAGGGCGGCAAGGTGGGTCTGTTCGGTGGCGCCGGTGTGGGCAAGACCGTGAACATGATGGAACTCATCAACAACATCGCCAAGGGCCACGGTGGTCTGTCGGTGTTTGCCGGAGTGGGTGAACGTACCCGTGAAGGCAATGACTTCTATCACGAAATGTCGGATGCCGGCGTTGTGAACCAGGCCAACCTGAACGAATCGAAGGTTGCCATGGTTTACGGTCAGATGAACGAGCCTCCAGGAAACCGTCTGCGCGTTGCGCTGACCGGTCTGACCATGGCCGAAGCCTTCCGTGACGAAGGCAAGGACGTGCTGTTCTTCGTGGACAACATCTACCGCTACACACTGGCCGGTACCGAAGTGTCCGCTCTGCTGGGTCGTATGCCTTCCGCCGTGGGCTACCAGCCTACCCTGGCTGAAGAAATGGGTAAGCTGCAAGAGCGTATTACTTCCACCAAGGTGGGCTCGATCACTTCCATCCAGGCCGTTTACGTGCCAGCCGATGACTTGACCGACCCCTCGCCCGCGACCACTTTTGCTCACTTGGACTCCACCGTGGTGCTGTCCCGTGACATCGCTTCGCTGGGTATCTACCCCGCCGTGGACCCACTGGACTCCACCAGCCGTCAGCTGGACCCCCAAGTGGTTGGCGAAGAGCACTACAAGGTGGCTCGCCAAGTGCAGGGCACACTGCAGCGCTACAAGGAACTGCGCGACATCATCGCGATTCTGGGTATGGACGAGCTGGCTCCCGAAGACAAGCTGGTCGTGTCCCGCGCTCGTAAGATGCAGCGTTTCCTGTCGCAGCCTTTCCATGTGGCTGAAGTGTTCACCGGTGCTCCCGGCAAGTACGTTCCCCTGTCTGAAACCATCCGTGGCTTCAAGATGATCGTGAATGGCGAAGCCGACCACCTGCCCGAACAGGCTTTCTACATGGTTGGTACCATCGACGAAGCCTTCGAGAAGGCCAAGAAGCTGGCAGCCTAACGGACTTTCACCCCCTGAGCGGCTAACGCCGCTTCCCCCTCTCTCTTCGGGAGGGGGACGACGCCCTCGCTGCGGGGCGGCCCTTGCTCGGCGTCTATGGCTTAGGGTGTGCAAGTTTCAGGACCAGTTTTAACCTTTTCCAAGGAGCAAAGATGAACACCATCCACGTTGATGTGGTCAGTGCCGAAGAGTCCATCTTCTCCGGTGAAGCGCGCTTTGTCGCCTTGCCCGGCGAAGCGGGCGAGCTGGGCATTTATCCCCGCCACACACCGCTGATCACCCGCATCAAGCCGGGTTCGGTGCGCATCGAAATGCCTGATGGCAGCGAAGAGTTCGTCTTCGTGGCCGGTGGCATTTTGGAAGTGCAACCCAACTGCGTGACCGTGCTGTCCGACACCGCCATCCGCGGCAAGGATCTGGACGATGAAAAGGCGCAAAAGGCGAAGGCTGCCGCTGAGGAAGCCCTGAAGAACGCCAAGGGCGAGCTGGATATTGCTCGTGCACAGTCCGAGCTGGCCGTCATGGCAGCTCAGATTGCCGCTCTGCGCAAGTATCGCCAGAAGCGTTGATGTCTCTGGTGCCCTGGAGCACCTGCATCAGCCAAAAAAGCCACCGCATGCGGTGGCTTTTTCATGCCTGTTCATTCCTGAGGTTCAGGCACATCGTGCGGCAAGGCCCGAAATACCCGATGTTTCGGAGTGCGGCAGGGCTTAGCTGTTGCAGGCGGCCTGATAGCCGTAGACCACGGAATTGTCCTTGGGGTCCACATGGCGCGATTTGCGCACCACGGCCTTGCTGGGGTCTTCGCAGAGAGCGCGAATCTGGGCTTCGCACTTCTTGGGGTCATCTTCCTTGAGCTTGCAGCTCAGTGCGTAGTCGTATTCAGCTGGTGCTTGGGCGCCTATGGGGCTGATGGAGGAGCAGGCGCTCAGTGCCAGGGCAGAGCTGATGACGGCCAGAGAGAACAGAGATTTCTGCATGCTTGAGTGCTTTCTTAAGAAAATACGGCTGCCCCAAAACTAACACAGCCATGCGGGGGAAAAGGTTTTTTCTGGACGGGACCCGCCTGCTTTTTGCATCACCGGGCCTGTTCGCGGTGTCAAAAACAACAAAGGATCCAGATGCGCTACAGCGGTACCTTGACGCAATGGAATGACGAGCGTGGCTTCGGCTGGATAGAGGCCGATGGCGGTGGCGAGCGCCTGTTTGTCCATATCAGCGCTTTTGAGCCGCGTCCGCCCGCAGAGCAGCGTCCCCAGCCCGGCCTGCGCCTGGAGTTTGCCGTCGGTATGGAGCAGGGCAGAAAGCGCGCGCTTCAGGTTGCATGGCGCGCTGGCGGTTCGGTGCCTCATGCCCGCTCGTCTCCGGTGCGGCGCAACAGCCCGTCTGCAGGGCGTTTGCAGTCCTCGCGTACGCCGCCTCAGGGCTGGCATGCCTCCAGCGGCTTCAGCTATGGGGTGTTGCTGGTTTGGCTGCTGCTGATGCTGGCCGCCGCCGTCATCTGGGGCGTACCGCGCATCTTCTGGCTGGTCTATGCGGGCCTGAGCATGCTGACCTTCATGGCCTACTGGCAGGACAAATGGGCCGCCCAGAAGGGGCAGTGGCGCACACCGGAAAAAACGCTGCAGACCATGGCGCTGGCCGGAGGCTGGCCCGGTGCCCTGCTGGCCCAGCAGTGGCTGCGCCACAAAAGCAGCAAGACCAGCTTTCAGTTGCAGTTCTGGCTCATGGTCCTGATCAATGTGGTTGCGGTGCTCTGGCTGTGTTCGCCGTATGGGCGGCATGTACTGCCCTGAGGCTTGTGAGGTTCTGCGGCCGGTGGATGCGGCTGCAGAACCGTATCAGCGGCTGCGGCCCGGCAGATGCCTTTGGACCACGGGCGCATCGGGCAGGTTGCGCTGCGTGTTGGCCGCAGATTTGCGCGGGAAATGCGCCTGCAGTTGCCGGTTGACGCGCTCCAATGCCGATACCAGGCCCACACTGAAATGCCCGCCCTTGAAGGCGGACTGCATATCGCTGATCAACGTTTGCCATTGCTCGGCGCTCATGGTGCGGTCCAGGGCTCGGTCGGCCACGATTTCTATGGCGTGGTCGGCCAGCAGCAGGTAGATGAGGGCACCGTTATTGTGCTCCGTGTCCCAGACATGGAGTTTGGCGAACTGCGAGAGCGCACGCTGGCGGGCCGTGGCATCGCGCCAGATATAGCTCCAGGGCAGGCCGGCCTCGACGCAGATGCGGACTTGGCCGGTGTGGCCCAGCTCGCTTTTGGCAATCAGCAGTTCCAGCTCCTTGAGCGTGGCAGGCGGCAAGGCCTTGCGCAGATGCTGTTCGGCCCAGCGGTGCCGCACCAGGCGTGCCAGGCGTTGGAAGATATTGCTCATTTCACCAATCCCCCGAGGCGCCACCGCCACCAAAGCTGCCGCCACCACCGGAGCTGAAACCGCCCCCAGAGCTGAAGCCGCCTCCACTGCCGCTGCTCCATCCGCCGCCCCCGCCAGTGCTGATATACGGTCCGCCCCCGCCACGCGAGAGATTGGAGAGCAGGGTGAAGATCAGGCCCAGAAATCCTGCCACGCCCGCAATCAACAGGCTGGTGGTGACCACATAGGCAGCCACCCCGGCAATGCCGCCAATGAGCAGCGAACCCAGCACGCGGCCAAAGATGGCGCGGGCGATGGCAATCCCGATCGGAAAACCGAAGAACAGCAGAGGCAGCAGAAAGTCCAGCTGGTCAGCCCAGGACTTGCCGGACTTGCGCGGCTGGGACGGCGGTGCGGGCAGCTTCTCGCCATGAATCAGCAGGCTCATCTGCTCGATGGCAGCAGACAGTCCACCCGCATAGTCGTCGGCGCGAAAGCGCGGCTTCATGGCTGCGTCGATGATGCGTGCAGCCTGGATGTCGGGAATGGCGCCTTCCAGCTTGCGCGCCACCTCGATGCGCATGCGCCTGTCGTTCTTGGCCACGACGATGACAGATCCGTCGCCTATGTCCTTGCGTCCCAGCTTCCAACTGCTGGCCACACGCCAGGAATAGGCGGCGATGTCTTCCGGGGCCGTGGTGGCAACCATGAGCACGGCGACCTGGGCGCCGGTCTCATCCTCCAGCTTCTTGAGCTGCTCGCTCAGCGATTGCAGATCGCCGGGGCTCAGCGTGCCGGTCTGGTCGATGATGCGCGCAGTGAGCTCCGGCACAGGTTGCAGTTGCGTGCCTGCAGCACCTTGCGCCCAGACTGGCAGCGCCGCAAGCAGTGCCAGCCATGCAAAAACAATAGCTACAAGCGCTTTATGTATAAGAGCTTGAGGTGTGTGGTGCATGGTTTTTGAAGCGGAAGCCTGCAATTACTTGTTGCCAGCAGGCGCTGCGGGCGTTGAGAAGTCAACGGCCGGTGGCTGGGAAATCTGGGCCTCGTTCTGCACTGTGAAGGTCGGCTTGACCTGGTAGCTGAATACCTTGGCCGTGATATTGGTGGGGAAGCTGCGCGCCAGCACGTTGTAGGCCTGAACGGTGCCTATGTATTCGTTGCGCGCCACGGTGATGCGATTTTCCGTGCCCTCCAGCGTCACGCGCAGATCGCGGAACGCCTGATTGGCCTTGAGCTCGGGATAGCGTTCCGCCACCACCATCAGGCGCGAGAGTGCGCTGGAAATCTCGCCCTGTGCTTGCTGGAACTTGTTGAAGGCTTCGGGGTTGTTGATCAGCTCGGGAGTGGCCTGAATCGAGGTGGCCTTGGCGCGTGCTTCGATCACCTTGGTCAACGTCTCCTGCTCGAAGTTGGCCTCACCCTTGACTGTGGCGACGATGTTCGGAATCAGGTCCGACCGGCGCTGGTACTGATTCAGCACCTCGCTCCAGGCCGCCTTGGATTTTTCATCCAGGCGCTGAAAGTCGTTGTAGCCGCAGCCCGTGAGGGAGAGCATGGAGGCGGCGGTTGCGATTGCCAGAAGCCAGCGTTTCATGGGTGTTTCCATTCACGAAATTGAGACGGAAACCATAGCATAAGGGCTTGGCCGGGAAGTGTGCACGCGGGGCTCGTCGTCCTGTCAGCTGCCCAGCGGCGATAGCATTGCAACTATGTCCACTGTTTCTTCACTTGATGCCCTGCGTGGCGCACAGCGTCCCGGCCCGAAAACTGCGGTCTTGCCGCGCCTGTTGCTGGCCGGGGTCACGGGGCCGCTGGGCAACGAGGTGCTCAGTCGCATTGTTGGCGCGCAGAACTATGGGCTGGTCCAGGTGCTGGCGCGCGAGCCCTACGTCCAGGGCCTGCGTGGCATGGAGTTGCTGCCGCAGACGGAGCGTCCTGTGCGCGCCATGCATATGGCCCGCCTGGTGGAGGCTGCCTTGCTCAAGGCACCGCCGGGAATTCATGTGGCTCCGCCTGAACTGGTCTGGCGGTCGGCGCAGAAAGACGCTCTGGGAGCAGAGCTGCAGAGCTGGCTGGGTCCCTCATGAATTTCGAACAATTTCGTGCACCTTGGTGGCAACCCGGAGGTCATGTCCAGACCATCTGGGCTGCACTCTATGCGAAGGGCGGGGTGTTTCCTGCGTGGCGGCGCGAGCGCTGGGATACGCCTGATGGCGACTTCATTGATGTTGATTTTTCAAGTCATCCGGCAGGTGCAAACGCTCCCACTCTGGTGCTGTTTCACGGCCTGGAAGGCTCGTCCTCAAGTCACTACGCCAAGGCCCTGGCACAGGTCTGCGCGCAGCGCGGCTGGCATCTGGCCGTGCCGCATTTTCGCGGCTGCAGCGGTGAGCCCAACCGCCTGCTGCGCGCCTACCACTCCGGCGATGCGGACGAGGTGGACTGGATTTTGCGACGGCTACAGCAAGGCGCGAGCGGTGAATTGCTGGCAATGGGGGTATCGTTGGGCGGCAATGCCCTTGCGCGCTGGGCCGGGCTGCAGCAGCAGGCGGCTGCAGAGCTCGTCAAGGGCGCGGCAGTGATCTGTGCGCCGCTGGATCTGGTTGCCGGAGGCGTCAATCTGGGCCAGGGGCTCAATCGCTGGATCTACACCCCCGTCTTCCTGCGTACCCTGGTGCCCAAGGCACTGGCCAAATGGCAGCAGGCGCCGGGCCTGTTCGACAGGCAGCGGCTGCAGCGTGCGCGAACCCTGCATGACTTTGACGATGTGTTCACGGCCCCGGTCCATGGCTTCAGGGATGCCGATGATTACTGGCGCAGGGCATCGGCCAAGCCCCTGCTCAAGCAAGTGGCCGTGCCCTTGTTGCTGCTCAATGCGCGCAACGATCCGTTTGTGCCGGTGCACAGCCTGCCCACGCCCGATGAGGTGAGCGCAGCCGTGCAGTTATGGCAGCCGCCGCATGGAGGGCATGTAGGCTTTGCCAGCGGTGCATGGCCTGCCCATGTGCAGGCCATGCCACTGGCCGTGACCGAATGGCTGGAGCAGTGGCTTTGAGCGACCACGCAATGATCAGGAGATAAGTGATGGATGACATCGTGAAGCAGGCCATGGCGAAATGGCCCAATGTGCCGGCCTGCAGCGGCTGGCTGGGTCTGGATGCGCGGGGCCAGTGGTGGCTCAGGGACGAGCAGGCCCAGGCCTGCGGGGCGTTTGCGAGCGGGCAGCCCGGTGCCAGGGGCAGTCTGCTGCGCCATGAAAAGCTGGCCGAATTCATCGGTCGCAACTATCTGGCCGAGTCCGACGGCCGCTGGTATTTTCAAAACGGCCCGCAGCGCGTGTATGTGGAGCTGGAGAGCGCGCCATGGATATGGCGTCTGCGATGCACAGAGCATGGTCTGCAGCTGATCAGCCACACGGGCCAGGAGCTGGCGGCCGAACAGGTGCAGCAGGTGCTGCTCGATGAGCAAGGGCGGCTTTTCCTGGCTTTGCCGCAGGGCCTGGGCATGGTGCACAGCTTGGACATGCTGGATGCCGCGAATGCGCTGGAGGGCGGCGTGTTGCCCGAGGTGCAGGAGGTCGACAGCGCTTCGCTGCCATTGAAGTTTGGTTTTGTGCCTAGCCCGAAGGCTGATCAAGTCTGATGGCTGCCTGTACTGGTGTATAGAAGGCTTCTGGTCAAAAATAACAAAACCGGCCAAAGGCCGGTTTTTGCGGGGAACAGAGCAGGGCTTACTTGGCTGCATCCACCATGTACTGAATGGCGGCCTTGAAGTCTGCGTCCGAAGCGGTGGAGCCGCCTTTGGGAGGCATGGCCCCGACACCTTGGGTGGCCTTCTGCACCATATCGTCCATGCCCTTGGCAATGAAAGGCGCCCAGGCAGCCTTGTCGCCAAACTTGGGCGCCCCGGCGACGCCACTGGCGTGGCAGGCCATACAGGTGGTGTTGTAGATGTTCTTGCCCACATCGGAGGCCGCGGCAGCTGCCGGAGCCGCGGCGGGTGCGGGTACTGCCTCGGTGGCTGCAACAGCGGCTGCAGGTGCAGCGGCGACAGGGGCCGCAGCAGCTGGTGTGGGGGCATCACCAGCTGCTGCGCCGGCTGCAGGCTGGGGCTCGGGAAAGTTGGCGCCGGCAGCATTGGCCATATAGACCACGCCACGGGCAATTTCCGTGTCATTGAACTCGCCGCCACCCTGGGCCGCCATTGCGCCCTTGCCGGTCAGGGCAGAGTGCACCAGCGTTTCCAGGCTCTGCTTGATGCGCGGGCCCCAGGCTGCCGCATCCTGGAATTTGGGTGCGCCGGCTACGCCGGTTTCATGGCAGGCTGCGCATTGCGACTTGAAGACTTCCGCGCCACCGCGCAGAGGGCGGTTGGCATCACGAATTTCCACCGTTCCCACTTTTTGTAGACGCATGGCCTTGGCCATTTCGGCATTGGCCGTACCTGCGCCCGTGGTGTCGGACGAAGTCACGAACTTGACCAGACCGATGATGACGAAGATGGGAACCACAAACGAGAAGAAGACGGCAAGCAACAACTGCTTGGGTTTTTTAATGGGGCCTGTATGGGCTTCTTCGTGGTGTTGCTCGCTCATGAAGTCCTCTGAGATCGTGGGATGGGAATTAACAAACCATTATAGAAGTGAGGGTTAAGAACACCAGTGCACGACGATCCGGGTTGACGGCTGCTGCATAAAGGAGTTGAGTTGGATCAACTTTGTGCAGCCAATTTGTTGCGGGCATGAAAAAAGGCGTCCGGAGACGCCTTGTGTGAGAGTGCAAAAATGGCCCGATTACTGGGCTGTAGTTGCTGCCGCAGGGGTGTTGCCGGCACCTGCCTCCGTCCAGCCGCCGCCCAGCACCTTGTAGAGATTGACCTGGTTTTGAAGCTGCGCCAGGCGCACCTGAACCACGGACTGCTCCAGTGCAAACAGTGAACGCTGCGCGTCCAGCAGATCCAGGTAGCTGGCCACACCGTTGGTGTAGCGCAGGTCCGACAGCTTGTAGCGAACCTGCTCGGCCTCCAGCTGACGTGACTGGGCATCTAGCTGATCCTTGAGTGCTCGGCGATTCACCAAGGTGTCGGACACCTCGCGGAAGGCCGACTGGATGGAGCCTTCGTATTGCGCCACGGCAATCTTCTGGCTGGCTTGTGCAACCTGGAGATTGGCGCGATTGCGGCCTGCATTGAAGATGGGCAGGTACAGCGAAGGCGCAATCGTAAAAGCTGCAGAGTCAGACTTGAACAGATCGGAAACCTCCGAATTCACAAAGCCTGCCGAGGCAGTCAAGGAGATGTTCGGGAAGAACAGCGCACGTGCCGCACCAATGCTGGCATTGGCGGCAATCATGCTTTGCTCGGCCTGACGGATGTCGGGCCGGCGCAGCAGCAGGTCAGAAGGCAGGCCCGACGGCACATCGGCCAGGGCAGGCAGATCGCGCAGCTGCTTGCCTTGCATGCTGGTCTGCAGATCGGTAGGTAGAGCCTGGCCCACGAGCAGCGTCAGGGCGTTGACGTCGCGCTCGCGCTGACCGGCTTGCTGGGCCAGCGTGGCGCGTGCGCTTTCGGTCAGCGACTGAGCCTGGCGGTAGTCCAGCTCGGAGGCCACGCCAGAGTCCAGGCGCAGCTTGGTCAGCTTGATGGACTGCTCGCGTGTACCCAGGGTGCGACGGGAAATGGCCAGCAGCTCCTCGTCAGCCTGCAGGTTCAGCCAAGTGTTGGCGACCGTTGCAATCAGACTGATCTGGGCCGCCTTGCGGCCTTCCTCGGTTGCCAGATACTGGGCCAGAGCTTGCTGCTTGAGGCTGCCGATGCGGCCCCAGAAGTCAATCTCCCAACTGGGCATGGAAAGGCCGGCCATGTACGAGTTGGCATAGCGGCCCGTGGTGGCGCTGGGCTGGCGGCTGGCGCTGCCTGCCACACCGAACTCAGGGAACTGGGCGGCGCGCTGGATCTGGTATTGAGCCTGTGCCTTTTCGATATTGAGCACGGCCACACGCAGGTCGCGGTTGTTGTCCAGCGCGAGCTGGATCACCTGCTGCAGGCGTGGGTCCGTGTAGAACTGCTGCCAGGGGATGTCGGCGGCCGCGATGGTGCCGGCCTGCTCGTCGGCGGCCGAGTAATGCTCGGCCACCGGAGCGGCAGGGCGCTCCAGCGTGGGGATGAAGGAGCAGCCGCTGGCCAGCAGCGCGCCGGCCAGTGCTACGGGTAGCAAGGTTTTATTCATGTTGCGAGCCTCCCTGTGCTGCAGAAGTTGCCGCCGGAGGAGTGGCGTTGGAGTCTTGCTTGGACTTCTTGCCAAACAGATTGAACACGGCCACAAAGAACACGGGCACCAGGAACACGGAGATCGGCGTGCCGATCACCATGCCCCAGAACACGCCAGTGCCGATTTCCTTCTGGCTGGCAGCGCTGGCGCCGGAGGCGATGTACAGCGGCACCACGCCCAGAATAAAGGCCAGCGAGGTCATCAGAATGGGGCGGAAACGCAGATGACCGGCCTCCAGCGCGGCCTCCAGCGCGCTCTTGCCTTCCGCATGCAGGTCCTTGGCGAACTCCACGATCAGAATGGCGTTCTTGGCCGAGAGACCGATCACCGTGATCAGCGCCACCTGGAAGTAGATGTCGTTGGGCATGCCGCGCATCAGCATGCCGGCCACGGCGCCGAACACGCCCAGAGGCACGACCAGCAGCACGGACAGCGGAATGCTCCAGCTTTCATACAGTGCGGCCAGGCACAGGAACACGGCCAGGATGGAGAACGTGTACAGCAGCATGGCCGAGGAGCCAGCCTTTTTCTCGTCCAGAGACTGGCCGGTCCACTCGTAGCCGAAGCCGTCGGGCAGTTCCTGGGCCAGCTTTTCCATTTCCTTCATGGCGTCACCGCTGGTGAAGCCGGGTTTGGCCTGACCGGTGATGCTCATGGAGGGGTAGCCGTTGTAGCGTGTCAGCTGCATGGGGCCGCTGATCCACTTGGCGCTGACCATGGTGGAAAGCTCCACCAGCTGGCCTTGCGCGTTGGGAACCGTCAGGCGCATCACGTCCTCGGGCTGCATGCGGCGGGCGGCATCGGCCTGGATGGTGACGCGCTGCATAAAGCCGTTGTTGGGGAAGTCCGTGGAGTTGGACGAGCCCAGGGCCGTTGCCAGCGTCGAGGCAAGGTCGCCCATGCTCACGCGCTGGGCATAGACAGCATCTCGGTTGATGTCCACCTGCCATTGGGGGGCGTCATCCACGCCATCAAAGCGCACGCCGGTCAGCACAGGGCTCTGGTTGGCCTTGGCAACCAGCTGATTGCGCGCTGCCAGCAAGGCTGCATGCCCCTTGCTGCCGCGGTCTTGCAGACGGAAGGTGAAACCGTCGCTATTGCCCAGCTCCGAAATGGAGGGGGGGACCAGCGTGAAGATGAAACCATCGCGCAGCGCTGACATGGCGCCCATGGTGCGTCCGGCAAAGGATTTGGCATCCGAGCCAGCGCCTGTGCGCTCGGACCAGTCCTTGAGCGTGGTGAACGCCAGGCCCACGTTCTGGCCCTGACCCATGAAGCTGAAGCCCAGAATGCTCACGATGTGATCGGTCTCAGGCTGGCTCAGGGCGAACTTCTCCAGCTCAGCCATGGTCTTGCTCGTGCGTTCCAGGCTCGCGCCGGGAGGCAACTGTGCCAGCGAGATGACATAGCCCTGGTCTTCGGTGGGAAGAAAGGCCGTGGGCAGTCGTAGGAACATGAAGACCACACCGGCGATCACCAGCAGGTAGATGATGAAGGCCTGCACGGAGCGCTTGACCACACTGGACAGAGCGGCTGAATAGCGCTTGGTGCCGGCTTCAAACTTGCGGTTGAACCAGTTGTAGAAGGGGCCGAGCAGGCCAGTCTTCTTGTCATGTGCATGGCCCTTGGGAATGGGCTTGAGCATGGTGGCGCACAGCGCGGGAGTCAGTGTCAGCGCAAAGAAGCCCGAGAAGAAGATCGAGATGGCCATCACCAGCGAGAACTGGCGATAGATGTTGCCGGTCGCGCCGGAGAACATGGCCAGAGGCAGAAACACCGTCACCAGAATCACGGTGATGCCGACCACGGCGCCCTGGATCTGTCCCATGGCCTTGATGGTGGCTTCCTTGGGTGGCAGACCTTCCTCGGCCATGATGCGCTCGACGTTTTCCACCACCACGATGGCATCGTCCACCACGATACCGATCACCAGCACCATGGCGAACATGGCCAGAATGTTGATGGTCAGACCGGCAACCAGCATCACGGCAAAGGTGCCGAGCAATGCGATGGGGACCACGATGGTAGGGATCAGGGTGTAGCGGATGTTCTGCAGGAAGATCAGCATCACGATGAACACCAGCACGATGGCTTCAAGCAGCGTGTGCACCACCTTTTCGATGGAAATCTTCACGAACTTGGAGGTGTCGTAGGGCGAGGACCACTTCACGCCGGCAGGCAGGAAGGGCTCCATCTCCGCCATCTTGGTCTTGACCAGCTTGGCCGTCGCCATGGCGTTGGCGGTCGAAGTCAGCTGCACGGCCATCGCCACGGCGGGCTTGCCGTCCAGGCGCGACTCGAAGGCATAGCTTTCAATGCCCAGTTCGATGCGCGCCACGTCCTTGAGGCGCACGGTGGAGCCGTCGGAGTTGGAGCGCAGCACTACTTCGCCGAATTCCTCGGGTGTGCTCAGCTGACCGGGCACCACAATCGTGGCCGTGGTCGTGGTGCCGGGTGTGCTGGGCAGGTTGCCCAGGGCACCGCCGGAGATCTGCTGGTTCTGCGCGGCAATCGCTGCGTTGACGGATGCAATCGACAGGCCATAACCCTGGAGCTTGGCCGGGTCCACCCAGACGCGCATGGCTCGACCCGAGGCAAACAGCTGAGCCTTGCCAACGCCGTCCAGACGCTGGATTTCAGGCACCACATTGCGGTTCACATAGTCGGCGATGTCGTCACGCGAGGTCTCCCCGGACTCGGCCTGGAAGGCCAGAATCATCAGGAAGTTGCTCATGGACTTGTCCACGCGTACGCCCAGGGCCTGAACCACCTGAGGCAGGCGGGGCAGCACGCGCGAGAGGCGGTTTTGCACGTCCACCTGCGCCAGATCGGGGTTGGTGCCGGGGGCAAAGGTGACGGTCAGAGTGCCTTGACCGCCCGCGGGGGCGGAGGCTTCCATGTACATCAGACCTTGCGCGCCGTTGATTTCGCGCTCGATCAGTTGCAGGACGGAGTCCGTCATGGTCTGTGACGTGGCGCCCGGGTAGGTCGCTGTCACGTTGATGGTGGGAGGTGCCACCGATGGGAACTGTGCCACCGGTAGCTTGGTGATGGAGATCACGCCCGCAATGATCACGAAAATCGCGATCACCCAGGCAAAGATCGGTCTGTGGATGAAAAACTTGGACATGGATCGTGCCTGTTACTTGGCTGCCTTGCCTTCGCCAGCACCTTCGGCTGGTGTGGCAGCTTTCTCTTGCGCTGGTGCGGCGGGGGCCGCAGCAGAGGGCTGTGCGGGGGCGCCGGCAGCCGCATTGTTGATCTCGACGGGCTTGACCTTCTTGGCTCCCATGCCCACCTTGATCAGGCCGTCCACCATGACTTTTTCTCCAGCTTTCAAGCCGGATGTGACGACCCAGTTATTGCCACTGGACTGGCTGATCTGAACGGGACGCGGCGCCACAGAGCCATCCTCGGCCACGATCATGACGAAGTTGCCCTTTTCGTTGCGGGTCACGGCCTGTTGCGGAATCAGCGCGGCGTTCTCGACCTGTGCCTGCTCCAGGTGCACGCGCACATAGGTGCCGGGCAGCAGCAGCCCATCGGGATTGGGTAGTTCCGCGCGCACGCTGACCTGGCCGGTAGTCGGGTCCACGGTCAGGTCGGTGAACAGCAGCTTGCCGGTGTGTGCGTATTCCTTGCCATCGTCCAAATAGACGTGGACGCGCGCGGCGTTGTCACCTACCTTTGCTAACTTGCCGGAACTGAGCGCTTCGCGCATGCGCATGATGTCGGAGGAGGACTGGGTCAGGTTCACGTACAGCGGGTTGACTTGCTGAATGGTCGCCAGCTGCGTGGCTTCGCCCTGGCCGACCAGAGCGCCTTCCGTCACCAGAGCGCGGCCGATGCGTCCGGAGATGGGGGCTGTCACGCTGGCATAGCCCAGGTTGACGTTGGCATTGGTGACTGCCGCCTTGCCTGCCGCAACTTGTGCCAGTGCTGCCTTCTCGTTGGCAATGGCCGTGTCGTACTCCTGCTTGCTGATGGCATTGGCTTCCACCAGCGGCTTGTAGCGGCGGGCGGTGGCAGATGCCTGAGCAAGATTGGCTTCGGCCTGTGCAAGGGTCGCCTGAGCGCTCTGCAGATTGGCCTTGTACGGGGTGTTGTCAATCTGGAAAAGGGCCTGGCCGGCTTTGACATCCGAGCCTTCCTGGAACAGGCGCTTTTGCACGATGCCAGCTGCGCGGGCGCGAACCTGAGCAATGCGCGATGGCTCCAGACGGCCTGGCAGATCGGAGATCAGAGGCACGTTCTGCATGGATACCGTCACTACACCTACTTCTGGTGGCTGTGCCTGAGCGGCTGCTTGTGCTTTTTGAGCTTCCGCGTTTTTGTCACTGCATGCGACTAGGCCCAATGCAGCAGCCAAGCTCAGGCCAATGACCATGGAGCGGGTGCCGGACGCGGCTGAGTTGGACTGATTGTCGGGAGCCTGGTTTGCTTCATACATCGGGTGCATGAACGTCCTTCCGGTTGACATTGTGAAAACGAGAAAAGAGCGCTGTCCGTGGTGGAGCGCTCATTCGGGTGGAAACCCTAGATGGTTTCCTGCATATCGGTGCTACGGAAATTATACATACATGCATAAATGTATAATTGAAAACGTTGCGTAAAGCAGCTGGGAAATGGTTTTTCTCGCGGCGAGCTATCGCTGGCGAGTGATGAAGAAGGTGAGTGATGGCTCGAAGAACCAAGGCTGAAGCGGATGAGACGCGCACCAAGCTGCTGGATGCGGCTGAAGAGGTGTTTTTCGAGAAAGGGGTATCTCGAACCTCTCTGGGCGATATCGCGCAGCGTGCAGGGGCCACACGCGGGGCGGTGTATTGGCACTTCAAGGACAAGATGGATGTCTTTGTTTCCATGCTTGGGCGCATATGCCTGCCTTTCGAAGAAATCTGTGACGACAGGTATGGTGACCTGTTGCCGCTAGAGCGCATTCGTCACTCCATCCTGTGTGTGTTCGAGAGCTTGGACGAGGATGAGCGCAGACGCAAGGTGTTTGAAACGGCGCTATTCAAAATGGAATACGTGGGCGAACTGGCTGATGTGCGTTTGCAGCATATAGAAAGTTCAGGCTTCGCTCGGGAAAAATTTGCGCACGACCTAGCGGCTGCAGCGCAGGGGCAGTCCGTGCAGTTGTCGGTATCCCCGGAAGAGGCAGCTCTTGGGTTGCACTCTCTTTTTGTGGGTCTTATACATGGCTGGGTATTGACCGAAGGGAGTTTCTCATTGGTCAAGGTCGGTTCGATGTCGGTGGATGTCTACTTGTCAGGTTTGGGATTTCAGGTGAATTTGTGATTTGGGTGTCCAAAGCCGTGCAATAATTGCGGCTGTTGAATTGTTGTTGGCCGTGCGAGCGGCCTGACGGACTCGCGGCTGTAGCTCAGTGGATAGAGTATTGGCCTCCGAAGCCAAGGGTCGTGGGTTCGATCCCCGCCAGCCGCGCCAGCATCGATCTTCGGCAAGAAAAAAGAAATTTCAAAACTTCTTTTTAAGCCGAAAATAGATGCTACAATTCGAGTCTCTTCGGAGGGGTGGCCGAGTGGTTAAAGGCAGCAGACTGTAAATCTGCCCGCTAACGCGTACACAGGTTCGAATCCTGTCCCCTCCACCAGCAATGGTTGAGAAGAGCGATTGCTAGAAATAGCAGTCACGTGCAGTAGTAAATCTGTGCGGGAGTAGTTCAATGGTAGAACCCTAGCCTTCCAAGCTAATGACGCGGGTTCGATTCCCGTCTCCCGCTCCAGTTTGCGAGCAAAGATTTTAGAAGTTGTTTTTGCAGCTTCTTTGCCCATGTGGCTCAGTGGTAGAGCACTCCCTTGGTAAGGGAGAGGTCGCGGGTCCGATTCCCGCCATGGGCACCATTTTCTGGTGCGCTCGCTTGATAGGGTTGCGCCGAAATCCTCTTGCAGTGAATTAGTTTTTTCGGAGTCGGAAAAATGGCAAAAGAAAAATTCGAGCGCACGAAGCCCCACGTGAACGTGGGCACCATCGGTCACGTTGACCACGGCAAGACCACCCTGACTGCTGCTATCGCTACCGT
>NZ_JBXARF010000015.1:0-54380 GCF_058807955.1 Comamonas sp. GW821-FHT11H03
CGATGGTCAGCCCGCCCGCCAGCGCAACCGCGTTGGCCAGGGTCACTGCCGTGGTTGCATCCAACGTGGTGCCGGCCGCTGCGTTCAATGCGCCCGTGCCGAGGGCGGTGTTGCTGCCGGCGAACAAGGTCCCGCCGTTGAGCGCGGTGGTGCCGCTGTTGGTGTTGTTGCCGGTCAGGGTCAGGCTGGCGCTGCCGCTCTTGGTGATCGCGCCGGTGCCGGAGACGATGCCGGCCAGGGTCAGGGCATTGCTGCCAAGCACGTTCAACGCACCGGTGATGCCGACGTTGTTGGCCAGGGTCACGTTGCCGGTGCTGTCGAGGCTAGTGCCGTTGCTGGTGTTGAGGACACCGGTGCCCAGTGCGTTGTTGTTGCCGACGCGCAAGGTCCCGGCGCTGAGGCTGGTGATCCCGGTGTAGGTGTTGATGCCGTTGAGGGTCAGGCTGCCGCTGCCGGTTTTGGTCAGGTTGGCGGCGCCGCTGATCACCCCGCCAAGGGTCAGCGCACCGGTGCCGGTTGCGGTCAGGGTGCTGTTGAGCATGATCGCGTTAGCCAGCGAAATCGGCGCCGTCGCCGAGATGCTCGAAGAGCCGCCAACGGTGATGCCGCCGGTGCTGAACGCCTGATTGTTGCCAACCAGCACCACACCGCCGTTGAGCACGGTACTGCCGGAGTAAGTGTTGATACCGCTGAGGTTGATCTGGCCGCTGCCGATCTTGGTCAGGCCGCCAGTGCCGGAAATCACTCCGTTCAGGGTCATGCCGTTGATGCCCTGCAGGGTCAGACCGCCGGCACCGAGGTTGATCTGGTTGGCTAGCGTCAAACCGGCATTGCTGGCCTGAAGTATCCCGCCATTGGATGTCAGCACACCGCTGCCGAACGCGGCGTTGTCGTTGAACTGCGCGACACCGCCATTGAGGGTGGTCGCACCGCTGACCAACGGCCCTTGCAAGGTCCAGGTGCCGCTGTTGAGGGTCAGGTTGTTGAAATTGACGTAGGTCGCGCTGGACGCCGTGCCGGTTCCGGTGGTGCCGCCACCGAGGCCTATCGGGTTTTGCAGGATCAGCATGTTGGTACCGGCCGCACCGCCATCGATCGTCCCGGTCGGTGCAAAGGTCAGGTTGACACCGATCAAGCCCCCGAGGCCGACGCTGGTTTGCGCGCCGTCACCGACGTTAACGCTGGAACCGGTGATCGCGTAGAAGGTGTTGGTGCTGCCGGCCCCCATCGACACGCCGCCAGTGATGTTACCGGCGTTGGTGAAGGTGTTGCCCGCCACCGACGTCTCGAACGCGACCCGGCCGTTGATCGTGCCGCTGGCGCTGTTGGTCATGTTGACTTGTGAACCGCCATACACCCCGACCACCGGGGTATCGGCCAAGGTGATCCCGCCGACCGACAGCCCGGTCGAGGTAATCGTGCCGTCGTTGGTGATGGTCGTGGTGCCCGACACCGAGTTGTTCACGGCAATCCCCAGCCCGTCGATGCTGGTCAGGTTGAGGCCGAGCAGCATGCCGGTGCCGCGAATGAGCCCGGTGGTGTTGTTGGCGATGCTCACCGTGCTGGTCGCGCCGGTGCCGATGAACGCGCCGCCACTGAGGATCGAGACCAGGCCCAGCAAGGCCGGGTCGAGGGTGCCGGAGTTGTTCAGGTTGATGTTGGCCCCGGTCAGGTTGATCACCTTGCCGCCCAGCGTCGCGTTCATCTGCGCGCCGTTGGTGACGTTGAGCGTCAGGCCGCTGGTGGCACTGCTGTAGTCATTGAGAAATAGCGGCAGGGTCGGGACTCCGCTGCAAGTGATCGTGCTTCCCGCAGCCGAGCAAGTTGCCCAGGCAGCGGGGCTCAGAGCGGCCCCGCCGCACAACATGGCTGCAGCCAGCGCCACTCTCCGAATCGGGCCCGCACGCCCACCAAAGCATGATGAACCTGTTACCAAAGAGGCCGCCCTCGAACTATTGACCGAGGCCGTGCCAGAGTGAGCTGTTTCAGGCGCTGCAACCCAGGCCCCCAAAGACTGATTCCAGATAGATCGATAGGATTTATTCATGATTGCCCTTTAATAGGATTTAGGGCAATACAGCTGTCCTTAGGTGCCCCTCCTTACCCCTTCCAGATAAATAATCTAATTGATGTAACAAAAACAAACAATCACTGAAATAAATTATTTAAATTTTCAACAAGCGCTTTTTATGCATAGACATAATAGATTAATGAAAGAAAGAACTTGTAAGAGGTGCTCTTTAGCTAAGACTCTCAGTTGATTGGCGTCAATTGACTGCGGGCTCGATGTGTAAATCGATGAACCCTAATGCTTTCATTTTTTCCGCTAGCAACAAGGCAGGTGGTTACATGCAGGACTTTTCGGATATCCCCTACCAAGGACTGCCACGATGCCAAATGGCACCGCTTTTTTGCGTAGCCCCAAGCGAGTCTCGCTGATCATCAAAGTGAGAAATCTGTGTAGTATCGGATCCGCAAAAATCCGATTCATTGCACTTTTGTGGCCTGCTGTATTTTTTTCGGATACAGCGTCATTGATTCTGTCTTTTTAAAGCCAAAGGCTTTTCTGCCTTGACATAAATGCTCATACTTTTTCATGTATGTGTTGGTGTTTCATACATGACCTATTCAACGTATACCTAGAAAGAGGTAGTTTGTGACATCTACAACGCGCCACCGTATGCATAGCGCAATGAGCTTGGCTTTGACAGTGTTCATGAGTTGCAGCACGCTAGCCCAGGCCGCGCAATCACCTGACAAGGACTCTGAGTCACCCGTTGCGAACCTGGGTTCTATCAATATCTCCGCTGCCGAGGTACAGCAACTATTACGGGCCATGCCCGAGGGCGAGCGTGCCAAAGTTAAGAGCAACCGTGAAGGCTTGGAAAACTGGCTACGCCAACGCCTTGCCAGCGAAGCACTGCTGAGTGATGCACAGCGAAAGAAGTGGGCCGAGCGCCCGGAGGTCAAGTCACGCATTGATGCAGCCGTCAAAGAGACCACAGCTCGCATCGTCACCGGCAGCTACCTGGAGTCATTGGTCAAGCTGCCTGCAGGCTTTCCTAGTGATGCCGAAGTCCGTGCTGCATATGAACGCAACCACTCACAACTCAATGTTGCTCCAACCTATCGGGTCGCTCAGATTTTCTTGCCCGTTGCGCCCGATGCGGATGGAGCGACGATCGCAGCGGTGCGCAGCAAAGCTGCAGAGTTGGCCAAGCAAGCACGCACAGGTGACTTTGCAGCACTTGCCAAGGAGCACTCCCAGGATGCTCGGAGTGCTAGCAAAGACGGAGAGGTTGGCAATTTGCCCTTGGCCCAGCTTCTGCCTGAGACTCGCGAGATCGTTTCCAGCATGCAGCCCAACCAAGTCAGCGAGCCGGTGCGCTCCGCTTCCGGCTTCCATGTGCTCAAGCTCCTCGCCAGCCAACCTACACGTCTGGCGACCTTGGAGGAGGTCAAGCCCACCTTGCAGGCAGCCTTGCGCGAGCAACGTCAGCAGGAGCTTGCAAATGAATATCTGAGCAAACTCGCACCTTCTTCTGAGGTGAAAATTGACAACGCTGCTCTGGAGACAGCGCTGCAAAGGGTCAACTGACAGCAGTTTTACGCCCCATTTTGCTGCCCATGGTCAGATCAGCATCCTGGCCACTTCATCGCCCGATGATGGCCAAGAAAGTCCGCTCCCGCACCAGCCTCAGCACCTGCCTAAATCTCCAGTTCCATGATGGCGGGCGTGAACTGGTAGCACCAGGCATGGCCCATGCCGGACAGCCGGTGCGTGGCGTCGTATTCATGGCCCTTGGTGGGTTTGAGGCAGCCGTGCTGCAGCAGCACCTTGCACACGGCCTTGTAGTCGAAGCCGCGGCAGATCTCGGTGCGGAACACTTCGGCCAGCACAAAAGTACTCCACCCGCGTTTCCTCGCCGTCAATGGCCGTCATGGCTTCGTAGATGTCCTTGGATGTGCCTGGCGTGTAACTGGTCTTCAGGATCTTCAGCGGCTTGCCGTCTTCAGCGATCAGGCACCTGAAGCCCGCGCGCTGCAGTGTCTTGGCGTTGTGGTCGTCGATCGCCGGGTGCCACCACGTCAAACGCCCTTCTCCATGCGCCTCCAAAAATCCGAGCACCTGCTGCAGCATGGCCGTGACCTAACCATTACCTGCACCGCCACAAGCCAGCAGCCACGCCTCATAGCATGCCTTGGTCGCCAGATCGCCGGCCACGCCCACCAGCGCAAAACATGCCGCCCTGCCCGCTGGCCTTGCCGGGCGTCCAGCTGGCCGCCAGGGCGCCCGATTGCTGGCGTACACGTTTGGCCAGCGTGTCGGCATGCCCGGTTGCCCACTGCAAAAACGCATATCCCACTGCACCATGGCAGAGCTGCGCCTCGCGTGCGAGATGTGAAGAGAATGCGGCCCCGTCGGCCAAGCCGTGCAGCTGCTCGAAAGCGCCCATGCCCTTGCCTGCATCTGCCGGAATATCGGCCATCGAACCTCTTGCCCGGCACGCGTGCGCTTGCCGTCTTCGGCCATGTGGCCGGCCAAGCCCAGCTCGCAGGCACTCAAGAACAGCAGCCGCCACGTCAGGCGCGTGCGGGCTGCACCATTGCATGTAGCACGTGCCTTGCTCTGCTCGTTGGCCAGCATGTAAGCGCATTCGCCTGCAACCTTGCCCTCCACCTGGACCAGTTCGTCCAAAATCAGCGGCTGTCGCAGTGCTGGGCTGCAATGGCTTCCAGTGCGTTGTCGGTAGTACGCCAGCGCTGCATGTAGTTCTGGCCGCCGTACACACTGGCCGCCAGCCGCAGCGCCGTGGTCTTGCTGCAAGAGCTATCGCCCCGCAGATGGAAGCCGCCGCTCTCCATGCCCGCAGGGCGTAGCAGCGGCCCGGCAAATGCACAGGTTACGGCGAACACCAGACGGCTGCTGCCTGCGCACAAGCGGCCTATGCGATCCGCCCAGTCCTAGGCCTCACGCCGAATGCGAAAGGTGTTCTCCATCTGGTTGTCGGACTGGAACACGATATCCCGCGATCAAGCCCGCCTTTGAGCTTTTCCAGCTTACGGGCCTCGATAGGGTCACTACCCTGCGCACGTTGCATCTTGGCAACATCACGCGCTTTACGGGCTGCCGTCAGCCCTACGGCGGGGTAACTGCCCAAAGCAAGCTGCTTTTCTTTTCCGTCGGTACAGTACTTGTAGAACCAGCGCTTGGAGCCGCTGGGACTGACTTGCAGGTACAGCCCGCCAACATCGGTGAAGCCCGCCTGCTTGCGATCAGGAGGGCAGATGGCGTTGCGATAGTGGGCATCGGTCAGCATGGGGTACATACTTTCCTAGCTGCGGGTACAGCGCATGGGCGCTGGGTTTGGGCTAAAAAAGTGGGGAATAACTTAGCCAAAGCATAGGCTTTTGGCAAGTTGCCCCCACTTGCACCCCACTTTGCCTCGGATGCCCATGAACCTCGGCGGATGACCAAGGAAGTCAAATTGTTGATTTACCAAATAAAAATGGCGTTCACTGGACTTCAGTGAACGCCATTGGACGCTGGCTGTCGGGAATTGAACCCGCGTCCGCACTTTGCTCCATCCGGCACTCAGGGCATCGGTGCGAAATCGGTGCGATTTTCCCCTTCACACGACACGGCAGGACACCGACAGCGCTTTGTGCAGCTCCAGCGCCGTGGCTTTATTGCCGGAAATTGAGCCTTCCGAGCATGTGATTGCGGGTTATTTGCATCATTTCGAAACACAGCAAACACCGTTCGAGCACCGCTAAATAGCTCATGCCGCACGAGACTCAAGATCCCCCGCGCAAGGCTTGCCAGTTCGATTCCGGCCCCGGACACCAGAGATGTAATGCTATAACCTTTGAAGACGTTCCGGGAACTGTTCCGGCATGTGTTCCGGTTTTTAGCAAAAAATTGCCTGCACGATGACGCATCTTGCAGGCAATTTTTTCAGCTTACAAAGTTCAAGGCTGTGGATATCCAGACACCATTGATCACACTTTGGTAAGCCACTGAGCTAAGTGCCGGAGCGGCTCTTTTGAGACACTCAAAAGTCACGCCGATACAAAGCCTGCCCCCTTACCTACTTGTTTTCAACCAGTGCCTCAGACGCCAAGACTGGCGCAGCTGTTTCGGACCCTGTAGCTTTGCGCTGAGCCTTCTCAGCCTTTTTTTTCTTTTTCTCGAGCTCCCGCTGCCTTTTTTCGAATTGGTAGTTGGGTTTTGGCATCAGGCGATTCCTTAGTGGTTTAAGTTACCCACCATAACCGATGTACCGTCCTGGGGAGTCTTAATTCGCCCGGAAGTGTTTTTTGTTTTGCGTCCAGCTCAACTCAACGGCCTAAAAGCCGTAGCTATGACCCCGCTCACTGGAACAAAAGCGCCCTCGAACTGAGGGCGCTTTTCTTGGGTCTGTCGCTAGATCAGTAGTCACTGCCATAGCCATCTTTGCCATATCAACACTTGGCCCTCTAATGGATTCCAGATCAGCTCCTCCTTCAAATATACTGTATAAATAAACAGTTTTTTGTATAGAAGGGCCTTGAGATGTCATCGAGCAATCGATGCCTCGGGCATGTGACCGGACCAAAGCTTGGGGCGGCGCTTAAGACTCTGCCCACCGCTGGCCACGAGTCGCCTTCATCGATCACCACCGACATTGACACCATGATGCTGGGGCCCGAGCGCCTGACCTACGCACTACACAAATCCAATATGCACCGGTGGGCCACCCAGTACCTCCGGGGCTATCCACGCCGAAGTGCTCTCAACGCTCAGCCCTGTCGAAGTGAAAGATGAAATGCTGGCGCGCTGATTGCGCTGGTCTGAAGATCGATTAAACGAGGGGGATGTTTCGACACTCGGCACCTCGGTTCGCGCGTTTTACGAATCGCTGCTCCACCTCTGCCCTCTGAAGGTTCGCGCGCTCTCCCCTCACCCCGTAGCACTCCTGAAGAAGTGGATCACCGAAGATGCGCAGCCCTGACCGGCCACTCATAGAGCAGACATATCCCACACTGCTGCGTACCCCGGACAGATATGGCTTTCCCAATGAACACATCCTGCCTGGCAGCGCAAGCGACTACATCACAGAAGTAGTTCATCCCGGATAGATGCTTGGGGTCACCACTGGCGACGAGATTGTGTATTTCGGGCCAAGCCTGGCAGGTGTTTTGCGCTCGCCTGCCCCCTTTTGAGTTCCGAGCGCAGGCCCGCTAACGCCCCTAACCCGTCGTTACTCTTCAGTGAGATCGATGACTGCTTACGAGCTGTTTTGTAGCTTTCATCTTTGCAGTCACGCTCAGGATTCATCGAACAGGTTGGATGGCGTGAAGTTCTACAGACCGCCCCTTTTCAATGGGGTGGCGTTCATCGGAGAAGCTGTTGTCGAGCGCTCTGTGCGTGATCAGCAGTTCACATGAAGGGCGAGCAAGCGGTTCTTCAGAGATTCGGCGGCAGGACTAAGCACACGCTCTCGCTTCTGTATCAAGCCTAAAGTCCGCCACAACTGAGGCTCGATGAGTGGTACACCGCAGACCTTAGGATTGCACTCAGGCAGGGCAAGCTGCGGGATGGCAGCCATTCCCAAACCTGCTTCGACAAGAGCCAGAGCCCCAGTTACGTGATTGCACTCGTACCAAGCCATTGGCTGCTCGAGCAGGCCTGCCATGACTTGGTCCAAAAGCAGTCGATTGCTACTCTGGTGTGATACGGATACGAGACGCACTCCGGCAAGCTCTGACCACGCCACCTCTGAGCGGCATGCCCAAACATGACTGCGCAGCATCGCCAACACATACCGCTCGCGTGCCAACGTCTCGAACTGAATTCCGGGTTCCTGACTTCCCGTGAAGCTGAGCCCAAAATCGGCTCGTCCCCGTACCACGGCATCCAGGACATGGCTAGCATTCTCGTCAATGACGTGAACTTGCACATCCGGGTACTCATCGGCGAAGGCGCGCAATGCGTTCGGCAAAAGATGGTTTGCCACTGACGGAATGCAAGCCACTGTCACCGATCCCCGGCGAGTCAGGGCCTGATCGCTGATGCGCTGCGCTGCGGTCTCGAGGCTCTCCAATGCGGCGCGCGCCTCAGTCAGAAATTCCTGGCCAATGGCGGTCAACTGGACATGCCTGGTGGTCCGCTCAAGCAGCTTGGCTCCAAGTGCTTCCTCCAGACGCTCCACCCTGCGACTCAACGCCGGCGCAGACAAAAAAAGACGCTCCGCAGCTACACGAAAGCTTGAATTCTCTGCCGTGGCGACAAACGCCTGCAGCTCGGCAATATCGAATTTAATGCACCTCATGCAATAGTTTAATCATATATTGCAATTTACAGAATAGTCCTGGAAATTTACCATCGCCGCTTGCATAGAGTTGATAACGACTCGATCAGGAGACAACATGCAACGACACCCTCTCGTACTGGCTGCCGCATTGGCCGCCTGCCTGCCGCTCGCCGGTGCCCATGCCCAGGACTTCCCCCCCAAAAGACCGGTCACCATGGTTGTCGGCTTTGCCGCAGGCGGTTCGGCCGATATCGCGGCACGCATCATTGCCAAGAAGCTCGGCGAAAACATAGGCCAGAGCGTGGTCGTGGATAACAAGCCTGGCGCCGGCGGCAATCTGGCGCATGCCCAGGTTGCCCATGGACCTACCGATGGCTCTGTCTTGCTGTTCGGCTCCATCGGCCCCTTGAGCATCTCGCCTCACTTCATGAAGGTGAGCTACGACCCGCTCAAGGATCTCGCACCCATCACTATGGGAGTGACCTTTCCCAACGTTCTGGTGGTGCCTGCAAGCAAAGGCATCAAAACCCTAAGCGAGTTTGTGGCTGCCGCCAAGCGTGAACCGGGCAAACTGGACTTTGCCTCTACGGGCCCTGGATCAGCTGCCCACTTGGCCGGCGAACTGCTTAACGACATTGCAAAGATCGACACGGTTCACATTCCCTATAAGGGCGGAGCCCCCGCTTTACAGGATGTCCTGGGCGGACGCGTCAGCTCTTTCTATGCAGCACCACCCACAGCGCTGCCGCATATCGAGTCGGGCAAGCTCATTCCGCTGGCAACCACCGGACTGACACGGCCAGCCTACCTGCCCAATGTGCCCACCGTCGCAGAGACCTATCCCGGCTTTAACGCCACTAACTGGTATGCGTTCGTTGCGCCAGGGAAAACACCCAAGCCGCTACTGGACAGATGGAATGTCGAGCTCGTGAAGGTGTTGAACGCACCTGACGTGCGAGCAAGCCTGCTTAAACACGGCCAAACTGCAGCTCCAACATCACGAGAAGAATTGGCCAAATTCATTTCCACAGAGAACGAAAAATGGAGTCGCATCATCCGTGAACGAAAAATCACGGCAGATTAACTGAGCGGCAAGTCGACACGGATTGCAAAAGATCGATGGAAACGATGGAGGCCTCAAGCCTGGCACCGCGCACAGAAGCGGTATTTTGGTCCCGTGGAACGTGGATCCATGCAGTTCGGCGCCTGGGCGCTCATTCAGCTCAATGACGGGTGTTGGCGCTTGCTGCAGTTTTGACACGGGGACGCGAAGGAATCCGATCATTCTGGAGCGTTCACAGTTGCCAGTGCAGCCCTTCACGTACTGTCGCCCTAGGTCCGGTTTGCAGAAGTTGCTGACAGTGCAGACGCGCAAGCCCTCTCGGTACCAGACAAGACGGATGGTTTTGGTAAATGCTTAAAAGAGCGGAAACTGGAAGCAAACTACAGCTTCCAGTTTCAAGATGCTTGATAGATCAGTTTGAAGAGTTGCTGGGCTGCTGAAGTCCAAGTTTCTTGGCTGCACTGGCTTCGAGGTTTGCGCGCTCTTAATCCAGTAACCGATTCCGCTCGGGCGGAACGCACGTCAACTATCAGCAAACCGATCGTTCTGATCTTCGCGTTCAGGTGCTGGGTGACACTGTCGTGATAACTGGTCGACAGATGCTGGTCGCAGTCAGAAAAGATGGAAGCGACACTGTTCGGATTGACTCGCAGGTTCTTCAAGCCTGGACCGAAAACGAGGGCCAGTGACATCAAACTGCCTTTGAGGCAACTCCCACGAAAATGAGCATTTCGTCGCAACTGTAGGGTTGCATGTTAACTGGACGCCGTCAGAAGCCGTTGTTCATTTCGTGACCCTATATGACCGCTTCTGGCGGCAGATTCAACCGTTCCCAGTCGTACGCCTAGGAGCTGCGTCCAGCTCTGAGAGAATCGCGCCATGACCGATGAATTCCGATCCACACCGTCCACAAGCGCGTTTGCCAAACCTTCCTGAGGCACTGGAAGGCCCACAAGAACGCCTATCTAAAGCTGATCAAGATGACGCAGGAAGGTAAGCGCCCGGCCATCCCATCTTGACGCGAGGGCGAGGGTCAGCGCAGCTTGTGGATGGCGAGGTTGGCTACGTTAATGCTGAAGGCCTTGGCATCGAAGGGCCCACCCCACCAGCGCCAATAGTCAGCGTGCTGCTCATGTGTGGGGTTGTGCATGGCTTCCAGGAAGTCCATGTAGCCGGGCGCACCACCCACATCTTCCGGCGGGCAAGCATTTTCGCCAGCCAGGCACATCGGCCAGTCGTTACGGTCTTCCTGCACTGGCAAGCACTCTTCGACGGTGATGATGTGTTCCCACCCATCGCCGAAGTCGTAGTTGTAGCCGAAGGTCTTGACCTGTTCTCCCAGGACGGCACCAACGGTGAACTTTCTCTCATCGAGCATGTCGTCGCTGTCGCCCCATTCCTTGTCCAGGACACCGTAGCGTCGCTGCTCTATGTTCCAGTCATGGAGGTGGCTGTTGGTCCAGCCCATGGCTGCCTGCACGATGCGGTCAAGCTTCGACAGCTTGACGCAGTCAGGTATGAGGATGCGCCGCCACACAGGAGGGGCGATGTGCTGAAGCTCAACGCGTAGCTGGTAAACGCGCTTGGGTTGGGTACGTTGGTACTTGGTGCTCATCCACCAAGTATCGCAGCGCCGCTGTGCCAACGATGCGGCAGCAATTCCTCGACCCGACTGGCCCGGTGCGTGGGCAGTCGCGTGAGCACATCCTTCAAATACGCATATGGGTCATGCCCGTTCATGCGCGCCGACTGGACCAGACTCATTACCGCTGCCGCGCGCAGACTGCCGGCGAACAGCCAATTGTTGCGTCCAATCGCAATCGGCCGGATCTGGTTCTCGATCCAGTTGTTGTCCACGGGCAATTGCCCATCAGCTGCGAAGCGCGTCAGCGCGGTCCAGCGTCGCAGGCTGTAGTCAAGGGCCTTGGCAGTTGCCGAGCTGTCCGGCAGTTGTTGCCGCTGCAACAGCATCCAAGCGTGCAGTGCATCGAGCACCGGCTTGGCGTGCTGCTGCCGGATGGCCTGGCGTTGATCGGCGCTCAGGTCTTTTACCTCGCGCTCGATGTCGTAGACCTTGGCGAACTGCTCCAACGCGAAGCCCGCAATCTGGCTTTTGCTCGTCGCATGCAGGTCAAAGAATTTTCGCCGGGCGTGCGCCAGGCAGCCCACCTCGGTCACGCCACTGGCGATCAAGGCTTTGTAGCCGGCGAAGTCGTCGCAGGTCAGCGCCCCTCTCCAGTCACCGAGGAAGTTGCGCGCATGCTCACCCGCCCTGGACTCGCAGAAGTCGTACACCACGGCCTTCATGTCTTCGAAGGCGCCTGGCGCGTAGGCCCACAGGTAGGCGCGGTGCGTAGCCCCCTTGCCGGGCTTGAGCATCGCTACCGGCGTTTCGTCGGCGTGCAGCACACGGCGGCGGAGTATCTCGGCCTTGAGCGCATCGACCAGCGGCTGCAGCCGCACGCCGCAGTTGCCGACCCACTGCGCCAGTGTCGAGCGGGGAATGGCCAGACCGGCGCGTGCAAAGATGCTTTCCTGGCGGTACAGCGGCAGGTGGTCGGCGTATTTGGCCACCAGCACCTGGGCCAGCAGGCCCGTGGTGAGGATGCCCTTGTCGATCACATGCGCTTCAACCGGCGCCTGGGTGATGGTCTCGCACTGCGCGCAGGCCCATTTGCCGCGTATGTGGCGCTCCACCGTGGACACGCTGGGAACATAGTCGAGCTTCTCGGCCACGTCTTCGCCGATGCGTTTCATCTGGCAACCACAGGCGCAGGTACTCGACTCTGGCTCGTGGCGGATCTCGCGCCGGGGCAGGTTGGCCGGCAGCGACTGGCGTTTGGGTTGCTGCTTGGTTTCGGGGGCCGCCGCAGGCGGCTGTAATTGCTCGATCTCGTCTTCAAGCAGGCTGCGCTGCTCGGGGTTGAAGCGCTCGGACTGTGTGGCGAACTTCATGCGCTTCAGGAGCGCGTTCTCGTGGGTGAGCTTGGCGTTCAGGGCCTGGCTATGCTTGAGCTCGGTTTGGTGGCAGGCGATTTGCGCGTCCTTGTCGGTCACGCGGCCCATGAGGCTGGCGACCATCTCGCGCAGTTGCTCGGCGCTGAGATCGTTCAAGGATTGTTGCTGCTCCACCATGGCCACCAGTGTGCCAAGGAAGGCACTGCGCTGTCATGCGCAGATCCACGGATTGTGCGCCGGCTTCAGACCACAGTGATGATGCCGGCGTCTCCCATGCGTTGCCACGGCAGGCCCAGCACCAAGGCATCGAGCTGGGAACGCCCCAACTGCCAGTGTGCATCGGTCGGCGCAGGCCAGACGAACTTGCCCTGGTGCAGGCGGCGAGCGGCCAGCCAGATGCCGATGCCGTCGTGCACCAGCACCTTCATGCGGTTGGCGCGCTTGTTGGCGAACAGGTAGGCATGGTGAGGGTAGGCGGCACCGAACACGGCAATCACACGGGCCAGCGCCGTGTCGGTGCCGGCGCGCATGTCCAGCGGGGCCGTGGCCAGCCAGGCGGCATCGATGCGGATCATCGCAAGAGCTCGCGTAGGAGTGCTCCGCACTGCGAAAGCGGGCATTGCAAGCGCACCAGCAATTCGCCGCGCTGGATCTGTAGATGAACTTCAGGCAAGAGCGGCTCCTCAGCAGGCGCAGCCAACCTGGCCGGCAGCGCGGCTGGAATGCATGGGGCAGTTGGCATCGGCAAAGGCACGAATGCGGGCACTACCGCTGCTTGCCGCTCTCGCTGTTCACGGATCCAGCGATGCACCATATTCGAGTCCAGGCCATGCGCCAGGGCCACGCCGCCTACGCTGGCGCCAGGCTGGGCGCAGCGGTCCAGCACCTGGGCCTTGAATTGCTTGCTGTACTCACGCCGCCGTGGGCGGTCTTGATTCAAAGAGTTTTCCATCGTCTCCACGATCCTCCATCGTGAGGACGATGCCCGCTTCAAGCGGTGCTTTCAAGATGGGATCGCCGTGCGCATACGCAGGAAGAGTTGCGCCAGTTCAACATCGTCAACTCCTTTGGTAGGCCCAATGAGATGCGGGGCGTGCCAATTGAAATCGACCCCAGCACCACATGAGTGATGATTGCGGTCGATGGGACAGAAATGCCTTGGGATGAGGGCTACTAAAGCGGCCACGAGTTATAGCGTCACGGAACATTTTCAAAAAAATTTGCACCGGGTGCATCCAAACATCGATCTCGTGGGTAGTACCTGCAGCAACACAAGCAACGTGCTGCTTCAGTGAATCCTTCCAACCGATCTAATTGGAGAATCTCGATGTCGACCACTCGCTTCACATACCGCCTCGCCGCCTTTGCTGCCATCACTTCCGCAGCAGCCCTGCTCGCTGCATGCGGCTCGATGAAGTCACCAGCCAGCAGCTTCTCTCAGGCTTCGCTGCCTGCCCCCATACAGGTTCCCGCAGGTCACAAGGTAGCCTGGGAAATGGTTGGCAGTGGTGACATCACCTATGAGTGCCGGGACAAGGCCAATGCACCTGGCCAAACCGAATGGGTCTTCGTCGGTCCCGATGCGGTGTTGAAAGATCGCTCCGGCAAGACCGTGGGCCGCTACTACGGACCTCCCGCAACCTGGGAAGCCAATGACGGCTCCAAGCTCACAGCTACGCAATTTGCAGTCGCACCATCTAGCCCTGGCAGCTTGCCCTATCAGTTGGTAAAGGCCAATCCCGCCATGGGTGCCGGCGCGCTGGTAGACGTTAGCTACATCCAGCGCGTCGCGCTCCAAGGGGGTGTTGCTCCTGCAGACAAACCCTGTACCACAGCCACCAAAGGCCAGAAGACCATGGTCAAGTACCAGGCCGATTACATTTTTTGGAAACCCACGATGTAAGGTTTTGCAACGGCATGACTAGAATGGCTGAAGGATTTATCTCTATTTCCCTCTCATCTTCTATTTGTGCCGCCTGCTGCCGCCCTCCAAGACGACGCTTTCGACCACGACGCTGCGCTGCAAGCCTGTGCGCGAGGTGATCTCCAAGCTCTGCGCAGCATCTATGAGCGCGAAACCCGCTATCTGCTAGGTGTTGCTCTCAGAATAGTTCGTGACCGCGCTACGGCAGAGGATGTGCTTCACGACGCTTTTGTGTCCATCTGGGAACGTGCATCAAGCTTCGACGCCAGCCGTGGTGCTGGCCGAGGCTGGATTTACAGCATTGTCAGACATGCTGCCCTGAATCGAGTGCGCAATAGCGCGCGAGAGACCGTGCTGGATGAACCGGCTACAGCGCACATGGATGCACAGGCGGCTTTTGCGGCCTGGCAGGGAAGTGGCGATGAGCTTGCGCGACAGGCAGCGCTTGGCCGTCTCGGGCATTGCCTGGACGGTTTGGAGCCTGCACGCCGCGCCTGCTTGCTGCACGCTTATGTTGACGGCTGCACACACAGTGAAATTGCCGAGAGGCTGCAAGCCCCTTTGGGCACAGTAAAAGCCTGGATTCAGCGCGCACTGCGCGCACTGCGGGAATGCATGCAATGAGCGGCGAAACCCAACAATCACTGCCTCCAGACGACCTGCATACCCAGGCCGGAGAGTATGTATTAGGCACGCTCAACGCAAACCAGCGTCGCTCCATTGAATCCCGCCTGACATATGAGCCGGCCCTGCGTGCAGCAGTGGATGAGTGGGAGCAGCGCCTGTTGCCGCTCACATCCCTGGCCGAGCCGATTGAACCGGCAGCCGGCCTGTGGCAGCGCATCGTCGCAAGCATTGCACAACCCAAGGCTACTCAAGCTACAGCGGCAAAGATTCGCTGGTGGCAGTGGGACAGCCTTTCTCTATGGCGTGGACTGACAGGCACTGGCTTCGCGGCGGCAGCAGTGTTAGCAGCAGTGTTAGCAGCAGTCCTTGTAGCGCGCGAGGCTCCTCCTCCCGCCGCACCACGCTACTTTGTGGTACTGACTGCGCCTCAAAGTCAGTCTCCTGGCTGGCTGGTGCAGGCCCAGACCGAAGGCAGGCTTCGTCTGGTGCCGTTGGGTACCGATAACGTTCCTTCAGAAAAATCCCTCCAGTTCTGGACCAAGGGTGATGGCTGGAGCGCTCCAGTATCGCTTGGCCTGGTAAAGCCAGGCGAGGCCATAGAGGTTCCGGTGGACAAGCTCCCCCCTCTGCAGCCCAATCAATTGTTTGAACTGACCCTGGAACCCTATGGCGGCTCACCGATTGGACGACCCACTGGCCCCATCCAGTTCATTGGTCGAGCCGTCAAGATCTAGGACCTCTGCCAGTCAGGGCTTGATGAGCCACCTGCCAGCATCTTCAAAAGCAAGCATTGCAGCCGTCAAAGGCAACCTTGCCTTACACCCGTGCACCCGACTAATCGCCAGTAAAAACAAATAACGAAATTCAATGAATCCAGATAAGGAGTGGCTGCGTATTCCTTTCAGCCGGCATTTTTCGGCTTGAACATTAAGGAGCATCCATGTTCTCGATTCAATCTGCACGTAAGTTGGCCTCGTTCAGCCTGGCTATCTCTATGTCTGCTGTATCCGTCTCGGCAATGGCTAATGTGATGGTAGGTGGAGCCCCCATGCTGCCCTCCAAGGACATCATCGACAACGCAGTCAATTCCAAGGATCACACTACGCTGGTCGCTGCGGTCAAAGCTGCTGGCCTCGTCGATACGCTTAAGAGCCCCGGTCCATTTACCGTCTTTGCGCCCACCAATGCCGCATTTGATGCTCTTCCCGCTGGTACCGTTGATACATTGCTCAAGCCTGAAAACAAAGAGACGCTGACAAACATCCTCACATACCACGTCGTCCTGGGTAAGTTGGACGCCACAGCACTCAGCAAGATGATCAAGGACGGCAAAGGCAAGGCCATGATCAAAACAGTCAGTGGCGGCACCCTGACGGCCAAGGCCAGCGGAAAGAAAATCATGCTGGCAGGTGAAAAAGGCGGCACGGCCACAGTGACCATTCCTAACGTCTATCAATCCAATGGCGTGATTCACGTGATCGACAAGGTATTGCTTCCCAAATAAGCAAACCTGCAGTTAGAGGTTCTAAACAAGCCTCAGCTGAAATATGGAACGTCCCTTGAAATCGACCGCAACACCACTGGAGTGATGATTGCGGCCGATGGGACGGAAATGCCTTTGGTCGAAGTCTATTGAGGGAGCGCGCAGCATTGACTCCTCTTCTGTCACGCTCCTTCACACAGGAGGCCTTAGATAGAGATTTGAACGTTTTACGATCCAGCTCTTGTTGCTTGCGGCGTCATCTCGTACTCAACTATGCTGCGTAGCAGTAGCTAAGGCGCAGTCCCATCAATCGGACGAGCCTTATTCACATCGAGAGGTTGAGACTTATGCAGCTGAGTTGGGCCGGTGTCGATCATTGGGTAGTCTCCTTAGGCTGCGGTCTGCTTATCGGTCTCGTTAGCGAGCGTCGCGGGAGTGAACAAGAAAGTATCGCTGGAACTCGTACCCATGCCATAGCAGCGTTGCTTGGCTGCGCGGCCTGGTGGTTAGGCGTGCTGCCCTTTGCCGTCGTACTTCTGTTGGTCGGTGCACTGACCGTTGCGGCCTACTGGCACTCAGCCTCTAAAGACCCAGGCTTGACCAGTGAAGTGACTCTACTTTTCTCATTAACTCTGGGTGCCCTATCGCACAAGAGTCCTACCTTGACTGCAGCTCTGGGCATCCTTTGCGCATTACTGGTGCATTCCAAAGGCCCCATACAACGCTGGAGTCGTGAGTTACTCAGAGAGAATGAATTGAGGGATGGCCTTCTGCTGGGCGCTGCGGCGCTGGTCGTGATGCCACTTCTGCCGCAAGCACCTGTAGATCCATGGGGCGTACTAAGCCTCGCAGCCCTTTGGAAAGTGGTTGTGCTGTTCATGGCTGTGGGTATGCTGGGCCACATACTTACTCGAGTGCTGGGCCCGCACTGGGGCCTACCTGTGACCGGATTCTTTTCTGGATTTGTGTCATCTACTGCGGCTATAGCCAGCCTTGGCAACTTGGCCAAGGCAGACGAACATCAGCAAGCACAAGCCTTCGGCAGCGCAATGCTGGCTCAGTTGGCCTCGCTATGCCTATTCATAGCGATTCTCTCGACAACATCCATAGCTCTGATGCTATCTATGGCACTCCCTCTACTCGTTGCAGCTCTCTGCCTTGTGTTGGCTGCAGCCACAGGATTGCTGAATCGACAAAAAACTGCCACGCAAACTGAATTTGAGACCGAACGGGTATTTAAGCTTTCAACTGCATTGCTGATTGCCGGAACCATTGCGCTGATGTTAGTTTTAGGCGCCTGGCTCCAACATGTCGTTGGCAGCACTGGCGTACTGGTCGCGGCGGCATTTGCAGCTTTGGCCGAACTGCATGCCGCTGCTGCTAGCTTAGGGCAGCTTTTTGCGTCAGGTAGTTTGCCCCTGTCCACCGCTCAGTGGGGGTTGGTTGTGATTCTTGCTTCTAGCGCAATCGCCAAATCCGTACTGGCGTTCGCCGTCGGGGGAGCCAAATATGGAGCACGAGTCAGTCTGGGACTAGCCTCTATGGTGACAGGAGCAGGTCTGTCACTGCTATGGATTGGCTAATACGGACTGCTCATCAGCGATGTGGTGCGTGATGATTGCGGTCGATAGGACGGAATTGCCTTTGGTCGAAGGCTATTGAGGAAGCAGCAAGCTCATTGCCCGGAGCAGGCCAGTAGGCTTAGAAAGCAGAGATGCGCTCGCCCAGGATCACGGCGTACTCGCGCATTACGTCGAACTGGCGGCGCATGCGGGACTGCTCATCGCTCCCCAGTTGGCGAAACAGGGCATTGCGCTGAATGAACTCGTCCAGCTTGGTGATGCGGACGTCCGCTCTTGCTTTTCATCCAGCACGCGCTGATGGGGGGCCGAGACCGTGCAGCCCACCACACCCCAGCACCGGCCAGGCAGGCATTGACGCTCGGCACCCAGGCACTGACAAGTCTCGTATACGTTCTTGATAGCGAGATAGGCGTTGTAGGGCACCATCGCGCCAGCGCCGAAATGCTCCTTGGCCGCGCCGGTCTGCACCGGGTAGTCGGCGGCAGGCACCAGATAGACAAACAGGCCTTTGCCGTTCCAGCCCGTACGCTACAGGCTCTTGCCCAGCGTCAATTCCTTGATGGCGTCACTGAAATTCATTGAGGGTTCTCCTTGGTCTGAGGGATCACTGGCCACGCTGTGCGGCAGGTTGCTGCATCAGCTGCGTAGCCAAGGCTTTGCAGGCTGCGGCAAACTCCTTGGACCGGAAGACTGCACCGTTGTCAGTCAGCAGGCGTTTTACGCGGCACGCCCATCCTTCAAGAAGCTGCCCTGCAGTGCAAGGAGATGGCCATCAAGACTGGCTGGCGCGAGGTTCAACTCCAGTAAATAAAGAAGGTAGTCGCCTAAGTAGGCGCAACTAAAAAACATGCACAAAAGAAAAAAGCTCACGCTTTTGGCGTGAGCCTTCTTCCTACAAATCAAAGAAGTTTATTTGCGTGGACGGGCCAAAGCCACACCCAGAGCGCGACCACCCAATGGCTGGTCGTTCAGTTGCTCGATGGCTTTTTGCGCCTGCTCTGCGGTGCTCATTTCAACAAAGCCAAAGCCGCGCGAACGGCCGGTTTCGCGATCCATGATGATGTCAGCGGCGACGACATCGCCGCAGCCGCCGAAATGTGCACGAAGAGCATCAGCGTCAATCGTGTAGCTGAGATTGGTCACATAGAGATTGGATTGCATAGTGTTCTTTCAAAGTTTGCTCAGGCATTGATGCAATGAGCGGACAAGAGGTTGAGAGGAGTTAGCGGCGCTTGAAGGCCGGCTTGGCCCCAGGAGCAGCGCCAGTACGTGGAGCAAGATGGCGAAAAGTCACTCGTCCTTTGTTCAGGTCGTAGGGCGACATTTCAACGGTCACTTTGTCGCCAGCCAGAACGCGAATACGGTGCTTGCGCATCTTTCCGCCGCTGTATGCGATGAGCTGATGGCCGTTCTCCAGAGTCACGCGAAATCGCGCGTCCGGCAGCACTTCATCAACTCGTCCTGACATCTCGATTAGTTCTTCTTTTGCCAAAGTAGCTCCTGTGAGTGAAGGATTCAGCCGCTCAATTCAGACTGCGGTTCAGCACCATGTTGCGCCCCTCGGTCAGGGCATAGTCAGAGGCGAGCGACTCGTTAGAAAACTGAGGGACAAATCGAATGACGCGGTCATAAGCGCCGCGGCGAATGGAAACGGCAGCCAGGAATTGGCCGCTGGTGCTCGGCTGTGGCAGAGGTGTGACCACGTAGCGGCCAATCTGCTCTGTAATGTTTTTATGCAGCATGAAAACGGACGGCCGCACGCATGATTACGCAGACCGTCAAATGAGATAGGGAAGGCCCACTGTGAATGCAGGGGGCAACGCAGATCCATAAGGATGTTCAGGATCTGGGGAGTTCGCCTAGAGGGGAGTGACCACCGCGTACTTTGCTAGAAGAGCGGCTACCTGCGGCCAAGGGGCGGCAATGGTGTCAGACAAGCACTGTTGGGGCGAACGGCCTAAACAGCGAGTGAAACCAGTATAGGCCAAGTGAAAGACCTTTGGTTTACAACATTCAACGTCAACTGCGGGGCGGTGCTTGAGCCGTATTCCCCTGCTCTTTCGAACACGAAATCGATAGACCTGTCCGCAGTAACGCGGTACCGTGGGACGAACTGTTCGGAAATTTACTGAGGGCCTTAGCAATGAGCAAAACTACAAAGTCCGCTGTCCACCATACCGTGGAAGCCAAGCGATGGGAGCTCAGTCGGGAAAAAGAACGCATCACCTATCCCGCCGACCATGCCGGCCCCATCCAGATGGACTGGCGCAAGCGCGAGAACTACTCTGCCACCGACCTCAACTATCGAGGCCGAAACAAGACCTAGAAGTCCTTCCACTCCATTGCCATTGCCCGCCTTCGTGCGGGCTTTTTTGTAAAGAGCACCGATATGACAAATACCAATACCAACAAGCATTGCGGAAGCTGCGGCGCGCCCAACTTTCAAGAAGGCCAGGGATAAGTACTGCCTTGCGGCCATTGACTACCAACACTCCAGCCTGCCGCCACGAGCTTTTCTAATTCTCTGGAGCTGAGACTCGTCTCCCTACTGCGGGACAACCTGGACTTGGCTCAGGTCCACACCCTGCGATTGAGCCTTGTCCAGCAATCGCCTAAATTGCTGCTCAGGGATGCTCTTGCTTCGGGAAAGCAGCCAGAAGTAGTCGAGGCTGTTGCCAATCACCAAAGACGTCTGATACTGATCATCCAGACTCACCACGTGGTAGCCACCGTAGAACGGACCGAAGAAAGACACCTTGAGCGCCGCGACGCTGGGATCGCTCAAGAATCGCGCCTTCCTGAGGTTGAAAGCGTCATTCAACCATCCACCAACCAGCCCGCCTTGAAGAGCGGGCTTTTTGCTTTCTGGAGCCATGAAGCCGGCGTACTACAACGAAATAGACCCGTTGCCGGACCAGACGCTGCGCAATCTCATTGCAGCCAGGCACATAGCGCCCGGTGACGTTGACGAAAAGAGCATTGAAGATGCGCACGGCAACGCTTGTAGTCATAGCCCTTGTCGGCGTGCAGCTTCGATGGTCTTTTGCGAGGGCATGTTCACGCAAGCGAGTCAGCATGGCTTGGTACAACTGCTCCCAGACACCAGCGGCATTCCAGTCGCGCAGGCGCCGCCAGCAAGTCATGCCGCTGCCATCCTCAAGGCCTGCCACCCCGACGAAAGGCCCATGCTCCAATTTTGGTTCGAGACGAGCCTGTGCCCAGGCGAGCTGCAAGCGTTGCAGTGGAGCTACATCGATTGGGAGCGAGCCATTGCCTGGATAGAGCTCAATCAGGTCGCTGGCGTGATCAAAGGGCCCAAGACAGCCGCCGGCATCCGTGATGTGGAGCTGTCCGCCGAGGCACTCGCTGCGCTGCGAGCCCAGCGCCCTATTTCCGAGCTCAAGGGAGAGCGCATCTGGCTCAACCCTCGCACGGGCGAGCCATGGAGCACCGACGCCCAGATCCGCAAGACGCTCTGGCAGCCGGTCTGCAAGCGAGCCGAGGTGGAGTACCGCAACCCGTACCAAGTCCGCCACACCTATGCCTCGGCCCTGCTGACGGCCGGCGCCAATCCCTGGTACGTGGCCAGCCAGCTGGGGCATGAGGATGTGGAGATGGTTTTCCGCACATACGGCAAGTTCATCAGGGACGACTACCAGAAGCCCAAGCCTGAATTTCGCATTGTGGGAGAAAAATGATCGGTGCGATTTCGGTGCGATTTCGGTGCGATTTCGGTGCGATTTCGGTGCGATTTCGGTGCGAAATCGGTGCGATTTGGTGGACACCACAGGACACCAAAAGGCAAAGAAAAACCGCCACACACTAGGCTTTCCAGTGTGTGGCGGTGTCTTGAATGGTGGAGCTGGCGGGAATTGAACCCGCGTCCGTAAGCCTTCGCCGGACAGATCTACATGTTTAGTGCTCTGTTTTAAATCTCGCCACCCAAACCCCGCAGGCACACGCTGCTTGGGTAGCCAGCTTCCTAAAATCTCGCCAAATACCAAGAAGCCCGGTATCCAGCCAGCTAATGTAAATTCCCTTGCAGCCGGGAGGTATTGCTACCCCCTTGCCCAGCCCACTAGCGTGCTGTTGCAAGGCTCACCGGATTAAGCGGCGAGTGCGAAACGTTCGTCGTTTGCAGTTAGTTTTTTGAATGGAGATTTACGAGCATCACTCAAGCTCGACATGCACCGCACCGGTCCCGAACCCACGTCGAAACCAGGACAGCCCCTTAGTTGCCTATTCTAGCCTCATCCCAGCAACTTCAACAACTCAAGTGGTGAATTGATATGTGCATCAGCACCCCAATGAACCGTATCTGCTGCCGCACCCAGGTAGCCATAGCGTGCAGCTACCGTTTTCATACCCGCTGCTGCACCCGCCTGAATATCGCGCTCGTCATCTCCGACATAAATGCAATGCTCGGGAGCAATCTGCATGCGTCGTGCGGCTTCAAACAGAGGTTCGGGGTGAGGCTTGGCATGCGGCGTCGTATCCCCGCTCACCACAGCTGCAGCCTGAGCAAACAAGGGCATTTGCCGTGTCAACGGGTCAGTGAAGCGCATGGACTTGTTGGTCACCACGCCCCATAGAAGCGGGCCGGCTTCCAATGCCCGGATCAACTCAGGCACGCCATCAAAAGCATAGGTACGCTCGGTCATGCATTGCTCGTAGTTGCGAAAGAACTCCTCCCGCATTTCTTCGAAGCCGGCAGACTCAGGTGTCATACCGAACGCAATACCCAGCATTCCACGCGCCCCAGCCCCGGCCATATGGCGGTAGGCATGGAGCGGCAGCGACGGCATGCCGCGATCCACACGCATTTTGTCCGCTGCAGCACCCAGATCAGGAGCGCTGTCAATCAAAGTGCCATCCAGATCAAAAAGAACGGCTCTAACGTGCTTCCACATGGCCTTCACTCCTGCGGGCGGCGTGTTGCCAGCATGTAATTGACCGAGGTGTCATTGCTGAGCCAATAGCGGCCCGAGATCGGGTTGTGCTCCATGCCTTTGCTGCCTTGCACATCCAGGCCGGCTTCGCGCGCAAAGCGAGCCAACTCGCTTGGGCGCAGCAACTTGGCGTACTCATGAGTCCCTTTAGGAATCATCTTGAGCATGTATTCGGCAGCCACGATCGCCAGTGCAAAAGCCTTGGCATTGCGATTGATGGTGGAAAAAAACACCCAGCCACCAGGCTTGACCAGCTGGGCACATGCCCGCACGATGGACGACGGATCGGGCACATGCTCCAGCATTTCCATACAGGTCACCACATCAAAACTGGCCGGCTGCTCCTGCGCCAGCTGCTCGACGCTGACCTCATGGTATTGAATATTGGGCGTTCCCGCCTCCAGAGCATGCAACTGCGCGACGCGCAAAGCCTTGGTTGCCAGATCGATACCCACCACCTTGGCCCCTTTGCGCGCCATGGAGTCCGCCAAAATGCCTCCGCCACAGCCCACATCCAGAACACGCTGGTTCGCCAATGGCGCCTGGGCGTTGATCCAGTCCAGTCTCAGAGGGTTGATCTGATGCAGTGGCTTGAATTCACTCTCGGGATCCCACCAGCGATGGGCCAGGCTGGAGAATTTTTCCAGTTCTGCCGGGTCGGCATTGATAGTGTTGCTCATGATGCAATTGTCCGCGATTACCGCAATGGATCAGGCATAAAAAAAGCCCCGTTACCGGGGCTTTTTGTGTAGCAATCGAAAGATTACTGAGCAGCCTTGGTGCCCACAACTTCGATTTCCACGCGACGGTTTTGAGCGCGACCAGCAGCAGTCTTGTTGTCTGCCACGGGTTGCTTCTTGCCCTTGCCTTCGGTGTACACGCGGCTCTTTTCGATGCCCTTGGACACCAGATAAGCCTTCACAGCTTCAGCGCGACGCACCGACAGCTTCTGGTTGTAAGCATCGGAGCCGATGGAGTCAGTGTGACCCACGGCGATGATGACTTCCAGGTTGATGTCCTTGATCTTGCCGGTCAGGTCATCCAGCTTAGCCTTGCCTGCGGGCTTCAGCACGGACTTGTCGAAGTCGAAGAAAGCGTCAGCAGAGTAGGTAACCTTAGATGCCACTGCAGGCTGGGGAGCCACAGGAGCGGGAGGCACAGCGGCGGGAGCGGGAGCAGCAACCTGGGCCTTCAGAGCACCGTCGCAATCAACAGCGGCAGTAGCAGGAGTCCAGTTGGCATCGCGCCAGCACAGTTCGTTCGTGCCGTTCTTCCACACCAGTTCGCTGGTGCCGTTTTGCCAGTTGTCGATAGTCTTGCCACCGTCAGCAGCCTTCACTTGTGCGCCAGCGGCTGTCACGAGGGCAGCAGAGGCAAACAACATCGCCACTTTGTTCAGTTTCTTCATGGTTCTCCTCTTGGGGAAAAAGCCGCAGCAGGGCTGCGAATCTGTGGACGTCATCAGTGACCATCACCAAAAACGTTGAAATGATTGTGCCATACGTAACATGCAAGAGTGTTGTCAACTAGGCACCAACAAGTAGGACAGCTATGTAATTCCTCAGTTATGTTGCTCTGCTGCCACACGGCATTCGACCTAAAATGGCTGTTTTCCAGCCGTCAAAGTATCACTAGACATGACCCAGTTTGCTAAAGAAACTCTGCCCATCAGCCTTGAAGAGGAGATGCGTCGCAGTTATCTCGATTACGCCATGAGCGTGATCGTGGGCCGGGCGCTTCCTGATGCGCGTGATGGCCTCAAGCCCGTGCACCGCCGCGTTCTGTACGCCATGCACGAACTCAATAACGACTGGAACCGTCCTTACAAGAAGTCGGCGCGTATCGTCGGTGACGTGATCGGTAAATACCACCCTCACGGCGACAGCGCGGTCTACGACACCATCGTGCGTATGGCGCAGGACTTCTCGCTGCGCCACATGCTGGTTGATGGTCAGGGCAACTTCGGCTCGGTGGACGGCGACAGCGCCGCCGCCATGCGTTACACGGAAATCCGACTCTCCAAGATCGCCCATGAAATGCTGGGCGACATCGACAAGGAGACCGTGGACTTCGGCCCTAACTACGACGGCTCCGAGAGCGAACCACTGGTGCTGCCAAGCCGCCTGCCCAACCTGCTGGTCAACGGCTCCTCGGGTATTGCCGTGGGTATGGCCACGAATATCCCGCCGCACAACCTCAATGAGGTAGTGGACGGCTGCCTGCATTTGCTGCACAACCCCGAAGCCTCCATCGACGAACTGATGGAGATCATTCCTGCGCCCGACTTCCCCACGGCCGGCATCATCTACGGCATCAACGGCGTCAAGGAAGGCTATCGCACCGGCCGTGGCCGCGTGGTGATGCGTGCCAAGTGCCACTTCGAGGACATCGACAAGGGCCAGCGCCAGTCCATCATCGTTGACGAGCTGCCCTACCAGGTCAACAAGAAGACGCTGCAGGAGCGCATGGCCGAGTTGGTGCACGAGAAGAAGATCGAGGGCATCAGCCATATCCAGGACGAGTCGGACAAGTCCGGCATGCGCCTGGTGATCGAATTGAAGCGCGGCGAAGTGCCCGAGGTGGTGCTCAACAACCTCTACAAGCTGACCCAGCTGCAAGACACCTTCGGCATGAACATGGTGGCGCTGGTCAACGGCCAGCCCAAGCTGTGCAACCTGAAGGATCTGATCCAGGTCTTCCTGGAGCACCGCCGCGAAGTGGTGACCCGCCGCACCGTGTTTGAGCTGCGCAAGGCGCGCGACCGCGGCCATGTGCTGGAAGGTCTGGCCGTCGCACTGGCCAATATCGACGACTTCATCGCCATCATCCGCAACGCTCCCACACCTCCCGTGGCCAAGGCCGCGCTGATGGAAAAATCCTGGGACAGCACGCTGGTGCGCGAGATGCTCACCCGCACGCGCACCGATGGCGGCGTGGTCAATGCCGACGACTATCGCCCCGAGGGCCTGGAAGTCGAATTCGGCATGCAGCAAAACGGCCAGTACCGCCTGTCCGAAACCCAGGCCCAGGAAATTTTGCAGATGCGTCTGCAACGCCTGACGGGCCTTGAGCAAGACAAGATCGTGGCCGAGTACAAGGACGTCATGTCGGTCATCGAAGACCTGCTGGACATCCTGGCCAAGCCCGAGCGCGTCTCCATCATCATTGGTGAAGAACTCAACGCCGTGAAGGCCGAGTTCGGTCAGTCCAAGAAGGGCGAGCGTCGCTCCACCGTGGAGTACAGCGCGCAAGACCTGTCCACCGAAGATCTGATCACGCCCACCGACATGGTGGTGACGCTCTCGCATACCGGCTACATCAAGAGCCAGCCCCTGTCCGAGTACCGCTCGCAAAAGCGCGGCGGCCGCGGCAAGCAGGCCACGGCCACCAAAGAAGACGACTGGATCGACCAGCTCTTCATTGCCAACACGCACGACTACCTGCTGTGCTTCTCCAACCGTGGCCGCATGTACTGGCTCAAGGTCTGGGAAGTGCCCTCGGGCTCGCGCGGTTCGCGTGGTCGCCCCATCGTCAACATGTTCCCGCTGCAGGACGGCGAGAAGATCAACGTGGTGCTGCCGCTCACGGGCGAAAACCGCAGCTTCCCCGAAGATCACTTCGTCTTCATGGCCACCAGCATGGGCACCGTCAAGAAGACGGCGCTGACCGAGTTCAGCAACCCGCGCAAGGCCGGCATCATTGCCGTGGGCCTGGACGAAGGCGACTACCTGATCGGCGCCGCGCTGACCGACGGCAAGCATGATGTGATGCTGTTCAGCGACGGCGGCAAGGCCGTGCGCTTTGACGAGAACGATGTGCGCCCCATGGGCCGCAATGCGCGCGGCGTGCGCGGCATGAACATCGAGGAGCATCAGAACGTGATCGCCATGCTGGTTGCCGAGGCCGATGACGGCACGGGCAATGTGGTGGCGGGTTCGCAAAGCGTGCTGACCGCCACCGAAAACGGCTACGGCAAGCGCACGGCCATCAGCGAATACACGCGCCACGGCCGCGGCACCAAGGGCATGATTGCGATTCAGCAATCCGAGCGCAACGGCAAGGTCGTGGCCGCCACCCTGGTGGCGCCCGAGGATGAGATCATGCTGATTACCGACACCGGCGTGCTGGTGCGTACCCGGGTGGCGGAAATCCGCGAGCTGGGCCGCGCCACGCAGGGCGTGACGCTGATCAATCTGGACGAAGGCGCCAAGCTCATCGGCCTGCAGCGCATCGTGGAAAATGATGCCAATGACGGTGCCGGCGAGGACGGCGAAGCCGATGACTCCGGCAGCGCCGGCGCCGAAGGCACAGCCGAGTCCGGCGACGCCTCCTGATCGACCAGCCCCAGGCTGACCCGGTCCGCACCGGATGCCACGGGCATGGCCCCATGCCCGTGGCCCAATTTTTGATCGCTGAAAGCGCAGGCTAGACAAGCGCTTTCACATGTTTTGAGCGTAAATCTGATGAACCGCCCTTTTAACTTCTCCGCAGGCCCCGCCGCCATCCCTGAAGAAGTGCTGCAGACCGCAGCCGCCGAAATGCTGGACTGGCACGGATCCGGCATGGGGGTGATGGAAATGAGCCACCGCGGCAAGGAATTCATCAGCATCTACGAAGCCGCCGAAGCCGATCTGCGCGAGCTGCTGGCCGTGCCCGCCCACTTCAAGATCCTGTTCATGCAGGGCGGCGGCATTGCCGAAAACGCCATCGTGCCCATGAACCTGTCGCGCGCCGGCGTGGTGGACTTTGTGGTCACCGGCAGCTGGAGCCAGAAGTCGGCCAAGGAAGCCGCCAAGTACGCCAGCGATGCCAATGTGGCCGCCAGCGCCAAGGACAGCAACTACACCACGATTCCCGCTGCCAGCAGCTGGAATCTGAGCCGCGGCGCCAGCTATGTGCACATCTGCAGCAACGAGACCATTCACGGCGTGGAGTTCCATGAGCTGCCCGACCTCCAGGCCCTGGGCTCGGATGCACCGCTGGTCATCGACTTTTCCTCGCACGTGGCCTCGCGCTCCATCGACTGGAGCCGCGTGGGCCTGGCCTTTGGCGGCGCGCAAAAGAACATCGGCCCCGCAGGCCTGACCATCGTCATCGTGCGCGAAGACCTGCTGGGCCATGCCCTGCCCGTCTGCCCCTCGGCGTTTGATTACAAAACCGTGGCCGACAACGGCAGCATGTACAACACGCCTCCCACCTGGGGCATCTACATGGCCGGCCTGACCTTCCAGTGGCTCAAGCGCCAGACCGAAGGCAATCTGAGCGGCGTGGCAGCCATGGAAGCGCGCAACATCGCCAAGGCCAAGCTGTTCTATGACTATGTGGACCAGTCCTCGTTCTATGTGAACAAGGTGGCCGCGAACTGCCGCTCGCGCATGAACATTCCGTTCTTCCTTCATGATGAGTCGCGCAACGACGCCTTCCTGGCCGGCGCCAAGCAAGCCGGCCTGCTGCAGCTCAAGGGCCACAAGTCCGTGGGCGGCATGCGTGCCAGCATCTACAACGCCATGCCCATCGAAGGCGTGCAGGCGCTGGTCGACTACATGCGGGACTTCGAGCAACGTCAGGCCTGAGCCCCACCCTTAGCCTTGTAAAAAGATGAGCTGCCAGCGCTTTATCTGCAAGTACTTCACCAAGGTTTTGGTCTGAAATCCTTGTGCAACTTGCGCCAGCAGCTATGAAATTTGAGAGATTCATGAGCCAAGAACCCCAAGCCAGCCCCGAGCTGTTGTCGCTGCGCAACCAGATCGATTCCCTGGACCGCCAGTTGCTGGAGCTGGTCAACCAGCGCGCCCATGTGGCCGAGCAGGTGGGCGAGCTCAAGAAGAAGGAAGGCTCGGCCTACTTCCGCCCGGACCGGGTGGCCCAGGTGATCGAGAAGATCAAGTCCAACAACCCCGGCCCGCTCAAGGGCGCGCATGTGGCCGCCATCTGGCGCGAGATCATGTCGGCCTGCCTGGCACTGGAATCTCCCCAGCGCGTGGCCGTGCTCGGCCCGGCCGGCACCTTCTGCGAAGAAGCCGCGATCCAGTACTTCGGCGGCGCGGCCGACCTGATGTACTGCAACAGCTTCGAGGAAGTCTTTCATGCCACGGCCGCCGGCAGCGCCCAGTACGGCGTGGTGGGCGTGGAGAACTCCAACGAGGGCGTGGTCACGCGATCACTGGACATGTTTTTGCACACGCCCTGCCATGTGGTGGGCGAGGTCAGCATGCTGATCCGCCACAATCTGATGCGCACCAGCAACACGCTGGACGGCATCGAGGTCGTGGCCGCCCACCCCCAGGCTCTGGCCCAGTGCCAGGGCTGGCTGTCCAAGCATCTGCCCCATGCCGAACGTCGCCCCGTGGAGAGCAATGCCGAAGGCGCACGCCTGGCGGCCCTGCACCCCAACTGGGCCGGCATTGCAGGTGAGCGAGCCGCCCAGCAGTTCGGCCTGCACATCGTCAGCCACGCGATTCAGGACGATGCCTACAACCGTACCCGTTTTGCCGTCATCTGCCTGCCGCACACGCTGGCCACGGCCGCGCCCAGCGGCAGCGACTGCACCAGCCTGGTGATCTCGGTGCCCAACACGGCCGGCGCCGTGCATGACCTGCTGGTGCCGCTGAAGAAGCATGGCGTCTCGATGACGCGCTTCGAGTCGCGCCCGGCCCGCACCGGCCAATGGGAGTATTACTTCTACATCGACATCGAAGGCCACCCGGCCCAGGCCAATGTGGCCGCCGCCCTGCAGGAGCTGCAGGGCCTGTGTGCTTTCTACAAGGTGCTGGGCACCTACCCGGTGAGCAAGTGATGGCGACTCAGGAATTGCAGCCGTTCGAGCAGCTCGGCTTGATCGGCTGCGGATTGATGGGTGGCTCCTTCGCCCTAGCACTCAAGAAGGCCGGCCTGGTCAAGCGCGTGGTGGGCTACAGCAAATCGCCCTCGACCACCGAGCGCGCCCGCCAGATGGGCGTGATCGATGTGGAAGCTCCCTCCGCCCTGCTGGCGGCGGCCGGCGCCGACCTGGTGCTGCTGGCCGTGCCCGTGGCGGCCACCGAGGCCACGCTCAAGTCCATCAAGCATCTGGTCACGCCCCAGATGATGATCATGGACGTGGGCTCCACCAAGGTCGATGTGGTGCAGGCCGCTCGTTCGGCGCTGCGCGACCAGATGGGCAGCTTTGTGCCCGCCCACCCCATCACCGGTAAGGAAGTGGCCGGCGTGGAGCACGCCGACGTCAAGCTCTACCAGGGCGCCCAGGTCGTGCTCACCCCTACGGAGCGCACGCTGACCGCGCATCTGACCAAGGCCCAGGCGCTGTGGCAGGCCCTGGGCTGCAAGGTCACGGCCATGTCGCCCGAGGCCCATGACTGCGCACTCGCCACCGTCAGCCACCTGCCCCATCTGCTGGCATTCGCCATGATGCAAAGCGTGCTGAACCAGCCCGGCGCCGACGATATGCTGTCGCTGGCCGGGCCCGGCTTTCGCGATTTCACCCGCATCGGCGCCGGCGACCCCAAGCTCTGGCGCGACGTGCTGCTGGCCAACCGCGATCAGGTGCTGGCCCAGTCGCGCCAGTTCCGCCAGGCACTGGAGCAGCTCGAAGGGCTGATGCAGGCCAACGACGGACAGGGCCTGCAGGACCGTCTGACCCTGGCCAGCGCCGCTCGCGCCGAATGGAGCTTGGGCGGCAAGCGAGGCTCTTAAACTAGCGGCGTCGATCTATTCACCCAACCGCCACAGACACCGGGCAAAGCCCGCCGCGCAGCCCCGGTGTCCAAGCAGCCAGACTGCGCAGGGGTTACGAGAGTTTTATGTTCACCACCGAATTTCTGGATCTGCCCGCACTGGACTCCGCCAACGGCAGCGTCAGCCTGCCAGGCTCCAAAAGCATCTCCAATCGCGTGCTGCTGCTGGCCGCGCTGAGCCAGGGCACCACCACCATCCACGACCTGCTGGATTCGGATGACACCCGCGTCATGCTGGCCGCACTCAAGCAACTGGGCTGCAGCATCAGCCCCGATGCCGTCACGCCCGGCCAGGCCATTGACGTCACCGGCATCGGCGGCCAGTTGCCCGCCGGCACCAAGGCGACACTGTTCCTGGGCAATGCCGGCACGGCCATGCGCCCGCTGACTGCGGCGCTGTCGGTACTGGGCGGCGACTTCGAGATGACGGGCGTTCCCCGCATGTACGAGCGCCCTATCGGCGACCTGGTCGATGCGCTGCGCCAGTTGGGCTGCAGGATCGACTATCTGAAGGACGAAGGCTTTCCGCCCCTGAAGATCGGCCAGCCCGACTTCAGCCAGCTGGGCAGCGAATCCATCAAGGTGCGCGGCGATGTCTCCAGCCAGTTCCTGACCTCGTTGCTGATGGCCCTGCCCCTGCTGGCCAATGTCCCCGGGGCACAGCGCGACATCACCATCGAGGTGGTGGGCGAGCTGATCTCCAAGCCCTATATCCACATCACGCTGGAGCTGCTGGCGCGCTTCGGCATTGCCGTGAAAAACGACAACTGGCAACGTTTCGTGATCCCTGCAGGCTGCCGCTTCCAGTCGCCCGGTGCCATCCATGTGGAGGCTGATGCCTCTTCCGCCAGTTACTTCATCGCACTGGGGGCAATTGCCACCGGAACGACCGATGACGCCGATGCAGACAACGCGCCGCAGCCCAAGAGCATCCGCATTCTGGGCGTGGGCCAGGACTCGATCCAGGGCGATATCCGCTTCATCGAGGCCGCCCAGGCCATGGGTGCACAGATCGAAAGCGGCCCCAACTGGCTGCAGGTCAGCCGCGGCAGCTGGCCTCTGAAGGCCATTGACCTCGATTGCAACCATATCCCCGACGCGGCCATGACGCTGGGCACCATGGCGCTGTATGCCGACGGCGTGACCACGCTGCGCAATATCGCCAGCTGGCGCGTCAAGGAAACCGACCGCATTGCCGCCATGGCGATCGAGCTGCGCAAACTGGGTGCTTCCGTGGAAGAAGGCGCGGACTACATCCGCATCACCCCCCCGGCCGGCAAGACCGCCTGGAAAGCAGCCAGCATCCACACCTATGACGACCACCGCGTCGCCATGTGCTTCTCCCTGGCGGCCTTCAACCCGGCCAAGCTGCCCGTGCGCATCGAAGACCCAAAATGCGTGGCCAAGACCTTCCCCGACTATTTCGAGGCGCTGTTCTCCGTCAGCGAAGCCGAGCGCGAGCATATTCCCGTGATCTGCATTGACGGGCCCACAGCCTCCGGCAAGGGCACGATTGCCGCAGAAGTCGCCAGGGCACTGGGCTACCAGTTGCTGGACTCCGGCGCGCTCTATCGCATCACCGGCCTGGCCGCATCGCGTGCCGGCATGACGCTTGATGAATCGAACGAGGAAACCATTGCCGAGATGGCGCTGGACCTGCCCGTGCGCTTCGATGCGCAGCAGCGTGTCTGGCTCGGCGAGGAGGACATCAGCCAGGCCATTCGCAGCGAAGAAGCCGGCATGAATGCCTCGCGCGTATCGGCCCTGCCCGCCGTGCGCACCGCGCTGGTGGATCTGCAACTGTCCTTCCAGGCCCCGCCCGGGCTGGTTGCCGATGGCCGCGACATGGGTACGGTCATCTTCCCTCGCGCCCCGCTGAAGGTCTATTTGTGGGCCTCTGCCCAGTGCCGCGCCGAGCGCCGATATAAACAGTTGATTTCCAAAGGAATTTCAGCTAATATGTCCACCCTTTTGGCAGACCTTGAGGCGCGCGACGCCCGCGACATGAATCGCGCCACCGCTCCCCTCAAGCCCGCCGAGGATTCTTTGCAGCTCGACAGCTCCGAGATGACCATTGAAGAAGTGGTTGCCCAGGTGCTGTCGTGGTGGCAGGAACGCCAGCCGTTCGGCCGTCCTTGAAATTTCAGCTTGAAGTTTCAAGGGCAGCCCTGCATCTGGCTTGTTGGCCCTTGATGCCAGGTTCTCGCAGACCGCGAGCCGGCAGCAAGGTTGTTAACCTTTAACCCCGTGGGTCTCGAACCCACAACCTCCGCAATCAGTCTTAGAAACGCTTGGCAATGGTGCCGACGGAAACCTGATTGCGGCCAAGGAACTACATGTCTGAATCTTTTGCCGCCCTTTTTGAAGAGTCGTTGACACGCACCGAAATGCGTCCTGGCGAAGTTATCACCGCTGAAGTCGTGCGCGTTGAGCACAACTTCGTGGTGGTGAACGCCGGCCTGAAGTCGGAAGCCTACGTGCCCCTCGACGAGTTCAAGAACGACCAGGGCGAAGTCGAAGTCCAAGTGGGTGACTTCGTGTCCGTGGCCATCGGCTCGATCGAAAACGGCTACGGCGACACCATCCTGTCCCGTGACACCGCCAAGCGTCTGGCTTCCTGGCTGTCGCTGGAAAAGGCTCTGGAATCCGGCGAATTCGTGACCGGCACCACTTCCGGCAAGGTCAAGGGCGGCCTGACCGTTCTGGTCAACGGCATCCGCGCTTTCCTGCCCGGTTCGCTGATCGACACACGTCCCATCAAGGACCTGACCCCCTACGAAAACAAGACCCTGGAATTCAAGGTCATCAAGCTGGATCGCAAGCGCAACAACGTGGTGCTGTCGCGCCGCGCTGTGGTGGAAGCCTCCATGGGCGAAGAGCGCGCCAAGCTGATGGAAACCCTGAAGGAAGGCGCTATCGTTCAGGGCGTGGTCAAGAACATCACCGAATACGGTGCGTTCGTGGACCTGGGCGGCATCGACGGCCTGCTGCACATCACCGACATGGCATGGCGCCGTGTGCGTCACCCCTCCGAAGTGGTGACTGCCGGCCAGGAAATCACTGCCAAGATCCTGAAGTTCGACACCGAAAAGAACCGCGTGTCCCTGGGTCTGAAGCAAATGGGCGACGATCCCTGGATGGGCGTGGCTCGCCGCTACCCCTCCGCCACCCGTCTGTTCGGCAAGGTCACCAACATTGCCGACTACGGTGCATTCGTGGAACTGGAACCCGGCATCGAAGGCCTGGTGCACGTTTCCGAAATGGACTGGACCAACAAGAACATCGCTCCCACCAAGCTCGTGTCCCTGGGCGACGAAGTGGAAGTCATGGTTCTGGAAATCGACGAAGACAAGCGTCGCATCTCCCTGGGCATGAAGCAGTGCAAGGCTAACCCCTGGCAAGAATTCGCCCAGAACACCAAGCGCGGCGACCGCGTGAAGGGCCCCATCAAGTCCATCACCGACTTCGGCGTGTTCGTGGGTCTGGCTGCCGGTATCGACGGCCTGGTGCACCTGTCTGACCTGTCGTGGAACGAAGCCGGCGAAGCCGCTGTTCGTAACTACAAGAAGGGTCAAGAAGTCGAAGCCATCGTGCTGGCCGTGGACGTTGAGCGCGAGCGCATCTCCCTGGGCATCAAGCAACTGGACAGCGATCCCTTCACGACCTTCGTGACCGTGAACGACAAGGGCCAGATTGTGACCGGCAAGGTCAAGACCGTGGACGCCAAGGGCGCTGAAATCGACCTGGGTGAAGACATCATCGGCTACCTGCGCGCTTCCGAAATCTCGCAAGACCGCGTGGAAGATGCTCGCTCCGTTCTGAAGGAAGGCGACGAAGTGACTGCCGTGGTGGTGAACGTGGATCGCAAGAGCCGCAACATCCAGCTGTCCATCAAGCAAAAGGATCACGCTGAACAGCAAGTCGCCATGGCTTCCCTGTCGGCTCAGTCCTCCAAGGAAAACGCTGGTACCACCAGCCTGGGCGCTCTGCTGCGCGCCAAGCTGGACGCTGACAAGTAAATCTTGCATCAGCCGGTCAGCCAGCTCGTCTGACTGACCGCTAAGCGTCAAAGACAACGGGCGCCCTGTGCGCCCGTTGTTGTTTTCAACCTAGAGCCTCCGCCACCCGATGACCCGATCCGATCTCGTCGAAGAACTTGCCGCCCAATTTGGCCAACTCAACCAACGTGATGCCGAGCAGGCCGTCAAAACCATTCTGGATGCCGTCAGTGATGCCCTGGTGCGCGGTCACCGTATTGAAATTCGCGGCTTTGGCAGCTTTGCCATCAATCACCGCCAGCCCCGCATAGGCCGCAACCCCCGCTCTGGCGAGTCCGTTCAGGTTCCCTCCAAGCGCGTTCCTCATTTCAAGCCCGGCAAGGCCCTGCGCGAAGCCGTGGACAATCTCAAGGCCGAAGACTCCGCTGCCCAGCAGCCGCAGACCGCCTGAAGTCCATGGGCACCGTCAGCCACCTCAGGACTGACCATGCCGTCCGTTTGCCAGTCCGCGCATAGGCTGGCCTAAAATCTTCCCGTCACACAAGGCGCATAAAGGGAAGCATGAAATACCTGCTGTGGCTGCTCAAGGCAGCCATTTTTTTCACTCTGTTCGCATTCGCGCTCAACAACCAGCAAGACGCCACCGTGCATTTCTTCTTTGGCACGGCCTGGACCGCACCTCTGGTACTGGTGGTTCTGGCGGCTTTTGCGCTGGGTCTTTTTGTCGGAGTGCTGGGCATGGTGCCGCGCTGGCTCAAGCATCGCAGCGCAGCGCGCGAGGCACAGGCCACGCAACAGGCACCGAACACCGCAGACAACACCACCAGTGCAGCACCTGCGGTGAAGGAACAGAACTCTTCTTCGATCATTGCGCCGGGCGACGTGCATGGAATTTAATCTGACTTGGATTTTGCTGGGCCTGCCTGCGGCCTTTGTGCTGGGCTGGCTGGCTTCCCGCTGGGATTTGCGCCAGGTGCGTGCCGACAACCGCCAGGCTCCCAAGGCGTACTTCAAAGGCCTGAACTTTCTGCTCAACGAGCAGCAGGACAAGGCCATCGATGCCTTTATCGAGGCCGTACAGAACGACCCCGACACGACCGAGCTGCACTTTGCCCTGGGCAATCTGTTTCGCCGGCGCGGTGAATACAACCGCGCGGTACGCGTCCACGAACATCTGCTCAGCCGCGCCGACCTCACCCGCCCCGACCGGGACCGTGCCCAGCATGCACTGGCACAGGACTTTCTCAAGGCCGGCCTGCTGGACCGCGCAGAAGAGGCGCTGAACCGCCTGGAAGGCACGCAGTACGAGGGCGAGGCGCGCCTGGCACTGCTGGCCATTTACGAGCGCTCGCGCGACTGGGCCCAGGCAGCGGCCATCGTGCGCAAAATGCAGGCCGCCGGCCAGGGGGACTTCAGCACCCGGCTGGCCCATTACCTCTGTGAAGACGCTCAATCTCAGGTGGCCCAAGGCCAGCTCGACAAGGCTTTTGCGCAGCTCAGGCAGGCTCTGGAGACTGCGCCGCAAGCTCCGCGCCCCAGGCTGGAGCTGGCCCAGCTCCAGCATCGACAGGGCCAGTCTGCACAGGCTTTGTCAAGCCTTCAGGCTCTGGCACAGAACAGCCCCGCAGCCCTGCCTCTGGCGGCCAGCCTGCTGGTGGAAGTGGCCGAGGCAACGGGTGCGCTGAGCGAGGCACACAATCTGTTGCTCAAGCACTATGAACAAGCTCCATCACTGGACCTGCTGCAAGCACTGGTCGCAGTCGATCAGAAAAGCGGGGATGCTGAAGCCCCCGGCCGCCAGCGCCTGGTGCAACATCTGGAGCATGAGTCTTCCCTGGTGGCTGCAGCCCAATGGCTGGAAGGCGAGACACTGACCGAAGAGCAGTACCATGCCACCGTGCAGAAGGCACTGAACCATGCCACCAAGCCCCTGACCCGCTACCGCTGTGCAGCCTGCGGCTTTGAAGCTCGCACCCATTTCTGGCACTGCCCCGGCTGCCAGAGCTGGGACAGCTACCCGGCACGCAGGGTCGAAGAGCTGTAAGACAAAAAGAGCGCCCAGGGCGCTCTTTTTCATGCATGCAGCCGGGCAGGCTAATATGCCTCCCACTCATCCGTGGGCATATCCTGCTTGCCGATCAGCCAGGGCAGGCGCGAGGACACGCCGACCAGCGCACCCACCGCCCAGAACAGGGCCGAGACTCCGACCACCGTGCCCAGCGAGCCGAACAGCACCGGCATCAGCACGCTGGAGCCGTTGATGGCCATCATGCGCAATCCCAGCGCCTCGCCATGGCGCTCGGGTGGCGTGATCTGATGAATCATGCTCATCACCATGGGCTGCACCGATCCCAGTACCACGCCCAGCAAGACCGAACAGGCACCCATGCTCCAGGCACCAGGCATGAAGGGATAGGCGATGAACAAGGCGCAGGCGGCAACCATGGCACCCAGCACCACTTGCGATTCGGTCAGATGGCGCGTGATGATAGGCATCAGCATGCGGATCACGGCCGCAGCAATCGCAAAAGCACCCAGGATGCTGCCGATCACCGAGGCAGGCAGCCCGCGCTCATGCCCCAGAATGGGCACGACAAAGGTGTGCACGTCCCAGCAAGAGGAAAGCGCCCAGTTCAACAGCAGCAAGCGCCTGAAGCCCCGGTTCTGAACCAGATCCCAGGCCGCGGCTTTCTGACTCGCACCCTCGGTCTGCTGAGCCGGTAGCTCCTGCACCGTTCTTGCCCAGAACCAGGCCGCCAGAGGCATCAGGGTCAGCAGCAGGAAGGCGGCCCTGAAGCCTGTGGTACTGGCCGCTTCACCGCCTGCGTAGTCGATCAGCAACCCGGCCGCAAACGGCCCCAGAAAGTTGGAAATGGCCGGGCCAATCGCCAGCCAGCTGAAGACCTTGCGCAGCTCGTCCTTGTTGTGCGCCATGCGCCCCACATGGCGCTGCAAGGCGATCAGTGCCATGCCGGCTGCACCGCCCGTCAGCAGCGCGCTCAGGCACAGCACCGGATAAAGCGGGAACAACACAGCCACTCCTGCTCCGGAACATGCGGCCGCCACACTGATGATGAGCGGACGCTTGAGCCCGTGACGATCCGCATAGCGCCCCGCAGGCAGCGACAGAAACACCTGGGTCAGTGCAAACAGTGCCAGCAGCATGCCGACCGCGGCCGCGCTGTACCCCTGCTTGAGCGCCAGCAGCGGCGTGGCCATGCGCATTCCGGTCATGGTGCCATGAATACAGATTTGCGCGAGGATCAGGCGCAGCAGGGCCGCATTCATTCGTCGTCCTCGCTGGCCGTCTGATCACCACCAGGCGATGCGACCGGAAACAGGGGCTGCTCCTGCCCCGCCCCATTCGGCAGCTCCTGCACATTGCGCAAATGACGCTGAATGGCGCGCGTGCGCACACCCACCTGATCAAACTTGCGCGCAGCGGCATCGATGGACTTGCGCGTGGCCTCCACCACCTCGCCGAACTTGCCGAACTCGGTCTTGACCTGACCGAGAACGCCCCAGACTTCAGAGGAGCGCTTCTCGATTGCCAGCGTCTTGAAGCCCATCTGCAGGCTGCTGAGCATGGCGGCCAGATTCGCGGGACCGGTAACCACGATGCGATGCTCGTTCTGCAGCGCCTCGACCAGCCCCGGGCGGCGCAGCACCTCGGCAAACAGGCCTTCGCTGGGCAGATACATGACGGCAAAGTCCGTGGTGTGGGGCGGCGCGAGGTACTTGCTCGCAATCTTTCTGGCTTCGCCGCGAATCGAGCTCTCGAAGGCATTACCCGCCGCGACAATGCCCACACGATCTGCGCTGTCCTGCGCATCCTGCAGACGCTGGTAATGCTCGACCGGATATTTAGCGTCGATAGGCAACCATACGGGCTGCTCGTCGTTGCGCCCCGGCAGCCGGATGGCGAACTCGACCAGCTCATCGCTGTCAGGCACGGTCTTGACGTTTCTGGCGTACTGCTCGGGCGTGAGCACATTGTCGATGATGCTGCCCAGTTGCAGCTCACCCCAGGTGCCGCGTGACTTCACATTGGTCATCACACGCTTGAGGTCGCCCACGCTGCCCGCCAGAGTCTGCATCTCGCCCAGCCCCTTGTGCACCTGCTCCAGCCGGTCGCTGACCAGCTTGAAGGACTCGCCCAGACGCTGCTCCAGCGTGGCATGCAACTTTTCATCGACGGTTCGGCGCATCTCGTCGAGCTTGAGGGCGTTGTCGCTCTGAATCGTGGCCAGTCGTTCGTTGAGCGTTGCGCGCAGTTGCTCCGCCGTGGTCTGCTGACCCTGTGCCAGGGCACCCAGCTGCTGGCTCACCGCATCCTGCAGCACGGCAAACTGATGGCGCAGTTGCTCGCCATTGCTGCCCAGCTGATCCTTGAGCGCAGCCCCCATATTGGTACTCATATGCGTGAGCTGCTGCTGGATATCGCCCTTGAGCGAGTCCAGCGTGCCGCGCGTCGTCTCGGCCAGGGCCTCGAAGCGCTGCTGGACATGGACTGCCTGCTCTGCACTGCTTTGGGCCAGTGCCGCGCGGGCTTGCTGGCTGTCGCCCGTCAGCCGCTGCGCAAGCTGGGCAACTTCTTCACGAAAGGACGCCAGCGCCGCCGCCTGCTCGCGTCTGGCGGACAGTGCATCTTGCTGGGCCTGGGTCAACTGGGTCTGCACATGCTGGGTGACACGATCCAGGGCGCCATCGCTCTTGGCCACCGTCATCTGCGTACTCTGGCTGCTGCGCTCGAGCTGCTGCAGCCTGACATCCAGCGCCTGCAATCCCTGCTGCAGCTGGGCTTGCAGCCTCAAAGCATCAGGGCCAAGAGCAAGCTCCGTCTGACGGCGCAACCCCTGCAGCCGCCACAGCAGCACCAGGAGCAGGGCCACCATCAATACGGCCACTGCCGCCAACCCAAGCCACCACGTAGTCACTGTCTTGCCACGCCTTTCGCACTCTTGTTTTCATAGCTAGGAGCGCTTTTCAGTAAAGCACTACAGGCTGTTTTGCATTGAAATTTCGCGAATGGCATTGCAGACTGAAGTTTGCAAGCACTAGCGCGCAGGCAAATTATCAGCCCTCAGAGCCACGAAAAATTCAATGCAGTCAAAAGTGCAGCTTCCGGTTGCAGCCTTGGCGACAGCGAGACTGCAACCGGTTGACGCAAGAATCAGGCGTCGGGGCCGACCTGCTGGGCAATGGCCATGGCGAACTTGCCGCCGCCCACCGACCAGTCGGAGTAGTCGTTTTCGTGCGTGAAGATGAACACATCGCTGGGTGCCACGCCCGCCTCTTTTTCCAGATTGGCGGCAATATTGGCGTAGAGGGCACGCTTCATGGCGTCGCTGCGGCCACGGCGCATAGTGATCTCCACCACCACCACACGGCCCGAGCGCTGGTAGCCGTTGAAGGTGCGGCTGAAGAAGAACTTCTGCTCGTCATAGTCATCAACCATGTTGAACAACTCGTCGGCAGGCATGCCGATGCCATCGATCAAGGCCTGATGAATCCCGTTGACGATGGCCTGACGCTGGGCGGGCGTGGTGTCCTTGTGGACGCTGGTGCGGATAAAAGGCATTGCTGTCTCGATTGAAATAAGAAAAGCCCGCTGAGCGCCAAAGCGTCAGACGGGCAGAAATTATCAAAGCCGAAAAAGCGCTCAGATCACACATCCGCCCTCAAACTGATGTGACGAGAGCCGACCTAATGGAGGCGCATCAAACAAGCTGATTGACGGGTGTCAGCGGCCCCTTGCCTGCAAAGAAGGAGATCAGATTGTCTGCCGCCAGCGCCGCCATGGCCGTGCGCGTGCCCTTGGTGGCGCTGGCTATATGGGGGGTCAGCACCACATTCGGCACGGTCAGCAGATCGGGATGCACGGCTGGCTCGCCCTCGAACACATCCAGCCCCGCTGCGGCAATGCGCCGGTCTTTCAGCGCCTGGGCCAGAGCCGCATCATCCACGATGCCGCCGCGTGCAATATTGATCAGCGTGGCCGTGGGCTTCATCCGGGCAATTTCTGCCGCGCCGATGGTGTGGCGGTTCTCGGGGGTAAATGGCAGCACCAGCATCAGGTGGTCTGCACGTTCGAGCAACTCCTGCTTGCCGACATAGCTGGCCTTGCACTCGGCTTCCAGCGTCGCATCCAGACGCGAGCGGTTGTGATAGATCACCTCCATGCCAAAGCCGTAAGCCGCACGACGCGCAATCGCCTGACCGATGCGGCCCATGCCCAGGATGCCAAGCGTGCTGCCATGCACCTCGGCACCGGCAAACAGGTCGTAATGCCAGTCCTTCCAGAGCCCGGCACGCAGATAGTGCTCGCTCTCGGTAATGCGGCGCGCCGTGGCCATCAGCAGGGCAAAGCCGAAATCGGCCGTGGTCTCGGTCAGCACATCGGGGGCATTCGTGCCCTGCACGCCTGCGGCCGTCATCGCATGCACGTCGAAGTTGTTGTAGCCCACCGCCATATTGGCCACGATCTTGAGCTGCGGACAGGCGGCCAGCAACTCGGCATCGATGCGCTGCGAACCCGTGGTCAGCACGCCATCCTTGCCCTGCAACTGCTGCGCCAGCTCCATCGGAGACCAGACCACATCGTCCTGATTGGACTGCACTTCAAAGTGCTGCTGCAGCCGTTGCACCACCTCGGGTGAAATGGCACGGGCGATCAGAATGCGAGGCTTGATGCTCATCGTAGTTTCCTCTTCAAGTTATGCATGATGGCGGCGCACCGCAGTCCGGACAGCCATGCGCGGCTTACAGGAACCAAATCCAGGTAATCAAAACCAGCAGCGGCACCAGCACGCAGACCGACCAGATCATGTAGCCAAAAAAGCCCGGCATCTTCACGCCACGATCTTCGGCAATCGCCTTCACCATGAGGTTAGGCGCATTGCCAATATATGTGTTCGCCCCCATGAACACGGCACCGGCAGAAATGGCGGTCAGCGTCAGCGCCATATCGGTCATCAGATGCCCGGGGTCGCCACCAGCGGTATTGAAGAACACCAAATAGGTCGGCGCGTTGTCCAGGAAGGAGGACAGCAGACCCGTAGCCCAGAAATACATGGCCGGGTTGGGCGTGCCATCGGCATTGGTAACTGCTCGCACCACGGCACCGAACGGGCCATCGACACCGGCCTTGAGCATGGCGATGACGGGAATGATGGTCAGGAAAATACCTGCAAACAGCTTGGCCACTTCCTGCATGGGCCCCCAGCCGAACTCATTGGCCTGATGCACACGGGCGGGTGTGAGCTTGAGCGAAAGCACAACCACGGCAAGCAAACCCAGATCGCGCACAAGACCAGGCAGGCCCACATGCGTCCCGGCGATCTCGATACCCACAGGAGTGCGCCAGATGCCGCTGACCAGCACTAGCGCCACCACCACTGCCAACAGAGCAAAATTCACACGGCCATCAAAGCCCAGACGACTTGGTGCTCCGGTCACGTCCATGCTGGGCGTCGGATCGGGCAGATCGGTCTCACCCTTTTCCCCCATCAGCTTGCGGTCTATCGCATAAAAAACGGCCAGCAGCGCCAGCGTGAGAAACAGCATGGAGCCCCAGATATGGCGCACGGTCCAGAAGAAATCCACCCCCCTCAGAAAGCCCAGAAACAGCGGCGGATCGCCTAGTGGCGTCAGTGCGCCCCCGGCGTTGGAGACGATAAAGATGAAGAACACCACCACATGGGCCTGATGACGACGGTTGTCGTTGGCGCGCAGCAGCGGGCGGATCAGCAGCATGGAAGCCCCTGTCGTGCCCATGAAGCTGGCCAGCACCGCACCGATGGCCAGGATGGCGGTGTTCAGCCCCGGCGAGCCGCGCAGATTGCCACGCACATAGATGCCGCCAGCCACCGTGTACAAGGCGGTCAGCAGGACCACGAACGGCAGATACTCGGCCAGCAAGGCATGCACCAGATTCACACCCGCCGCGCCCAAGCCGTAGATCAGCGCAAAAGGCAGCAGGAAGGCCAGCGCCCAGCCGGCGGTGACCTTGCCGAAATGGTGATGCCAGAATTGCGGCGACAGCAACGGCATCAGCGCAATCGACAGCAGCATGCCCACAAACGGCAGGCCCCAGGCCACGGACATGGCTGCACCGTCAATGTCTGCGGCCTGCGCGGTGGCCGCTGCCAGCGTCAGCAGCGTGGCAGCTGCGACTTTCATACAAGATTTGCTGTTCAAACGCCCATCCTCTCTGCTCTATGCCCTGCAATAGGCACAACTCCCGCCAATGATTCTTTGATTTCTATGCCAGCGAAACCGGCTCCGGCGGTGCAATGCTGAACACTTGGCGCAGATAGGCCAGGTATTTTTCATCGTCACACATGCTCTTGCCCGGTGTGTCCGATAGCTTTGCCACGGGCTGGCCGTTGCAGCGCGTCATCTTGATCACGATCTGCAAGGGCACATGCTCGGGGGGATTGCCCAGATCGTTGGTCAAATTGGTGCCGATGCCAAAAGCCAACTGGCAGCGACCGTTGAAGCGTTCGAACAACCCGATGGTTTTAGGGATGGTCAGCCCATCGCTGAAGATCAGCACCTTGCTCAACGGATCGATCTTGTTGGCCTTGTAATGCGCAATCAGGCGCTCACCCCAGTCAAACGGGTCGCCGCTGTCATGGCGCGCACCGTCAAACAGCTTGCAGAAGTACAGATCGAAATCACGCAGAAAAGCCGACATGCCATATACGTCGGACAGCGCAATACCCAGATCGCCCCGGTACTCGCGCGCCCAGGACTCGAAGCCGAAGATCTGGCTGTCGCGCAGGCGCGGGCCCAGGGACTGGCAGGCCTGCAGATATTCATGGGCCAAGGTTCCCAGCGGGATCAGACCCAGCTTCATCGCATACAGCACATTGCTGGTGCCCGCCAACTGTCCCTTGCGCTGACCGTTGACGCGCGCCGCCCCCGAGTGACCCAGCCTGGCGCAAAGCACCCGCAGCACCTCTTCATGCCATGCCCTGGAAAAGCGCCTGCGGGTGCCGTAATCGGCAATCTTGAGCGACTCAAGGCCGGGCGCCTGCAGCAGCTCGATCTTCTCGTCCAGGCGCTTGCGTCCTTCCAGGAAGTTGGGCACCGGCTGGGTATTGCGGAAATACACCTCGTTGACGATGGCCAGCACCGGGATCTCGAACAAGATGGTGTGCAGCCAAGGACCCTGGATGGTGATGTCGATCTCGCCGCTGGCCAGGGGCGTGACCGTGATGTATTTGTCGTTGAGCTGGAACAGGCTCAGGAAATCGACAAAATCGCTCTTGATGAAACGCAGCGAACTCAGATAAGCCAGCTCGGCATCCTGAAAGCGCAGCTTGCACAGAGAACGGATCTCTTCGCGGATTTCATTGACGTACGGAGCCAGCTGCACGCCGGGGTTGCGGCATTTGAAGCGGTACTCGACCTGCGCGCCCGGAAACTGATGCAGCACCACCTGCATCATCGTGAATTTGTACAGGTCGGTGTCTAGCAGACTGGTGATGATCATGGACGACGGTGGGCCTGGCGGTCCGTTCAGTCATGGAACAAGGCTGGCTCAAAACACAGACTAAGCCGGCCTCAACAGAGACTGACGAGTGTAGGCGATTCCACACCCTGCACCGTACTCACTGCCTCTAAGCGCTTATTGCAAATGCCGGCTTCGGAATTGCCACTATGTTTAACACTGAAATCAGCGTTAAACCCTTGATATGCATAAGCAATAAGCTATCAATTTTTATTGATCAGCCAGCTCTGCGCGCAGCAGTGGCTGCAGTGCCATACGTAAGGGCTCTGGCAAAGGCACAGGCCGACGCGTCTGTCTGTCGACATAGACGTGCACAAAATGCCCTGCTGCAGCCGACTGGCTCGCGCCCTTGGCAAACAGACCCACTTCGTAGCGCACGCTGGAGCTGCCCAGATGGGCCACACGAATACCCGCTTCCACGGTTTGCGGGAAAGCCAGCGAGGCGAAGTAATTGCAATGGGTCTCTATCACCAGGCCAATCGTCTGCCCTGCATGGATATCCAACGCGCCCTGCTCTATCAGATACGCATTGACCGCGGTATCAAACCAGCTGTAGTAGATGACGTTGTTCACATGGCCGTAGACATCGTTGTCTGACCAGCGGGTGCTGATTTCACGAAACACGGGATAGGAGTCACGCGCCTGTGGCTGGGCGCGCAGAGGTTTGCCATGAGATAACGATGCGGTCATGCAGCCATTGTGCAGAGCTGCCCAGGCGCCGCCAGCACCACCGCGACAGGGCCTGGAAGTCACCGCTCGCCAACGCATGACGCAGCGCAGCAAAAAGCACAGCCATGCATTTTTTGTCAGTTATCAGACATAACAAAGTTTTTAAAAATCAGATACTTATCAAAAACAAGGAGTCATTAATTTTTTTGCTGCAACGCAACAAATTAATGCTTGCATTGCTGCAAATTCTCTTCCACAATGCACCCATGCTGCACTGCAACATAAAACTAGCTCAGAGCTAGCGGCCATGTCAGGGCAGAAGTTTCCTCCGGTCCGATCCCTTTGTTAGATCCGTAATTTTGGAGAATTGCCATGAGCCTGACCCCTGACCAAATCCTGAGCGCACAAAAAGCCCACTTCGAGACGCTGTTCGGCCTGACCAGCAAAGCCTTCGAAGGCGTGGAAAAGCTGGTTGAACTGAACGTCACCGCTTCGCGCGCCGCCTTGACCGAAGCTGCCCAGCACACCCAAGCCGTGCTCAGCGTCAAGGACGCCCAGGAACTGCTGACTCTGCAAGCCGGCCTGTTCCAGCCTCTGGCCGAGAAGACCGCTTCCTACAGCCGCCATCTGTATGACATCGCCAGCAACACTGCCGGCGAATTCAACAAGGCTCTGGAAGTGCAATCCACCGAAGCTCGCAAGAGTTTCAACGCCCTGCTGGACAACTCCACCAAGAATGCGCCTGCCGGCTCCGAATCCGCTGTGGCCATGGTCAAGAGCGCAGTCTCTGCCGCCAACAACGCTTTTGAGTCCGTGCAAAAGGCGGTGAAGCAAGCCTCCGACATGGCCGAAGCCAATTTCAACGCGGCCACCAAGACAGCAACCGAAGCTGTCAAGGCTACAACCACTACCAAGCGTTAAGCACATGGTTATTGACATGCTTGGCAAAGACTAGGTGTTTACCCTATAATTGCCAGCATGTCAGGTCAGCATGCATTGATGTGGATGCCGACCTTGCGCAAGTTGTCTCCTTGGATCCTCCTGAAACCCCCGTTTCATGGATCCCTTCAAAGCCCAATCTTTCCGATTGGGCTTTTTTTTATGCGCGCTTTCCTCAGGTCTCCAACTCCTCCGCCCTGTGCATAATTGACGTTTACGTCAACGTCAATAGACATCGAACAAGGAGATAGTTCATGCAGATTCAGGATCGCGTATTCATCGTGACCGGCGGCGCTTCGGGCTTGGGTGAAGGCACGGCGCGCATGCTGGCCGCCAACGGCGGAAAGGTCGTAATTGCCGACATGAATGCAGAGCGCGGCGAGGCCGTGGCCAGCGAAATCGGCGGAGTCTATCTGCGCTGCGACGTCAGCAATGAGGCCGACGGTCAAGCCGTGGTCGCCAAAGCAACCACTCTGGGCAAACTCGTCGGCCTGATCAACTGCGCCGGCATTGCACCGGCCGAGAAAACCGTAGGCAAGAACGGCCCGCACAGCCTGGCCATCTATACCAAGACCATCATGGTCAACCTGGTCGGCACTTTCAACATGATTCGCCTGGCGGCGGACGCCATGAGCAAGAATGAACCAGAGCCCACCGGCGAGCGCGGCGTTCTGATTTCCACCGCCAGCGTCGCTGCCTATGACGGCCAGATCGGACAGGCAGCCTACTCTGCATCCAAGGGCGGCGTGGTCGGCATGACGCTGCCCATTGCTCGCGACCTGGCTCGCAGCGGCATTCGCAATATGACGATTGCTCCCGGCATCTTCGGCACTCCCATGCTTTTCACCATGCCGCAGGAAGTTCAGGATGCACTGGCCGCCAGCGTCCCCTTCCCCAGTCGCCTGGGCAAGCCCGAGGACTACGCCAAGCTGGTCAAGCAGATCCTGGAAAACGACATGCTCAATGGTGAAGTCATCCGCCTGGACGGCGCCATTCGCATGGCCCCGAAATAACGGATAAATCAAAGGCCTTTTCTCCGGATCCCGGGCAAAGAAAAAGCCGCAATCAATTGCTTGATTGCGGCTTTTTGAATCTGGCGGAGTGGACGGGACTCGAACCCGCGACCCCCGGCGTGACAGGCCGGTATTCTAACCAACTGAACTACCACTCCTGGCAGGAAGCTTCGCTACACATTGTATAGCTGCAAGCGCTTCAAACTTGGCGACCCTACGGGGATTCGAACCCCGGTACTCACCGTGAAAGGGTGATGTCCTAGGCCTCTAGACGATAGGGTCAATCCTAGAACGATTCAAGTCTTGCGACTTGCCGTCAAAAATTTTGGTGGAGGTAAACGGGATCGAACCGATGACCTCTTGCATGCCATGCAAGCGCTCTCCCAGCTGAGCTATACCCCCTTGAAGCAATGAAACAGTGTCTCTCTGCTGCAATGCAAAAATTGTAGCACAGGGTTTTCGCCAGTTTTTCCAAACTTCCAAGATTTTGTCGACAGCATGAGAAAAGGGATGCAGAACGCATCCCTTTTTCTTTCAGTACCAAGCCTGCATCAGCTCACGGCGCCGCCATCACGGATGCGATGCATCTCGCCGATATCCACCGTCCAGACCAGACCGTCGCCAATCTGCCCGGTGCGGCAGGCCGCGACGATTGCTGCACGAATCGGCTCCACCATGGACTCTTCCACGATCACGCAGACCATGAGCTTGTCCGAAAAGTCGGTCAGCTCATCCTTGACCGTACGCTTGTCCACTGCCGCGGGGGCCGTAAAGCCCTCGGCCTTGAAAATCGTCACGCCGGGAAAATTCGGAATCGCACGCAGCTCGGTTCGTAGACGCTCCAGACGGCTGGGACGCACGATGGCGCGGATTTCTTTCATCGTCATCGGATCACTCCTTTCTCAAATCAAGCTTCGGTCGGCTTATCGTCAAACCAGCGGTACAGCGTGGGCAACACCACCAGCGTCAACAAAGTCGAGGTAATCAAACCACCGATCACCACAATAGCCAAGGGACGCTGAACCTCGGAGCCGGGACCTGTCGCAAACAGGAATGGCACCAAGCCCAGCAAAGCCACGGTTGCGGTCATCATCACAGGGCGGAAGCGCTGAGTACAGCCTTCGCGCACGGCTTCGGCCACGTCCATCCCATCCTGGCGCAGTTGGCGAATGCTAGATACAAGCACCACGCCGTTCAGCACAGCAATACCCCACAGGGCAATAAAGCCCACCGATGCCGGCACGCTCACATATTCACCCGTGACAAACAGACCGATCAGGCCGCCAATCGAAGCAAAGGGCAGCACCAGAATGATCAGGCTTGCCAGCTTGATGGAGTTGAACAGCAGGAACAGCAGGAAGAAGATGGCCACGATAGTCAGCGGCACGATCACCTGCAACGTGCCCATGGCGCGCTCCATGTTTTCGAACTGACCACCGAACTTGAAGTAATAGCCGTCGGGCAGTTTCACCTCCTTGTCCAGGCGCTGCTCGACCTCAGCCACAAAGCCAGCCAGGTCACGCCCTTCCACGTTCGCGCCCACAACCACGCGGCGCTTGCCACCTTCGCGGCTGATCTGCGCAGGGCCATCAACCAGCTCGATCTTGGCCAGGCTGCTCAGAGGCACTTGCGCGCCAGCCGCCGTGGTCAGCAGAGTTGCGCCAATGGCTTCGGGCGATCCACGATAGGACTCGGGGAAGCGCACGACGACCGAGTAACGACGCTCGCCCTCATACAAGGTCGTCACGTCCCTGCCGCCAATAGCGGACTCCAGAAGACTTTGCACATCGGCAACGTTCAGACCGTGACGGGCAATCGCCTTACGGTCGATATCCACCGTCAGAGCCTGCTGACCCGAGAGTCGCTCGATACGGATGTCCGTACTGCCGGAGACGCTCTTTAGGATGCGCGCCACCTGCTCGGAGACTTCCTTGAGCTCTTCCAGCTCGTCCCCGAACACCTTCACAGCCAGTTGCGAGCGCACGCCGGTCACCATTTCATCCACACGTTCGGAGATAGGCTGGGACAGCACAATCTGCACGCCGGGAATCTTGGACAGGCGCTGACGAATCTCTTCGTCGATCTCATCCTGGGTACGCTCGGATTCGGGGTCCAGCAGCACGATGGGGTCAGACTCATTGGGACCAGCAGGATCGGCCGGCGATTCGCCACGCCCCAGCTTGGAGACCACGGACTTCACGCCAGGCACCTGTGCCACTTCCTTCATGGCAGACATTTCCATGCGAATGGATTCATCCAGGGAAATGCTGGGCACACGGTTGATCTGCGGTGTCAGCGCACCTTCCTTCATGGTCGGCATGAAAGACTTACCCAGGAACGGGAACAGGCCCAGCGATCCGATCAGCAAAGCCACGGCCACGGCCAGTGTCAGGCGGTTGCGCGCAGTCGCACCGTCAAGCAAACGCAGATAGTGGCGCTTGAGAAAACCAATCAGCTTGGTATCGTGATCGGCGCCGCCCTTGAGGAAGTAGGAGCACAGCACGGGCGACAGGAACAGCGACACGGCCAGCGAGATCGCCAGAGCCATGGCGATGGTCAGCGCCAGCGGGCCGAACATCTTGCCTTCAATGCCTTGCAACGTCATCAACGGCAGGAACACCAGAATGATGATGGCAATGCCGAAGATGGTGGGTGTAGCCACTTCCACAGTGGCAGACAACACGGTTCGAATACGTTCGCCACGCGAATTGCCCGCCTGCCCCAGTTTGTGGAAAACGTTTTCCACCACCACCACGGTCGCGTCCACCATCAGGCCGATGGCAATGGCCAGCCCCCCCAAAGACATCAGGTTGGCCGAAATGCCATATTTGTTCATCAGTATGAAGGTACTCAGCGGCGTGATGATCAGCGTCGCCACGACGATCAGACTGGATCGCACATCCCCCAGGAAGATGAACAGCACCACCACCACCAGGAAGATGCCTTCAATCAGCACCTTGCCCACGGTCCACAGGGCCGAATCCACCAGGTCGGTTCGGTCATAGTAGGGAACGATCTGCAGGCCGCCAGGCAGCATGCCCTTGGAGTTGATTTCCTCGACACGCTCCTTCACGCGGGTCACCACCTCCTTGGCATTGCCGCCACGCATCATCAGCACGATGCCGGACACGCCCTCGGTATAGCCGCCCTTGATGATGGCGCCCTGTCGCACCTCGGCATCGATCTGCACCTTGGCCACATCACGCACATAGACCGGCACTCCTCCCTGCTCCTTGAGCACGATGTTGCCGATATCGTCCAGCGTGCGAATCATGCCTACGCCGCGAATCAGATACTGCTCGGTCACCTGCGGCAGGATGCCGCCGCTGGCATTGGCATTGTTGTCCGCCACAGCTTGCACCACCTGACGCACACTCAGGTTGTAGTGACGCAGACGGGCAGGATCGACCAGCACCTGGTACTGCTTGACATATCCGCCCTGGGAGTTGATTTCCGCCACACCGGGAATGGAGCGCAGCAACGGGCGCGCCACCCAGTCCTGAATGGTGCGACGCTCCGTCAACTCGGCCTGGGTCAGCTCGCGCTTGCCATCATCGGGGTGATCCAGCGTGTACTGATAGACCTCCCCCAGGCCAGTGGATACCGGCCCCAGTACCGGCACGATGCCTTCAGGCATGCGCGGCGTGACTTCGATCAGACGCTCCGTCACCAGTTGCCGGGCAAAGTACACATCGGTCGCATCGGTAAACACCAGCGTGATGATGGACAGACCGCTCTTGTTGAGCGAGCGCATCTCTGCCAGCCCGGGCAATCCTGTCATGGCGATTTCGAGAGGCACGGTCACAAAACGCTCGATCTCCTCGGGCGAACGACCAGGGGCTTCGGTGGCAACCTGAACCTGCACATTGGTCACATCGGGGAAGGCATCCACCGACAGATTCATGGCGGCACGCAGGCCAAAGCCACACATCACCAGCGCCAGCACGACCACCACCAGCCGCTGCGATAGTGCGGCACGAATCATGGAGGCAATCATGGGCTTACTCCAGTTCTGCGCGCTTGCGCTCATTGTTCAGGTGGAATGCACCTTCGACCACGATCTGCGTGCCTTCGCTCACCCCCTTGACCACAGGTCGCAGACCACCGCTGGTCGCCCCCAGCTCCACCGGAGTCAGGCGGTAGTGGTTTTCGGCCTTCTTGACGTAGACGTAGTCCTTGTCGTTCTCGCGGACCACTGCCAGTGCAGGGATCGCCAGAGTCTTCTCCATGGCCCCCTGGATCTTCATGGTGGCCAGCATCTGGGGCTTGAGCGCCAGATCCTTGTTGTCCACCTGAGTGCGAATCGTCACGGTGCGGGTTTCGGGGGACACTGTGTCACCCACGTAGATGATCTTGCCCGAGATGGGTGTCTCCTCGACGCTCAGCCCCAGCGCCGGCACATCGATCTGGACGTTCTGGCCAGTCTGCACACTGCGTGCAATTTGCTCAGGCAAGGCGCCTACCACCCAGACATTGGAGAGATCCGCCACAGTGAACAGAGGGTCCCCAGGCTGCGCAACCTGACCCTGGCTGACTTGGCGCTCGATCACGATACCGGCAGCAGAAGCCGTGATGGCGGCATTCGGTGCAACATTGCCCTTGGCGCGCAAACTGCTCAGCGCATCGGCGGACAAGCCCATCAGCTTGAGCTGATCGCCTGCCGCCCTCAACTCTGCGCGCGCAATCTGCACTTCTGATTCGCGACGCAGCAGTTCTGCAGAGCCGATCACATCGGCAGCAATCAGCTGACGTGCCCGCTCTACGGAGCGCTCGGCCAGAGTCGCCGTGGCGCTGGCACGCATATAGGCCAGTTGAGCCGTGGTCAACTCGGGGCTGGCGACGCGAGCCAGGGTCTGACCCGCTTTGACTCGATCGCCGGTTTCGGCCAGCACCTCGGTCACACGTCCTGTCACGGCCGCACCGATGCGGGTGACCTTGCGTTCGTTGGCCTCAATGCGACCAGCAACTTCCTGCACCGATGCAACTTCGGCCTGCGTTACCGCAGCGGTCTTGAAGTTACTTGCCATTTCGGCAGAGACAACCACTTCCATGGGGTCAAGCTCGGCCTTGATATCTGCTGCAGCAACTGCAGCTGCCGGCCCCTCCTTGCCGCAGCCAGTCAGGGTCAATGTTGTCAGCCCGGCCAACGCCAGTGCCAGAACCAGTGAGGCGGGACGCGCAGTCCAGGAGTGATGATGAGAAGACATAAAGCGAATTCAAAAAATACGAAAACGTGGTCTTGACTTTGAAAGCTCAAAGCGAGGAAGGCTGCGCATAGCGACCAGCCAGAAAATCCAGTTCAATCCGGGCGGATTGCAGCTGGTAACGGGCTTCAAGCAAATCGGCGCGCACCGTGCGCAGCACGCGCTGGGCATCCAGCACATCCAGAATGCCGCGCTCGCCGAAGCGGTAAGCCGCCTCTGCTACGCGCAAGGCCGACTCGGCCTCGCGCACCGCTCCCTCGCTCAGAGCCTTGGTGCGTACCTGCGCCATTTCCATGACCTTCCAAGCCTGCAACATTTGCTGCTCCAACTCGGCCTTGCGACCTTCCATGCGCAGGCGAGCACGCTCGGCCTCCGAAGCGGCCTCATCAATGGGGCCGCGGCGCTGGTCGAACAGCGGAATCTGAATGCTCACGCCGACGGTGTTATTGCGGATGTCGGGTTCACGCGTCTGCGCGTAACGCAGCTCAAGACCCGGCCAACGGCTGGCTTTGGCGCTGTTCTTCTGCGCTTCGGCCTTATCCACCTCGGACTGCAGCTGCAGCAGCTCCGGATGGGACTGCCAGTTGATGTTCTGCAACTGAGCCTGGGCCACTGGATCCTGCAAAGACAGGGCCAGGTCAAAGCGGCTGGGCAACTGGCCAGCGGCCAGGCGATTGAGCGTGAGCTGGGATTGCTCAGCCAGCAAACGGGCAGACTGCTCCTGCTGACGAGCGTTGATCAGTTCGGCATCGGCCTTGATGATTTCGTAACGCGCTGCCTCACCGCTGGAAACACGTATGCGTACACGCTCATGAGCCTGCTCCAGCAGCGTGACCGCGTCATAGGCGGCCTGGGCCTGCGCCTGTCGCAGGACCACTTCGTAGGCCTTGAGCTTGACCTGGGCCACAAGTGCATTGCGCGATGCAGCGATCTGGTGCACGGATGCTCGCTGCCCGGCTTGCGCCGCCTCGATACGCGCAGCGCGCACCGAAGGCATTTCGATGGGGACCGAAATCGCCATGGTCTGCACATTGCCAGGGGTTGCCGATGCCAGGCGCGCCTTGTTGTCGCCGCGGCTCCACTCCAGCTTGGGGTTGGGCAAAGCACCGGCGCTGACCACAGCCGCCTGAGCCGTGACGCTCGACTGCTGAACGGAACGCAGTTCAGGGTTGTTGTCCAGCACGGTCTGCACCAGTTGCGTCAGGGTCAGCTTGGGCTGTACCGGATCTGAAATGGTGCCGCTGACTTGTTGTGTGCCATAGGCATTGGTCTGAGCATTCGCAGCCAGAGCTGCCGCGAGACACAGGCAGAGCACAGCCGCGCGTTTGGGGCTCCGCAATGGAATATGGCCAGAAGAATTCTTACTGGCCTTGGCCGGTAAAGAAGCCGGCACTATCGATCTGTTGAACATAGAACACAGCTGCCTTCTTGAGGGCAGATAAAGTGAGGAAGGGGTCGGAAAACTGTCATGCACATGCGGCAGCTGCCACATGCGATGCAGAATCAGTTACACCTGAGCAGGCGAAGCCGCCCCAGACCTGTCTCAGAGCCATGCTCTAGCAGACAAGCACTTTCCAGTGCCAGCAGGCGCCGGAATGACGGGCGGCAGGTAACGGAGGTCTAAAAAGCCCAGCGCAAACGTTCTGACGTGATGACGTCAGCTGAACTGGAGCTAGCCTGCCAGCGGCAGGCCGAGACTTGGCGGACGCAACATGCTTTCCGGCCAGGGATAAGTCGGGTGCACCACATGCCCCTGAGGAGGCACCCGGACATCGGCCACACCTACAGCTACCGCTTCGGGAGGGCCAAACAATTCATTGCGATCATCTTGCGCCGGATTGAGTTCGGCAGTGCGATGCGGACGGTGAATGGAGAACTCCACCGTATCTTCTTCCACATCGTCCTCGAACTCCTGCAGCACATCGACACCGTATTCGTGCGGCTGCGCGTCGAGCACATGAGCCATTGCCACTACATCTTGCGAACCTGCGGGCAGCATGGCGATGAGTTGCACTCCGATGATGGAGGCAAACATCAGCAGCGACAGCAGAAAGGAAGACGCCGGGCGCATGGATCGAAGGAGCTGTGGTTAAACGAACAACAATGAAGGGATGAGACAGTCACTGGGGAGCAGACCCAATGGTGACAAGATGGTGTACCGATTGGCAGCAAAAGTTCCCGCATGAAAAACTTTTGTCAACATCTGTAAGGGTGAACGATAGCGTATCGCCATAGCACTTGCATGGCAAGGGTATCTTGCTAGAAAGTCAGGAGCACATCAGTTCTGCCAGAGTGCGCAGACAAGAAAAAAGCCGCAACCAATTGCTTGATTGCGGCTTTTTGAATCTGGCGGAGTGGACGGGACTCGAACCCGCGACCCCCGGCGTGACAGGCCGGTATTCTAACCAACTGAACTACCACTC
>NZ_JBXARF010000016.1:0-32783 GCF_058807955.1 Comamonas sp. GW821-FHT11H03
GGAATGTAGCGCAGCCTGGTAGCGCACTTGCATGGGGTGCAAGGGGTCGCGAGTTCGAATCCCGCCATTCCGACCAAATTGAAAAGGCCTGTGATGAAAATCACGGGCCTTTTTCTATTCCAGCTCTCCTGTTCGAGGAGAACATCGACCATGCGCATGTATTGCGGTTTTGGGGACATCACCCTTCAATCTGCGGCTCCGGCCTGAGCCACAGCCAGAGCAGGACGCAGGCCATGATGCTCAGCGTCATCGCCGTGAGCCATGGTTTGTACGAGAAAAACAGAATCAGCAGGCTGCTGGCGCCCATGCTGACGGTTGCCGTCCATTTGGCACGGCGGCTGATCTTGCCACCGGTGTCCCAGTTATGCAGCAGGGGGCCGAAAACACGGTGGGCATAGAGCCAGCGGTGCAGTCTGGGCGAGCTGCGTACCGCTGCCCAGGCCGCCATCAGTATGAATACCGTGGTGGGCATGCCGGGAACCACGGCACCTATCAGACCCAATATCACGCAGACCAGGGCAAAGGCAATGAGCAGATAGCGCAGCGGCGCGGAAAGCTGCTTGGACTCCAGGTGCGGTTCTGCGCGAGGGGTTTCGGGCGGTGGTGGCAGATCGTTCATGAGACAGAAGTTGGGCTGCAGAAACTGGTGAAGCTGCAGCCAAGCACGGCTCCCATATTAGTCAGCATTGCAGCACGTTCGGGCTTTGTGGCTGCAGATGCTGGCGGTATTTGTCACGTCCTTGTCCCGGCCTGCGTGGAGTGCCACCGCATAATCGGAGCGCATGGCCTGGCGACCGATTGGCGACCAGCATGGAATTGATTCAAGGAGCAAGACAATGACCCCCACCCCGAGCGCCGATATGTCCGATGTGATTGCCGAAGTCCGTGGCAAGCTGGGCATGATTACGCTCAACCGTCCCAAGGCGCTCAATGCGCTGTCTCTGGGCATGGTGCGCGATCTGCTGGGCACGTTGCTGGCCTGGCAAAAAGACGACTCGATTCTGGGCGTAGCCATTCGTGGCAGCAACAAGGAAGGGATGTTCGGGGCGTTTTGCGCCGGTGGCGACATCCGCTTTCTGCACGCGGCCGGCAGCAGCGGCAATCCTCAACTCGAAGATTTCTTTACCGAGGAATATGCACTCAACCATTTGATTCACAGCTTTGGCAAGCCTTATATCGCTTTCATGGATGGCATCGTCATGGGCGGCGGCATGGGCATCAGCCAGGGCGGCTCGCTGCGTATCGTGACCGAGCGCACCAAGATGGCCATGCCCGAGACGGCCATTGGCCTGTTCCCCGATGTGGGGGGCGGCCATTTTCTCTCGCGCTGCCCTGGTGCTGTGGGCGAATGGCTGGCCTTGACCGGTGACACCATCGGCGCAGGCGATGCCCTGGCTTTTGGCTTGGCCGATGGCTGCATTCCCGCCGCGCAGCAGGCCGATCTGTGGGAGACCCTGGCAACCACGGATTTTGCCAACGTGGAGGCGCTCAATGCCGTGGTGCGCTCCCGCTTTGTGAGCACCGATCCCAAGACAACCGAGCATCGAGCGGAAATTGATGCCTGTTTTTCTCAGCCTACGGTGGCTGCTGTTGTGCAGGCCTTGCAGGCCGGCAGCGACTGGGCTCAGGCCGAAGCGGCCACGCTGCGCAAGCGCTCACCGCTGATGCTGCATGTGGTGCTGGAGCAGATCCGCCGTGCGCGCCAGATGACTCTGGCCGAAGATCTTCGCATGGAGCGCGATATGGTGCGCCACTGCTTTTATCTACGCCCGGGTCGCAGCGAAACCGTGGAGGGCATTCGTGCGCTGGCGGTGGACAAGGACCACAGCCCGCGCTGGAATCCTGCCAGCATCGAAGAGGTGAGTGATGCCGAGTGGCAAGCATTCTTTGACAGCCCTTGGCCTGCGCATTCGCACCCGCTGGCGGCACTGCAAGGCTGATCTGGTTCCCTATCAAAACAACGTCCGACAGCATTGAACCTGCTGGGATTTTTTTGATAGCTATCGGCGCTTTACTGGTAAGCGTTTGATGGCATTTTTACCATGATTTCAGGATGGGGAGCGTGGCCGCTTGTCCGGGCCTGCGTCTGCAAGACTCGCAAGCGCCTGCGCCAGCAGCGTTATTGAGCGGGGGGCGCATCCCTCGGCATCGTTGCTGATGGTCACAAAAGCGGGTTGACCGGCACCGGTGATGCCGGCAATTGTGTGGGCCAGCCGCTCCCGAGTATGCCGATCTTCGCTGAGGATCTCGTTGAACGGCTGGTGCTTCTTCTGGGCATCGGTATAGCCATAGGCGCCAAAGATGCGATTCAGATTCCAGCGGCACACCAGCGGCCCGGGCCACAAGGCGCGCAACGTGGGCAACTGCTCTTCGATGGGAGGCATCTTGCCGTGCAGGCCCAGACAATAGGTTGCGCCATGGGCCTTGAGTGTCCGGGGCAGCGCCGGGGTTAGCAGCTCGGGGTCCCTGACCTCGACGGCCACGACGACTTGTGGATGTTTTTGTAGCGCCTGCCTCACGGCGGCCAGCAACTGGCCCAGCCTTTCCATCAATAGGTCGGGGCGGCTGAGCAGACTCCAGGGCAGGGGACTGAGCTGAAACACCAGCACTCCCAGCTTGCTGCCCAGCCCTTCGAGAGTGGGCTGCACAAAATGCTCTATGGCTAGGCCGGGGTCCAGAAACGCAGGGTTGGCCTCGCGCGGCTTGCCTTCTTCGCTGCGGACCTGGGCATCGGTAATACCGGCTGGGCATTTGACGACAAAGCGGAAGTCGGTATGGACCTGAGCGGCAAAGGCGGCATATTGGCTGGCCGTCAGCGGTCGCCAGAAGGTGCGGTCGACGCAGACAGTGCGCAGCAGCGGGTGTTGGTGATAGGCCGTCAGGCCTTTTTTGGCCAGCACGCTACTGTCGTACGCACCGTCCCAGACCAAGTCTTCCCAGCCCGGATAGGACCAGGTCGAGACGCCCATGCGCAGCAGAGGAGGCAGTTGAGCGGCCAGCTCCTGGTACTGCGCGGCTGCCGGGGCCAGGGCAATCGCGCCGCTTCTGGGTTTGTGTTTACCTGGGGCATCTGCCTGCGGCGCTTCTTCAGACTGTGCTTTGTCGGAGCCGTCTCCGGGGGGAGGCAGCTCATCGGCAAAAAAATCGTCCTGAAAGGTTTCGGGCATGTCGCAATAATTCTAATGAAATTGGCTTTCTGCGCTTGCTCATTCAGGGAAAGCAGCTATGGAAAGCATAGTTTTTAAGGTTTGCTTGCACTTCTGCCGGATATCAAGAGCAGTCTGGCGCCAGGCCTATGGCAAACTCATTAGCTTCCTGTGTTGAGCGCCGTGGGGCGAATATTCGAATGCAAAAAATCATTGGTCAGATTGCTCAAGAACTGAATGTCAAGCCGCAGCAGGTGAGCGCGGCAGTGGAGTTGCTCGATGGTGGCGCCACGGTTCCGTTTGTGGCCCGCTACCGCAAGGAGGCTACTGGCGGTCTGGACGATACGCAACTGCGCACGCTGGACGAGCGCCTGACCTATCTGCGCGAGCTGGACGACCGCCGCGAGACGGTGCTCAAGGCCATTGACGAGCAGGGCAAGCTGACCGATGCGCTGCGCCTGGCGATTGTCAGTGCGCCGACCAAGCAGGAGTTGGAGGACATTTACCTGCCCTTCAAGCAAAAGCGCCGCACCAAGGGACAGATTGCCAAGGAATTCGGCATCGAGCCGCTGGCCGACAAGCTGTTTGCCGACCCTACGCTGGATCCGCACAAGGAGGCCGAGGCTTTCTGCAAGCCCGCGACGACGCTGGACGACGGTAAGCCCGGTCCCGACTTCAGCACCACTTTTGCCGTGCTGGACGGCGTGCGCGACATTCTCTCCGAGCGCTGGGCCGAGGACCCGGCCCTGGTGCAGAAGCTGCGCGAATGGCTGTGGGATGAAGGCCTGCTCCAATCCAAGAAGGTCGAGAGCAAGAACGAAAACGACCCCGAGGTCGCCAAGTTTCGCGACTACTTCGAGTATGACGAGCCCATAGGCCGCGTGCCTTCGCACAGGGCCTTGGCCGTGTTCCGCGGCCGTGCGCTGGAGGTTCTCGAAGCCAAGCTGGTGCAACCGGTCGAGCCTGAACCGGGTAAACCCAGTCTCGCCGAGGGCAAGATCGCGCTGCATCTGGGCTGGAGCCATGCCAAGCGCGCCGCTGACGATCTGATTCGCAAATGCGTGGCCTGGACCTGGCGCGTCAAGCTGAGCCTGTCCACCGAGCGCGACCTGTTCAGCCGCCTGCGTGAAGACGCCGAGAAGGTCGCCATCAAGGTGTTTGGCGACAATCTGCGTGACCTGCTGCTGGCCGCACCGGCGGGCCAGCGTGCCGTGATCGGCCTGGACCCCGGCATCCGCACTGGCGTCAAGGTGGCTGTGGTGGACAGTACCGGCAAGCTGGTGGATACAACTACCATCTACCCGCATGAGCCGCGCCGCGACTGGGATGGCTCCCTGGCCGTGCTCGCCCGTCTGGTGGAAAAGCACGACATCAATCTGATCGCCATCGGCAACGGCACGGCCAGCCGCGAGACGGACAAGCTGGCTGCGGATCTGATCAAGATCGCCTCCAAGGCCGACAAGAAGATCGACAAGGTCGTGGTCAGCGAGGCCGGGGCTTCGGTCTATTCGGCCAGCGAGTTCGCGGCCCATGAAATGCCCGATATCGACGTCAGCCTGCGCGGTGCGGCATCGATTGCCCGCCGCCTGCAGGATCCACTGGCCGAGCTGGTCAAGATTGATCCCAAGAGCATTGGCGTGGGCCAGTACCAGCATGATGTGAACCAGAGCGAGCTGGCGCGCCAGCTCGATGCCGTGGTCGAGGACTGCGTGAACTCCGTGGGTGTGGACTTGAACACCGCTTCGGCCCCGCTGCTGACGCGTGTCTCGGGTCTGTCGGGTTCGGTCGCCAAGTCGGTGGTGCGCTGGCGCGATGCCAATGGCTCGTTCAAGAACCGCAAGCAACTGATGGAAGTGGCCGGTCTGGGTGCCAAGACTTTCGAGCAGGCAGCAGGCTTTCTGCGCATTCGCGGTGGCGACAATCCGCTGGATGTCACCGGCGTTCACCCCGAAACCTATCCGGTGGTCGAGCAGATCATCCTGGCCACCGGCAAGCCCGTGGATCAGATCATGGGTCGTGGCGAAGTGCTCAAGTCCTTAAAGCCAGAGCAGTTCGCCAATGACAAATTTGGTGCTGTGACCATCAAGGATATTCTGGGGGAGTTAGAGAAGCCCGGTCGTGATCCGCGCCCTGACTTTGTGGTTGCCCGCTTCAATGACGGCGTGGAAGACATCAAGGACCTGAAGGAAGGCATGACGCTGGAGGGCACGGTCAGCAACGTGGCCCAGTTCGGTGCGTTCGTGGATCTGGGTGTGCATCAGGACGGGCTTGTGCACGTGAGCCAGATGAGTCACAAGTTCATCGAAGATGCGCGTGAAGTGGTCAAGACGGGGCAGATCGTCAAGGTCAAGGTGCTGGAAGTGGATGTGGATCGCAAGCGCATCAGCCTGACCATGAAGCTCGATGCGGCTCCCGCACGCCGCGACGGCCCGCGCGACAACCGCTTTGAAGGCGCAGGCCGTAGCAATAGCTATGGCGGCGGCAGCCGCGGTGGCTATGCGCAACCACAGCGTGGTAACCAGCCCACACAGCAAAATGCAATGGCATCAGCCTTTGCGAAGTTGCAGGGACTGAAGAAATAATCTCCTACCGGGCCGCCACTTAATTCACATTACAGGCGGCTTTTTTGTGGGAGCACATCAATGCGCAAAGCGAGAGGGCGGGCGATACTGCCGGCTATAGGGGTGGCAATCTTGGTGGTCTTTATCGGCGCCAAGATGGCATCGCGCGGCTGGATATCGTTGGACAAAATCAAGAACAAGGCCCATGCCCAGCAGCCTGCAGCCTTGGTCTGGCCACCAGCACTGGCTCCAGAGAATGATGACTTTTGTCATACCGTCAAGCTCAATCTTGCCCAGGTTGACAAGGCCCAGGAAGAGGGCATCAACATAGATCAACAACGGCGCTGCATCACGCGTGCTGCGATGGCAGAGCATGAGATGGCCAAAGTGCGTCACGCTGCCGCTCGCAAGCAGCACGAGAGCCAGCGCGCGGAGCAGGTGCAGATCGAGCAGGTGGTGGATCAACAGATCGCTTCTGGTGAAATCGCTCTGCAGAACCTGATGCAGGCTCGCGCCGGCAAGACAACACAGATTGCGGCAGCCTTGTTGCCGGCCGCCCATAAGCCCATCCAGCCGATGCCGACACCGCCTTCTCAGCTGTTTGTTTCAATGAGCTATCAGAGCGGGGATCTGAAACTCAATGCCTTTGTCACCCCGGACCCCAGGGATGGGAGGAAGCTGCCTTTGATGGTCTGGCTGACGGGAGGAGATACCAATAGCCTGGACGATTTCTGGAGCGAAGGGCCAGCCGCCAATGACCAAAGCGCCAGCGCTTTTCGCAAGGCAGGCATGGCGATGCTGTTTCCCACATTGCGCGGTGGCAATGACAATCCCGGCCAGCGTGAGTATTTCTGGGGGGAGGTACAGGATGTGGCAGCGGCCATCCTGCAGGCCGCACAGCTGCCTTATGTCGACCCGGCACGCATCTATCTCGGTGGGCATAGCACCGGAGCCACGCTGGCTTTGCTGACAGCAACGGCAGGGTTGCCAGTTCAGGGGGTGTTCGCGTTTGGTCCTGTGGACGAGGTCGGCGGCTATGGCTGGCCCGTGAAATGGGGCTTGATCTCGGCGGATGAAAAGCGCTTGCGTTCGCCCGTCTACTGGCTGCATGCAATAAAGAGTCCGACGTGGATCATCGAGGGCAGCAAGAGTCCCGGCAATATCAACAGTCTCGACAATATGTGCGCCGCGCGAAAATCTAATCAGCTGCACTGCGTCTCGGTTCAGGGGGCTGATCACTTTTCCGTGTTACAACCCCTGACACGCAAGCTTGCCAGCCAGTTGGTCATGGGCCAGCCTGTGCAGCTGAATAGAGATGAAAAGCTCTGACATTCCTATGAGCCCTCTCGTGTTCATTTCGTGGTGGCGACAGCCTTGTCACTGCCTTTGGTCCAGATGAGCCGCGTCAAACCATTGATCCTGTCAACGTTGCTGGAGCAGCATTTATTGCTGCCAAGCCAGCCGCGCGTCGTTGCGCTGCTGTCGAGTGAACTGCGCAAGCCAGAGCCCGGCATGCGCAGCCTGGTGCAATTGTTTTCCACCGATCCGGTCTTGACCGCTCGTCTGCTGGCCGCAGCCAATGGGCCAGCGCATCTGCTGGGGCAGCGCGTACACAGCATTCCCGAAGCACTGGTGCTGCTGGCGCCGGTTCAGTTGCGGCAATTGGTGCAGAAGGCGGCTCCAGTCAGCGCATCTCATGTTTCGGCAGGCTGGAGTTTGGCGAATTTCTGGCGCTACAGCCTGGACACGGCACGCATGGCGCGCGCGCTTGCAATGTCGGTTCAGGCCAACGCCTCGCAGGCCTATGCGGTGGGACTGCTGCATGGCCTGGGAGAGCTGTTGCTGCAGGCTGCCGACCCTGACACTTTCTTCAGACTTTCCGAGTTGCTGGAGCCCCTGCATCCCAAGCGCCCTCAGGTGGAGATGCAATTGATGGGCTATTGCTCGGGGCAGATTACGGCCCATCTGGCGCGACAGTGGAATTTTCCGGAGCTGATCAGCGATGCCTTTCAGTTCATGCATGCGCCGATGGAGCAGCCTGTATTCGAGCCTTTGACGGGGGTGCTGCATCTGGCCGTCTGGCGAGCATCGACCCGCGCGCTTAACTGGGGCGAGCGCCAGCTGGCAGTGACATTCCCTGCTGAAACCGGACTGGCGCTGGGCATGGACATCGACATGGTGCTGCGCCAAGCATCCATCGACTGGCACGCGGCAGGCTCCCTGGATGTTCAGTTTTAGGGCACCTGGGCGACTGTGATGAGTAATTGGCGGTTTTGAGTAGGTGTCGTCAGAAAACCGTGATTACTCAAATTGCATTTTTTCTTACGCTGAGTTGCAGTTTTAATTGCTAAAAACTATCTAATGACGCGCTGGGGAGTTTTTTTCTATATGGTGTCTTGAGCACCATCCTGAGTCCCCGGCAAGCAACTCTGGCCAGGAGAGAAAAATGGACCCGAACGGTGCAAACAACTCTGGGGATGCCTTGATGCTCCGACCCATGGCTGTGGAGCTGGGGAGCCCTTCCATGTGGCCAGATCACATGGTGGGGCAGCCCGACAAGCCTGTCAAAGTGCTGTTGGTGGACGATGATGCGCACCTACGCATGGTGATCGCACAGGAAATCATGAATGATCGGCGCACCATGGTGGTCGCGCAGGCGGACAACCTCAAGGATGCAAGAAAAGCCATTCGTCAACATGAGTTTGATGTCATGTTGCTGGATCTGAAACTGGGGGCAGACGATGGTCTTGAGTTGATTGAGGTGATGAAAAGCCAGCGCCCGCAGGCCGAGGTCATTGTGGTTTCGGTGGTGGAGACGGAAGAGCAGGTGTTGCACGCTTTTGAGTTGGGTGCAACCGGCTATCTGGTCAAGAACTCCTGGTTTGGCAACTACCCTCAAGCGGTGCTGCAGGTCGTCAATGGCGGGGCCTCCATCACTCCTAGTCTCGCCAGGCGGCTCTTGCAGCGGTATGACAAGCGGCCGGCCACCGGAGCCGTTCCGGGCTCTGATATGTCCGACAGGCTCTCCAGCCGCGAATGCGAGGTCTTGCGTATGGTTGCCAGCGGTAATACCAGTGCAGAGATCGGCACGCAGTTGGAGATCAGCACCATGACGGTCAACACGCACATCAAGAACATCTATCGCAAGCTCCAGGTGCGCACCCGAGCACAAGCCGTGCGTTTCGCCTACTTGCGTGGCTGGTTCTAAGCGCCAGTGTCTGCGAACGCATTCACCATGTCCTACGTCTGGCAGCTGCTTCTGTGGAGTGTTCAGCTGCTGCTGTGGCTGCCCTGGCTTTTGCAGACTGGAGCGGTGTTCCATTCAGCTCCCTGGTGGACTGCGGCGCTAGGTACGGCGGGCAGCATGGCGGCTGTCGCTTGGCTGTTTCCACGTGCATATCGCAGCGTGCTGTGGCGCAGACGTAAAAGCGTACGTCCATCGAGAGAGGTACAGCAGGAGCGCAGGCGCATAGCGGAGGCATTGCATGACGATGTCGGCAGCCAACTGGTGCAGCTGATCAGCCTGACCGATCTCGGCACGGACCCGGCGATTCGCAGCAATGCAGAACAATGCCTGCTCGATCTACGGCTGATTGTTGATTCCATGGATAGCCGAAATGAACCCCTGGGTATCCTTCTGGCGCGTTTCAGGCACAGGCTGCAACCTGTGGTGGATCATCGAGGCATGAATCTGCACTGGGATGTTTGGGACCCGCAGATGTCTGGCGATATCGGTAGCCTGCCATGCGGCCCCATGGCCGAGGAAATCATGGCAGTGGTGAAGGAGGCCGTGAGCAATGTGCTGCAGCACACTGACGCGCTTGAACTTTGGATCACGCTGGCTGCCGACGAGCAGTGGAAAAGTGCGTCAAATGTTTCAGATGCCTCCTTTGTGCATGCTCGCCTGAGCATTGAGGATGCGGGGCCCGTCAGACCGACGGATGGCAGGCAAATCCCGGACGTAGCATCTGCTGGCATGGGGTGGGTCAATATGCGCCGCAGAGCGCTTGTCATGGGGGCGAAACTGAGCATCTCAGCCCGACCCGGTGGCGGTACCTCGGTCACGCTCAACTGGTGAAGTCGCCGAGCTGATCCCGAGCAACGGGGCTTGCAAGCACAATGCCCACATGACGTCATCCACAAGAGCATTGCGAATCTATGCTGGTCTCAAGGCGCGGCAATCTATAGAGCGGCAGGGCTTGCAGCCGGATATGGTCATAGTCATACCGGCGGCGGCAGGCGGTCCCAAGGGCTTGATTCTCGGACCTCCGCATCGCCTCATCTTTGGGCAGTGGTTACGGGCCAGCGTGCAGCCGGTGGATCTGATTGGGGCGCATGGCGATGGCTTGTCTGGACGCACCAGTGGAAGCCTTTGAGCGGCTGGAGCGTGACTATATTGCACAGCGCTTTGATCCCCCCGAAGGGCACAGGCGCACGCCGTCGTCGCTGGTCAGTGAGCGGTTTGCGCAGTCTCTACAGGACTTTTACGGGGGGCGTGTGAGTGAGGTTCTGGCCAATCCGCGCTATAGGCAGCATGTGATTGCCGCCCGTGGGCGTGGTCTGCTGTCACGTGCGTCGCCCTGGCGCACTCCATTGGGCTATGCGGCCGCGTTTGCCGGCAATGTGTTGCATCGGCCGGCATTGGGCTGCTTGCTGGAGCGTGTGATCTTTTCCTCTTCTGCAAACGATGCCGTGCATGCTCTTCCCTTTGGTGTTGCGGACATTCGGTCTGCGCAGACCCGGCTGACGGAGAGTAATTTCATGGAGGCCTTGCGAGCCAGTTGCTCCATCCCTTTTGTGTTGGATGCCGTGCAAAACATTTCAGATGCACCCAAGGGGGCCTATTGGGATGGCGGCATTACCGACTATCACATGCATCTGGATTATCTGGCCTCTCGTAACGGCGATGGGGTGGTGCTATATCCCCATTTCCAGAAGGCGGTGATTCCTGGCTGGTTGGACAAGGGACTGAAATGGCGTCATGGACCGAGCTCGTATCTGGACTCGATGATTGTGCTGGCCCCTGATCACACCTGGGTGGCGTGCCTGCCGAACGGCAAGTTGCCGGATCGGCACGATTTTCTGAGTTATGGCACAAACCATGATGCGCGTGCCAAGGCCTGGAATACCGCGGTGGTGGCCAGTCGGCAGTTGGCCGATGAGTTTGCGCAGTGGCTGCATGCACCTGATCCGGGTCGAGTCGAGGCTCTATAGCGTTTTTTTGCAAATTACGACAAAGCCTGACAGCAGAGGAGGGCAGAGCCAGATGGAATTCTGGATGAGCGTACTTTGTCTCAGAAAATCATAGACAACAGTCCATCAAGGATGCCAATGTCAGAAAACCGAAACGAGAATTCCCCGTCCGATGAGTCGTCTGCAATCCCCGAGGTCAACTTTGGCGCGGTTGCGCCAACCAAGCCGTATGCGGGTGCACCGGTCGAAATCGAGACTTTCTCGCGAGAGGCGGGTTCGGCCGGAGAGGGCCGGCAGCCTGCTCACGGTTTGTGGGAGGGCATCGACAGACGAGCCAGGGCCAACGTGGCTCCGGGGCTTGTGCATCTGGTAGAAATGCTGCCGGCCCTGCGTTTGCTCATCGGGCTGATGATTGCTTCCATCGTGATTCTTGCCCTCTATTTCGGGCGGGACATGCTTATTCCTCTAGCCCTGGCAATGCTGTTCGGCTTCTTGCTCGACCCTGCTGTCAGCAAGCTCAAGCGCTGGGGGCTGCCGCGGATGGCTTCGGCCATTGTGGTCGTGGCTTTTTCTCTGGCAGCACTCGGCGGCTTGGGCATGTATCTGGGTAGTCAGGTGCAGCAACTCAGTGCCGATCTGCCTACCTATCAATCGACGATTCGCGACAAATTGCGCAGCCTGCGCAAGAGCGCAAATATGCCCAGCGCCTGGGATGGCGTTTTCAAGACCTACAACACCGTTGAGAAAGAGATTGCCAGCGTGGACAACGCCAGGGCGCGGGTGCAGAAAGTGGAGGTTCAGTCTCCCGAGTCCAAGCCCACTACGCGGATGCTGCAGTGGCTGGGGCGTATTGCCGAGCCTGTGACGACCGCAGGTATCGTGTTGCTGTTTGTCATATTGATTCTGCTTGACAGGGACGAGCTGAGGGATCGGTTGCTGAGGCTGGTGGGAGGCAACCTCAATGTGGCCACCGATGCGCTGGATGAGGCCTCGCAGCGCATTGGCAAATATCTGCGCATGCAGTTCATTGTCAACGTCAGCTATGGCGTGCCACTCGCCGTGGGCTTGTTGCTCATTGGTGTGCCAGGGGCGATTCTCTGGGGGGTGCTGGGCGCCATCATGCGATTTGTGCCCTATGTGGGCCCGATGATGTCTGCGGTATTTCCGCTGGCGCTAGCCTTTGCGGTCGATCCCAGTTGGGATATGTTTTTGATGACCCTTGGCCTGATTCTGCTGCTGGAGCTGATTAGCAACAATGTGATCGAGCCGTGGCTATATGGCTCAAGTACAGGTTTGTCGACCTTGTCAATCATTGTTGCCGCAACCTTCTGGACAGCGCTTTGGGGGCCGATCGGTCTGATTCTTTCCACACCTTTGACGGTGTGCCTGCTGGTGCTGGGGCGCTACATTCCCTCGCTCAAATTCATGGAGGTATTGCTGGGCAGCGAGCCTGTTCTCGGGCCGCAGCAACGGCTGTATCAGCGTCTACTGGCCGATGACGCTGATGATGCCATCAGCATGGCCGTACAGTCCGTGGAGGAGCGCCTGCTCTCCAAGTCCAGCCTGGATGACAGAGCCAGTGCCGTCAGCGGGTTTTATGATGAGGTTGCCATTCCTGCTCTGCGTATTGCAACCCAGCAGCATCTGGAGTCGGCGACGGCCGAACATCGCTTGCGGCTGTCCAATGGCATGGCAGCCTTGCTGGAGGAGTTGCAGGACCAATATGCATTCAGAAGCAGTGGCGAGCATGTTCGGGCGGCTCCCGGTGAAGGTGACCAGCGTCGATGCCTGCGCATTCATTGCGCGGGTGTGCGCTGGGAGGTGGATGCCCTGGGCGCAGCCATGGTGGCCCATGCAGAGAGCTTGCATGGTCATGAGGTTAGCTGCTCTGAATGGGCACTTGCCCCGGACTCGAAGTCCTTGCAGTTTGATGCCAATGGCCTGCTGGCGGATCGCGATTGGGTTCAGGCCGTGAAGCAATCGGATCTATTGGTGCTATCGATTTTCAATCACCAGCCACAAAGCATGGCGAGACGCATTGTGCGGCGCATTCGCCGGCATTGGCCGGGTGCACGAGTGGTGCTGTGCCTGTGGAATGCTCCAGCCGTGGCAGCTGCCCCCGAGTTTGCCCGGCAGACAGGTGCGCAGGCCTGCGTGACCAGTCTGCGTGAGTTGCATCTGTGGGTAGAGGCCATGCAGGTTGGAGATCCTGGCGAGCGTGTGATTGCAGCTCCGATTCCCGATGACGATGAGCAGCGCGTCAAAATGCTGCATGAAAGCGGAGTGCTGGCACCAGCGTTGACAGCGCTATATCGCGATACTGCCAAGAAGGCCGTTAACGCTTTCAACACCAAGTGGGCTCAAGTTTCCTGGGTGGATGCTGAACGTGTCTTTGCGCCGGGCAGTCTGCTGCCGCTGTCTGCGCAAGAGGGCATTCAACAAGGTTTCCCTCGTGATGGCACGGTGTGCTCGTATGTTGTGTATGAAGAAGAGGCTATTGTGGTTGGAGACTTGGCGCGAGACCCCCGATTTGCAAGCGATTCGGTGGTGCATAGCCTTAAGCTGCGCTTTTACGCGGGAGTCCCTCTGGTGGACAAAAAAGGCAATGTGCTGGGCTGCCTTTCCATACTTGATGACGAGCCTCGCAACATGTCCGACGATGAGCTCGAGGTGCTCAGCAGCATGGCGAGGCAATTGATGGACGATGTGCGCGAGGCGCTCAAGCAAGGCCCTGTCGTTGAGGCTTGAGCGCTGTGTGAAGCCTGTCAGAGCGAGGTGCTGAGCATCTGCTCATAGTCCTGTGCGGATGCCAGTCGTGGATTGGTGGCGTGGCAGTGGTCCTTGAGTGCACAGTTGATGATTGCATCAAACTGTGCGCGCTCCACGCCCATGGCAGCCAGACCCGATGGCAGGTTCAGGCGGGCATTCATATCTCGGATCGCGTCGGGGATATCGCTTCCGCTGCTGAGGCCCATGGCATGTGCCATGCGGTTGAGGCGGTTCTCGCGCTGAACGCTTTCGGCTTCGGCATTGAAACGCACGACTGCGGGCAGGAACATGGCGTTGAGCGTGCCGTGGTGCAGGCGTGGGTTGATGCCGCCCAGGCTGTGACTGAGGCTATGCACGCAGCCCAGCCCTTTCTGAAACGCCATGGCTCCTTGCATGCTTGCGCTCATCAATTGGCGGCGGGCTTCTGCGTCGTTGCCATTGAGCATGGCCCGCTCGATATGCGCCCAGCCCCTGGTCAGCCCGTCCAGGCCAATGCCGTCAGCCGGTGGATTGAAAGCCGAGGCCATAAAGGTTTCCATGCAATGTGCTATGGCATCCATGCCGGTTGCTGCCGTCAGCATGGGGGGGAGGCCGAAGGTGAGCTCGGGGTCGCAGATGGCAGCCTTGGGCACCAGATGCCAGCTGTGAAAACCCAGTTTGCGATGGTCGTCCACGATGATGATGGCGCCACGCGCTACCTCACTGCCCGTGCCGCTGGTGGTAGGCACGGCAATCAGCGGAGCAACTCGCTCCGTAATACGAGGCGAGCCGCCTTCAATCGTCGCGTAGTGCGAGAGCGGGCCTTCATGCGTAGCCGCAATTGCCACGCCTTTGGCACAGTCAATGGCACTGCCACCGCCCACAGCGACCAATCCATCGCAGTTCTGGGATTTGTAGATTTCAGCCGCAGCACGCACAGCCGCTTCAGTGGGGTTGGAAGGAGTCTGGTCAAATACTGCATAGGGCAGGCCACCCAGTGCATTTATGGATTTTTGCAAGATTCCTGCAGCCTTGACGCCGGGGTCGGTCACGATCAGCGGCTTGCTGATACCCACACGCTCGCATTCTTGGCGCAGCATTTGCACGGCGCCAAAGTCAAACTGGATCTGTGTCACGTAATTGATAAAGGCCATGTTCTGCTTGCTCAGTAGAAAGAGGAGTCTCGGCAATCTAGAAGCCTAGAAGCCGAATGCAGCCACGCAAAGACAGCAAACCCTAGGGGAAGGGCAAAATCGTCTCCCAGGGGACAGGGGGTTATTCTGGGTAAATAAAGTCGTAAACAGCGACCCACCATTCATGCGGGTTTGCAGGGGATGATGGTGCAGAACTAAAGTCGCAAAGTCGCCCGCGCTCAGAAAGCGCCCCATGTGTTTTTTTGAGGGTAGTGGATTGCCTTCAAGTCGCTAGCGCTTCGGTTCGGCGTACGTCCAAGAGAGCACACCCCAAAGATAGGCCAGGGATGTCTACCTGCCAAGGGATAGTCCACCCTGCAACTACAGTGCTTCGAAGACACCTATCACCGGCCCGAACGACTGCTCGGTACGACTTATCGGGAGTTCACCCTGCGGCAGCAAGCGCTGCAAAACCGACCTAGGGGAGGTCGGCTCCAGGCTGGTTGCAGCGGCTGAGCTTTGGCAAGCTTGTGACCGTTGTCGCCAAGATCAGATGTTGACCCGCTGCCTGGTCTGACGTCCGCTATGAGCCTCAAACCAGAAACTTGCTGTGCGCAGTACCCCAGACAACCAGAAGGGAACCTCTCGCAAGCTGCGAACAGGTGCTGACGACCCATTGCTGCCCTTCGAGATTCGGCAGGCGATGACCGCCATGCAAGGTTCACCGTTCGTCGTTCCGGATGCCGAAAATTTCAGCATTGCTCATGATGGTTTCGCGCCGATGGGCTGATCAAAAATCAAGCAGGTTGTGGTTGCATGGGCATACAGCTTCCCATCGGGTCCAACGATGCGCCCCTCCGCTGTGGCTACCTGCCGACCTGCGTGGATCACCTTGCCCTCCGCACGCACGAGTGGCACGCCATCGGTCAACGCGCGCACCATGTTCACTTTCAGCTCCAAGGTGGTGAAGGCTTTTCCCGCCGGCAAGGTCGTGTGAATGGCACAACCCACTGCAGAGTCGAGCAAGGTCGCAAACCAGCCTCCATGCACCGTACCGAGCGGGTTGTAGTGACGACGCTTTGGACTTCCCTGAAACACCGCCTCCCCTGGCGTCATGCGAATGGGAACAAAGTCGAGCGTATTGCCTATAGGCGCTGGCGGAAGCTCCCCAGCAAAGATGGCCTCGAACATTTCCATGCCAGAACGACCAGCGACACTTGCGTGCGGCCCAGTATCCACAGCGCTTAGATGAGCACGTACCGCAGCTTCATCGGCTCGCCAACTCTCGATAACTTGATCCACAGACATTTCAGTCTCCTTCATTTTTAAAACTTGTAATTACAACAGTTGTAATTACAATATATCAAATGAAGAACAGCATCAAGCCCCAGGGGTGCACCAATCTAAAGTTGCGCCAGCTCAGTCGTATGGTGACGCGGCACTACGACCACTTCTTTGCGGAGGTGGGCTTGAAGATCACCCAATATTCCCTGCTTTCCCACGTCGTGAAACTGGGGCCGATAAGGCCGGTGGATCTGGCCAAGCGCATGCAGATGGACGCCTCAACATTGACGCGCAATCTTCAGCCGCTGTCGGCGATGGGCTTGCTGACGATTGGCGCTGGAGCCGACGCGCGCAGTCGCCTAGTCGCTGCAACAGAAACCGGCGTGTCCAAACAGGCACAAGCACAACAGGCTTGGAAAGTCGCACAGCTTGCTTTGAACGCGCAGTTGGGCACGGAGCGTGTGGCGGCGCTGCATGACCTGATCGATTCCTGCATTGAATGCCTTGACGGCGATGAAGGGGGCGACGATGCCCAAACCGATTGACTCCGCAAAATCCCTCTCAGGCGAATTACTGCTGATGCTCGCTGGACTGGCGGCGCTGGGATCGTTGGCCACCAACATCATCCTGCCAGCCTTTCCTTCCATGGGCGCCGAGCTTGGGACATCTGTCAAAGACCTTAGCGCCACTCTGAGCACCTTCTTTGTGGCTTTCGCGTTGGGTCAGCTTTTCGTCGGGCCTTTATCGGATCGCTTTGGACGCGCACCCCTGGTGGTATCCGGTTTGTGCGTGTTTGTAGTCGGTAGCGCGGTATGTGCCTTTGCCACAAGCCTTCCTCAGCTCATCGTCGGCCGAGTGATTCAAGCCCTTGGCGTTTGCGCGACGTCCGTGCTATCTCGCGCCATTGCACGTGACCTGTTTGAAGGCGATGCGCTTGCGCGTGCGCTTTCGCTGGTCATGGTCGCCATGGCAGCTGCCCCCGGTTTTTCTCCGCTACTGGGCGGTGTCTTCAACAGTTTTTTGGGTTGGCGCGCAACGTTTGGCGTTGTCGGGGTGCTCGCCATCTTGCTGGGTATCCACTATGTGTCGCGACTTGGGGAGACGCATAGCTCCGACTTACGCCGCCCGTTGGCGCTCAGTGCTGTCGCCGCGACCTACAAAGCACTCCTGACGGACCGCCGTTTCATTGCACCAGCACTATCTGTCAGCTTGGTCTTGGGCTCGCTGTATCTGTTTTTTGCAATGGCACCGGCCATCTTGATGGAAGGGTTTGGTTTTTCACCCTTGCAACTCGCACTTTTTTTCGCGTCCACCGTCTTTGTTGTCTTTGGGGCTGGCCTGCTCGCTCCTCGGCTTGCACACCGGTTTGGCACACTGCGCGCTGCCCGTGCAGGCATTTTCATTGCCTTTGCCGCTGGTGCGACCTTGCTGGCTGCCCCGGAGCAGGTGTACTACTTTTCGGCGGCCTTGACAGTGTTTTTGATTGGAATGGGCCTGATCAATCCCTTGGGAACTGCCGTGACCCTGCAACCCTTTGGGCAAAACGCTGGGGCAGCCTCTGCCTTGCTGGGCTTCCTGCAAATGGGCTGTGCTGCTATCTCCATTGCAATTACCTCCGCACTGCCGCTTTCTCCCTACTTGGCATTCAGCGCCGTCATCGCCACCAGCTTGCTGATGGCGTTGGTGACGTTTGGGGCCGCAGTAAAGCGCTGAACGTTAAAGCTCAGGCCACATCAGATTGAGTAGCGTGAGCCGCTGCGGGAGGCGGTACGCCTTCTTGCTCCGCCAATGCGCCAAGGATCTTGTCCCGACACACAGCCAAGATTTCATCGGCAAGTGGTGAATCATCGGGACAGGCCCGAGACATGACCAGGGCCCCGACGATATGCGCAAAGGTGTCGATGGACTTGGCCCGCGCCTCGTTATTTCCTGCTCGCTCCGAGGCCGGACATTCCTTCTCAAGGGCCTGCAGCAAGCTTTCGATGCCTGCAGCAAATGTCCTCTTGACCTCTTGCGTCTGGCGCGCTGCATCGGAGCCCAGAGCGGCCATGGTGCAGCCTGCCGCCCGATTGTCACGATGCTCGCGAGACAGATAGCTGTTCACAAAAGTCGACAGGTCAATACCTTTCGTCAACTCTACGGTCTGCTCTATCCCGCAAGCAGCAGATTCTGCCATCAAGTCCGTCTTAGAGCGGAATTGTTTGTAGAAACCGCCTTGAGTGAACCCCGCTGCCGCCATCAAGTCGACCACGCCCACGCCATCGTACCCACGCTCGCGAAACAGCGCCGACGCCGTTTTCACGACATGTGCTCGGTTTGCCTGTGCCTGTGCTTTGGTGAGCTTCATTTTTCTACCGTGGAGTGTCTGTGTGCATGCGGAGCCTCTACTATATATTGATTACGATCGTAATTAAAGTATTGACTTTTTAGATTACGATCGTCATCATTGAGTCTTCTAGAACATTGCTGTGGATGCAAAATGACTGAGAAGACGCTTTTTCAACCCTATGTCTTAGGTGATCTGGTATTGGCCAATCGCGTTGTGATGGGACCGCTAACCCGCAACCGCGCCGGTTCTGGCTTGGTGCCTAATGAGCTTGCGGCCACCTACTACGCACAGCGTGCTTCGGCTGGCTTGATCATTACGGAAGCAACTCAGGTCTCTGCACAGGCGCAGGGCTACCAAGACACCCCTGGTCTCTACACAGCCGAGCAGGTCGCTGGATGGCGCAAAGTCACCGGAGCGGTGCACGCCCAGGGCGGAAAGATCTTTGTGCAACTGTGGCATGTGGGCCGCGTTTCCCATGTGTCCGTGCAGCCGGATGGCGCAGCGCCTGTAGCCCCCTCTGCCATCCGAGCACAAACCAAGACCTTCGTGAACAATGGCTTTGCGGAAGTATCTGAGCCCCGCGCTCTGGGCCTAGATGAGATCCCAGGCGTCGTGGAGAGCTTCCGCCAAGCTGCCGCCAATGCCATGAGTGCAGGCTTCGATGGCGTGGAGGTGCATGGTGCCAACGGCTACCTGCTGGAGCAATTCATCAAGGATGGAGCCAACCAACGCACGGACGCATACGGCGGCTCAGTGGAAAACCGTGCACGACTGTTGCTAGAGGTGACCGCCGCCGTTGCCCGGGAAATTGGGCCTGAGCGCACCGGTGTACGCATCTCTCCAGTCTCCCCCGCCAATGGAATCTCTATCAGCGAGCCGCAGCCTCAGTACAACTACATCGCTGAGCAACTCAGTGCCCTCGGCATTGTCTATCTGCATGTCGTGGAAGGCGCGACAGGCGGCCCCCGCGATGTCGCGCATTTTGACTATGACGCGCTGCGCGCTCGCTTCAAGCAAACCTACATCGCCAACAACGGCTACACCCGCCAGTTGGCCGAAGCTCGCCTGCAGGAAGGCAAGCTCGATTTAGTTGCATTTGGGCACGCCTTCATTGCCAACCCAGACTTGGTCGAGCGCTTGAAGACCGACGCGCCTCTGGCTCAGATGAACATGGCCACGCTCTACGGCGGTGGCGCCGCAGGCTACACAGACTATCCCGCGCTCGCAGCCTGATCGCCAGTGCATCCCACAGGAGCCCAACAACCGGCTTCTGCCTTCAACGCTCTATCCCATCCCCAACCATTGCGAGGCTCATATGAGCAGCACCCACATCACCGCCCCGACCCAATTCGTTGAAGCCAACGGCGTGCGCTATGCGTACCGTCGATTTGGAGGAGAGCAAGGCGTGCCTCTGGTATTCCTTCAGCACTTTCGCGGAGGAATGGACAACTGGGACCCATTGATTACCGATGGCCTTGCGCAGGGTCGTCCTGTCATCTTGGTGAACTACGCAGGAGTAGCCAGCTCCGGTGGAGAGCCTGCCACTACGGTAGACGGCATGGCCGATGGTATTGCGGATTTCATCCAGGAGCTCGCATTTGCCAGCGCCGTGGATGTGCTTGGCTTCTCCATCGGAGGCTTCGTTGCTCAAAGCCTGGCACACCGATATCCACAATTCGTGCGACGCCTGGTGCTTGTGGGTACAGGACCGCGCAACGGTGATCGGAGCCAGGACTCCAAGGTGCTTCAAGTTGCGGCAAGCCCTGTACCCAGTATGGACGACTTCCTGTATCTGTTTTTCGCACCTACGCAAAAGAGCCAATCGGCAGGCCGCGCATTTTGGGAACGCCGCCACCGGCGTGCAGACCAAGATCCAGCCTCCTCAGTCGAAGCCATGAAAGCACAAGGTGCAGCCATCGCTGAGTGGAGTGCACCACACGGCGAACGCTATGCCTACCTGAAGGAGATAGGCCAGCCCACTCTGATCGTCAACGGCCACAACGACATCATGGTGCCGAGCATCAACTCCTTCACGTTGCAGCAGCTCATTCCCAACGCGCAGCTCATCCTGTACCCGGACTCTGGTCATGGCTCGCAATTCCAATACCCAGAACTGTTCGTCACCCAGACCGCTCTTTTCCTGGATGGACAACAGGCTGCCTGACCTCACGCCTCCCCGCTGATCTTCCCAAACCATTTCTGGATATAGAACTATGACTAATCTGCCTACAGCCTTGATCACCGGTGCGTCTTCCGGCATCGGTGCGACCTACGCTGAACGCTTCGCCCGCCGTGGCCACAACCTCGTCATGGTTGCCCGCGATAAAGCTCGCATGGACGTCCTCGCCTCCCGCTTGCGCGAAGAGACCAAGGTCACCATCGACGTGATTCAAGCCGACCTTACACAACAGGAAGACCTGGCTGAGGTCGAGATGCGTCTGCGCGAAGACACGTCGATCGGGATTTTGATCAACAACGCTGGCATGGGCCAATCCGGGGCTTTCGTCCAACAGAACGCGCAGAGCATTGACCGTCTGGTAATGCTCAACACCACGGCGCCCACGCGCCTCGCTGCAGCAGTCGCTGCGCGCTTTGCTCAGGAAGGCAAAGGCTCTATCGTCAACATCGGCTCGGTTGTTGGCTTTGCTCCCGAGCTAGGCATGACGATTTATGGCGCGACCAAGGCATTTGTACTGTTTCTCTCACAAGGTCTGAATTTGGAACTTGGGCCGAAGGGAATCTATGTGCAAGCAGTGCTGCCGGCGGCAACCCGTACTGAGATCTGGAGCCGCGCCGGCATGGATATCAACACACTGCCAGAGGTGATGGATGTCAACGAACTGGTGGATGCCGCACTCATCGGCTTCGATCGCAAGGAACTGGTGACGATTCCGCCTCTGCATGTTGCAGAGCGTTGGAATGAGCTGGACCAGGCGCGACAAGGACTGATGTCCGAAATCCGTCAAGCGCATGCCGCTGAGCGCTACCAGCCGCAGGCATGAGCGTTTTGACCACCTAACGGAGACGATATGTTCAACGAGTCCCAAGTGCGAGCGTACTGTCTCGCAGCGCTTGCAACGCTGTTTCTGCCGTACGCATCGGCCACGGATTGGGCCACATCACGCAGTGTGGAGATCAAGAGCAACGGCACTTCTTCAACGCAATGGAAGAACGTGCAGACCCAGGTTGTTTACGCAGGTGGTGTGGACTACGCCTACCGCGAACTGGGCCAGGAAAACGGCGGAGCACCTGTGGTATTGCTGGCCCACCTAGCTGCGGTCCTGGATAACTGGGACCCCCGTTTCGTAGACGGCCTTGCTGCAAAGCATCACGTCATCGCGTTCGACAATCGGGGGGTAGGCGCATCCACGGGGTCAGCTGCCCACTCGATTGAACAGATGGCCGATGATGCTACTAGCTTCATCAAGGCCAAGGGGTTCCAGAAGGTCGATCTTTTGGGCTTCTCCATGGGTGGGATGATCGCCCAGGAGATCGTGCTCAAGCAGCCACAACTGGTGCGCAAGCTGATTCTGGCGGGCACGGGACCTGCAGGTGGCCCAGGCATCAGTTCGGTGGCAGGCGTCGCGAACTATGACCTCTTGCGTGCGATCTTCAGCGGCCAAGATCCCAAGCAGTTCCTGTTCTTCACACGCACGCCGAACGGCATTGCAGCTGGCAAGGCCTTCCTGCAACGATTGCAGGAGCGCTCAGAGAATCGCGACAAGGCCATCAGCTTTGGCGCGTACATGGCGCAGTTGCAGGCGCTCAAGGCTTGGGGCGAAAAACCAGCGGTCGATCTGTCGGTGATCAAGCAGCCTGCGCTTGTGGCAAACGGTGATCACGACCGGATGGTACCCAGCAGCAACACCTACGACCTGGCCAAACGGCTGCCCAACAGCGAGCTGGTCATCTATCCCGATGCGGGTCACGGTGGTGTATTTCAGTATCACGAAGACTTTGTGCCCAAGGCTCTTACCTTCCTCGCACAGTAGTGGCTGAACAACGGCTCAGCAGCGACACAACAAAGCAGGGGCTGACGATGAGGCGACACAAGGCACTTGCGCATGGCCGCCTTCGCAACACACAAGCAGGAGCATCATGAAAGCCCTCACATTTAAACGCTACGGCAAGACCCCAGAGATCGGCATCACCGAGGTGCTTCGCCCAACACTTCGACCCAATGAAATGCTGGTTGAGGTGCATGCAGCAGGCTTAAACCCTATCGACAATATGATCACGACGGGAATGTTCAAGCCCGTGCTGAAGTTCAAGCTTCCCGCCGTCATGGGCAGCGACCTGGCCGGAGTGGTGGTTGAAGTGGGGAGCAGTGTTACCCGCTTCAAGCCAGGCGATGAGGTCTTTGCCAGCATCTTTGATCAAGGCACCGGATCACTTGCCGAGTTTGCGGTAGTTCCCCAACATCTGGCTGCACGCAAACCTGCCCATCTCGACTTCGTGCAGGCAGCGTCTGTGCCTATGGTTGGGTTGACTTCCTGGCAAGCTCTGAAAGAACGTGCCAACGTGCAGACAGGCCACAGAGTATTTATCCCTGCAGGCTCGGGCGGTATCGGCACGTTTGTAATTCAGTTGGCCAAGCACCTCGGTGCCTATGTGGCAACGACCACAAGTACCGCCAACGTTGCGCTGGTCAAGAGCTTGGGCGCGGACGATGTGATTGACTACAAAAAGCAGGAGTTTGAAGAGGTACTGCGAGGATACAACGTGGTACTGGGGACGATCCGCGGGGATGCATTGGAGAAGTCGATTGGCATCCTCAAGCCCGGCGGCAAGATAATTTCGCTGATTGGTCCGCTGGACGCTGCATTTGCACAAGCCCGCAAGTTGAACTTCGCTCTCAGACTAATCTTTGGCCTCATGAGCAGAAAAATCATCCGCATGGCAGCAAAGAAGGACGTGGACTACTCGTTTCTATTCGTGCGACCTGACGGCGAGCAGTTGGACGAAATTGGCGCGCTTCTTGACGCCGGTCATATCCATCCGGTTGTAGACAAAGTGTTTCCGTTCGATCAAGCGAAGCAGGCCCTTGAGTACTTGTCCCAAGGACGCGCCAAAGGCAAAGTCGTAGTGCGGATGCAATAGGAATGCAAAAAAACAATGCACTCCATGATGCAAGTCCTGAGCGACATACAGGTAGAGGGAAGATTTTTCGCTAAAGGCAGCCGATTGCAAGTAGTCGAAGCAGGTGATAGCTGCTTGGTGTTGCCAGACCCCGACACCCACACTACGCTTTGCGCGGTGCCAAGAAAGAACCTAAGCCGATTGACACTGTTCCGTTTAATGTTGGTGAACCATCGAGTTGGCCTCATGAGTGAACAGAAGCGATGGGGACTCGACGCGAGCGACGTTTGCTTGAGCATTGCAGAGTCGGCACCAGACTGCGAGATACTCGAAATCGAAGAAATTTCTTCATGATCGATTCTCACTAGCCTTTGAATTTTCCCTCGGAGGTAGCCAAATAGCACCTCAGCGCGAGGCTCGACGCGGCAACTTGCACAGCGCAAACTCAGGCAGAGCGCCTCGCACAGTCTGGGGTCTTCATCAGCCGTTATCGATCAGCCATAAGTCGATGACGACTATCTGCCTAGATGTGAACCGTCAAGATGAACCGCTCGGCCTTGTCGTTGGTCTGCGGCCGGTACGGTCTGGTGAACTTGTGCTGCACCCCAAGGCTTTGCAGGCTGCAGCAAACTCCTTGGCCCGGAAGGCTGCACCGTTGGCAGTCAGCAGGCGTATTCAGCGCACGCCCAGCCCCGCGTAATACGCCACCGCGTTGTGCACAAACTCGACGGCTTCGTGCTTCTTCTCGTCCCGATGCATGGCGGTGAAGGCGATGCGCGCATGGTCGTCGATGGCCGCAAACAACGTCTCCCAGCCTGCACCCTCGACCCAGTCGCGTCGGTTGGCCATGTCCGGCGACTGCGGGTCACCATAGACGTCGGCGGTGTCAAAGAAATTGATACCCGCCTCCAGCGCCTCGTCCATGATCTTGAAGCTGGCCGCTTCATCGGCCAGCTCGCACAAAATTCATGGTACCCAGCACGATGCGGCTGACCTTGAGGTCGGTGCGGCCCAGATGGGTGTATTGCATGGGGATTCTCCAGGTGGGGTTCAGGCCGTATGCTTGGCTGCCGCGCGCGCAGTCACGGCGGTTAGGGCAGCGCAAACCACCAGCAGCACGGCGCTCGCGACGAAGGTGCTGCGGTAGCCGCTGTGATCGAACAGAATGCCGCCCAGGGTCGAGCCCAGAGCGATGGATAGCTGCACCACGGCGACAAACAGGCCTCCACCCGCTTCGGCATCTTTTGGGAACACCTTGGCTATCCAGGCCCACCAGCCCACCGGAGCAGAGGTGCCGGTCAGGCCCCACAGCGCGAGCAGCAGGGCGACGATGGCGACCGAGCCGCCGAAGGCGATCAGGGCCAGCGCGGTCGCGGCCATCAGGGCCGGGATGACGATCAGCGTCTGGTAGAAGCTGCGTTGCAGGACGCGGCCGATGAGCACTGTGCCAATGAAGCCGGCCGCGCCCAGTACGAGCAGGAACAGCGAAATCGTCGAGCCACGCACATTCGTGACGGTTTCCAGGAAGGGGCGCACATAGGTGAACAGTCCGAATTGCCCCATGAACAGCAGGCTGCTGGCCAGCATGCCTACGGTGACGCCAGGGTGCTTGAACAAGGTGAACACCTTGAACACTTTGCTGATACCCGAGGCGCGCACGGCAGCCGGCATCGAGGGCAGCGCCTTCCATTGCCAGGCCAATGCGATCAGCGACACCGGCACCAGGCACAGGAAAGCACCGCGCCAGCCAACGACTGTGCCCAGATAGGCACCCAGGGGGGCGGCGATCACCATGGCGAGCGCGTTGCCGCCATTGACGACGGCGAGCGCCCGCGGGACATCGTGCGCCGGCACGAGCCGGATAGCCGTGGCTGCCGACATTGACCAGAAGCCGCCCACTACCACGCCGATCAGCGCCCGGCCCAGCATGTAGATGAAGTAGTTCGGTGCCAGTGCGACGATGGCACCGGAGATGCCCATCGCGAGCGTCAGGCCGAGCAGCAAGGTCTTGCGATTCAGGTTGCCCGTCAGCGCCGAGATGAACAGACTGGTCAATACGGCAAAGGCGCCGGAGATGGCGATACCTTGGCCGGTCATGCCTTCGGTGACCTGCAGGTCGGCCGCCATGGGTGTCAGCAGACTCACGGGGAGGAACTCGGAGGCGATCAGTGCGAAGGCGCAGATCGACATGGCGAAGACGCCGCTCCAGGATGCCGCTGGTGCGGGGGCACTATTGGAGGTTTCAGTGTCCCCCTGTTGGGAGGCTGTTGCAGTGCTGGCCATGGAGTGTTTTCTTCTGTGACGCAATAGGAAACGCCGCGCTATCCGCTGGGGCGTGCGCGGTAGGGGATACGAACGGGAGGAGGGCAGCTCGCGCGCCCCGTGTGCCGGTTCTACGCAGTGGTGGCCAGGTTCTGCTGGAAGAACACCGTCAACTGTTCGAACGGAATCTTGTCCATCTGGTCGTACAGGTCCACGTGGACGGCACCTGGAACGATCACTAGCTCCTTCGGTTCGGCCGCCGCCTCGTAGGCGGTTTCGCTGAAGTAGCGTGAATGCGCCTTCTCGCCATGGACCAGAAGGATCGGTCGCGGCGCAATTTCCCGGATATAGCTGAGGATGGGCAGGTTCATGAATGGCAGCGGCGTGGTGATTGTCCAGGCGTTGCCGGAGTTGACCGCGCGCGGGTGGTAGCCGCGCGGCGTGCGGTAGTAGTCGGCGTACTCGATAAGGAACTGCGCCTCGCCGCCCTTGAGCTCGTTGTAGGGTGGCTGATAGGCGGGCTTGCCGGCCTCGGCGTCTTTCCAGCGCTGCTGGCCCAGTTGCTCCAGCATCTGCGTGCGCTGCTCCAGGGTCACGCTGTCGTTGTAGCCCTTGGACATAACACGGGTCATGTCATACATGGTGCTGGCCACAACGGCCTTGATGCGCTTGTCCACGGCGGCAGCGCTGAGCGCCATGCCACCCCAGCCGCAGATACCGATGATGCCGATGCGCTCGCGGTCCACATTTGGCACCAGGCCCAGGCAATCTACCGCCGCGCTGAAGTCCTCGACGCTGATGTCGGGCGAGGCAACATTGCGCGGCGTGCCGCTGCTTTCTCCAGTGTAGGACGGGTCAAACGCCAGCGTAATGAAGCCGCGCTCGGCCATGGTCTGCGCGTACAGGCCGGAGGACTGTTCCTTCACGGCACCGAACGGGCCGCTGACGGCCAACGCCGCGAGCTTGCCACTGGTGTTCTTCGGCTGGTACAGGTCGCCAGCCAGGGTGATGCCGTAGCGGTTTTGGAAGGTGATCTTCTTATGCTGAACTTCGTCGCTTTGGGGAAACACCTTGTCCCACTTCTCGGTGAGCTTCACGGCCGGCTGCGTTTTCGGTTGTGCGTGTGCCGGTGTGGCAGCAATGGCACCGACACCCGCAGCAGCGATACCGGTGGTGGTCATCTTCAGCAAGCTGCGGCGGCCCACGTCCAGGCTGTCCGGCGTGGCGATGTCGCTTGTCTCAATGGTTGGGGTCATGATGGCTATTCCTTTGATCCAGGCTGCTGTCGTGGCGGAGATGGTCCGATGATTCAGGGCTCGACGTGCTCGATGTGCACCATGTATGGTCCGGGCCGGGACAGAATGGACAGGCCTTCGTCCACCTTGCCCAGAGGCAGCAGGCTGCGCGAATAGGAGCGCGGCTTGATGAAAATTGCGAGATTGCCCCAAGGGGCGTAGTGGGTCAGTTCGCCGGCTGCGGGCGCCATGCCTTCGGGCGCGCCCTGCGTGGACAGCTTGCGCGGCAGGCTGGAGACCCGCTCGATGGTGTCGTAGTCCTCCATTGTCAGAGTCAGCGGCAGCAGGGAGGCGAAGTCTTGGGCGGTGGCGTTGTCGTAGAGGGTGGCAGTGGCGACCTGCTCATCAACGATCAGGCGAATCTTCATGGTGGAGTCCTTGGAGGGCATGCGCGGCGCTGGTGTCTGGGCGTTCGAGTTGCCAGGGGTGTAGGCAGCCAACCCGAGGCACGAGCCGATCAGCAGCGCGAGCATTTCGCGCCGCCAAGGGAGAGTGGGGGCTGGCTTTTCATGGCCTCAATTTTTGCGAAGCCTCGCGCGATTGACTAGCTACTGAATCCTTAATTGGCTTATAAGTGAAGCTAATCAGTATTCATGAGAGACTGCCCCATGGCTAGACGCAACCTCAACGATCTGCTGGCCTTCGTCACCGTCGCACGCGAAGGCAGCTTTACCCGCGCCGCTGCGGCGCTCGGGGTGACGCAGTCCGCCCTGAGCCAGACCATCCGCGCGCTGGAGGAGCGCCTGCAGATCCGGCTGCTCACACGAACCACTCGCAGCGTCTCTCCGACTTCGGCGGGCGAGCGGCTGATGCAGGCCATCGGCAACCGCTTCGATGAGATCGAAGCTGAGCTTGATGCCTTGACCGAGCTGCGTGACAAGCCAGCCGGCACCGTGCGCATCACCTGTGGTGACTATGTGCTGCACAGCGTGCTGCTGCCCAAGCTCACGCCGTTGCTGCGCGACTACCCCGACATCAAGCTGGAGTTCGATGTGAACTACGGCTTGCGCGACATCGTCGCGGATCGCTTCGACGCTGGCGTGCGTCTGGGCAAGACCATTGACAAGGACATGATCGCAGTGCCCATCGGGCCGCCCATGCGCCTGGCGGTGGTGGCTTCGCCGGACTACTTCGAGGCTCACGGAAAGCCCAAGGTACCCCAGGATCTGATGAAGCATCGGTGCATCAATCAGCGCATGCAAAGCTCCGGTGGCCTCTATGTCTGGGATTTCGAGCGCCGCGGCCAGCAGATGAATGTGCGCGTGGATGGGCAGCTGATCGTCAATACCACCCAGCCCCAGGTGGACGCTGCGCTGGCCGGGCTGGGCATTACACTGCTGCCGGAAGATGAGCTGATGCCGTACCTGGAAGATGGCCGGCTCGTGCGTGTGCTTGAGGACTGGTGCCCCAAGTTCGAGGGCTACCATCTGTACTACCCCAGCAGGCGCCAGCCATCACCGGCATTCACGCTGGTGGTGCAAGCGCTGAGAATCACCACTCCTCGTTCAACCAAGCGGTGACATCAGTAAACCCCTTTCTCTCCAGTCATCCACAGGCTGTGGCCATACAGCCCGGCTGCAATCGGAATTGAACAGAGTGCGAGAAATGCTGTGGCAAGAAAGACTTGTGCCAAGCCAATCACATTGGCCAATAGAACGATGCCGATGGAGTGCTACTGGCCAGAAGCAGTCGTTATAAGTTTTCCCACAGGCGACTGCTCCAGGCTATAAGCCAAAACTCACCAGCGGTCTGAGCGCGAGTAGTACACCGTCGCAGTGGCCGTCGGAGCCTTAGCTGGCACCGTGTTGGGTCCCAAGGCACCTACCTGCTGGGTTTGCTGAGATTCGATCCAGGGGATGCTCAGCAAAACCAGCCCCGATGCCGCGAACAGCACACCGAGCGATAAGGGTAACCACTTGAGCATCGCTCTCTCGCCTTACATGAAATACGGTTTGTCGCCGTCGCTGTTCGGCTTGTTCACCCCCAGGTTCTCGCCCACATGCAATTTGGGCGATGCAATCACCTGGGCGATCAGGTCGGCCACGCTCTTGCGCGAGACCACGGTGCCCTTGAAGGGCTGGCCCTTGACGGTGGTCTCGTAGTCCACCTCGTCCTCGTCCATCAGCCAGGCGGGGCGCACGATGGTGTAGTCCAGGCCCGAAGCTTCGATCAGGTCGGCCGCACGGCGGTAGGGCTTGAGGTCTTCACCAATGATGGCGTTGTTCCACTCGCCAAACTTGCCTGGCACCTCGTCATAGATGCCCAGCGACAGTACGAAAACCAGGCGCTTGACGCCTGCAGCCTGCATGGCGGCGATGACGGCCTGAGCCTGTTTGTCGAGGTCTTCGCCCGTGAGATTGGCATAGACGATCTCCTGGTCCGCCATGGCGTCCTTGAGCAGCTTTTTGTCCAGCACATTGCCAATCACCACCTGGGCGTTGGCGGGCTCCTGGCCGGTCAGTTTCTTGGAGTTGCGCAGCAGCAAGGTCTGGCGGATGTTTTCGTGACCGGCGAGCATTTTGACGACCCATTGGGCGATCTGGCCGCTGGCGCCGAGGATGAGGATATTGGTCATGACAGTTTCTCTATGTGCCGTGGTGGAGCGGACGCTTGCGCGCTCGCTGGTTGGGGACGTGGCGGGTGTTCAAAGCTTGTCCTTGAAGAACGGCACCACTTTGGCCATGGCAATGGCCACCGGCTCGGGCTTGTCGTACAGGTCGTAGTGCGACCAGCCTTCGGCGACGACGATGTGCTTGTCCGTCGAGGCGGCACGGCTGTAGATTTCCCAGCCGTCACGGAAGGCGCCGAAACCGCCCGGCTTGTCACCGATCACCACCATCAGCGGCTGGGTCAGCAGTACCTCGGCGTGCAGGAAGGCATCCCAGCCCATGGCCGCACCGCTGAACGACATCAGCTGGCTGGTGGCGCCATGGGGCTGCTGGCCTCGGCCGGTCTTGTAATACTCGGTGGCCTCCAACACATCGATGTCGGTGATGCCAGCTGCCTTAGCAGACGCCACAGACTCGGGCAACAGGTTGGTCACGTCGCGCTCGGCACCTTGGGCCTGGGCCAACCGCATTTGGGCAATGCCCTGGGCGAGTTCGCGAGGCTTGAACTGAGCGAAACCTTCGCGGATCAGACGGCCGTAGTTCACGCCCGTGATCGAAACCAGCGCCTTGATGCGGTGGTCGGTGATGCCGGCATGCACCGTGTAGGCACCGCCGCCGCACACCCCGATGGCACCGATGCGCTCGGCATCCACATAGGGCAGCGACTGCAGATAGTCCACGGCGAAGCGGATGTCAGAGACGCGGATGGATGGGTCTTCGATGAATCGCGGCGCACCGCCGCTGGCGCCTTGGAAGCTTGCATCATGCACCAGCACGACGAAGCCCGCTTCGGCCAGGCCCTTGGCGTAGATGTTGCCGGCGGTCTGTTCCTTGCAACTGCCGATGGGGTGCGTACTGACGATGGCGGGGTACTTCCTGCTCTCGTCAAAGCCGTGCGGCAGGTAGATGTCGGCGGCGGTTTGCCAGCCCAGGTTCTGGTAGGCGACGGTTCGGATGGTCATCATGATGAAAACTCCTTGAAAGCGGGGCGTGATCCGCCCATTGGCAGAGATGGGGTTCTGCGGCTTACTTCAGCTTGGCCAGGAAGAACGGTGCCAGCTTCGAGACGGCTTCGTCCACGTACCGGGGCACGTCATATAGATCCATGTGGTCGGAGCCTTCAACAATGTGCAGCGTCTTGTCGGTGCTGGCAGCGCGGGCGATCAGGTCATCGCTCATCCACTTGCTGCCTGCCTTGCTGCCGGCCACGGCCAGGATGGGTTGGGTCAGGAAGGCCTCGGCCTTGTTGTAGGCGTCGTAGGTGATGATCTGGGTCAGATTGCGTACCAGCGCGTAGCCGGGTGCGTTGGGGTGCTCGCAGCGCTGCGTGTGGTAGTACTCCCAGGCGCCGCGCAGTTCGGCGTTGGGCGCGTCTTCTTCCTTCATCGGGGCCAGCGGCATGGTGGCCATTTCGTTGTTGCTCGCATCGGCTGTTCGTGCGGCTGAGCCGGCTTCGAGGTATGGCAGCGCGTCGGCGTCCTTGGCCGTGTTCTCCCAGCCGTTGCGGAACATCTGGCCGATGTTCACCGCGCTCACCATGCCTAGCGCCTTGATGCGGCGGTCGTTGATGGCCGCGTTGGCGCTGTAGCCCGCGCCAGCGCAGATGCCCATCGCGCCGATCTTGTTCTGATCCACGTAAGGCAGTGTGGTCAGGTAGTCCACCACGGCGCTCACGTCCTCGGTACTGATGTATGGGTTCTCCAGCTGGCGCGGCTCGCCGGTGCTCTCGCCCTGGTAGGAGCGGTCAAAGGCGATGGCGATCAGGCCGTGATCGGCCAGTTTCTTGGCATAGAGACCTGCGGTCTGTTCCTTCACACCACCGCCGGGATGAGAGACAACGACCACGGAGTACTTCTTGGACTCATCGAAGCCGGCCGGGAAATGGATGATGGCAGCCATGGAGATGCCTTGGCCGTTGAGGTTTTTGAAGGTGACATTCGGCATGAGATTGCTCCGGTGAGGTGTGTAAGGTGTCAGGAAACGACGGGGATGGGATTGAATGGTGCCGCCTAGATTGATTTTGATAAACACCCTTTGAAAGACATGAGTGGTTAGTTAAACTAAACAAATGCCCATCGAACCCTCCCTCGTTTCCACCCTGACGTGGTTTGCACACATTGCCAGAAACCGCAGTTTCACCAAGGCGGCGACAGAGATGGAGGTGACGCGAGCCGCGCTGTCCCAGCACCTCAAGGGGCTGGAGCAGCACCTGAATGTGCGCCTGCTCAACCGCACAACGCGGGATATGTCGCTGACCGAAGAAGGTAGGCGCCTGCTGGATGTGCTGCAACCTGCGCTCACGGCCATCGAGCGGGCCGTGGCGGAGCTGGGAGAGACGCAGGCCGAGCCCTCGGGCCTGATCCGCATGAGTTCCTCGCGCATCGCTGCGCGCCTGCTGATCGAGCCGCACATGGGCGAACTGTTAGCGCGCTACCCGAAGCTGCGGCTGGAACTGGTGATGGATGACGGTTTCACCAACATAGTGGCGCACGGCCTGGATGCCGGCATCCGCCTGGGCGAGAGCCTGGCTGAGCACATGGTGGCAGTGCCGGTCACGCCGCCGCTGCACTACGCCATTGTCGGCTCGCCCGTGTATTTCGAGCGGCATGGCGTGCCCGAAACCCCTGCTGACCTGATACGGCACAACTGCTTGGCCTATCGCTTCACCTCCAGCGGAACCATCGACCGCTGGTCGTTTACTTCGCCGGACACCGAGGGGCGCACTGTGGTGTTCGAGCCGCAGGGCAATGCCGTTTTCAACGACGACGACAGCATGTTGCGCGGCGCACTGCAAGGCATGGGGCTGGTGCAGCATATCGAGCTGTGCGTGCGCAAACACCTGGCCGATGGTTCGCTGGTACGGGTACTTGCGCCCTGGTGCCGGCCGTTTCCGGGGTTCTTCCTTTACGTGCCGTCACGGGCGCAGATGCCGGCCAAAACCAGGGCGCTAATGGATTTTCTGCTTGAGAAGCGGGAACTGCTTACGCAAAAGTCGCCAACGAAGCGAAGAGGAAAGTAGGCCATTCGTATCCTCTAGTTGGTCGTAAGTCGAATGCCTGCAATGGGGGGCGGATTCAACCGATCGATGCAACACACTATGACCCACCTAGGTCAAAGGAGTGTTGCAGATGAAGTACCGGACAC
>NZ_JBXARF010000017.1:0-27399 GCF_058807955.1 Comamonas sp. GW821-FHT11H03
ATGGCGGGATTCGAACTCGCGACCCCTTGCACCCCATGCAAGTGCGCTACCAGGCTGCGCTACATTCCGTGTCGATGGGATGAATTATAGGGAGGAAAAACAGCCTCCCCTGGGAAAACGCGCACTTTTTTCAAAAAAGTCTCAAATACACGTAGCGAGCTGTCTGCCAGCGCCCTTTGTAGGAAGGGCAAGCCCATGCGCCTGCTCGCTCTGGATTGCACAATATATGCACCCCGCGATGTCAGGCAGCCTGCGATGAAACGGCGAGCGCCCAGGCTTCGATTAGACCGGGTCTACTAGGAATGACTGTTATTCCTGAGATGCCCATCCATCAGCACTCACTCACCGGCAACTGGCGTGCCCTGGTCGCTCCGCATGGCAATATCGATAGCACCAAGGCGGTGCACACAAGTGGTTTCCCTGGGTCCTTGAGGTAAAAAAACCACTGTCATATCACTGAAAAGATGATTTCATCGGCATCCGCGGAACTGCAGAGCAAGCTGTATACAAACCCCCGCTATATTTCAAAACGTAAATCCAATATCTAACTCGAGAGGACACTCATGAAGACTGCTTTTATCGCCATGGCTGCCGCCCTGGCCTGCTCCGGCGCCGCTTTTGCCCAGAGCAATGTGCAACTGACGGGCCTGGCCGATATGTATGCCGGCTCCGTCAAGATGGCCGGACAGGATCGCAAGGGCGTTGTCGGCTCCGGCGGCATGACCACTTCCTGGTGGGGCCTGAAGGGTACGGAAGACCTGGGCGGCGGCCTGAAGGTCGATTTCAACCTCACCGCCTTCATGCGCATGGACACGGGTGAACCCGGCCGCTTCCCCGGCGATACCTTTTTCTCGCGTGACGCCAATATCGGCCTGAACGGTAATTTCGGCCGCATCGGCCTGGGCCGCGACAAGGCGCCCAACTTCCTGCCCACCATTCTGACCAACCCCTTTGGCGATTCCTTCACCATCTCGCCTCTGGTCCTGCACGCAAACACACCCACCGCAGCCTGGGGCGGTGCCCGCCTGACCACGCCTGCCGACACCGGCTGGAGCAATATGCTGGTCTACACGACGCCTAACTTCGGCGGTCTGACTGCCAATGTCTACTACCAGTTCGGCGAGCAATCGACTCCTGGCGACAAGAGCAAGAAGAACGTCGGCGTGAACGCCCTGTACTTCAACGGTCCTCTGAGCCTGACGGCCTTCTACGAGCGCGACCAGATCACCAACCCAGGCAGCGGCACGGTCATGCCCACCAAGAGCGACTGGATGGTCGGCGGCAGCTACAACTTCAATGTCGTGAAGCTCTACGCCACCTACGGCCAGGCCAAGGTCAAGGATCTGGACAGCAAGAGCAAGACCTACTCGTTGGGTCTGGACATTCCGATCTCCGGCACACCCGGCACTATGAAGGCAGCCGTGGCCCGCACCAAGTACGAAGCAGCCACCGACGCCACCCGCACCACGGCAACCCTGGGCTACGACCACTTTCTGTCCAAGCGCACCGACGTCTACACCGCTCTGATGTATGACCGCGTGAGCGATGCCAATCCCAAGACCGGCACCAGCCTGATCGCCGGTATCCGTCACCGCTTCTAAGCAGCAGGATCAAGCGGGCCTGCTGCTCGCTCGTCCACAAAAAAGCGAGGCCCTGGCCTCGCTTTTTTATATCCAATCCGGCGGCCAGACTGTTCACTTGGGCCCGGATGTCTCCAGAAGCTTCAGCCGACGCTGCAACTGCGCCTGTTGCTCCGCATCGCCGCCCTGCTGCGCGGCCTTGAGCTGCAGCAGCAGCCAGGCCATCAAAGGCCTGCGCCAGCCTTGCTCCGAAGCGGTATCGACGCCTTGCTGCAACAAGGCAGGCACAGCAGCTCCGCCACGCAGCAGCACGCCCGCTGCTACCAGTCTCGACAGCGGATCCTTGATCTCAGCCACAGCGGCAACACCTGAGCCGCCGCCGAGCAGCTGCCGTGCCACGGCACGCTGCGCCTCGGGCAAAAGCTCTGTGTCGCCCGCTTGCGGACGGGCCTGCAGATAGCGAGCATAGGCTTGCTCTTGCTGACTCGCATCCTGCGCCAGCGCCTCATAGTCAGGACAGGCATTCCAGTCCAGGCTGGCCACCTGCGCTGCGCACCGCATCAACTCCAGCTTGGCGGCCTGTGCGGGTTGGCCGGTGCCGGCCACGGCATCTCGCGCCTTCTGCCACTGCAGCGCCTCCACACGCTGCTGTCCCTGCAAATAGGCCTGCGACGCTTTTTGCGCCGCTGCTTCGGCGCTCAAAGCCCAATCCGGTGCCGGGGTTTGGTTGCCACAGGCCGAAATCGCTATGACAGATATAGCAGCCATCACTCTCCCATATTGGCCTAGAGTCTGTTTTTGTTTGATTTTTTGCTTCATGGCAGCTTCAACTCCGGCTTGTGGGAAAACGGCCATTTGCGCTGCAGATCGTTGAGCACGGATTCCAGCCTCAGCAGATTGCTTTCCACCTCGGCGCGCAATGCGCCCAGATCGGTCGAAGCCTCGCGGGCATTGCTGCCCACCACCTGCATATCGGCCAGCACGGCATCGACCTTGGCCATGCTTTTGCGCGTGTCGGCCAGCAAACCGTTGAGCTGCTCCATGGTTGCCTTGACCTGAGGCATGACGCCATTCGAATCAAAGACCTGGCTGTCGGCACGCGCCACCATTCGGTCCATGCGCCCGAGCAGGGAGTTGGCGTGCTCCAGCATCTGGCCGACCTTCTTCGCTTCCTCGTCGCTGCCCAGTACCGCCCCCAAAACGCCACCTTGCCCCTGCATGCGCTCGGCCAGCTTGCGCACTTCGGCCAGCGATCCGCCCAATGCCGAATCTGTGGCGGTCAGAGCTGCCACATTGGCAAGTACCTCCTTGGCGGAACTGATGATCTGAGGCAGCTCTGCCGTGGCATCACCGCTGAGCACGGGCCGCACGGAGTCCGGCGGTAGCGGTGCATCGCCCAGCATGCCGGTATAAGCCTTGATGGTAGTGCCGCCCACCAGTCCCTTGACCAAGGTGAACACGCTGGACTGGCGCAGCCAGTGGGCATCCTTTTCGGTCACATCGACCAGAATGCGAACCGAGCCGTCCTCGGCCAGTTCTATCCTGCGCACGCGGCCTATAGGAAAGCCCGAGAACGTCATATCCATACCCACGACCACGCCTTCGGAGTCATCGGCCGTCAGCACCAGACGCTGCGTAGGCTCGAATACACCGCGCGCGTAGAGCAGATAAGCGGCCGCACTCAGAATCAGGACCAGGGTCAGCGCCAGCAGCGCGGCTGCCTTGGCGCGCAGATGCGCGACGGGTTTGAGGCTGAGCAACTCCTCATCGATCAGTTGCTCCTCGGCCATCCGCGTTTCGCTCATGGCTCCATCCTTTTCAGTAATAGTTGCCCATGAGCGAGATCACCTCGATCAGGAGCAACACGGCAAACATGCGTGCGAAGCCACCCAGCTCAGCCCCGCCCTGCCTGTGCCGCGCAACAGGCGTATACATGGCGGATGCCAGTGGCATGACAGCCACCGTGAGGCTGAAAAACCAGGTCTTGAGCACGAACACCAGCGTCAGCGACGGCGTGAAGATCTGGCCAAAAATGCGCGTGTAAGCGGCAAATCCGGCAAGACTGAAGCCGTAGACGCTCAGATACACGGTGACCAAGGCCACGATGCAGCTGAGCGCAGCCAGCGTGACGGCCGCAAACACCCCCGCGGCAGCCCGCGGCACAAGCGCCGCACGGGCAGGGTCAATGCCTTGCGTCTTCCACTTCGCGAGCTGGCCCTGCATACGCATCTGCACCACCTGCACACCGGCCGGAATGGTGCAGCGCATGGCCACAAACAGTGCGGCCGTCAGCGGTATCAGCTCGATTACCATCACACGCACCACCAGATCCAACGCATAGCGCGACAGGCCATAACTTTGTGCGGTAACAATGACGATGCGCGAAATCACCGCACACAGCAGAGCTGCCAGCGCGGTGAAGCCCGTGAGTATGGGCGCGGTCTGCGAATACATCTGCTGGGCCAATATGGCCCGCCCCCGCTTCTGATAGCTCGACGGCGAGCCGACCAGCACCAGCAGCACGGCGGTCAGATAAATGCTGCGCCACCACGCCAGGGCCTGCGCGCCCAGCGCGGCCCAGATCCGCCCCGGCAGCTTGATGGTGGTTTCACTCCAGCTCATGCAGGAATGATAGCGTCCACTTCAGGGTGCAGGTGCAGGCGCAGCCGCCGCTGTTGCAGTCTGTCAGACATGGCGCTTTGCCGCAGCGCTGCCCTGCAGGCCTTCGGGCAGGGGCTCGTCAGCCTGGGCATGCAGGGCTTCGATGATGTGGCAGAAGCTGTCCGAGCCGTCGCACTGGCTGCGCAGCTTCATCAACTCGTGCTCCAGCGCCTGCAGCTCGGCCAGCCGCTCGCGCACATGACCCAGATGGGCGTCCAGGGTCTTGTTGGCAGCCACACAATCGGCCTTGCGTGCACCATCGAGCGCCAGCAGGGTTCGTACCTCATCGAGCGACATATCCATGGCCCGGCACAGCCGGATAAAGCGCAGACGGTGCACATCGCCATCGGTATAGAGCCGGTACTGGTTGTCCTCACGCACGCTAGGCGAGAGCAGTTGCTCCTTCTCGTAATAGCGGATATTGGCCGCAGCGATGCCGGAACGCTTGGCTGCCTCGCCAATACGCCAGCGCGGAATATCGTGCGAATTGAGGGACATGCTTGACCTTGAAGTGACTTTATTGTTTTCAATACTGCCATGAAGCAAGAACGACTGTCCACCCACGCCCATGGCGGCGGCCACAATGGTCATTCACATGATCACGATCATGCACATCCGCATGAACATGTGCCCGCCACTGCGAAACCCATTGCCGCCACGGCCACATCGGCCTGCGGAACCGGCTGCTGCGCCCCGTTTTCCATCAGCGAGCCGGCCAAGAGCCAAGCTCACGATGAGAGTGACGGTCATGACCATGCTCACGACCACGGCGTCCTGCCCGGCTGGCCGCGCATCTACGCCGCTCTGGCGGCGGCTCTGGCGGCCGAGGCCTGCCACTGGTTTGGCGGCGACGGTGCTAACTCGACGCTTCAATACCTGGGCATGGCACTGGCTGTGCTGGGTATAGCGCTGTCGGGTCTGGGGGTCTACAAGGCCGGTCTCAAGGATCTGCTGCGCTTCAGGCTCGGGATTCATGCACTGATGGCCGTGGCTGTCACGGGCGCCTTCATCATCGGCCAGTGGCCCGAAGCCGCAATGGTCATGGCACTTTATGCGGCAGCCGAGCGCATCGAAGACCAGGCCATGGACAAGGCTCGCCTGGCCATCCGCAATCTGCTGCAGCTGGCGCCCGAGACCGCCGATGTGCTGCAACCCGACGGCAGCACCCAGCGCATGGCCGCCAGCGAGGTGCCTCTGGGCGCCGTGCTGCGCGTGATGCCCGGTGCCCGTGTCCCGCTTGACGGCCTGGTCACCGCGGGCGAAAGCTCGGTCAACCAGGCCCCCATCACCGGCGAGAGTGCGCTGGCGCACAAAGGCCCGGGCGATGAGCTGTATGCGGGCTCCATCAACCAGGATGGCGAGCTGCAGCTGCGCGTGACCGCGCCGGCCAGCGACAGCCTGATTGCACGCATCGTCCATGCCGTGGAGCAGGCCCAATCCTCCAAGGCCCCCACTCAGCGGTTTGTCGACCGCTTCGCCGAGATCTATACCCCCATCGTTCTGGTGCTGGCGATTGCCCTGGGCCTGCTCGCGCCCTGGCTGCTGGACTGGAGCTGGCATCAGGCCGCCTACCAGGCCTTGGCCCTGCTGGTCATCGCCTGCCCCTGTGCCCTGGTGCTGTCCACCCCCGTCACCGTAGTCAGTGCGCTCACGGCTGCAGCCAAGCGCGGCATTCTCATCAAGGGCGGCAGCGCACTGGAGTCGGCCCGACAGCTCAAAGCCATTGCACTCGACAAAACCGGCACGCTGACCACAGGCTCGCCCAAGCTGGTGGACTGGCAGAGCTGGAATGCGGCGAGCGGCGATGACGCCGCTACGCGTGCCTATGCGCTGGCATCGCGCTCCGACCACCCGGTATCGCGCGCGATTGCCCAGGGGCTGGAGGCTCAGGTCGGCAAGAACTTTGCCGAAGCACAGCAATTGCAGGCCCTGCCCGGCCGCGGCGTGCAGGCCCAGATCGGCGCTGAACGCTGGACGCTGGCCAATCTGCGCTGGGTGGGCGAGCAAGGCTGGGACAGTGCCGAACTCCAGGCCGCGCTGATGCTGCAGGAGCAGCAGGGCCGCACCGTCACCCTGCTGGCCAATGAGCAGGGCGTGCAGGCGCTGTTTGCCGTGGCCGACCCGCTGCGCCCGCAGGCCAAGGCGGCCGTGGCTCAACTGCAGGCGCTCGGCGTCAAGCCCATTGTGCTCAGCGGCGACAACAGCGCCACCGTGCGCACGGTGGCCGCAGAAGCAGGCATCAGCGATGCACGCGGCAATATGCTGCCTGAGGACAAGCTCAAGACCCTGAGCGAGTTGCAGCGCGACATCGGCCCCACGGCCATGACGGGCGACGGCATCAACGACGCGCCGGCGCTGGCCCAGGCAGACATAGGCTTTGCCATGGGCGGCATGCATGCCACCGACATGGCCATGGAGACTGCCGATGTGGTGCTCATGAACGACGACCTGCGCCGCATTCCCGAGGTGGTCGATCTCTCGCAGCGCGCGCACAGCGTGCTCTGGCAGAACATCAGCCTGGCCCTGGGCATCAAGCTGGCCTTCTTCATTCTGGCCGTCAGCGGCAATGCCAGCATGTGGCTGGCCGTGCTGGCCGATATGGGCGTGAGCCTGCTGGTGGTCGCCAATGGCCTGCGCCTGCGCCATTGGGGTAACAGAGCCAAAAATGCATGAAATACGCCCTTGCCCCTCGATGGGCAAGCGCAAGCAGCTATCTAATTTGCGATTTGCTGCACCGGGCGGGGAACTAAACCCCGCCCTTCGCTATCATTCAGCCCATGCGTCGCTTTTTCTCCTTGTTCCTGGTTTTGCTGCTGGCCCTGCGCGGCCTGGCAGGCGATGCCATGGCCATGGAGCAGAACACCGACCAGTCCCATCACATGGGACATGCGCTGGTGCAGATGCCAAGCCTGGACGAAGTGGCCGCCATGGCAGCCGCTGCGCACCACGCGCATGCAAGCCTCGTGGCCGACGCACAGCCGCATCACGACATGGCCGCGCCCCACAAGGCAGGCCCCGCCGGGGCTGTCAGATCCAGCGCCAATGCAGCCGACAGCGACTGCCACCAGCATGAAGGCCATTGCACGGCCTGCGGCATCTGCCACTCGACGCTGGCCAACCCTGAGTTGCTGACGCTTCACTCCAGCCTCCCCCTGGCCGCCCATCCGGCCCATGGTGCCGCGCGCTTTGCCAGTGCCGCGCCTTCCGAACTCGTCAAACCACCGATTTCTGCGCTCTGACACCCTAGGTGCGTCCGCTTTTTGATAGCTGCCATCGCGCTTGCTGTCTAGGCTTGAGCCGTAAAACGCTCAAAACTGCGGTCCTTCTCCCGGTTTTAGACGACAGGAATCCTCTATGCGCCAAGCGCATCCTCTTTCTTTGACAGCCATGGCTTTGCTCATGGCTAGTGTCAGCCTGCCGGTCCTGGCCCAGCCGTCCGCGCAGACTCTCCCGGTGGCCCAGTCCCCAGTCAGCAGTCACAACGTTTTCGACCCCGCCGCTCCCACGCTGGCGCTGCAGCACCAGCCGCTTGCCGCCAGCGCTGCCATCGTCGCCCAGCCCGGTGACTGGAAAGCCGCCAATGCTGCGGTGAGCGAGTTCCCGCGCGGCCATGGCGATGTGCTCAGGTGGGAGAAATCCCAGGGCAATGCCTCCGGCCCAGCCCCGGACAGCGGTGCTTCCGCACATCAGCACCATCACGGAGGCCAGCCATGAAGCGCCTTGCATTCAAGGCCGCGCCATTGCTCGCCGCAATGTCACTCACACTCGTGCTGGCCGGCTGCGCCAGCATCTCGCCTGACGGACTGCGCGGCGACGTGGCCAGACATACCGAAGGCAGACTGCCTGCGGGCGCACAGCTGCCTTCGCCGGATGCCCAGGCCCTGCAGGATGCACAGACCCAGATTGCCGACTGGCTCAAAACCCCTGTCGATGCCGACACCGCCGTGCGCATCGCCCTGCTCAACAACCCCGGTCTGCAGGCCCAGCTGGCGCAGCTCGGCATTGCCGACGCGCAGCGCGTGCAGGTCCTGACCCTGCCCAACCCCAGCTTTACCTTCGGCCGCTTTCGCAACGGCCACGAGCGCGAGATCGAGCGCCAGCTCAGCTTTGGCCTGGTGCAGCTCATCACCCTGCCCTGGCGCAGCCGCTGGCAGGGCTGGCAGATGGAGCAGGCCACGCTGACGGCCGCCCAGCAGGTGCTGCTGCTGGCCTCCGATACACGCCGCGCGTGGCTGCGCGCCGTGGCAGCCGAGCAAGCCCTGGCCGCCAACGAACGCATGCATGAGGCTGCAGCCCTGGGCGGCGAGCTGGCCCGCCGCATGGCCCAGGTCGGCAACTTCAGCAAGATGGACCAAGCCAGAGAGCTGGCCCAACAGCAGCAGGCCGCCGCCCAGCTGGCACGCGCGCGTCTGAACGCCCAGCTGGAACGTGAGCAGCTGGCCCGCCGCATGGGTCTTTGGGGGCAGCAACTGACCTACAAGCTGCCCGCCCAGCTGCCCGCCCTGCCGAAAGCAGCCGAATTGCGCAGCGGCGATGACGCAGAGGCCACGGCGCTGCGCCAGCGGCTGGATCTGGGCGCGCTGCGCCGCGACCTGGATGTGACCGCCGGACGCCAGGGCTGGGCCACGATTGGCACCATCTTTGGCGATATCGGCGCCAGCTACAGCAACAACACCAGTACTGAACGCGCCACCGGCCACAGCGACAAGACCCAGGGCTGGGAGTTCGACGTGCCGCTGCCGCTGTTTGACTGGGGCTTTGCCGCGCGCGGCATGGCACGCAACCAGGTGCTGCGCAGCGCATCGCTGCTGCGCGGCAACGCCATACGCGCACGCAGCGAAGCCCGCAGCAACTGGCTGGCCTACCGCACGGCTTACGACCTGGCCCAGCAACAGCAGGCCGAGGTTCTGCCCTTGGCCAAGCTGATGCAGGAAGAAACCGTCTACCGCTACAACGGCATGTTCATGAGTGTGTGGCAACTGTTGGCCCAGGCCCGCAGCACCACCCAGGCCGTGGTGACCGCCACCGAGGCCCAGCGCGATTTCTGGCTGGCCGAGACCGATCTGCGCCTGGCCCTGACAGGCACGTCACCAGGAACCGCCCCCACCGTCAACACCAGCGCAGCGCCCGCTGCCAGCAACGAAGCAGGTCACTGATATGCAACGCCGATCCTTTTTCACCGGCGCTGCCACTGCAGTGGCAGCCGCCACAACTTCAATGGCCGTCAGCCGGGTTGCCATGGCGGCCCTGCCCGAGCCCGTCATGCAAGGCAGCGCCGACACGGCTGCGCCTTTGACGCCGCCCAACGGTCGCCCCTACCAGGGCGTGGTCACGCTCAACGGCTGGACCACGCCCTGGCGCATGAATGCGGGCGTCAAGGAGTTCCACCTCGTGGCCGAGCCCGTGGTGCGCGAGGTGGCGCCCGGCTTTTTCGTCAATATGTGGGGCTACAACGGCCAGTCGCCGGGCCCCACGATCGAGGTGGTGGAAGGCGACAAGGTGCGCATCTTCGTCACCAACCGCCTGCCCGAGAGCACCACCATCCACTGGCATGGCCAGCGTCTGCCCAATGGCATGGACGGTGTGGGCGGCCTGAACCAACCCCATATCCCGCCAGGCAAGACCTTCGTCTACGAGTTCGAGGCGCGCCGCCCCGGCACCTTCATGTACCACCCGCATTCGGATGAGATGGTGCAGATGGCCATGGGCATGATGGGCTTGTGGATCACCCACCCCAAGACAGCCCACCCGCTGATCGACAAGGTGCAGCGCGACTATGCCTTCCTGCTCAGCGCCTATGCGGTCGAGCCCGGCACCATGACGCCGCGCATCAACGAGATGACGGACTTCAATATCTGGACCTTCAACAGCCGCGCCTTCCCCGCCATCAGCCCGCTGGTGGCTCGTCAGGGTGACAAGGTGCGCATTCGCGTGGGCAATCTGACCATGACCAACCACCCCATCCATATTCACGGCCACGAGTTCGAGGTCACGGGCACCGACGGCGGCCCCGTGCCAAAGACCGCCCGCTGGCCCGAGGTGACTACGGATGTGGCCGTGGGCCAGATGCGCCAGGTGGAATTCATTGCCGACGAACCCGGCGACTGGGCTTTCCACTGCCACAAGAGCCACCACACCATGGGTGCCATGGGTCACGACGTGCCCACCATGATCGGCGTGGACCACCGCGGCCTGGTGGGCAAGATCCAGAAGATCGTGCCCGACTACATGCTGATGGGCGAGCGCGGCATGGGCGATATGGGCGCCATGGAAATGCCTCTGCCCGACAACACCTTCCCCATGATGACCGGCCAGGGCCCTTACGGCCCTATCGAAATGGGCGGGATGTTCACCAGCTTCAAGGTGCGCAAAAACCTGGGGGCCAATGACTACGGCGATCCTGGCTGGTACCAACAGCCCAAGGGTACCCGTGCCTATGAATGGCAAGGCACACCTTTCGATGCCAAGGCCCCCCGCCAGGCCACGCCCGGCACCGCTCCCGGTGCCGCCACCGTACGCAAACCCGAAACCGGCCCCGCCACGGGTGCTCACCCCCAGCACTGACGCCAGGAGACTCCCATGAAGATTATTCATTTCATAGCTGCCTGCGCTTTGGCAGCAAGCACCAGCGCTAGTTTTGCGCATGGAAACAACGCCCATACCAGCGGTCCCGTGATCAAGGAGCAAAAGCCCTGGGGCATTGCAGCCGAGGGCAGGGACGCCCAGCGCACCATCACCATCCAGATGACGGACGACATGCGCTTCAACCCCAGTCATTTCAGCGTGAAAAAGGGCGAGACCCTGCGCCTGCGCGTGGTCAACAAAGGCCGTCTTATGCATGAGATGGTGCTGGGCACCCGGGCATCGCTTGATGAGCACGCGCAGATGATGCTCAAGTACCCCGGCATGGAGCATGCCGAACCCTATATGGCCCATGTCGCCGCAGGCCAGACCGAAGACATGGTCTGGAGCTTCAACCGCGCAGGTGATTTCGACTTCGCCTGCCTGATCGCCGGCCACTACCAGGCCGGCATGACAGGGCGTATCACCGTCACCGAATAACGCACGAAAGGAATTCCCGATGACAAGAACCAACCGCCGCCAGGCCCTGCATCTGCTGGCCGCCGCTGCTGGCATGGCAGCGCTGCCAGCAATGGCGGCTGCTCCCGCCAAAATTTCCATGGAGGTCTGGAAAGACCCGAACTGCGGCTGCTGCAAGGACTGGATTGCCCTGATGGAGCAGGCTGGCTTCGCCGTCAAAGTGCACGACGTGGGCAACAACGCCGTACGCGCCAAGCTGGGCCTGCCTGGCCGCCTGGGTTCCTGCCATACCGCCCTGGTGGGCGGATATCTGGTCGAAGGCCATGTGCCTGCCGCCGACGTGCACAAGCTGCTGAAGCAAAAGCCCAAGGCGCTGGGCATCTCCGTACCGGGCATGCCCATTGGCAGCCCCGGCATGGACGGCCCCGAATACGGTGGCCGCAAAGACCCCTATGACGTGCTGCTGGTCACCAAGAACCTCATGAACAGCGATGTCAGCACCTCCGTCTTCACCAGCTATCGCGGCTGACCCCGGCAATTCAGGAAAACATGATGAAAAACCTCTTTCACACCACTTTGGCAGCGCTGAGCCTCGGCATTGCACTGGCAGCCCCCGCTATCGCACAGGATCACTCGGCGCACGCAGGCCATGGGGCGATGGCCGATGCTTCGGCAACCTCATCGGCTGGCCAGACCGATGTGCTGACCGCCGGTGAAATCACCCGTGTGGATGCCCGCACAGGCAAGTTGACGATTCGCCATGAAGAAATCAAGAACCTGGACATGCCCCCCATGACCATGGTGTTTGCGCTGTCAGGCTCGGCACAGCCAGCCTCTTTCAAGGCCGGCGACAAGGTGCTGTTCCATGCCGAGGACAAGGATGGATCACTGATCATCACCCGCATCCAACCTGCGTCCTGATGCGGTCTTGCGGCTGAGACGATGACGATGCCATACGACCATGGCATCGTCATCCTGTCACCGCCCCGTGGGCGGTGCGTCGGCATAGCGTGCCACACGCTCCAGCAGATCCCCAGGCACATCACGAGCGCTCTGCACCAGCAGATCATGGGCATTGCGACCCTGAGCGTCTCTTCGTCGAAGATCGACCCCGGCCGACCAGAACCAGCGCACAGCCTCCCACGCGCCATGCTCCACGGCCAACAGATACGGGGTGCGGCCTTTGTCATCCCCGGTCTTGTCGAGATCGGCCCCTGCTTGCCGCAGCACTTGCAGCATCTCTGTGCGCCCGTTGAAGGCCGCCCAAGCGGTGGCCGTCATGCCCGTTTCCAGGCTCACCTGATCCAGCGGACTGCCATGCTCCACCAGCCATTGGGCTACGGCATCGTTGCCGCAATTAAGGGCCGTGATCAGCGCATTGAGGCCTGTGCTCTTTTGCACATAGGCGATATCGTCACCGTCCTTCAGGCGCAGCTCCAGCGCCGTGATATCGCCGTTTTCAGCGGCCTTGAGCAGTTTCATCGTCATCTCAGTACATCCATTTCCGGACTAGCGCCTGCCCGAAGCGCTCTGCCAGCAGCGCTTCGGCCTGCTCATCGCCATCGTCCCGGCCCTGGGCCACGGCATGGCTGCGGCATAGTGACATCATGGCCAGCGCGTCCAAATAGTCGCTCACATCGTCAAACATACGCGTCAGCAGCGGCGCGCTGTCATGGTCCAGATACCAGACTGCACCGTCCTTGCGGCTAAAGCACCAGAGATTGCCATTGCCCAGATAATCGCCAAAGGCGACCAGCTCATTCAGTTGCGCCATCAGGGCCTGCGCCTGTTGCGGCGCACTCATTTGCACAATATCGGCGATACCCGGGAAGACGACCTGCACCGGACCGATGGCATCCATATCTGCGTCGGGCGCCATCAAATCAAAGCGCGGGCTCAGCAAGCGCTCGGCCCAATCCAGCACACCCAGTTGCGACAGATAGTCACGCAAGGACTGGGGCAGGCTGCAGCCCAGGCGCCATTCGCACAAGTGCAGCTCGGCCCGGTTGAAGGGCTTGGCTTGGGCAGTCTCTTCGTCCATCCAGGCATGAGCCTGCAGGCCTTGATACCAGTAAGCCAGCCGCTGCTGTGCCGTAGCATTGATCGTCAGCCAATACGGCTCGGGCACATCGGCTTCATCGCACAGCTGCGGCCGTGCAGCAAAGTGCTGGCTGTGACCAAATTCGGCCTGCAGAAACCCGGCCCATGCCTGCGCCTCCGCTGGGCAAGGCCAGTGCATCTGGGCGAGTACCGCCACCGGCATCCACGGCACATAGCCCATACGCTGCGCCTCATTCGCATCGCGCACCACAAAGCGCAAAGCCGGCTGTACCAGCAGACCCGCTGACGGGGATTGATGTGGCGCATTGAGCTGGGCAGCAGCATCGGCAGGCAGATCCACCCAGTCGCTCACCGTCAGCTCGGGCAATGCCTGCACCAGAGCAGGCAGGTCTTTGAAGATTCTCATGCAGGCATTCCGTGCATTGTGTGTTTCCTGTGCATTTCGTGCGCGAGGCTTAGACTGCGCGTCCTATGTTGACGCTAGAACAGTTTCACTCCGGGCTGGCCAATGGTTCACTGGCCCGCGCACACCATATCAGGCTCAGCGATGGGCTGACCGAGTTCCCCGACGCGCTTTATCAGCTGACCGAGACGCTGGAGATCCTTGATCTGTCGGGCAACCGGCTCAGCACCCTGCCCGATGATCTGACGCGCTTTGCACGGCTGCGCATTCTGTTTGCCTCGAACAATCCGTTCGGCGAACTGCCTCGCGTGCTGGGCCGCATGCCGCAACTCGAAATGGTGGGCTTCAAGGCCTGCCGCATCGCGCATGTGCCCGAGGACAGCCTGCCGCCGCGCCTGCGCTGGCTGATTCTCACGGACAACCGCGTGCAGCGGCTGCCCGAATCTATGGGCCGATGCATGCACCTGCAAAAGCTCATGCTGTCATGCAACCGGCTGAATCAGCTGCCCCAGAGCCTGGAACATTGCCAGGCTCTGGAGTTGCTGCGCATTGCAAGCAACCGTTTCGAAGATGCTCCCGAAGTCATCTTCCGGCTGCCACACCTGGCATGGCTGGCGCTGGCAGGTAATCCAATGACTCAAAAACAGGAGCTGGATACCCTTTCAGGGCATTTGGTTGAGCCCATTTTCTATCAAAATTTGCAAATCGCCGGCAAACTGGGCGAAGGCGCCAGCGGCCATATCTACCGCGCGAGCTTCAACGGACAGGAGCTGGCACTCAAGGTTTTCAAGGCCGCCCAGACCAGCGACGGCACGCCACAATCCGAACTGGCGGCAGGCATTGCGGCAGGACAGCACCCTCATCTACTGACGCCGCTGGCGCAGGTTCTGGGTGCTCCTGACGGGCAAACAGCCACGGCCCTGCCCCTACTGGATTCAGCCATGCAGCCGCTGGCTGGGCCGCCAAGCTTCAACAGCTGCACACGTGATGTCTATGACCCCGCACTGCGCCTGCAAAGCGGCCTGTCCCAGCAACTGCTGCAAGGCATACGCTCTGCGATCGCCCACCTGCACGGCCGTGGTCTGCTGCATGGAGATCTGTACGCCCACAATATCCTGTGCAATCTGCAGACCGGGCAGGCCATGCTCAGCGACTTTGGCGCCGCCGCGCTTTTACAGGGCCTGCCCGAAACGCAGCAAGCGCAGCTGCAGCAGATCGAGCTGCGTGCGCTGCGCCATCTGGAGCATGAGGTTCAGGCCCTTGCCGGCTGAGACTTATTGCAAAAATGCGGGCTTGGCATAGCCCGCAAACTTGCTGTCCACCACGCTCTTAAACTCGGCGGACTTGTAGGCTGCCGCCAGATCCTTGGCCCATTGCGCATCCTTGTCCCTGGTCTTGACGGCCACGATGTTCAGATAATGCTCAGGCGTCTTTTCCAGCAGCACCGAATCCGAAAGCTTCAGGCCCGAGGAAATCGCAAAGTTGCCGTTGATGATGGCGTACTGCGCATCATCGAGCGCACGCGGCAGATGAGCCGCATCCAGGGGCACGAGCTTGATCTTCTTGGGATTGGAGGCCAGATCCAGCTCGGAGACGCGCAGCGGGTTCACGCCTTCCTTGAGCTTGACCAGCCCCGCCTGCTGCAGCAGCAGAATGCCCCGCGCCAGATTGCTGGCATCGTTGGGCAGGGCGATGCGATCGCCCTCCTTCAGCTCGGCCAGGCTCTTGCGCTGCTTGCTGTAGACACCCATGGGCGCGATCGGCCCCTGCACCAGGGCCGTCAGATCGAGCTTGCGGTCGCCCTTGAACTGATTGAAATACACCTCGTGCTGGAAGAAGTTGGCATCCAGCGAACCGTCGGCCAGGGCCAGATTGGGCTGCACATAGTCGTTGAACTCCACCAGACGCACCTTGTAGCCCTTTTTCTGCAGGATGGGGACGATGCCGTATTGCAGCTGATCAATGTTGGAGCCGGCCGTGCCGCCAATGACCAATTGCTTTTTGCCCGCGTCCTGGGCCGCAGCCGGCAGGGCGCTCATGGCCAGAGCGGCTCCCGCCAGCAAGCTTGTGGCCAGAAGACGGCGGCGGCGGTGCGCTACGGAAAAAAAAGTGGTCATGCTTTGCTCCTCGTTGATGTACTGTGTTTTGATACCAAAGGTCGGACTCTGCATCCATGCAGAGGCCTTTGCAGTATCCAGACCGTGAGAGCAAATTCCAACCAATAAAAACCCATGCTCTTATTTGCTTTTCATCTATAGCCAGCCAATCCACGGGCATGAAAAAAGGGCCGCATTGCGGCCCTTGGCGTCTTCAGTCCAGCCGATCACTTCAGGAAAGCAGGCTTGGAGTAGCCGGGGAACTGGCTGTCCACCACGGCCTTGAACTCGGGCGAGCGGTAGGCTGCGGACAGGTCCTTGGCCCATTGGCTGTTTTCGTTGCCGGTCTTCACGGCCACCACGTTCAGGTAAAGATCGGGAGTCTTTTCCAGCACCACGGCTTCGCTCAGCTTCAGGCCCGAGGAAACGGCAAAGTTGCCATTGACCACCACATAGTCAGCGTCTTCCAGCACGCGGGGCAACTGGGCAGCCTCCAGAGCCACAAACTTGAGCTTGTGTGGATTGGCGGCCAGATCCAGCTCGGAGATGCGAGCCGGGTTCACCCCTTCCTTGACCTTGACGAGTCCAGCCTGCTGCAACACCAGCAATGCACGGGCCAGGTTGCTGGGGTCATTGGGCAGAGCCACCTTGGCTCCGCTCTTGATATCGGCCAGAGACTTGTGCTTTTTGCTGTACACGCCCATGGGTGCCACCGGTCCCTGGGCAATCGCGCTCAGCGCCAGCTTGCGATCCGTGGTGAACTGATCGAAATAGGCACGGTGCTGAAAGAAGTTGGCATCCAGCGAACCGTCGGACAGCGCCAGATTGGGCTGAACATAATCATTGAACTCGATCAACTTGACCTGGTAGCCCTTTTTCTGCAGCTGAGGCACTATGCCTTTTTGCAGCAGGTCATAGTTGGAGCCGGCGGTGGCACCGATCAGCAGGTTCTTCTTGGCTGGATCCTGCGCCAAAGCAGGCACACCGGCAGTCGCCAGCAATGCGACTGCGGCAGTGGCCAGAACAGCACGACGGCTGGCGGCAAAAGAAAAATGGGCAGACATGGATCACTCCTTGAATTTGATGCGCGTGAGCGGCACGGTTCTCATTTGTTTACCGGGCTGCAACAATGTGAGCAAGTATGAACCTTACACGCGCAAACCCTAAAGAATAAAAAACCATCTGTTTATCCATAAAGACATATAAAGAATGCAAAGAGGACTGACATGAGCGTTTTTTCAACGTTTCAGGATCTGCTTGCACACGAAGGCCATATCGGCCGTGTGCAGGGCATTTCCGTCGGCCATTTCAGCGACTCGCGCCGCCCCACGGGCTGCACCGCCGTGCTGTGCCCTCTGGGTGCCGTGGGCGGTGTGGATGTGCGCGGCGCAGCCCCCGGCACGCGCGAAACCGATTTGCTGCACCCCAGCAATCTGGTGCAGGAGGTCCACGGCATCATGCTGGCCGGCGGCAGCGCCTGGGGGCTGGACGCGGCCACAGGGGCCGTGCGCTGGCTGGAAGAGCAAGGCGCGGGCCTGAATATCGGCGTGGGCCGCATTCCGCTGGTGCCCGCCGCCGTTCTGTTTGACGTGATGATGGGCGATATGCGCATACGCCCTGATGCCACAGCCGGCTATACAGCCAGCCGCAATGCGGGGTCTGACTCCGGCACCAAGCGCCCCGCCGAGGGCAGCGTAGGCGCCGGCGCGGGCGCCGTGGTAGGCAAAGTCTTCGGCCATGAACGCGCCATGAAGGGCGGCATAGGCACGGCCAGTTTTACCGTCGATGGCGTCACCGTGGGAGCCATCATTGCCTGCAATGCGCTGGGCGATGTATTCAACCCCTTCAACGGCGAGTTGCTGGCCGGGGCACGCACGACAGACGGCCTGCAATTGCGTGGCACCCGCGACGCCTTGCTGGCAGGCGAGGAGCCCAGGCCGGTTCTGGCCGGAAGCAACACCACGATTGGCATCGTAGCGACCGACGCCATCATCAGCAAGGCCCAGGCCCATCGCCTGGCCGTGGTAGCCCATGACGGCCTGGCACGTGCCATTAACCCCGTGCATACCATGAGCGATGGCGACAGCCTGTTTGCCCTTGGTACGGCGTGCAGCGGCAAGTCGCTGGGAATGATGACGCTGAGCACATTGGCCGCCGAAGCCGTGGCCGTAGCCACCGCGCGCGCTGTCTTGCTCGCTCAATCGGTGCGGATCGAAGGCCAGGCAACGCTGCCTAGCTATCAGGATCTACAGGCAAGAAGTTAGGCAATCGCCTCAAGGCGCCGCAACTGCCCCTGCGTCAGCAATTTGTCGCGCATGCGGCGCGTCATGGACTGGGTGCTTCCGTCTTCGGCGGTAAACAGAAACAGGCTTTGTTGCGGGCTGACCCAGGTCAGTTTGGTGCGCAGTTGCTGGCGCTCGTTGCACAGCTCCACCCAGGTCCCCAAAGGCCATTCAGCAACATCTGCAGGCTTGCTCTGCCCCATGGGTGCGTGCGTCGGCATAGGAGCATAAACAACTGCTTCAGGCTCGCCCAATGGAGCACTTACTGTCTTTTGCGGCGCTGTGGTCTTGAAGACAGGTCCTGAGGAATGGGTTGCGGCCTGAGGCTGCGGCTCTCGCATCACGGCCACTGATGGTAGTTCCTCGACTCTGTCGGTCAGTACCGGCAAGGTGATATCCAGTCCGGCACGCACGGTTTCTGAGGCACCATCCAGACCCGCCAGCACGCTGGGCAGTTCACCGAGCACATCCGCCCTGGCAAATTCGTCAGAGCCGGACCGGCCTGCGGCCTCGGCCGCATCCAGTACCCGCTGCTGAAGGCTTCCCAGTCGGGCCGCCAGTGCGGCGATTTCGACATCCGTGCGGCCCACGCTGCGCAAGCCTCGCGCCAGACGGCGCTGCAACCTGGGCGCTATGGCCACCAATCGCGTTACATCCTGAGCGGCCTGCGGCGACACGCTCCATAGCAGGCTGGGCACCAGCGCCAGATAGCCACCCGGATCGCGCTCCTGCCCTGGTTCAGCCAGCTGCTGTGTCTGGGCAATCACACCGGCCCAAGGGCCGGTCACAAAATCCAGAATATCTTCAGGCACCCCCTTGGCACTGGGCAAGCTGCGAATCATCTGCGCCAGCTGCAGGGCATCGGGCTTGATCTGCTCGATGGCGCCCACGATCTGACGATCGACCAGCCCCAGCGCCGAGCTCATCAGCCCTTGTCGCGTGGAATGCTCGACTTCGGTATGCTGGCTCAGAGGCGCAACGCGGCTCATACGACCTTCCGGCGGCCACTGCTCGCGCACAAATTGCAGCACTTGGGCAAACACATGCGCATTTGCCTGCCCAGCACTAGCCAACTGGTTCGCCGCAGCCTCCGCCACGGTGATGAAGTGAGAAAATCCCAGAGCAGATTCGCTGGCGAACCAGAGGCTGCGAGCCGTCAACTCATCGAGCAACTGCCGTGCCGGGTGCAAGCGATCTTCAAAGAAAGCACCGTCTTGCGCCACCAACTGGCTCAACATGGGTTCAAGCCGCAACAAGACCCGCTGCACCGGCAGCAGCAGGCGGCCGTCGCTGGTCATATGACTCATCATGCGCTGCAGCGTGCGTATCTGAATCAGAGCACTGGGCGCCTGACTGGGCTGTGGCGCGCGCAATCCCCTCTGAGCACTAGGCACCCATGGTTGCTGCGAAGTCTGCAGCGCATTGGCCGAATACGAAGTCCAGCCCGCCTCCAGCCCCAAGTCTTGCGCAGGCGCAATGGAGGCCGGCTCGGTCGCAGGCCAACCCGCCAGCATGGAGTCTGTCAGCGACTGGGGCACGGTACACCGCGAATCATCAATCCAGCGCAGATCGGAGGCCAACTCCTGCAATAGCCGCAAGGTCAGCAGGCATTGGGGCCGGGTGTCGCCATCCGCCCCATAGCGGGCAGGCTGCACGCCATGCTGGCGCAGCAAATTGGCAGCACGGGAATATTCAGAAGCCAGAATCGAGCCCAGCTGCTGCGACATGAATTCATGCCAGCAATCGGCCACCTCCGTGGCGGGCTGAACAGCCGTCAACGACTGGCTCAAAGCGCGCACATAGTTCTCCAGCCGCAGCGGATTGCACTCTGGCTGAGCGGACTCAAGCCCCTGAGCGCCGCTCATCAACGCATCCAGATCGGCCAGCGCCAGCTCGACCTGGGGCTCGACCATCTGCACCAGCTTGTGCTCGGCCTTGAGCTGACGGCTGGCCGACTCGGCCATGGCCGCCAATGGCAAAAGCCGGCCAGTGACGGTATCCAGCGTCTGTGCAGAAAAGGAAAAGGGTTGGCGCGCTGACAGTACCAGCGCCTCCAGCAAGTTCTGCGGGAAGCTGCTGATCACCGAGGCCCGGTGCTGCTGCAGGTTGTGCAGCGCAGCGCTGAGCACATCGCGCCTTGCACAGTGGAAACCCGTCGCAAGCGATTGCTCTAACGCATATTCGGTGCGCTGCAACAATCGCAGCGCGAATGCATCAGCGCCACGCACCACCTGGACAAGGCAGGTGCGCAGCACGGAAACGGATGCATGTGCGAGGCTCATAGCCCCTAAGAATACCCGCTCCAGCTGATGCCAGAGACATTTTGATGCTTACTTCAACGCCTTGTAACGCATACGCTTGGGCGCAGCACCTTCTTCACCCAGTCGTTTCTTCTTATCGGCTTCGTACTCCTGGTAGTTACCGTCAAAGAACACCCACTGCGAATCGCCTTCGGCGGCCAGAATATGCGTGGCAATACGGTCCAGGAACCAGCGGTCATGCGAGATGACCATCACGGTACCGGCATATTCCAGCAGCGCGTCTTCCAGCGCACGCAGGGTTTCCACGTCCAAGTCATTGGAGGGCTCGTCCAGCAGCAGCACGTTTCCGCCTTGAATCAGCGTCTTGGCCAGGTGCAGACGACCACGCTCACCACCGGAGAGGTTGCCGACCTTCTTTTGCTGGTCTTGGCCGTTGAAGTTGAAGCGGCCCGCGTAAGCGCGCGACGCCATGGTGAACTTGCCCACGGTGATGATGTCCAAACCGCCGGAGATGTCTTCCCACACGGTCTTTTCGTTGGCCAGTTCATCGCGGTGCTGGTCCACAAAGGCCATCTTCACAGTCTGGCCGATGTCCACCTTACCTGAATCAGGCTGCTCCTTACCCGCGATCAGCTTGAACAGAGTCGATTTACCAGCACCATTCGGTCCGATGATGCCGACGATGGCACCAGCGGGAATGTTCATCGAAAGGTTGTCGATCAGCATGCGGTCGCCAAAGGACTTGGAGACATTGGTGAACTCGATGACCTTGGAGCCCAGTCGCTCGGCCACAGGAATGAAAATTTCCTGGGTTTCATTGCGCTGCTGGTATTCGTAATCGCTCAGCTCTTCAAAGCGCGCAATACGGGCCTTGGACTTGGCCTGACGACCCTTGGCATTCTGGCGAACCCACTCCAGCTCCTTCTTCAAGGCCTTGGCACGTGCTTCTTCGCCCTTTTGCTCGGCTTCCAGGCGGTTACCCTTCTGGATCAGCCAGTCGGAGTAATTGCCCTTGTAGGGAATGCCATGGCCACGGTCCAGTTCAAGAATCCATTCGGCCGCGTTGTCAAGGAAGTAGCGGTCGTGGGTAATGGCCACCACGGTGCCGCTAAAGCGGTGCAGGAACTGCTCCAGCCAGTCCACGGACTCGGCGTCCAAGTGGTTGGTCGGCTCGTCCAGCAGCAGCATGTCAGGCTTGGACAGTAGCAGCTTGCACAGGGCAACGCGGCGCTTTTCACCACCAGAGAGCTGACCCACGATAGCGTCCCATGCCGGCAGGCGCAGTGCATCCGCAGCGATTTCCAGCTGATGCTCGGAGTCCGTACCCGCGGCAGCGATGATGGCCTCCAGCTCACCTTGCTCGGCAGCCAGGGCGTCAAAGTCCGCATCCTCTTCTGCGTAAGCAGCGTACACCTCTTCCAGACGGGCTTTGGCATTGTTCACCTCGGCCATGGCTTCTTCCACAGCCTGGCGCACGGTATGTTCAGGATTGAGCTGAGGCTCCTGGGGCAGGTAGCCGATGGACAGGCCCTGCATGGGGATGGCTTCGCCTTCATACTCCTTGTCCACACCGGCCATGATCTTCAACAACGAAGACTTGCCCGAGCCGTTCAGACCCAGCACACCGATCTTGGCGCCGGGGAAGAAACTCAGGGAAATGCCTTTCAAGATCTGGCGCTTGGGCGGCACCGTCTTGGTCAGCTGATTCATCGAAAAAACGTATTGAGCCATGTCCGAATTGCTTTGAGTTACTTGGATTTATGCAAAAAAGTGTGCCGCTTTACACGGCAATCAAACCATGATTATCAGTGCATGCGACAATACCCCTCGCAACAGGCGTCCAGTTGCCTGCTGCAGCAGCACTTCAGCTGGGGACAAAGGAAGCGTTTCCAAGCTCCCGACACGCAAACTATATCTGCCTACAACTGGCCAGGCACCCCACGGGTGCCATGACAGGCTGATACCCCGCGCCCAGGATTGGCGCAATTGATCACAATGACATTTGAAGAACTGAATCTGGCACCCGCCATTCTGAAGGCCGTACAAGAACAGGGTTATGAAAACCCGACTCCCATTCAGGCACAGGCCATTCCCCTGGTTCTCGCCGGGCACGACCTGTTGGCCGGCGCTCAAACCGGCACCGGCAAGACAGCCGCCTTCACGCTGCCCATGCTGCAGCGCCTGGCAAGCGGCACAGCGCCCAAGAACAAGTTTGGCGGCAAGGGCGTCCGCACTCTGGTGCTGACCCCTACCCGCGAACTGGCGGCCCAGGTGGAAGAAAACCTGCGTGGCTACGCCAAATACCTGGACATTACCTCCACCGTGATTTTTGGCGGTGTCGGCATGAAGCCGCAGATCGCCCGCATCGAAAAAGGCGTTGACGTTCTGGTTGCCACGCCCGGCCGTCTTCTGGACCTGGCCGGTCAGGGCTTTATGGACCTGTCCACCGTCGAGATGCTGATACTGGACGAGGCCGACCGCATGCTGGACATGGGCTTCATCCATGACGTCAAGAAGGTTCTGGCTCTAGTACCCAAGGACAAGCAAAGCCTGCTGTTCTCTGCCACCTTCAGCGATGAAATTCGCGAACTGGCCAATGGCCTGCTGCGCAACCCCCAATCCATCCAGGTCACGCCGCGCAACACCACCGTGCAGCGTATCAAGCAGGTCATCCACCCCGTGGGTCGCGGCAAGAAAAAGCAGGTGCTGCTGCACATCATCCAGGAAAACAACTGGAGTCAGGTGCTGGTGTTCACCCGTACCAAGTTTGGCGCCAACAACGTGGCCGAGTACCTGACCAAGAACGGCGTTTCCGCCATGGCTTTGCACGGCAACAAAAGCCAGAGCGCCCGTACCCAAGCCCTGGAAGGCTTCAAAACGGGCGAGCTGCGCGCGCTGGTGGCAACAGATATCGCGGCACGCGGCATCGACATTGACGAGCTACCCAACGTGGTGAACTACGAGATCCCCAATATCTCGGAAGACTATGTACACCGTATCGGCCGTACCGGCCGTGCCGGTCGCGAAGGCAACGCAGTCAGCCTGGTCTGCATGGACGAAGAAGGCTTCATGATGGATATTGAGCGCTTTACCAAGCAGGAGATTCCGGTGCAGCCCATCGAAGGCTTTGGTCCTGAAGAAGGCGAAATCGCCGAGCCCATCGCCATGGGCCGACAGACCCTGTGGGGTGGCGCTGGCAAGCCTCCCAGCCGCGATGTGATGCAGGCAGCTGCCAAGGCAGCCCGCCAGGAAATGATGGAGCGCATCCGCTCCAATAAGACTCCCAATGGCAGCCGCAGTGGTCGCCGTCCTGCTGTAGATGCCCCGCAAGGCGAGACAGAAGGTGAAGCACAGCAACGTCCCGCACGCCAGCACAAGCCCCGCAGCAACAGCCGCGTCAACAACCAGCGCGGCCAGGGCCAGCAAGCGGTGGAACGTGGCGAACGCAACTCCGATCGCAGCACCGAGCGCAATGGCGAGCGCAGCAACTCGTTTGGTCAAAGCGACCGCGCTCCACGCCCTCAGGGCAATAGCGATCAACAGCGAGCCCCCAAACGCGGCAGTGCCCGCCAGTTCGGTGATCGTGAGCGCGGCAACCGCTACGACGACCAGCCCCCCCGTGCCGATGCGCACCTGGGTACGCAGCAAGGCCACGCCCGCCTCAACGGCGCGCGCGGCAGCAACGGTGGTGGCCAGCCCGATCCCATGCGCACCAGCGTGGACAGCATGGCTGACCGTGGTCGCCGTGGCGGCTTTGGCGGTGGCGGCGGCGGTCGCGGTGGTTTTGGCGGAGGTAATCGCGGTGGCAACCGTGGAGGCTTTGGCGGCGGTTACGGACGTTAGTCCACTGCGTCTATGGTTGAAGGTGTGAGTCACCTTCAACCCAACCTCCTGAAGGGCTGCAATCTCCAATATTGCAGCCCTTCTGTTTTTTCCAGCTTCAGCATCGCTGCGCGCTGACAGCCGACAGCAAGCCAGCCGACCTAATATGGGTTCCAGATGTGCGAAGCTTGAGCTTTCGTTCTTGGCATGTTCTTTTTATCTGCGTTGAACTTATGACATTTCTTACCAAGCCTGTTTTCTCTCATGCCAAGCGCACGCAGTCCGTCTGGACCCAAAGCATGCTCAAGCTGACGACAGTGGGCTCGGCAGTGCTGTTGACGGCCTGTGCCAATGTGCAGCTGCCGCCTTGGACTGGCATGTCAGGCCCAGCACCGGCCCCAGCCCCCTCCGCAGCAAGTTCTCCTGCCGCTCCTTCAGTGATCAGCCAGGCGGTTGCCCCTACGCAACAGCTGACAGCCCTGCCCTATAACCCGGCCATCGAGTCTCTCTTTATCGATCCCATTACTCTTTATGACACTCCGGGTCTGCGTAGCGGGCGACAGCAGTTCAGCACGCAGACAGAAATTGCTGCATGGCTGCAAACAGTGAGCAGCAAGGCCGGTAACGGCTCGCAACTGTCCACCGTCACTATCGGCACCTCTCAAAGAGGACTGCCGATTCAGGCACTTATTGCGACTCAGGGCCAAAGCACCCAGGCAACGGCCATCAATAGCAGCGGCAAACCCACCGTGCTCTTGGTCGGCGGCCAGCGTGGCGACGAACCTGCCAGCACTGAGGCCCTGCTGGTCGTCGCACGCGAACTGAGCCAGGGCGGCCTGCTTGCACCATTGTTGCAGCAAACCAACATCATCATCGTACCTCGGGCCAACCCTGATGCAGCAGGCACGGCCAGCCACGTCACAGCAGACGGCACCGATCTCGTTCACGATCATCTGCTGTTGAGCACTCCGGAAGCACAGGCCCTCGCCCGCCTGACCCGTAACTACCGCCCAGCCGCAGTGATTGATCTACGTGAATTTGCAGCAGCTGGCACGCTGCTGCAGAGATTTCAGGCCGTGCAACGCTACGACGTACTGCTCCAACCTGCGGCCACGGCCAATGCACACGAATTTGTCAACAAGGCTGCGCGAGAGTGGTTCAGCCAACCTATACGCAACGCTCTCAAGCAGGCAGAGCTCAGTAATGAATGGTTTTTTCAGCCCAGTGCTCAGCCTGAGGACAAATCAATGTCCATGGCCGGTTTGACTGCCGACACTCTTGCCAACACCAGCAGCCTCAAAAATTCTGTTGCCCTGCTGATCGCCAGCCGCGGCTCTGATCTGGGGCGCCTGCACATTCAGCGCCGCGTGCACAGCCTAGTCACTGCGGCAACTGCAGCACTGCGAGCCACGGCCGAAAAATCGAAAAATCTGAAGCAGGTCGAATCCTTTGTATCCCGCGACATTTCTGCGCTCGCTTGCCGCAACACCCTGACCATCCAGGCCAAACAAACATCTGAGCAGCGCACCATCCACATGCTGCAGGCCGAATCCGGACAGGAAATCGAAGCCCGTGTGGACTGGAATTCATCACTGAACATAAAGCCCGAACAAAGCCGTCCCCGCCCATGCGGTTACTGGCTGTCGGCTGACTCGGGGCGAGCCGTCGACCGTTTGCGCCTGCTGGGAGTGCAAGTCATGCAGATTGCAGAATCCGGCCAGATGCTGGCAGAAAACTACACCCCATCCCTTACTGGCAGCAACACCCCTGTTCTGACGCGTGGTGCCATTGAAGCCCCCATGGGCAGCTACTACATCACTCTTAACCAGGCAAAAGCGCATTTGGCGACTGCAGCCCTCGAGCCTGACACCCCCTTCAGCTATGTAAGCAAAAGTCTGATTACGGCACCCACGGACATTGCACGCGTCGTCGCCGCACCCTCGGTCGTTTTCGAAGAAGAGATGGAATGAAAATCTAAGGGCAAGATCGCAGAGTCTTAGAAACGCTCTGCGGCACACTGCTGATGCAGAAACAAAAAGTCCATTCATGCAATTGCATGAATGGACTTTTTCTTCACTTGGCCTGCCCGACAGGGATCGAACCTGTGACCCACAGCTTAGAAGGCTGTTGCTCTATCCAACTGAGCTACGGGCAGATGATTGATTTCACTAGGTTTTTCTTGCTTCGCTTAAACCTAGATTTGTGGAGCGCTCCGCATCGGTCATTTCTCGTTTGATATGACCGGTCGTTATTATGCCTCGGTTCAGCCCCCGCCATTGGCTCAACCTGAGCCTGGACTGTCCCCCACTCCACCACAATGCTGCTCGCAGCGCAATGGACTCTTACCGGCCTCGGCCTGTTCTGCTTGGTCGGCGCTGCCGTGGTGATGGCGCTCACGTCAGAAGCATGGCCTCTCTGAGCATTCAGCTTTGATAGTTCCACGCAATTTATTGAACAGGAGATCCTCATGCTGAAGACGATTGCTGACTCCCTGCTGCAGCCTGACTGTCCGCGCCCGATGCCCATGCCAACGAACCCCAAACCATCACCCAAAGCCTGCGCGACGAGCTCGCCTGTCCGGGCATGCCGAGCGGCTGGATGACAAGACCGTGCAATGCCTCAAGGAAAAGCCCTTACGCCCCTTGTCTACCTGTTCTGAGAGCCGTAGAAAGCGCCGTCACCGCCAGTCCAAGGGCGTCCATTGTCGTCAACCAACCAGGAATCTCGGCCTGCACTCATATTCATTGATCCCATGTTCTGACCGGCCCCCTGAGCAGGCATCGAGCCGGAACTATGCCCCGGCATCATCGAGCACCCCGCCAGCGCGACGGTAACTGCGGCAATTAAAAGTAGCGCTTTCATAGCAACTCCTTCAGAAAATGGAGTCCTACAGAGTAATCTTGCAGAAAGACCCAGCTGTAAATACTTGTTGTCTGACCGCTTTCCTACCCAATTTGTATGACTGCCCGCTTTAAAGCGTGCTTTTTTCAGGTTCATCGAGGAATTCTGTGGAGATAAGCCCGTTCGTTTTGTAATCTGATGGCAACGAAGCTGACACCGGAGAACACATCAAATGCTGGACTCGAAGTTATTGCAGGCTCTTGGCGGCTGGGAAGGCTACGTGGTTGAACGTGTGCAGTGGCCCCAGGGCGATAGCCGCACCGTGTCGATTTATCTGAAGCCGCAGGCCAG
>NZ_JBXARF010000018.1:0-26160 GCF_058807955.1 Comamonas sp. GW821-FHT11H03
GGCGACGACTCCGTCAAGGACAGCTTCACGGTCACCGTCACCGATGCGGCCAACCAGACCAAGTCCGACAACCTGGTCGTGCTCATCACCGACACGGCACCTGAAGCCAAGCCCGACACGGCCTCCGTCACCGAAGACACGACTGTCCCCATCACCGGCAACTTGTTGGGCAACGACACGCTGGGTGCTGATGCCAGCACCGTGGTCATTACCACCGGCGACGCTAAGTACGGCAAGCTCGTGGACAACGGAGACGGAACTTGGTCGTACCAGCTCAACAACAGCCTGCCGGCAGTTCAGGCTCTCAATGACGGCCAAAGCCTGACCGAGACTATCCGCTACACCATCACCGATGCCGATGGCGACACCTCCACGGCAGAGCTGACCATCACCATCAACGGCACCAACGATGTGCCGACGGTGACGAACGATGCCAAGTCGGTCACCGAGGACACAGGCGTCTCCGGTGGCAAGCTCAGCGTCAACGGTGCGGTGACCATCTCTGACGTCGATGCGGGTGAGTCCAGCTTCAACACCAACAGCCTCAAGTTCACTGGCAGCACGCACACGGGCGGCCAATTGGGCGCTGTCACCATGAACGTCGACGGCACCTACACCTACAAGGTCGACAATGCCGCCGTGCAGTTCCTGAAGGCAGGCCAGTCCATTGTTGAGACCTATACGGTGGCCTCCGCCGATGGCACGGCCACCAGCACCATCACCATCACCATCAACGGCACCAACGATGTGCCGACGGTGACGAACGATGCCAAGTCGGTCACCGAGGACACAGACGTCTCCGGTGGAAAGCTCAGCGTCAACGGTGCGGTGACCATCTCTGACGTCGATGCGGGTGAGTCCAGCTTCAACACCAACAGCCTCAAGTTCACTGGCAGCACGCACACGGGCGGCCAACTGGGCGCTGTCACCATGAACGCCGACGGCACCTACACCTACAAGGTCGACAATGCCGCCGTGCAGTTCCTGAAGGCAGGCCAGTCCATTGTTGAGACCTATACTGTGGCCTCCGCCGACGGCACGGCCACCAGCACCATCACCATCACCATCAACGGAGCCAATGACGCCTTCCCTGACATAAACACCACGACCGAGGATCACCCTGTTTCAGGCAATGTGCTGCTCAACGATGAGGGCTATGTCTCGGGTGGATCTCTTGCCGTTGCAAGCTTTGCCGTCAACGGAGTGACCTACAGTGTGGGTGGCAGTTCGGTGAACGTGATGGATGCAGGCAAGGTGGTAGGAACAATCACTGTGGCAGCGAATGGCGGCTATGTCTTTACGCCCAGCAGCGATTGGAGCGGCAAGGTTCCGACCGTGACCTACACCACCAATACAGGAGTCACCAGCACGCTGGACATTAATGTGACTCCAGTTGCGGATACTCCCTTGGTTACTGTGAATGTGGGAGCGGGGGCAACGCCCGTTACGACATCGATCACTGCTGCCAGCGTGAACAGCTCAAATGCGGGCCACACAGTGACGGCGTACAACATTAATGGCTCGAAAGGGACGGTGAGTGTCGTGACCGGAACGGATCACGATGGTTTTGGTGTGGTTGGCGCCGCGTCCGGCGATTCGACTGAAATTGGACGCAGCTCGTCAGGTTCTGAATCTTTGGCTATTCAATTCAATGTACCTGTGACAGCCATCACGGTGCAGTTTGCCTGGTTGGCTTCGGGGGAGTGGGCGCGTTATCAAATGTTTGACGAGGCGAAAAAGCCTGTTGTACTGGGATACAACGCAGACGGCTCTGTCAATGCGGCCAGCGGTCTTTATGGATTCGTCAAGGGCGGCACCGACAAGGTGGATACGCAGTTCAAACTGAGTGTGCCCGCAGGAAGCACGATCAGCCAGATCGTCTTTGACGCACCGCGTGTGGATGACGACTATCTGATCAACAAGGTGACTTATACGACGGCAACGACTTATCCGGTCACGATCACGGCTACTCCTCAGGATGTGGACTATTCCGAGACGGTTACGAAGGTGACTGTTGAAGTACCAAAGGGCGTCACGCTGTCCGCTGGAACCCAGATTGATGCGACTCACTGGTCCTTGCCATTGGTCAGCAACGGCAGTTATTCGGTGAGCATTGATCCCATTACCAAGGCAGTCACCATCACCGGTCTGAATATGACCGTCCCTGAGAATGTGCAAGTCAATGAGATCAAGGTCGTTGCAGTAGTTGCCGACGGCAGCAGCACGGCGGACGGCAGCGCGAGCTTCACCAGCAAGCCGGATGCAGTCGACGATACCAACAGCGCAACGTTGACATCGAAGAGCGTGGCGACTGCGCCGTCGCCGACGACGCTGGCCCATTTCAACAGCGGCGACAACAATGCCTGGAAGTTCGACAACACCGCCGGTACCCGGTTGTACAAGACTGACTCGAATCTCTCGAGCAGCAACTGGCAGTCTGGTGAGAATTCCAAATGGCTGGTCAGTTCCGTCAATAACACGACCTCGACATTGGACGGCATCTCCACCGGCGGTGGCTTGGTGCTGACCGACAATAACGCTCGAGCGAGCGGTGATGCCAAGGCCGTGACGCCGATCTACACCTCGACCGTGGCGGGGACCACGCTGCAGTTCAAGGTAACCAACTTCAGCAATGCGAGCAACCCCAATGATTCTGTGAACTGGACGCTCTACAAGAGCACCGATGGCGGGGTAACCTGGTCTGCTGTTCCCGGGCAAACGAACTCCGGCGTCATCACCGGAACGGGCACCTTCACCACGACGGCGCTCGAAGCGGATGCGACCTATCGCATTCTCTTGACGGTGCATGAGGGCAACAGCAACAGCACGGATGCTGCGGTGACGTTCGATGACTTCACGGCCAACGTTCCCAACCCGGACTCCATCGTCTGGAGCAGCACGGCCGTCACCGGCTCGGTCACGTCCAATGACACACTGGGTACGCTGGGCGAGACATCGACGCTTTCGGTGTTCAACGGTTCAACCTGGGTCAATGCGGCATCGGGCGGTACGACAATCACCGGCAACTACGGCACGCTGCTGATCAAGGCCGACGGCTCCTACACCTACACGCCGACCGAGAGCGCAGCCGGGGCAGGCAAGGTCGAACATTTCGACTACAAGCTGACTCAGGCCGATGGCGATACCGATACGGCAAGCCTGGACATCAGCATCGACGCGACCGGACCGGGCGCCACGACGCTGGCAGCTTCCCGCATGGCCTTGTCGAGTACCGATACCGGCAGCCATGAAGTGCACAGCACCTCGTCCGGCGACTCGCTGCTGGGAACGGCCGAAGACGACTTGTTCATCTGGCACCAGGGCGATGCGGGTACGGCGGCGCGTCCGGTCACCGATGTGGTGAAGAACTTCGGTGCCTCGGGTAACGACGCACTCGATTTGGCCGATCTGCTGCAAGGCGAAGAGTCTTCGAGTGATCTGAGCAAGTTCCTGCACCTTGAGACCCGCACCGAAGCCGATGGCAAGACCATCGATACGGTGATCAAGGTCTCGACGGCCGGCGCACTCGATGCGAATGGTAATGGCTTCAACCAGAAGATCTTGGTCGAGGGCGTGGATCTGGTGGGCACGAGCCATGATCAGAATGCGCTGATCAAGCAGCTGATCGATCAGGGCAAGCTCAAGATCGACCACACCTGATAAGAGGGCTCCGGCAAGGGCCGGCAGAGGGCTTGATAAATCAAATCTTCTGCCGCCTTGCCCGGGCACGATCGTCAGGTCGTTTTCAGAGCTTGCATGATTGGTTACATTTGTGAGCATTGACTCTTGACTGTGTTCTCGTCGAACCATCAAGCTTCATAGCAGTCATCACAATATTCACAGGCGCTTCAAGCAGATTCTGTCTTGGGCGCTTGCTCTTCATGCAACTCGATTGAGCACTTCGCCCAGCCTACTGTTTCCACATTCAGTGGAAAAACCGCAGCGCCTGTCGCGCAGAGGCATGCTTTTGTATGGCTCTGCGCTTGTGGGCGGCTGGGTGCTGCAGCGCGGGTTTGACGCCGCAGCGCTGGATTTCGATGCTGAGCGGCTGCACAGCACCATGCAGTCCCGTTATGGTGGCGCAGGTGTACAGAGGCTGAACCAGTGGCTGGCCATGCTGCAGGCCCAGAAAGACAGGCCGTTGCAGCAGCAGTTGCCGGCCGTCAATACCTTCTGGAATCGCGCCGTGCTGCAATCGGAGGACAGCATGCTCTGGTCCCAGCCCGACTATTGGGCCACGCCGCTGGAGACACTGGGCAAGGGGGCGGGAGACTGCGAGGACTACGTGATCGGCAAGTATTTCTCGCTGCTGCGCCTTGGCGTGGCGGTCGAGAAACTGCGCCTTATCTATGTGCGTGCCCGACTGGGCGGCGCAGGCAGCACGCAGAGCATCGCGCATATGGTGCTGGGCTATTACGAGACCCCTGCAGCCGAGCCGCTGGTGCTGGACAGCCTGCTGGACAACATCATGCCGGCCAGCCAGCGCAAGGACTTGACTCCTGTGTTCAGCTTCAATGCCCAGGGTGTGTATGTCGCGGGTGCACAGCCTGCTTCGGTGGACAGGATCACGCGCTGGCGCGATCTGCTGGCGCGCATGAAGCAGGAAGGTTTTTTGCCATGAATGCCATGTTTCGCGGTGTAGGCAGCGGAGCCCTATTGAATGGTCGACACAGATAAGGCAGCAAGATGTCGTTGTTGAAACAACTTTTGATCAGCGTGACAGTGGCCATCGTGGCCATCTTGATTGGTACCCTGGCGTTCAGCATAGGTGCCGCGCGCCAGTATCTGGATGGGCAGTTGCAGTCCGAGAGCGAGAATGCTGCTTCGTCGCTGGCTTTGTCACTGTCGCAGCCGGCCAATCAGGACCCGGTCACCCAGGAGCTGCTGATGATGGCCTTGTTCGATGGCGGACAGTTCAAGCTGATTCGCCTGGCCTCGCCCCAGGGCGAAACCTTGTTCGAGCGCCGGCGCGACAAAGACATTACCGATAGTTCGGCCCCTGCTGCCAAGCTCAAAGACAGTGGTGCTCCGCCATGGTTTGTTGAGATGCTGCCGCTTCGCTCGCCAAAGGCGGAGCGAGTGATCAGCGATGGCTGGAAGCAGGTTGGGCAATTGACGCTGGTTGTGGACAACAGCTATGCGAGCCAGGCACTGTGGGGCAGCAGCGTGCGCTTGGCAGGTGTGGTGGTGCTGGCCGGGTTGGCCTGGGCTTTCTTTGTAGTCTTGCTGTTCAGATGGTTTCGCAAGGTCTTGCAGCAGGAAATCTCGGCACAGGTTCAGGCGATTGGACGTCAGGCCGGCAGTGAGGGCCCGGCGAGGCCCGCCAGGGCCGCAGTGGCCGAGCTGGTGCCCGTACTCAGCGCCATTGCAGACACCCGAGAACGGGTTCAGGCTACGGCGCAGGAGCAGATGGAGCGTATCGAATCACTGGAGCTGGAGGTCAATCGTGATCCTGTTACTCAGCTGCCGAATCGCAAGTACTTTGTCAATGAGTTGCGCCGCGCGCTGAGCGGAGCTGATGGCGCTGCGGCACATGGCCATGTGATGCTGTTCAGGCAGCGTGATCTGCTGGCCTTGAATGCGCAGATGTCGCGCGCCAGTGCCGATGCCTGGCTGGCAGCGATGGGCGAGCAGGTCAATCAGGTGTTGAAGAGTCATGCAGAGTGCAAGGCCCAGCTGGCCCGCCTCAATGGCTCGGACTTTGTGGTGCTCATGCCGGCCCTGGCGGGACCTCAGGCCATGTCTCTGGTGCAGCAGATCCGGCAGGTGCTGCTGTCCATGCGTGTGACCCTGAGCAGTGGTCAGTGGTGCCGCTGGAGCTTTGCCTTGACCGATTACTCGGCATCGAGCTCGGTGACCGGTGTGCTTGCACGGCTGGACTACGGTTTGATGCGCGCCGAGAGTTCGGGCCAGGCCGAGGTGGAATATGTGGCCTACGGGGATGACGAGGTGGTCTCCGATCTGGCCGGAGAGACCTTGTGGCGTCAGATGCTGATTGCGGCACTGGAAGCGCAGGATGCACTTTCCCTGTCCGTTCAGCCGCTGCAATTCAAGGGGCGCACCGGGGTGCAGGAGCGTGGCGAAGCGTCGCTCTCGCTGCGCACTGCTTCCGGCGAGACCTTGATGGGGTCGCTGTTCCTGCCGGTGGCCGTGCGTCTGGGCTTGTCGGCAGAGTTTGATTTGCGAGCAGTGGCTCTCGGTGCTGGGTGCCTTGAACAGAACGACTGCGAGCTGGTCATTCGAATCTCCTTGCCCTCGCTGGCCCAGCCCGACTTCCTGGGCCGCCTGCGTGAAGAGCTGAGTGCGCCGAAGTGGGGACATCGCCTGTCCTTGCTCTGTCTGGAACTCGATGCCCATGGACTGACGGCCTACCCCGATGAGGTGGCCGAGTTCTGCCGGGCCATGGCATTGGCCGGTGTCGGCGTCGGACTGCGTCGTCTGGATCAGCAACCCATGGGCCTGACCAAGCTCCACACCTTGCCGCTGCGCTATGTGAAGCTGGGCAGCGAGTTCTCGGAGCAGGCTGCTCAAAGCCCGGGTGCCCTGCATCTGCTGCAAGCCATTGTGGAGACCGCGACAGGGCTGGGGATTCAGGTGATCGTGAACGATTCCGTCAATGCGGAAACCGCACAGCTGCTGCACAAGCACAATGCGTTAACGTCGGCTGCCTGAAACGGCGGCTCGTCCAAGAAAGGAAAAAGGGGCGCACAAGGCGCCCCTTTTCATGGGTCAGCTGCTCTTAATGAGGCGCGCTCTCATCGGCAATCTGCACGCGCCTGGCATAGCGCTGTGCCAGCACGGCGCAGACCATGAGCTGGATCTGGTGGAACAGCATCAGCGGCAGCACGATGGCGCCCACGGATGCGGCGGGAAAGAGCACATTGGCCATGGGAATGCCGCTGACCATGCTTTTCTTGGAGCCGCAGAAGACCAGCGTAATCTCATCTTCCTTGCTGAAGCCCAGGCGACGTGCGCTCCAGGTGGTGATCAAGAGCACGGCTGCCAGCAAAATGCAGCACAGCACGATCAAGCCCAGCAGTGAGGGAATCGGAGTCTGCTTCCACAGGCCGCTGATGACCGCAGCGCTGAAGGCCGCGTAGACCACAAACAGGATGGAGCCCTGGTCCACCAGCTTGATGATGGAGGCGCGACGCTGCAGGAAGCCGCCGATCACGGGGCGCATCAGATGGCCGATGACAAAGGGCAACAGCAGCGTCATGGCAATCTTGCCAATGGCATGCAATGCATCGCCGCCTTCCGCATTCTTGTGCAGGATCAGACTCACCAGAATCGGCGTGACCAGGATGCCCAGCAAGGTGGAGGCCGATGCGCTGCACACGGCGGCAGGCACATTGCCGCGCGCCATGGAGGTGAAGGCAATCGCCGATTGCACCGTGGCGGGCAGGGTGCAAAGAAACAGTACGCCGATATACATCTCGGTGGTGACCAGGGGCGAGAGCACCGGGCGCAGTGCTAGCCCCAGCAAGGGGAACAGCACAAAGGTGGCGATGAAGATCCAGATATGCAGGCGCCAGTGACCTATGCCTGCCAGGATGGCCTGGCGCGAGAGTTTGGCGCCATGCAGAAAGAACAGCAGGCTGACGATGCCTGTGGTGACAAGCTCCACATATTTGGCCAACTGGCCGGATGCAGGCACAAAGCTGGCGAGGACGACGGTGGCGATCAGTGCCAGCGTGAAGTTATCGGGGACAAAGCGGGGGCGAGACATATTCTTGAACTGAAGCCATCCATGCAAGGCACCGGGCCGGTGCGCGATGGCTGCGTATTGGACACGCAATCCATTTAAAAGAGAAATGGATTTATTCGATAGACCTATAATATTTTGATATGAATATCAGCCTGCGCCAGCTGCGTGCCTTTGTGGCAGTGGCTCAAAGCAGCAGCTTCAGCCGCGCTGCCGATGTCCTGGCATTGACCCAGCCTGCCGTCAGCCGCAATGTGACGGACCTGGAGCAGGCCATGGGTTTGCTTTTGCTGCATCGAACCACGCGTGAGGTGGAACTGACCGAGGCAGGCCGTCTGCTGCTGGGCAATCTCTCTCGCGTGCTCGAGGATCTCGATGCCTGCCTGCTTGAAGTGCAAGGCCTGGCGACGCAGCGCAAGGGCCGCGTGAAGGTTGCCAGCAGTCCCACGCTTTCCGCCAACCTGCTGCCGCAGTGCATTGCACGTGGCAGACAGCAGTCGCCGGGCGTCAATATCCAGCTGCTCGATCGCATTCAAAGCGATGTGCTGCTCAGCGTGCGCAGCGGGGAGGTAGATTTCGGAGTGGTGATCGACCCATCCGAGAAACAGGATCTGCATGCACAGACCATCCTGACCGAGCCTTTTTGTCTGGTCTGCCTTTCCTCGCATGGCCTGGCGCGCAAGAAAGAGGTGCACTGGGCCCAGCTGGCGGGCGAATCCCTGGTGCTGCTCGATCATGCATCAGGCAGCCGCCGCCTGATCGATGCGGCGCTGCAGGCGCATGGCGCGGCTGCATCGGTGGTGCAGGAGGTGGGGCATACGGCCACCATCTACAGCATGGTGCAGCAAGGTCTGGGTCTGAGCGTGGTGCCGCGTCTCGCCATTCCCTCGGCCTGGGCGGCTCGCACTGCAACGACTGCGGCAGCTGGCAGTGCCGCCTTGGTCAGCCGTCCCCTGGTGCCCAAGGTGCAGCGCAGCATCATGCTGGTCAAGCGCCAGCAGCGTGAGCTATCTCCTGTCGCGCATCTGGTCTGGGATCTGATTGCAGAGGAGGCGGTCGGTCTGCTGGGCGAATAGAGGGTCAGGGCCTGAGCACGATGCGTGAATCGATCACCAGCCCTTGCGGTTGCGGCGCGACATATACCGGCTGGGGCGGGGCTACGTAAACCGGTTGTGGCGCATAGTAGGCCTCAGGACGGTTTCTGCACTTGCGCTTTTCCTTGTACTCGCCATTGCTCTTCCACTTGCGCTGCACTTTGCAGTGGCCGTCCCAGTACTCCTCCTTGTGCTCGCGCTTGTGGTGATGGTGGTGATGGCGGTCATGTGCCTGGCTGCTCAGTGGCGTGGCAATCAGCACCACAGGCAGGCAGATGGAAACAAGAGCAAGGATTTTCTTCATTGTGGGTGGGGCAGTCCATGACCCGAGCCATGGACGCATCGGTTTCAAACGCTGCGAGCATAAGCGCAATGCACCGAAGAGACTGTATCAATTCATGAGCAAGATTTGTCCTGTGGCTGTGCGCTGGAGGGGAATGAGGTGCAGGTTCTTATAAAAAAGAGAGCAGCTTGTGCTTGAAGAATAAGGAACTTGAAATGATTTCTATCTGAAATTAAGTAAATTCAAGTGAAGTAAGCTACTAAAAAAATAGCTTTTCAATGGATGGCTGCTTTGATCTGGACCGTGGTAGATGCAGCCCTTGAATGCCATGGCTTCAAGGCTCGGACATTGATCTCGCAAACCGGCGCAGGAATTGGCTGCGTTTCGTAAGACCGCTTCGGGCTGGGCCGGATCGCAGATTTCCTCTCAAGGCATGTCTGCGTCCGAAGAGGCTTCGACAGCCGGATTGCAAGCCTGGGCCGTGGCGGCTGCTTTCTGGGCAGACGCTTCCGGATGGTGTTGCCTTGGTCGCTGTAGCTGGCTTCAGATTCAGCCTCGTCTGCTGCTTTGTCCCATGTCATTTCACGAGATGGTGGAGAATTCGTACCGACCCTGTCCAATCTGAGCAGGGAAGCTGCAGGCAATGCAAAAGTGCCGTTCTTGCCAGGTTGACGATGAGAGGAATGTTCAGGTGTGGTGTCGAAAGAACAAGAGGGAGAGCGGCGTCACCAGTCGTGATGGCGTGTGCAAAGTTCTGGCTGCCAAGCGCGATGCGCAGCTGGCGACCAGTCTGTTGCTGGTAATCTGGGTCTCTGTACTGGTGGCTACCAGCTGGCAAATCGGGTCGGCGCATCAGCGCACCCTGAGCGAGATTGATACCAACAACCGCAATCTTGCACAGACGCTGAACACCTATGCCGAGGGCGTCTTCACCCAGAGTTCCATGCTGCTGCTCGGCATGCTTGAGCGCCTGGAGGTGGAGGGCGCCACGCCTGAGCATCTGATCCGCATGCAGCAACTGGTCGGTCGCCAGGAACATCTGTTTTCCCAGCTCAATGAACTGCTCGTCATCGATGCGAGCGGTAAATGGCTCATGTCATCGAGAGGGGGATTTTTCGACGGGGCGAACAGTGCTGACCGTCGCTTTTTTTCATATCACCGCGATAACCCGTCGCACGAGATCTTCATCGGTGCACCCATACGCAGTCGTTCTACGGGTGAATGGGTGCTGACCATCAGCCGGCGATTTGAGAGCAAAGAGGGCGACTTTGCCGGGGTCATCGTTGTCGTGCTGGGGATAGAGAACTTTCTGCACTTGTTCGGCAAGATCGATGTCGGTGAGCAAGGGTCTATTGGACTGGCAACCACCAGCGGACAGTTGCTGGTGCGCTATCCATTTCGTGAGCAGGATCTTGGGCGCGACTTCTCTCGTTCCCCCAACTTTCTGCGCTACCACTCAAACCTGAAATCCGGCACGGCGTCCTTTGAGTCCGGCATAGATGGAACGGAAAGGCTATATGCCTTCAGGAGCAATGATCGTTATCCCATTTTCACGGTGGTGGCCCGGGGGCGGTATGAGGCACTGCAAGCCTGGCGAAGCCAGGCGCTGCTGACGGCAGGTGTGGTGCTAGGTCTGCTGGCAGTTGTCACACTGATAGGCTGGCGCCTGATTCAGGTCATCCGGCAGCGTGCGCAGGCAGAGACATCCCTGATGGCAGTGCGTGAGAAGTTACTGGATGCCAACCTCGAACTGGAGCGGCTGGCCACCCAGGATTCGTTGACAGGGCTGGCGAACCGGCGTCGCTTCGACGAGGTACTGCAACTGGAGGTCCGCCGTGCCGCACGCGAGGGGACGGTGCTCTCGCTTTTGCTCATCGATCTGGATCATTTCAAGGGCTTCAATGACCGCTATGGTCATGTCGCCGGCGACGAATGCCTGAAAGCGGTGTCGCGGCAGTTGGAGCTGTCGGCCAAGCGCTCAGGGGATCTGGCCGCACGTTACGGCGGGGAGGAACTTGCCATCATTCTGCCCAATACCGCGCTGGAGGGGGCCCTGCGGGTTGCCGAGGAGTTGCTGAAGTGCATACGAGGACTCGGCATTACCCATGAGTCCAGCCAATTCGGCCATGTCACTGTGAGCATAGGAGCTGCAAGCATGCAGGGCAGGCATGAACTGGCGAGTCCGCTGTATCTGGTTGAAGCGGCCGATCAAGCCCTGTATCGGGCCAAGGCGGCTGGGCGCAATCGTGCCGAGTGCTGAGCTGTCGGAGCTGGTCTCTCGGATCCTTTGACGACCTCAAGCAATCTGAGGGCGCGAGCCGTCATTTCGAATCCGTAGTCTTGCCAAAGGGGAACCTTGCTTGGAGGTGTCTGTCAAGCCATGGCCAGGAGATCCGGCATGTCCGCAACCACGCAGGACGCAGCAAAAGCACCGAAGCCGGCTAGCGAATTTCTGCGAATTTCTGGCGTGTTCCGTCTTCGGCAAAGCCTGCCGGATGGCATCTCCAAGAGGCTCTTGTGCTCGGACTGGGCGGCAATGACCGTTGCTGATCTACCGGATGTCCACTGGAGCAGCCAATCCCTGAAACGCAATGCTTCGAGCAAGACCCGCCAATGGGAAGTACCGCGCTTGCCAATGTCGGTGAACTCATTCAGCAAGCAAGTGCTGCGCGCTCGCAAGAACCTCACGGAGGCAAAGCATATCGTGCGATGGGGTGAGTGGCGCTTGAGCACTGGTGCCCGCGAAGGCAGGTTGGCCTATCGCATGACTCACGACACGGCCTCATACAGATGCATTGTTGATGCTGGCTCTGAAGGCTATGAGCTGCATCGACGCCAGTGCTATGTGCTGGAAGGTCGAAGATCCACAAGGAAGTTCAACGCTTGCAGCTAGGGGCAGGAGCTGGGATGAGGCCGGCGATAGCAACGCCACCCATGACTGGTGGCGGACTTTGTACATGCCTGATGCCAGGCTGGTCAGGCTAGATGTGGGAATCTCAAGCAGATGGCGTGAGAGTGCTCCAGCGATCCATGTCGACACGCGCTGAAAGCAGCGCGAGCATCGAAGAGCGAGAGCTGACCGCTGCGATCTGGATCGGGAGCAGGCAGGGCTTGCAATTGAGCTGCAGGCTGGGTGCTTGCGCGGTCCCGTGATCCTGCAACTGGCTAAGCCCCATGTCAGGGCTGGTGGCCGTCGTAGCGCACCATGTCAACCGCTGAAGTTTAGTGACGGCGCTGCTGCGGCGCAGGGTTGCTGTTGTTGGAACGCTCGATGTGACGGAAGGTCAGGCGACCCTTGTTCAGATCATAGGGAGACATCTCCAGCGTTACCTTGTCGCCTGCCAGCACGCGAATACGGTGCTTGCGCATCTTGCCGCCGGAATAGGCAATCAGCTGGTGGCCGTTGTCCAGCGTCACACGAAAGCGGGCGTCCGGCAAAACCTCGTCCACTCTGCCTTGCATTTCAATCAATTCTTCTTTGGCCAAAATATTTCCTTTCTACAAAGAGGTCAGTTCAATTGGTTGTCCAGCACCATGCTGCGCCCCTCGGCGAGGGCATATTTGCTGGCCATATCTGGGGTGTCGAACTGGCGGATAAACCTGAAAATCCGGTCATAGGTTCCGCGTCGGATGGAAACCGCTGCAGCAATCTTGCCGGAGTGAGTCATTTGGGTGAGGGCAGTCACAATGTAGTTGCCGACACGCTCTGTGATTTGTTCTGTGCGCATATCGAGTCAACGGGCGGCAAAAACCCCGAGCAGGGCGTGCCGACCAATGAAAAATGAAGGAATCCAGCTCTGATGAGCCAGGATCAAATAAGCCAGCCGCTTGCGGGTGGCTTATGCTTCTTGCCATGGAGTGCTTTGGCTATATGGATCCAAGCGTGGGCAACGTGAGAACTGCCTGAGAGATGCTGCGCAGGGCAAGTGCCACGCAGCGACCCTTAAATTATACAGCATTGTTCTTTTATGAGCAAATTGTGATGAGGCCGAGGCTCAGCAAAAGAAAAAGCCCCAGGCCCTTGCGAGCCTGGGGCTTTTATCCTGGTGCCGCAGAGATGAATCGAACGCTTGAGCGGCGCTGTGCATTGGATGAGTAAGAGTGAATTAAATCAACATGTTATGAGGATTGAAAAATTGGTGTAGTGCGATGAATGTGAAGAACTTGCGGCCTGTGATCGGGCACGCATCGGGGCACCAACGCTCAGGCCCGGCAGCGGCTGCTGGCGTTGGTTGTACAGAAGCTGACCGCATCCAGCAGCGTGACGCTCTTGATCTGCAGGCTTTCGGTCAGCACAAAGCTCACTCGGATATCCTAGGTCATTGCCCAGGTCATCGCCAGCTTGGTGGGTAGCTTGTCGTGCTCGATGTGCTGGCGCACTTCATCAATATCCAGCGGGCGGCGGGCGTCGCGCACGATGGCCTTGGACTCGTCAGCGGCCTTCAACTCTGTTTCGCGGTCTGCGGTGAAGCCGGCGGCGGCTCCTGTGTCATCAGCCAATGCACCATGGCAGCCTGTGGGCTGCCGGGTATCCAGCAGAGCCAGGGAAAAGCCTGGCAGACCTTCGACAAGCAGTGTGACAACCTCGTCGGCGCGGCCCTGGGCGCTGGTATCGAGCACCAGGGTGCGGGCTTGCGGATCGATCCAGACCCACATGCTGCCCCGCTTGGTGAATGCCATGGGCCGCAGATCCAGCTTGGCCTCGTACTTGAGGTTGCGCTTTTACTTCTTGCCCGGCTTGCGGCCTTCGGTCTTTTCGATGTGCTCGGCCTTATCGTTGACCTTGCGATTGCGCACGCTGGCGGGCGGCACCTTGGCCTTTGTCATGAGGCGCATCACCCGCCCGCTTAGGGACTTTCATCGTGGTACTGGTCAACACTTCTGCGGCCCGTGCACGCTGATGCTCATTGAAGGGACTTGCGGATGACCGTAGTTGCAGCGGGTAATAAGCGGTGCAGGTCTTCCATGCAATCAGTGGGATCAACGAGTACACGAAGAGTCGAAGCAAGGTACCCCCGCAGTTTGGATTTTCAGGAATGTTAGCTTATGTAACTGCCTTAATCATTCCTAAATAATCACATGAACAAAACCCGCAGAGTGCGGGCTTGGTTGTTTTGTTGATGCGCATCAAGATTGCAGGGTACGAGCAACCACACAATTGTTCACCGATACCAAGTTCGGCCATCGGAATCGCTGTTTGCGGTCATGTCATGAGAATCAAAGCCATTGCCTTCCTGCTGACGTCTATCGCTTTCAGCGCCCTGTGCGGAAAAGCAATTGCACACGACCAAAACCCAATTGCCGGGGAGGTAAGGAGGGCTGCTTCTGAGTCGCTGCAGATCTATCAAAAGAGCGGCGTATCCGGTTTGATAAGTGCAGTTTCTGATTGCTGGAAGTTGTCGCGCGACTTTTGTCTCTATCTGGACGCTGCATCGCATCGTCTTGCCTTAGGTGCAACGCATTCGGGGACTCAATTGAGCGAGTACTTCTACGATGAATCCGTCTCCAAGCGAGGACAGGCTTGGCTCGTGTCTAACGGCCATGGGCGAGCGGCTAATGAACAGTACTTGCAAGCTATCGATCAAATAATGGTGCGTGCGTTGGTTATGCAGAGAGAAAAAATGCCCGACGGCAAGCCTTGATATTTGTCAGTGCCTTTCTTTCAGGCACTGCACCGTTTTTTCGCCCAGCCATTCGGCCTGCATACCCGGGCAGGCGAACTCGTCGCGCAGGCTTTGGGTGATGGCCTGAGGTTCATCGGCTTGGGCGTCATGCGCGGACAACCAGGCCAGCAAAAGCAGGGCGCCGATGATTACTGGCAGGGAGTCAACAATCGTCTTCAGCATGAGGATTTGCTATTCAAAAATCGCGAGCAGCTATCAAAGCTGAATGCTCGGAGGGGGCAGGCTTCGGGCGTGAGGGCCATGACCACGGCCGCGCCGACCAGGCAGAAGAGGCCGAAGCCTCTGAGGGCCCATTGCGCCGCGATCAGCGGCTTTGTCGTGTGGGCGGTAGAGGAAGTCGAAGGCATGGAGTCTCCTGTGGGCAAAGAAAAAGCCCGCGAGCAGTTGCTGCGGGCTTGAAGAAAGAACCGGTGACCTTTCAGGTCATGCCTGGGGAAGAGGGTCAGAAAGGGAGGGAGGAGTTAACCCCAGGCCCGGCGTAAGAGGTAGCTGGCGTCAAATTTTGCATGATGCTTTCAGGACGATCAATAGGTGCGCGGCTTACACAAAACGGGGTAGCTTCAGGGGGCTCATGACGCTGTGGCAGCGTGACTGCGCAGTTCCTGTTTGCACCTCGAACTGCCGGCGCCAAAAGAAAAGCCCACAAGCAGTTGCTGCGGGCGCGAATAAAAAGCCGGTGACCTATTTGGTCATGCCTGGGCAAGTTGAGGAAGTGAAAGGAGTCTGTGATCCCAGGCCCGGCAAAACAGGTTCGTGACGCAAATTTTGCCCAAAGAGAGTCACGGAATCAATATCTGCGCGGCTCACAAACGAGCTCTACGTCATCTGGCGTGACCACTGTCGCTCACGACGCGGAAGCCGCGCTGCGCTCCCAATTGCAGCCAGCCCAGCTCCATTCCGGAGTTGCCGTACCTGCTCGAGTGGTCACCCCGGATGGCTCAGACTTCGGTGAAAAAAAGCCACCCTGTGGAGGGTGGCTCAAGGAGGCGTCACTCACATCCGAGTTACTGCGCTCATTCAAAGACATGAATCAGGTTGAATGCTTTCACAAATGGCAGAGAATTTCATTATTTTCTATTGAATGATGCAAATAAATACAAATTTTCTATTTCTGGTGATCCCACTGTGTCTCCCTGCTCGGGACAAAAAAGCCACCTTGTAGGTGGCTTCACGAAATACCAGCTACGTCCAAGTAGTGGCGCTCAAATAGTCTTGATGCGATAGCGCTTGTTTGCTCACTCGTTTACGTGGGTATCAGCTCCGGAAAGGCCTGGGCATGTTTTAGCAGTTGCCTTTCTTGGCTTGGCCTGGAGGGCAGAAATTCCCCCCGCCTCTAGGACCATCGACTACAACAGCTCCACTAGGGGTGTAGACAGCACATCCGCTCAGCAGAGTGCTGACAATCGCCAGAATTCCTAAAACTTGCTTCATCGCAGATCCTCCTTGTTTGATTTATTTGGCTTACGACCATGCCATCCGGATTGGTGATCCGGGATGGACATGGTCTTCCCGCTTCATTAAGGTGCGAGCACTAGATCCTTGGTGGTCACACTGTTGGCGGTTGTCAGCGTCACGGCCGGCGCGGTCTGACTTGTGTAGCCGGAGGCGCTACCCAGGATGTTGTACTTGCCAGCGGCAGCTGTGTCCGCAGTGAACACCAACGGCCCGCTTGCGACGTAAGCAGCCTTGTTGGGAGCCAGCAGCGGCAGGTTCAGACTGTAGTTTGCATTGGCAGGATCAACCAAAGTCCATGCAACATCGAGCCTTTGTCCTGCGCTGAGCAGTTGCTGGGCATTCACGTCAGCATCTGTCAAAGCAGTATTGGATGCGTTTATCACCTTGCCCGAAACAGTCGCTGAAGCGGATGCCGGCATCGGAATAGGGGCCGTCGATGCGTTCAGCGTAGTGGTCCCTGCGCTAATTGAGACAGGCACGCCAGTTACAGCGGCTGTGGTCAGATTCTGACCTGCGACCACGACTGTATAGTTGGTGTTCTCAGGCAGGTAGGCCAGCACAAACTTGCCGGTGGTTGCGTCGGGAACGGTAGCGCGCAGGTTGTTTTCCGGGTCACGTGTGGACACCATGATGCTGGAGGCCAGGGCAGGATCTACGTAGCCGACAATTGCCGTCGTCAGTCGCTTGATGACGGTCACAGCGGGCTTGAGGTTGTAGTTGCCCGAATTCCCGGCCTTGACAATGGACTTGCAAGCGTCGAAGTCCAGAACCATGTCCGCGACCTGGCCGCCGGTGACATTGAAGTTGGCCTTCAGCTTGACGCCGCTTTGCTGACCGCTGGGAGTGGTCAGCGCAATCTCGTTGGTCGAACCCGACAGCACCAGGGCATTGGCCAATGGGTTGGTGGATGTCGGGTTGGACGGGTTGTCGGCCAGCACCAGGCGAACTTGCTGGTAATTGCCGGCCGGCAGCGGCAGCGAGCCCAGCTCCTGCAGCACGCCATTGGTGAGACTTAGCAGGTCGATGCGTTGGGCTGGAATAGTAAGCTCACTCCATCCGGTATCACTGGCGCCTGCCGTGGCGCTTTGATGTACGCGGATCTTGGTGACTGTGACATAGACATGGTCATAGCCGCAGGCCGGGGCGTCTGTCATGGCCAGCTTGAGCGTGCCTTGCTCAGGCGGGTTGTCTCCGCCACCACCGCCGCCACATGCAGCCAATCCTGCAGCAATCAAACTCAGACCGGTCCAGCACAGGGCCTTGGCAGGCCGAAATCCACGCAACTCAGACATACGATACCTTTTTGAAAATAAAGACAGCGCAATGCTAGAAGTGCCCTTGGGCTCAGTGTCACTAAACGTTGAAGTAATCAATCACGCGGGCCTCTGAGCCGTGTAAATCAGGCTCTACCTTCGGTAACAAAGCCATTGAAACGTTGCCTCGCAGCTGACAGGTAAGGGTCAAGCGAGAACGGTCTGGCGATCTCAAGAACCGGTGTTTCGCTCCTGCAGAAGTAAGCGGATCAGAAGATCCCTTCGCTGCAAGCCTGTAAAAAGGACCGCTCAGTGCAGGCATGGATCAATCGATGAATCCTAGTTCGCGCAGGGCTTCCGTTTCCTGGGTGTACTCAGCATCCTCGATCAGGAGCGCGCCATCGGGCCCATACACATTGCGTTGGGGCGCACCCATGGGTTGCTCAATACGCTCGACACGATAGCCGTGCCGCTCCCATATTTCAGTGGTGTTGATGCGTGTCATTGGTTCACTCTACTCAAACCAAAGCCATGCGTGCAAGGCTTTGGTTTGCGCCCAGGTTTCACGCAGGGGCTGGCGCAGCTTGCGCAGGCTAGGAAAAGCCCGAGAGCAGTTGCTGCGGGCTTGAATAAAGAGCCGGTGATCTTTCGGGTCTGCCTGGGGAATGTGTCAGAGAGGGAGGGGGAGATATACCCCAGGCCCGGCTGGAAACTAGAATGGGTCATCAGACTGGAGGTGCTTCATGACCCAGGAGGAATCTGGCGCATTCGCTGCGCTGTCGATGATCTTGAAGGCAGTCGTCAAGGCGCTACCACCCGAGACTGCGCATCAGGTGGCGAGAGAGTTGCGCGCTGCACAGCTGGATGCCAAGCATCAGGACGGACCTGATAGAACGGACCCCGAATTCAGGCTTGGCCGCGATCACTTGGTGAATGCGTATCGCGAGCTTCTCAATAGCGTGGCCGAGGGCAATGTGGACCTTGTCGGTGTTGGGTAGAAGTAAATGTGATTTGCCATCTGGAGTGACCACTGTCGCTCACGACGAGGATGCGCCGAGTTCCCAATTGACGCCAGCTCAGGCCCATTCCTGAGCTGCTGCACCTGCTCGAGCAGTCACGCCAGATGGCCCCCGCTACTTTCCTGGGGTGGTCATGATGGTCACCTGTGGCCGGTGCGGTTACCCTCTTGCAGTATTCCGCCAATCCCTTGCAGGCCTGGTTTGTAAGAGCCGGGGAGCGGCCCCCCGCACCATCAAGAAAAGAGCGGATCACCCGGCTTGCGGTTTGTCGGTGGCGGCATCTCGGATTGCCAAACTCCACGGCCGGTTGCAGTTTTTCAGCGTCGCGCTCTTTCTGGATGGCCCCGCTATAGCCCTGCGGGATAGGGCACATGCATGCCACATGCTGGCTAAACGCTCACATTTCAACTCTCCGGACGCAAAAAAACCACCTCATGGGTGGCTGGTGAAAGAAACTGTATTTCTCGGGGCGTTGCTCGCTGTTTAGCTGTTACTGCTTTCGCTGCCGCTGCTGTTCATCCCTGTTCTGCTTTTGGGGAACAAGGGGGTGTCCTTGTTGCTCCGGAACTGCGACCCCGTCCGTGAAAAAGAACATCAGCTTCAAGGTATCCCAAAAAGATGGTGTTGAAATGGGGATAGGGTTACCTGACAAATAGACCTCCGGTCTAAGGTGGCTGGTCAAGATTGACTGCCTTGTCCCACGGTACTCTTTTTAATGACCTTAAACGGTGCCCTTGAAAAATAGACGCTAGCCATGTCGGCGCAGCTGTGGTCGCGATCAGTCGATGAAGCCAAGGTCGCGCAGTGCTTCAGTCTCTTGGGTGTACTCGGCATCCTCAATCAGCAGAGTGCCGTCAGGGCCATAGATATTGCGCTGTGGCGAGCCCATGACCTGCTCAATGCGTTCGACTCTGTAGCCGTGTCGCTCCCAAATTTCGGTGGTGTTTATGCGTGTCATGGATTCACTTTACCCAAACCGAAGCCCCGCAAGCAATGCTCTGGTTTGCGCCCTGATTTCGCTCACCTTTTCCTCTCTTCTGGCCTGTTTTCGTTTGCATGCAGGCAGTGGCTTTCTCGGCGACTCCTGGCGCCGGCACCACTGGCATTGCAGTGGGCAAAGAGAAGGCCATCGAGAGCGAACCCTACCGCCGGCTAGTCGCGCAGTTGCCATGTGTTGGCCCCCAACGACTGGTAGACGCCATTTGAGTCGCGTGAGTACGCGCAAACGGCTTTGGGGCTGTGCGGCAACGCCTACTGCTTCATTGAGTGCGACGGCCACGGCAACCCCACCGTACTGATCCCTCTCCACCCAGGTGATGTTCAGGTATTCAAGGGGTCCGACCTCAAGCCGTATTACTCGATTGACGGCAAGGAGCCTGTGCCGGCGCGCTGGAGCGTCCCAAGGAAGCCGCGGCCATCAAGGAGCAAAGCGCCATGGATGCGCTGACCAATAACTGGCAGGCCAAGTTCGGTGGAGCATATTGCGCTGGATGTGGACAGCCCCGGCGGCTCGGCCACCAGCATGACCGAGCTGGCAGAAGAGATCTTTGCTGCCTGCTCCATCAAACCCATCACGGCCATCGCCAACTTCTCTTGCTACTCAGCGGCCTACGGCCTAGCCAGCACGACCAACGAGATCGTGCTCAGCAACTCCTCGGGTGTGGTTTCCATCGGCGTCATCGCGCGCCATGTGGACATGAGCAAGCGCTACGAAGAGCAGGGCATCAAAGTCACCACCATCTTTGCCGGCGCCCGCGAGGTGGACTTGGCCAGTGATGCACCGCTGAGTACGGAGGCCGCGCAGTGGCTGAACGAACTGGTGCAGCAGAACTATGCGAAGTTCACAGAGCTGATGGCGCGTAATCGTGGGCTGAGCGCGGCCGCAGTGCGCGGTACCGAGGCTGGGGTGCACTTTGGTGCCAAGGGCATCGAGCTGGGCCTTGCTGATCGTATCGAACCGCCGCAAGCGGCCATCAATCGCATCGCTGGCAGTGTTTCGGCTGGGCGAATGCCGCAGCCGGTGCGTAGCTTCAGTGCGGGCTGCGGCTATGAATTTGCATAATCAGGCCTAACTGCCTTCACGTTGGGCTGGCTGGCTTTTTTCCTTGGCTTGGCTACGATGGTCAATGGCACTCACATCATTGACATGACTGGAGGCATTTTGATCACGACCATCACCACCTTTAATCTTCCCAAAGCCATCACTTTGGCTGAGGCCCGCGAGATTTTTAAAAGCACCGCGCCGAAATATCAGGATGTTTCGGGCCTGCTGCGCAAGCAGTACGTGTTGAGCGAAGACGGCAAGACTGCCGGTGGTGTTTATCTCTGGAAGACCCGCGCAGATGCTGAGGCCATGTATACCGAGGGGTGGCGTGAGTTTGTGCGGGGCAAGTACCAGACCGAGCCAAGCGTGACCTACTTTGAGACGCCCGTGGTGGTGGATAACGTCGTCGGCGAGATACAGGTCAAATGAAGCCATTCCTAGTTTGATACTACGATCCTCCCCAAATAAATATGGGGAGGAGAAATGGCGAAGTGGATAGCGGCATTTTTTGTGCTGTTTCTTTTCGGCTGTGCATCGCAGCAAAGTGCTGACTATTCGGGTCTATCGGATATGGCTTGTACGCCTCTTGGGGCGCATGTCACAAGCAATGACGAAAGTGTTCCTGCGACGTTTATTTGTCCAACCGGTGGGGACCGCGCAAACTACGCGGCTAAGATGTTCAGTCCCACAGTGAGATGGTGCGGATGAAGTCTAAAGCGGCTTGGATCTTTTTCCCATGCCTCGCAAATCGCCCGGAATGGTGTCTTCCACCTGAGCGTCTTCAAGTGCTTGCCGAAGTTGTAGCTTTGAACAAATGCCTGGACATGCTTCCGTAGCTGCTTCAGGCCCTCGTACTCATACGCCTTGATCGTGGATTTCTTGATGGTCCGGTTCATGCGCTCGACCATGCCGTTGGTCCAGGGGTGATACGGCTTGGTGTGCTCTTTTTTTTGATGCCATTGAACTGGCAGATGCGCTCGAAGATGTGACCGATGCAGTGCCTGTGACGCCGCCTCTGAAGCTTTCTTGTCCCGTAAAGGCCATGCCGTTGTCCGTCACAACGGTAGGTATGCGGTACGGGAAGGCCACAAGCACCTGCCGAAGGAACTGCGCTGCGTTGGCTTTCGTGACCCTGTCAAAGAACGCAACGTGCGTGAATTTTGTGACGCGGTCGATAGCGACAAACATGTGCTGTTGGCCGCTGGAGATCTTCATTTCGGCGCTGTCGATGGGCACGAAACCCAGTGTCGTTTCTTCAAACTTTCCGTGCCTTCGCGGCACCTGCATTGCTGGTTGTCGACTGATTCCGTGACGCTGCAGGCAACGATGAAAGGCGCTGCGACTGAGCTTGGGTCCGTCTCCATGAGCTGCCCCATGAGATTGTCCAGCGACAGATGCCCTTGCTTGCGCAATGCAATCGCCAGGTGTTCTTGCTCTTGGAAAAGATGCTGGCTTGCTCTGTCCCGATGACCCATGGGCTCATCGAGCACCGAGGTGCGCGCACGCCACTTGGCCGCGGTCTTGGGGTTGATGCCGTAGAGCTTGGTCAAGGACCGATGGGAGCCGGTCGCTAGCTGGAGTTCTGCGCGGATACGCGGCGTTGTGCGGGCGCTGCCATGCAGGCGGATTGCCATAGTGCTTTCTCCTGTTCTGAGTTGAAGAATGCACCATGACTTCCTGGGACCGTGCATCTAAGGAGGCACTAGGGGCGCTGATTGCGTCGAAGCCAGGTCGCACCCGCTGGGACGCCTGCAGGTACAAAACTATGTACCGCCGAATGCATAGGGGATGCATGAGCCTAAAAAGAAAAAGCTCGCTATCTTTTGGATAGCGGGCTTTTTCTTGCTGACTTGGTGCCGGAGAGATGAATCGAACACCCGACCTTCTCATTACGAATGATGAGTATAGGGTGCTCTGAAGTGTTGAAAATTGTAGGTAAAATCAATGAAAATCAACAACATATGGGATTGTTGTAATTTCATTGCTGTTGATTTGTACATGGCAGTATTTCACGAATTTGCCTACAGATTGCCTACAGATTTTGACCATGACAAAGCAAGCAAACCGGGTGCGTCTTACGGCAGGGCGAGTCGCTGCGTTCAGCTGTCCTGCGGACAAGTCCCAAGCGTTTCTATGGGATACGGATACGCCAGTGCTGGCGCTGCGGGTGACCCCTACAGGTCGAAAAACGTATATTTTTGAAGCCCGTCTGAATGGGGCGACCCTTCGCATCAGCATTGGTACGGCTGCCGAATGGAGCTTGGACGCTGCGCGTACAAAAGCTCAAGGGCTAAAAATTGCCGTAGATAGCGGCATTGACCCCAGAGAGGTTGAACGACAAGAGCAGGTGGTGAAAGCAGCTGCGAAGGCCGAGGCGGTTGCCAGCGCTGTCACCGTGCAAGAACTCTGGCCGGTATATCTTGAGACAGGTAGGCCCAAGCGAAAAGATGCATGGAAGCCGCGCTACCGCGCAGACTTGGAAAAGATGGCGCTACCAGGCGGAGAGAAAAAGAAACGGGGAGCAGGCCTTACTCGTCCTGGCCCGCTGCATCCTTTGATGGCTTTGCCGCTTGCCTCTGTTGATGAGGATGTTCTGAAGATATGGTTTGACCGGGAAGCTTTGGCCGGGGCTCATCAAGCTGCAAGAGCATTGATGATGTTTCGAGGCTTTTTGCGGTGGTGCAGCGCACGTCCAGAGTATCGACGTCTGACGGACCGTGATGCAGGGCGCGCGCCTGCAATCTTGGATAGTCTTCCTCCCAACACTCGTCGGGTGGACAAATTGATGCATGAGCAGATAGCCGGATGGTGGGCAGGCGTAGAGAGACTGTCTAACCGTGTCCACTCTGCATACCTGCGCGCTTTGCTTTTAACGGGTGCCCGTCGGGAGGAAATGGCGACCTTGGAATGGCGAAATATCAATTGGCAATGGAAAACGCTGACCATCGCCGACAAGGCCGAACTAACCAGGACGATACCCCTGACGCCTTACATGGCCGAAATGCTGGATTCGCTTCCTCGTGCGGGCAAATTTGTTTTCCATAGCACAGGGAAGGATGGGCATATCTCTGATGCCCGAGGCAGCATGGCAAAAGTGCTGCTTGAGTGCGGTGTGTCTCATCTGACCTTTCATGGCCTGCGACGAACATTTACCCAGGTTGCGCGGCGCATTGTTCCTGCTGGTGTGCCCGCTCAGATTTCCGGGCACAAGCAAAGCGCTGTTGCGGAGGGCTATTTCATTCTCACCTTGGATGAGCTGAGGCCATTCGCAAACCAAATCGAGTCCCAGTTCTTGGAGCTGGCTGGGGTCGATTTTGCGCCAAAGCCTGACATGGAACGACCACGGCTGTCTGTGGCCTGAGCAGCGTACTTCTATCCCCTATACGAATTAAATTTGTGAATATCGTTGTCAAGATTCAAGGCAGAGAAGCCATTCCAATTCGCTCTATTCCGTTGCTCACTGACTGGGAGGTGCTGAGTCCAGATGTTTGCGCGAAAGCCTTTGCGGGCGATGAGATATCTGCACAGCACTTTGAAAATATGCCCACCTACCAATTGGATGAGAACGGCTCCTACGCGGGCATCTCCTCCCGTTGGTGGGCTAATTGGGTCGTGCGTGAGCTGGACGCATGTGCAGAACGAACGCAGGCGGATGGTATCAGCGATGAAGTCGGCTATGCGCTGTGGCGTTCGGAATCTATAGAGCTGCTGCCAGCAGGCACATTCGTTTGGCGAGATGAGTTTGAGGCCGCTTACCAAGCGGAATATGGTCCAGAAAGTATGCGCGTGATATGCAGCAAAGAGGCCTACGAAGCGGATACGTACGACTTGAATTTCAACCCTGTGCATGGTCCTCGGGATGATTGGCAAGCCATTGTTATGGAGGGCTTTGAAGCGATATTTGCAGAGCGCGATGGCGGAGAACATCTGCCGAGAGAGACAAAAAAGCGGCAAGCGGCTAGTGGGCGAAGTGAGGTTGGCGGTAGCTTGGATGCAGGGAGTTGGCCTTCTACGCATGCGGGTGCAAGTGTTAAAAGGTGGACAGAACCGTTCATTGCGGAGGTTACTGCTTTTCGAGAAAAGCACGGGCTCAAGAAAACGGCAGAGCATTACAAGGTTTCTCAAGCCACGATTAGCCGACATGTTCCTGGTAAGAGAAAGCGTCCACAGGTTACGAGTCCCTTTGGCTGGGGAAAGAATTAGCGTGAATTGCGTCGGGGCCAAAGCCTGTAAATTGTGAGCGACCTGCAGACCGCACGGGGTGCGGTTCACTGCTGGAGTAGTATTTAAGTGGCTGATATTAAAGAGTTTTTTATGATGTACGGGGGTGCGACTTTGACCGCAACGGGGGGTGCGGGCTAAGACTTCGAAGCCATTGCAACAAGCCTGAGTGCTTATATATGGCCAAAAATACAGTTCAACTCACCCCGCTGAATCAAGAAACGCGGACAGCGCTTCCAACCTCTGAAGCCGCGCGGCATTTGAATCGTGCGCAGCAGACCTTGCGTTTGTGGGCTTGCTACGAAAGCGGGCCGATTCGGCCCATTCGTGTGAATGGACGTCTGGCATGGTCAACGGCTGAAATTCGTCGGCTGTTGGGGGTGCAATGATGCAGCGCGCCATTCTTGAAATTGAACACCCCCAGGCTGATGCGAGCGGGAGGCAACTGGTCGCCATAGGTGGCTTCCCACGTAACGTCGAATCCGTTTGTGCCGAAGTCCTTGTTCGGCTTTTGGAAGGGGAAGAACTAACGGCCTTGGATACTTGGCATGGGTGTTCGACGATGCGGCTTGCTGCTCATCGCCACTATCTTGCCGCCAAGTATGGGTGGCCGATTGTTTCTGAAGCCAGGGAGGTTTTCTGTGTCGACGGGCGAATGGCGACGATTGCTTGCTATCGACTCCCGCAGGATGTGATCTTTCAGGCATTTATGGCTGGCGCTGGCAGTTGGGTCCTGAAGGTCCGTAGAGCTCGTGTTGAACTGCGGAGGAAAAAGAACCGAATCAAACCTGTGCATTCTGTTTTTCATCGCCAGGCGATTGCTCGCGGCATTCAGGGTGACTTGTTTCAAGGAGTGTGTGGTGGCGAATGGGCGCAATAAGACTCGAAAGGGTGATGCGTCGCGAATGCCGGGTAGGTTTATTGCATTGCCTTTGTCAATGCTGGACTCCGCAGCATTCATGGGGCTCGCACACCCCGCCAAAGCTCTCCTGATTGAAATAGCTCGTCAGTACATGGGCAATAACAATGGGCGCTTGCTTGCAGGCCTTGGTCATATGCGCAAACGTGGCTGGACGTCTTCCGATGTGCTGTATCGTGCTTTGCGGCAGCTGATTGACGCTGGCTTGATATACCAAACAGTCCAAGGCCAGCGGCCTAACAGAGCGAGTTGGTACGCCGTTACATGGTTGAGTCTGGATGCCAGCGCTCAGTACGATGCAGGTGCTGCAGAGGGCTTCAAGCGCGGAAAGTTTGCGCATGCAGAAAATACCGCGCTTAGTCCGGGAGGCGGACAAGGGAAGCCAGCGATAGAGGGTACAAGGAGGTGAGATAGCCCCCTGAATCTCCGGACACAGTCCATCGCTTATCTTCGAGATTGGCATAGGACTGTACGTATGACTAG
>NZ_JBXARF010000019.1:0-22863 GCF_058807955.1 Comamonas sp. GW821-FHT11H03
CTATGGCTACCGCGATCAGGACTACTTCTTTCTGAAGATTCGCGCAGCCTTCCCCGGTAATGCGCGATGAACCTTTTTTTATTGGACGCAACCAGGAGAGCGAAGCGCAAAAAGCCCGCATGTCATCACAACATGCGGGCAAGCCTTGGAGGGCAATCTGCCTTTTGAGCGGGTTGTGGCGTTGCGCCGATCACACCTGCATATTCATTACATCGGAGTAGGCCTGCACCAGGCGGTTGCGCACATGCAGCGTGGCCTGAAAGCCGATCTGCGATTTTTGCATGGCCACCATGGTCTGCTCAAGGCTGACGGCGGGGTTTTCCAGCTGCACTTCGCGCTGCAGCTGGCCGGAATGGTTTTGAGCGGCGCTCACCGATTGCAGTGCATTTTGCAGGGCCTGACCGAAGCCGCCGGCCACGGGCGCAGTGCCGGCGCTGCCGACCTTGGTGAGCTGGTTGCCCAGTTGGGCGGGGTTGATTGCTGGGATCTTCAGGTCCATATATTTATCCAACTGGCTTGGTGAGTTGGAGGTGATCGTAGGTTTTTCGCTTGATCGCAGACGGGCAATAAGTGGGTGAATCGGCTTGCTTATCGGGGGAACGCCACCAGCCCGAGTCCGAATAATCCACTGGACGCTAGACCTCGTGTGGGGTCTGACACCATGGAATCAAGATGTCTGCTGTAGCTGAAGTACCTGTCCCCAATGCCGTGCCCGGTGCCACGTATGCGCCCCGCCCTGCGCTTGCGCAGCGCTGGAATGCGCTCGACCGTGGTCAACGTCTTCGCTGGGGCGCGCTGGCGGCTCTGGTCGCTGTAGGTCTGGTGGCTGCGGCGGTGTTCTATCGCCAGCCTGATTACAAGCTTCTGTTCTCCAACGTCAGCGACAAGGATGGTGGTGCCATCGTGGCGCAGCTGACGCAGATGAACGTGCCCTACAAGTACAGCGACGGCGGCGGCGCCATTCTCATTCCCGCAGACCGTGTGCACGATGTGCGCCTGAAGCTGGCCACGCAAGGCCTGCCAAAGGGCTCGGTGACGGGCTTCGAGCTGATGGAGAACAGCAAGTTCGGCATCACCCAGTTTCAGGAACGCCTCAATTTCCAGCGCGGCCTGGAAGGCGAGCTGACCCGCTCCATCCTCGCGCTCAATGCCGTGCAGAGTGCCCGCGTGCATCTGGCCCTGCCCAATCAGAACGGATTTTTTCGCGAGCAGCAAAAGCCTTCGGCTTCCGTGCTGCTGAGCCTGCATCCGGGTCGCATGCTGGACCGTGCGCAGATCGCAGGCATCGTGCATCTGGTGGCCTCCAGCGTGCCAGAGATGGAACCTGCTGCCGTCAGCGTGGTGGACGACACCGGCAAGCTGCTTTCCCAGTCGCCTGACGGCAACGCCGGCGGCGTGGACATGCAGCAGTTCCTCTACACCCAGCAGGTGGAGCAGCAATATGTGCGCCGCATTCTGGACATTCTGGAGCCCGTGGTCGGCAAGAGCAATGTGAAGGCCCAGGTCTCGGCCGAGCTGGATTTCAGCCAGACCGAGTCCACCTCCGAGCAGCATCGTCCCAATCAGTCCACCAACGGCGGGGCCGTCCGTAGCCAGCAGGTGATGGAAACCAATGGCGATAAGACGGCCACCCCACCGACCGGCGTGCCTGGCGCGACCAGCAACCAGCCACCGCAGAACTCGACTGCGCCCATCAACGGTGCCAATCCTGCGCCGCAGGCCGCCGGTGCAGGCCAAGGCAACGCCCAGGGCAACAAGCGCGAGTCCATCACCAATTACGAAGTGGACAAGACCGTCAAGGTTACACGCGGCAGCACCGGCACCGTCAAGCGCCTGACGGCTGCGGTGGTGGTCAATGCACCGCTGGCCGCTGCGGCAGGTACCGATGCCGCGACAGCGGCAACGGCAGCCGCCGTCAGCTCCGGCCTGCGTCCCCTGACGGCCCAGCAGCAGGAGCAACTGCTCACGCTGGTGCGTGAGACCGTGGGCTATAGCGCCGACCGAGGCGACTCGGTGAATCTGGTCAGCGCTCCCTTCATGGACAGCGGTGCTGCACCGGCCGAGTTGCCGATGTGGAAGGACCCCGAAATTCAGGCCATGGCCAAGAGCCTGGGCGTGCCGATTGCGCTGGCGCTGTTTGGAGCCCTGGTGCTGCTGGGCCTGGTGCGGCCATTGCTCAAGGGCCGCAATACCAGCCCCGGCGGGCAGCTCAATGCCATTGAAGCCGAGGCGCTGGACAGACCTGCTCTGCCAGCACCGGCGAAGGATCTGTCGCCGACCAAGGAGCAGGAACGACTGGATCAGGCCCGTCATCTGGCCAAGCAGAACCCGATCGCGGTGGCGAACATCGTGAAGACATGGATTAACGGTGAGGGGTGACGAAGTCACCCCCTGAGGCGCGTTGCGCCTTCCCCCTCTCTCTTTGGGAGGGGGGCGATGCCCTCGCTGCGGGGGCGGCCCTTGCTCGGCATCCCTGGCATGGGACGGTTGAATAACTAGTAGAGAGTTTTGAATATGGACGATAGAGGTCTGAACGACGCTGCCATCTTGCTGGTCTCCCTCGGTGAGGAAGAGGCGGCCGAGGTGTTCAAGCACCTCACGCCCAAGGAAGTGCAGAAGCTGGGCGAGACGATTGCCCGCATGCGCGGCGTGACGCGGGAAAAGGTGGATTTCGTGATCGACCGTTTCACCAGCGATGCCGCGTCGCAGAGTCTGCTGGTCGACGATGCCAGCGACTATGTGCGCTCGGTGCTCAAGCGTGCGCTGGGCGATGACAAGGCGGCGCTGCTGATCGACCGCATCATGCAGGGCGGCGATATCTCGGGTATTGAAAGCCTGAAGTGGATGGATCCGCTGTCTGTGGCCGAGCTGCTGCGCGGCGAGCATCCGCAGATCGTGGCGGCAATTCTGGTGCACCTGGAGTATGAGCAGGCCGCTGCCGTGCTGATGCAGTTCCCCGACCGGGCACGCAGCGAGGTCATGCTGCGCGTGGCCACCCTGGAAGGCATCCAGCCCACGGCACTCAAGGACTTGAACGAAGTGCTGTTCAAGGTGCTGGCGGGTGGCGACAAGGTTCGCAAGACCTCGCTGGGCGGCGTCAAGACCGCAGCCGAAATGCTCAATCAGATGGGCGGCAATGCCGATGTGGCGGTGCTCGATACCATCCGCAACTACGACCCCGAGCTGGCGCAGAAGATCATGGACAAGATGTTCGTCTTCGACGACCTGGTCAAGCTCGACGACCGCTCTGTGCAGATGGTGCTGCGCGAGGTGGTATCCGAGACGCTGATCGTGGCGCTCAAGGGCGGCTCCATGGAAGTGCGCGACAAGATCCTGGCCAATATGTCCATGCGTGCGGCCGAGTCGCTGCGCGAGGACCTGGAAGGCCGCGGCCCCATGCGTCTGTCCGAAGTGGAGGCTCAGCAGAAGGAAATCCTCAAGGTCGTGCGTCGTCTGGTCGAAGAAGGCCAGGTAACCATCGGCTCTGGCCCGGAGGACAGCTATGTCTAAGGGCCAGCCTCCGCGCTCGCACTCGCGCTTTATCCCGCAGGAAGAGATCGACGACAGCACCGTGGTGCAATGGCGCTTCGGTGCAGTGGACGCGCAAAGCGGTGGTGTCTTCGCGCCCGCACAGCCGTCGGCCTTCATCCCGGCGGGGACAGCGCACTTCAACGGCTTTTCGCCTTCTCTTGCCCATCAGCTACAGCCACCGCCAGAGGCGCAGGCTGTGGAGCCGGTGGAGCCAGCCGCCCCGGCTTTCGACGAGGAGCAGTTGCAGCAGATGCTGGATCAGGCGCGCACCGAGGGCCATGCACAGGGCCTGGCCGAAGGCCGCACCCAGACCCAGCAGCAATGGCAGCAGCGCCTGGACGACCATATCAATGGAGCGGGCCGCGAGAGCGTGCAACGTGTCGACGGCGTGTTGCAGGGCCTGGAAGACAACTTCAAACAGCTGCAGTCGGGCATGGCCCAGGAGTTGCTGAACCTGGCCTGCGACATCGCACGTCAGGTGGTGCGCCAGGAGCTGCGCAGCCAGCCTCAGGCTTTGCTGCCCGTGATTCGCGAAGCACTGGACATGCTGGTCGAGGAGAGCCGCCCGGTGACCGTGCGTCTGAACCCCGCGGACTTTGAGCTGCTCGACGAAGCCCTGTGTGCCGAGCATGGTGCGCACAGCCGTATCCAGTGGCAGGGCGATGCCTCGATTGCCCCCGGCGATGTCAAGGTGGAGTCGGGCGGTGCCGAGATCGACGGCGGCCTGGACAAGCGCTGGCGCCGTGCCGTGGCGGCTCTGGGCCTGGTCTCCACCTGGTATGACGGAGACAAGGCATGAACCCCTGGCAGCAGTTCATGAGCCAGGCGCGAGCGCGCTATGCCGAGCCTGTGCCGCTGGAATGCCAGGGCCGACTGACCCGGCTGACCGGCATGGTGCTGGAGGCTTCTGGGCTGCGCGTGCCCGTGGGGGCGCAATGCCATATTCATCAGCATGGGCAGGAGCCTGTGCTGGCCGAGGTGGTCGGCTTTGCCGGCGAGCGCGCCTTTCTGATGCCTGCGGGCGATATTCAGGGCCTGTCCAGCGGTGCCATGGTGACGCCGGCAGCCCCCTTTGTTCCCGTGCCCCAGCTGGGCGTGGTGGAGACCGAGAAGATCAGGCAGACCGTGGGCGTGCTGCGCCTGCCCATGGGGGATGGCTTGCTGGGGCGGGTCGTGGATTCCCAAGGCATTGCGCTGGACCATGCGGGCGAGCTGGGCAGCGTGGTGCCCGAGGTGCTGGATCGCAACCCCATCAACGCCATGGACCGTGACCCCGTGCGCGAGTCGCTGGATACCGGTGTCAAGGCGCTGAATTCGCTGCTGACCGTGGGGCGCGGCCAGCGTCTGGGCCTGTTTGCCGGCTCGGGTGTGGGCAAGTCCGTGCTGCTGGGCATGATGGCGCGCTACACCCAGGCCGATGTGATCGTGGTGGGCCTGATCGGCGAGCGTGGCCGCGAGGTCAAGGAGTTCGTCGAGGACATTCTGGGTGCCCAGGACCGCAGCCGTGCTGTGGTGGTGGCGGCCCCCGCCGATGCGCCGCCGCTGCTGCGCATGCAGGGCGCCAGCTACGCCACGGCGATTGCCGAGCATTTTCGAGACAAGGGCAAGCATGTGCTGCTGCTCATGGACTCCTTGACCCGCTATGCCATGGCCCAGCGCGAAATCGCGCTGGCCATCGGCGAGCCGCCGGCCACCAAGGGCTATCCGCCATCGTGCTTTGCCAAGCTGCCCGCGCTGGTGGAGCGCAGCGGCAACGGTCTGCATGGCGTGGGCTCGATCACGGCCTTCTATACCGTGCTGTCCGAGGGGGACGATCAGCAGGACCCGATTGCCGATGCGGCCCGCGCCATTCTCGACGGTCACGTCGTGCTCTCGCGGGCTCTGGCCGAGACCGGGCATTACCCAGCCATCGATATCGAGCAGTCGGCTTCGCGCGTCATGCACAACGTGGTCTCGCGCGAGCATTTCGAGTTGGCACGTCGCTTTCGCGCCGTCTATTCGCGCTATCAGAAGGGGCGTGATCTGGTGCAGGTCGGCGCCTATGTGCCGGGCTCCGATCCGCAACTGGACGAGGCGATTGCGCTGCAGCCCGCCATGACCGGGTTTCTGCAGCAAAGCATGTTTGAAAGCTCCAGCATGGAGCAAAGCCTGGCCGGCATGGCGCAAGCCATGCAGCGGGGCTGAGCATCAACGGGTTAGCCAGAGGGAGAGTCGCAGATGTCGTCCTTGAATGCCTTGAACGTCGCCATTGAGGCCGCAGAACGCAAGCGTGACGCGGCCCGCACCGCCATGCAGGAGCGCCAGCGCGCTCAGCAGGCGGCGCAGGCCCAGATGGATCAGCTGCAGGGCTATGTCCTTGAGATGCAGGCGCGCTGGGGGGCCCAGGAAGGGCTGGCCGTGCAGCCCGAAGTCATGCATCACCAGTATCAGTTCATGGAGCGCCTGCAGCACGCCATCGGCTTGCAGACTCGGGTCGTGGCCGATCAGGATATTCGTCTGGAGACCTCACGTCAGGCCCTGCTGGCGGCGGAGCTGCGCGTGACCAGCCTGCAGAAAGTGGTGCAGGCTCGCAGCCGTGATGTGGCATTGGCCCAGATGCGGCGTGAGCAAAAAGATACCGACGAGCGCGCCACCATGGCATTTTTTCGACGCAGCTTCGGTCTGCAACTCCAGGAGGCCTGAGCATGGCGGAAACCAGAATTGACGGCCCCCGCAGCAGCGAAGCACGCACCGGCAAGGCCATGGCACAGTCCATGAGCTCGGCCAAAAGTGCTGCGGCTGCGGCAGGCGAGTCCGGCCAGGGATTTTCATCGCTGCTGGCATCGCTGGACGGATTGGTGACTGCAGGTCTGCCGCAGACGGTGTTGCAGACGGCCGAGGTGTCGGACGCGAAGCCGGCACCGGGCGAGCAGGATGCGCTGCTGATCGCTCAAGGCCATGCGCCGTGGATGAGCCTGGTCGGGCAGACCGCGCAGCTGGACGGGCAGGGAGATGCCGATCTGCGCCAGGGCGTGGCCACCGACTTTCTTTCAGGCACAGGCCATGCCGCGCAACTGGCCCATCGCCAGGCTTTGCAGCTCGGGCCCGGGCAGACGCACGCCGCATTCATGGGCAAGGATTTGCAATCAAATCAGGCCCAAACGTATACAGCACAAGTGCAAGCAGCTATTAATTCTGATGCGACGGCCTTGCCGCCGCAGCAGGACGCAGCCGCGCAGGGGCAGGACAGCGTGCACAGCACGCTGGCTTCGGTGACTGAAGAGGCGCCTGCTGCGCGTCTCGATCCTGCTGTGCACAAGGCGCAGGCCTTGCCGCAGCAGGGCGTCAGCCTGCAGGGCATGACGGCCGTGCAGCCGCAGGCCCTGGAAGGTCTCAAGGATTTGCTGCGTGCGGCCCGCTCGCCCCAGCAGGATGAAGCTGCGCCACAGGGCAAGACGGCGGCAGTGCAGGGCGGGGCCGACCTGCAGGCCGCAGCGGCTGCCGTCGGGGCAGCCATGGGGGCGGCGAGCGCGGGCATGCAGGGCGGCGGCCAAAATAGCTCTGACTTCGGCCAGAGCCTGGCGGGGCAGGATGCCGCACCTACAGAGCGTGAGCAGGAAGTGTCCGAGCAGGTGGCCTTCTGGGTGCATCAGAAAACGCAGAATGCCGCGCTGTCGATCCAGCATGAGGGCAAGGCTATCCAGGTCCAGGTCCAGCTGAACGGCCAGGAGGCTCATGTGCGCTTTGCTGCGGGCGATGAGCAGGCTCGCCAGTTGCTGGCCGACGGCCAGGCTCAGTTGCGTGAGCTTTTGCAGGCCCAGGGGCTGAATCTGAGCGGCGTCAGCGTGGATGGGGGCGGTGCCGACGCCCGGTCCGGGGGCGACAGCCAGGGCGAGGACGCCCAGCGCGGCCAGGCCAGGGTGGCCCGGGTCTCGGTCAATGCAGCCGAGCTGCCCATGGGCACCGCCGGAGCGCACAATGGCGCGCGGCCGGTGCAGTCCGGTGTGGACCTTTTCGTGTAGATGAGCAGAGTCGGTTCACGGAAACGGTGAGCCGGACATGGCGTGAAACCCGGAATGAAGCCGGGTTTCGCGCTTTTATTCGGGCAATGGCCTGCAGGGCGGGCGGCGAATAATTCAGGCGTGGATCTTCCGTGTCGCGGCAATGGCTGCGAGGTGGATGCAGTCCCCCACTCTTGAGGAATACCCGCCGTGTCAGCCAATCCCAATGCCGCCCCTGTCGCACCTGCTCCTGCCAAAAGCAAGAAGCTGATCGTCATCGTGGCCATCGTTGCCGTGCTGGCCATAGTGGCTGCCGCGGCCTATGTGCTGATGATGCAACGCCAGCACAGCAGCGCCGATGGCGAAGAAGAGGTCAGCGCCAAGGCCTCAGTGCCCACTTTCCTGCCACTGGACAATATGGTGGCCAATCTGGCTGACCCCGGCGGCGACCGCTTTGTGCAGCTGGGCATCACGCTGGAGCTGGCCGACGAAAAGACGGCTTCCACCGTCAAGCAATACCTGCCCAGCATCCGCAACGGCATTCTGATGCTGGTGTCCCAGCGCACGGCCGACGAGCTGCTGGCGCGCGAGGGCAAGGAAAAGCTGGCCGCCGACATCCTGACCGAGGTCTCGGCGCCGCTGGGCTTCGGCACGGGGGCCAAGAAGCGCTCGCGCGACGAAGAGGACGCCGACGAAGACAGCTCGCGTGCCAATCGCAAGGGGCCTGTGCGTCGCGTGCTGTTCTCCAGCTTCATCATTCAGTAAGCAGGGAGGGAGTGCATGAGCGATTCTTTTCTCTCCCAGGAAGAGGTTGATGCTCTTCTTGAAGGCGTTACCGGCGAAAGCCAGCGCTCCGAAGTGGTGGAGGTTGATCTCGGCCAGGTTCGCAGCTACGACATCTCCAGCCAGGAGCGCATCGTGCGTGGGCGCATGCCCACCATGGAAATTGTCAACGAGCGTTTTGCCCGCAATTTCCGCATCGGCCTGTTCAACTTCATCCGCCGCAGCCCCGAGGTTTCCGTCGGCACGGTGACGGTGCAGCGCTACAGCGCCTTCCTGCGCGAGTTGGCTGTTCCCACCAATTTCAACATCATGGCCATTCGCCCGCTGCGCGGCAATGGTCTGATCGTCTGCGATCCCTCGCTGGTGTTCGGCGTGATCGACACGCTGTACGGTGGCACGGGTCGCCTGCAGACCCGCATCGAGGGGCGCGACTTCTCGACCACCGAGCAGCGCGTGATCAACCGCATGGTCAATGTGATCTGCGACGAATACAAAAAAGCCTGGCATGGCATCTATCCGCTGGAGCTGGCCTATCAGCGCTCGGAAATGCAGCCACAGTTCGCCAACATCGCCACGCCCAGCGAAATCGTGGTTTCCACGGCGTTTCAGCTTGAGATCGGCGATATCTCGGGCTCCATCCACATCTGCATGCCCTATGCGACGCTGGAGCCGATTCGCGATGTGCTGTATTCCTCCACTCAGGGCGATGCCATCGAAGTGGACCGCCGCTGGGTCAAGGTGCTGACGCGGGAGATTCAGGCCGCCGAGGTCACGCTGGTGGCCGAGCTGGCCCGCGCCGATGCCACGGTGGAGCAACTGCTGGCCATGCGCCCGGGTGACTTTATCGAGCTCGACCGCGAGCAGCTGATTCGCGCCTCCATCGGTGGGGTGCCGGTTTTCGAGTGCCAGTACGGCACGCACAACGACAAATACGCAATCCGCGTGGAACGCAGCCTGCGCGGCGGCGAGGCCAGCTGGATGGGAGAGAAGCATGGCAATTGACGACAACAACAAGCCCGCGGGTGACGATCCGTTCTCCGGCTGGGCCGACGCGCTGGAAGAGCAGCGTCAGCATGACCAGGCCGTCGAAGGCCCCGAGCTGTCCGACCAGGGCGGGCCGCTGGCGGGCGACGCCGCTCGCAGCTATGGCGATGTGCCGGTGCACGATATCAACATGGTGCTGGACATTCCGGTTCAGCTGTCCGTGGAGCTGGGCCGCACCAAGGTGCCCATCAAATACATTCTGCAGCTGGCTCAGGGCTCGGTGGTGGAGCTCGATGCGCTGGCCGGCGAACCCATGGACGTGCTGGTCAACGGCTACCTGATTGCCCAGGGCGAGGTGGTGGTGGTCAACGATAAGTTCGGTATCCGTCTGACGGACGTGGTGACACCGTCCGAGCGTCTGCGTCGAGTCAGCCGTGGTTGAGAACACGGTCAACTCTGCGGCAGCGACCCCTTCCATGTGGCCTACGCTGTTGCTGGTCATCCTGTTTGTGGCGGTCATGGCGGCGTTGCCCTGGCTGGTGCGTCGTCTGCAGCAAAAAAACCTCCTGCCCCGCGGCATGGGGATGGCCCGTGGTGCCACCTCAGTTCCGGCGCAGGTGCTGAGCACGCTGGCCATTGGCCCGCAGCAGAGGGTGCTGACCGTGCAGCTGGGTGAGGGGGAGCAGGCCGTGCGACTGGTGCTTGGCGTGACGGCGCAGCAGATTCAATGTCTGCATGTGCTGCAAGACCCGTCTGCGTCTTTGCAATCCGCCCGTGCAGCCCATTCACCAGCCGTCTCATCGTTCACCGACTCGCTGATGCGCGCGCAGGCTGACGAAGCGGCCCGGAATTCTGGAAATGTCTAAATTCGTCTCTCGTGCTGCTGCCGCTGTCTTGCTGGCGATACCCCTGATGGCCGCCGCCCAGGGAGCACCCGCCAGTCTGCCGCTGCTGGTAGGCCAGGGCGCGGGCGGCACCAGCTATTCGGTGCCGATCCAGACACTGCTGTTTTTCACGGCGCTGTCGTTCCTGCCCGCCATCTTGCTGCTGATGACGGGCTTTACCCGCATCGTCATCGTGCTGAGCCTGCTGCGCCAGGCGCTGGGCACGCAGTCCGCCCCGCCCAATCAGGTGGTGATCGGTCTGTCGCTGTTTCTCACCATGTTTGTGATGGGGCCCACGCTGGACAAGGTCTATCAGGACGCCTATCTGCCTTACACGCAAAACAGCATCAGCTTCGAGCAAGCCATGGAAAAAGCCGAAGCCCCCATGCGCGGCTTCATGCTCAAGCAGACGCGTCAGTCGGACTTTGCGCTGTTCAAGCGCCTGGCCAAGCTGGATGCGAATGTCACGGCAGAAACTGCACCTCTGCGTGTGCTGGTGCCGGCCTTTGTGACCAGTGAGCTGAAAACGGCTTTTCAGATCGGCTTCATGATCTTCATTCCGTTTCTGGTCATCGACATGGTGGTGTCTTCCATCCTCATGTCGCTGGGCATGATGATGCTCTCGCCGGTGCTGGTGGCCCTGCCTTTCAAGCTCATGCTGTTTGTGCTGGCCGATGGCTGGAACCTGATCATCGGCTCTCTGGCGGCGAGCTTTGCTGCATGAGATACCCCCTGAGGCGCTGGCCTAGGCGGCCCGCGCCTTCCCCCAAGGGGGACGGCATTCTTGCTGCGAGGCGGCTCTTGCTTAATGCCTCTCACCTAGGTTGCGCTAGTTTCAAGTGCGTTTAATCCTGTCGCTAATGTGGGGAGAAAAACAATGACCTCTCAATTTGTTCTGACCTTTGGCCGCGAGGCGCTGACCCTGCTGCTCATGATCTCCATGCCTGTGCTGGGCGTGGTCATGGGCGTGGGCCTGCTGGTGAGCGTCTTTCAGGCCGTGACCCAGGTGCATGAGGCCACGCTGGCCTTTGTGCCCAAGCTCATCGCTGCCATGCTGGTGTTTGCCGTGGCGGGGCCGTGGATGCTGTCCACGCTGGTGGATTTCATTCGTCGCACCATAGAGAGCATTCCAGGTTCGGTGGGATGATTTCCTTTAGCGAAGCCCAGATCGCCGCCTGGCTCTCGCCGCTGATCTGGCCGTTTGTGCGCGTGCTGGCGCTGTTCACCACGGCGCCTGTGTTTTCTCTGAAAGCCATTCCCACGCGACTCAAGGTGGGGCTGGCTTTTCTGGTTGCGCTTTGCGCGCAGCCCGTGCTGGGCGAGCAGACGGTGGTCAGCATTGCCTCGGCCCAGGCGCTGGGCACTCTGGTGCAGCAGGTGGTGGTCGGTCTGTCCGTGGGCTTTGCCGTGCGCCTGGTGATGGCGGCCATCGAAGTCGCCGGTGAAGTGGTGGGTCTGCAGATGGGCTTGAACTTCGCGTCTTTCTTCGATCCGACCAGCAATGCCCAGCTCAGTGCCGTGGCGCGCTTCATGGTGCAGATCGCCACCTTGCTGTTCATCGTCATCAACGGCCATCTGCTGGTACTGATGGCGGTTCTCAAGAGCTTTGAGGCCTTTCCCGTCGATGGCAACTTTCTGCAAGCCATCTCCCAGATGCGGATTCATGAGATGGGCAGCGCCGTTTTTGCCAGCGCTTTCTGGATTGCCCTGCCCATGATTGCCATGCTGATGTTCGTCAACCTGGTGCTGGGCATCATCTCCCGTGTCGCGCCGCAGATGAATATCTATGCCGTGGGCTTTCCTGTCACCTTGACTGTGGGTCTGCTGGGACTGACGGCGACCCTTCCCTTGCTGGAGCAGCCCCTGGTGGCGTTGCTGCAAAAAGGCATGGCAGTCTTCGGAGTTTAGTGTGAATGCTATCTATTTGATAGCTTTATGCGATTTGCAGTAAACGGATAGGTTCGTTTTTGGTCTTGAACGGAAACGCTGCCTCTATGCGGGCGCGCAAGCCAGAGATAGCCAGGCCGCGCATCGCCTGCCGCGCGCTTCAGGGCGTATCAATCAGTCCGTTCTTGATGGCATATGCGGTCAGCTCCGCGTTGCTGCCCATGCCCAGCTTCTCCAGCACCCGTGCACGGTACACGCTCACCGTCTTGGGGCTGAGCATCAACTCCTGCGCAATATCGGTCTGTCGCTGACCGCTGGCAATTTTCAGCAGCGTCTGCATCTCGCGCTCGGACAGGGTTTCATGCGGCACGGGGGCGGCAGGCTGGGCCAGGCTCTCGGCCAGCATCTGGGCCACTTCGGCTGTCAGGTATTTGCGTCCGCTGTGGACGGTGCGTACGGCATCGATCAGCAGCACCGGATCCCCCGCCTTGTTGGCATAGCCGGCCGCGCCGGCCTTGATGCTGCGCAAGGCGTACTGGTCTTCGGGGTACATGGAGACCATGATGACGCGGATCTGCGGATGCGTTTCGCGCACGCTGGCCAGCACTTCCAGGCCGCTGCGGCCCGGCATATTGATGTCCAGCAGCAGCACATCGCAAGTTGCGTCGCGCAGTTGCTCACGCAGTTCGGCATAGCTGCCGGCTTCCGCGGTGACGCTGATGTCCGTCGCCTCCGCCAGGGTGTCGCGTATGCCCCGGCGCAAAATGGCATGGTCGTCGCACAGCACCACGTGAATCAAGGTCGCTCTCCCAGGAAGTCAGATGGCAGACCGGGCAAGCGCTTGGTTGGGCGGCTCATGCCTGGATCTCTGCCAGAGGAATGGTGAGAATGATAGAGGTTCCTAGGCCTGTGTGGCTGCTCACATCCAGCCAGCCTTGAACTGTTCGTGCACGCTCACTTAGTCCTCGAAGTCCGAAAGACTGCGGCTTGTTGCGATCATCCTGGCTCAGGCCTACCCCGTTATCTGTTACTTCCAGTGTCAAAAAACCCTCGTGGTCGGACAAATCCAGCTTCACGTGGCTGGCTTGTGCGTATTTGCTGATATTGGTCAAGGATTCCTGTGCCGTACGGTAGACCACCACCTGTTGCGCGGGTGCTATTTCCATATGCTCACGGCTGGTGTGCAACTGGGCGGGTATGCCTGTGCGGCGTTCGAAGTCCTGGGCCAGCCATTGCACGGCAGCCACCAGTCCCTGGTCCAGAACGGGCGGGCGCAGGTTTTGCATGATGCGTTGGCTGGCACCCAGTGCGTGCTCCAGCATCTCCAGTGCCGATCTGGCATGCTCGCGCTGCTTGCCTTCGGGGCTGTTGCGGATCAGCCAGGCCAGATCGAACTTGACGGCAGTGAGCGAGCCGCCGATGTCATCGTGAATCTCACGCGAGATATTGGCGCGCTCCTGCTCGATGCTGGTGTGCAGATGTTCGGTCAGTTCGGCCAGGCGCTTTTCGGACTCTGCCAGTTGCAGTGCGGCGCGACGGCGGGCTTGCCGCGCCTCGTGGACCTCCATGGCGCGCTTGATGACATGGGGCAGGCCGTTGATCTGGTCTTTGAGCAGATAGTCGCTGATGCCCAGCCGCATGATGTCCACGGCGGCGGATTCGCCGATGGCGCCCGACAGCAGCACAAAAGGGGGGACATCGGAACGGGTTCTCACCAGGTCCCAGACGTCGAGAGCGGTGAAGCCGGGCAGATGATAGTCCGCCAAAATCAGGTCGAAATCCTGTGTCTCCAGGGCGTTGCGTACCTCCTGCAGACTGTCCACGGCCGTGAGCGTGCAGGGCAGCTGCCCGCGCTTGAGGCTCAGGCGTGCCAGAGACTGATCTGCGACAGAGTCTTCAATATGAAGGATTTTCAAGGTCTGATTCCGGAATTGCATATCGCCAAGGACGCTATCATTGGATACATTTTGGAACATCGTGGGTAGTCGTCAATTGTGGCCGTGCGGTCACGGGGCGGGTTACCGGGCGGTTTATTTCGTGGAGCATGGCAGCAGGGCTGTCATGGTGGTTTTACGCAGTTGGAGTAACAATGCAGACGATGCAAAACCCTTCGGGTGTGCCTGCAGTTGCCGTGCCGGTGATGGTGGCTGCGGAGCTGCAGGATGCCTTGCTGGTCACGCTGCGTGATCTGCAGCGTCTTGAAGGGCTGCTGGACCATGCCACGCACAATCTGTTGGAGCGCTTTGAGCAAGTCAACGGGCAATTGTCGCAGCCGGCCTTGCCCGATTCTGCAGCACTGGCTACAGCACGTGAGTCGCTACGGCTGGCGGTGACCGAGCTCCAGTTTCACGATATGTCGTCTCAGCTGATTGCCCATATGGCTCATACCTTGCAAGCCTGCGCTTTCAGGCTCGGGGCTGCCGCCATGGGTAGGGACGAGGATGAGGCGGAGTCCGCCATTAGTCTGCCAAACCTGCCCGAAAAGCCCAATCCCGTCACGCAAAGCGAGATGGATGCCGGCTCTGTGGAGCTGTTTTGAACTTCTACCCTATTTTCCGTTGCCCGTCTGTTGGAGCTGTACATGCGATCGATTCTGGCTGTTGATGATTCCCCCTCGATGCGAAAGATGGTGTCTTTCACATTGAGCAGTGCTGGTTTTAAGGTGGTGGAAGCCGTCGACGGTGTGGATGCGCTGGAAAAAGCACAGACGCAAAACATCGATCTGGTGCTGGCCGACCAGAACATGCCGCGCCTGGACGGCATCGGTCTCACGCGCAAACTGCGTGAAAACCCGAATTTCAAGGCCACGCCCATCTTGATACTGACGACGGAATCCAGCGATCTGATGAAGCAGGCGGGCCGGGCCGCAGGTGCCACGGGCTGGCTGGTCAAGCCCTTCGATCCCAATCGATTGATCGAAGTTATTCAAAAAGTGCTGCGTTAAGCCGATAACAACGAATCACAGCAGGAAACACCATGGCGGATACACACCAGGATGGCGCAGGTTCGGGCGCAGACTTCGACCTTAGCCAGTTCTATCAAATCTTTTTCGAGGAAGCGAGCGAGAACCTCGACCAGATGGAGCAGATGCTGCTCAGCCTGGACCTTTCGGCCGCCAACGATGAAGAGCTCAACGGTATTTTCCGCTGCGCCCACTCCATCAAGGGCGGTGCGGCGACCTTCGGCTTCTCGGATGTGACCGAGCTCACGCACCGCATGGAATCCCTGCTGGACCGCTTGCGCCGCCATGAAATCACGCCCATCCCCGAGATGGTCGATGTGCTGCTGGAGTCGGCAGACGCCAGCCGCAGCCTGCTGGCACGTCACCAGTCCGGCGACGAGGGTGAGCCGGTTTCCACTGCTGAACTGGTGGTGCGTATCGAGTCCCTGGCCCAGGGTCTGACCGAAATCCCCCAGGTCAACCGCAGTGCCGCAGCTGCCGAGCCTGTACAGCCAGCTGCCGCTGTTGCCGCGGTGGCGGCGGATACGCCCGCTCAAGCACCGGCCCAGGCGGCAGAGCCAGGCCCTGTGATCGGGAGCGAGCCTCCCGAGGGCGCGCGCGAGCTGACGATCGAGATCGGCCCGCTGTCCCGCCTGGAGCTGGGCGACGCCATCAAGGAGCTGTTCCGCGATATTCCAGGCTTGGGCACGATTCAGGACCAGGCCAGCACCAAGGCCGATCACCGTCTGTTCAAGGTCAGGACGGTGTCCACCGATGACGAGCTGCGCGATCTGTTTGTCTTCCATGTCTCCAAGGAGCAGGTGCAGATCAGCGATGCCGCCCAGCCGCAGTCCGCAGCCGAGCCGGTAGTCGAGCCGGAAGCCATGGTGGATGAAGAAGCCGCCATGCCGCCCCACAATCTGCCGGCCGAAGAAGCCTACGGCTTTTTTGCGGGCGCTCCGGGCAGCCCCGATGCCCAGCAAAATCAGGAGCATGCCGCGCTTGGCGGTGCTGGTGGCGTGGCGCAAAAGGCGGCACCCAAGGCCGCTGCTGCGCATATGGAGTCCACCAGCATCCGCGTGGATGTGAAGAAAGTGGATCAGCTCATCAATCTGGTGGGCGAGTTGGTCATCACCCAGGCCATGCTGGCGCAGAACAGCCAGGGGCTGGATCCGACGACCTATCAACAGCTGCTGGCCGGCCTGGCCGACCTGGATCGCAACACGCGCGACCTGCAAGAGTCCGTGATGTCGATCCGCATGATTCCCATGTCCACCGTGTTCAGCCGCTTCCCGCGCATGCTGCGCGACCTGGCGGGCAAGCTGGGCAAGAAGATCGATCTGGTCACGCTGGGCGAAGCCACCGAGCTGGACAAGGGGTTGGTCGAAAAGATTACCGATCCGCTGACCCATCTGGTGCGCAACAGCGTGGACCACGGCATCGAGATGCCTGAGGACCGCATCGCTGCAGGCAAGTCCGAGCATGGCACGCTGACGCTGGCGGCATCCCATCAGGGGGGCTCGATCGTCATCGAGGTGCGCGACGACGGCAAGGGCATGAATCGCGAGAGGATTCTGACCAAGGCTCGCGAGCGCGGCATGGATGTCTCCGACAGCATGCCCGACAGCGATGTCTGGCAGCTGATCTTTGCGCCGGGCTTCTCTACGGCCGATGTGGTCACCGATGTCTCAGGCCGCGGCGTGGGCATGGACGTGGTCAAGCGAAACATCACCTCGCTGGGCGGCACGGTGGAGATCGAGTCCGTTGCCGGCGTGGGCATGAAGGTGGCGGTGCGCCTGCCGCTGACGCTGGCCATCATGGACGGCATGTCCGTCGGTGTGGGCGAAGAGGTCTATATCCTGCCGCTGTCCTCGGTGGTCGAGTCCTTCCAGGTCAAGGCCGACGATGTCAACACCGTGGCCAATGGCACACAGCTGGTCAAGGTGCGCGACGAATACATGCCGGTGATCGCGCTGGAGCGCACTTTCAAGGTGCCGCGCGCCGATGAAAGCCAGACCAGCAACATCATGGTGGTGGTCGAGGCCGAAGGCAGCCGTGTGGCGCTGCTGGTCGACGAGCTGCTGGGCCAGCACCAGGTGGTGGTGAAGAACCTGGAAAGCAATTACCGCAAGGTGCCCAATGTATCGGGTGCCACCATTTTGGGCGACGGATCCGTGGCGCTGATTCTGGATACGGGCGCTCTGGTGCGCCGTACCCGCCATTGAGGCAGCCAACCCGAACAACGCAGAGAGAGCCGACATGAACATCATCAACAAGACTGCCGAAGGCGTGGCCACCGGGGCCCGCGAATATCTGACCTTCCGCCTGGGCGAGGAGGAATACGGCATCGACATCCTCAAGGTGCAGGAAATCCGCGGCTACGAGCAGCCCACGCGCATTGCCAACGCGCCCGAGTTCATCAAGGGCGTGGTTAATCTGCGCGGCACCATCGTGCCCATCGTGGACATGCGCCTGCGCTTCAACTGCTCCGAAGTGGAGTACAACGCCTTCACCGTGGTCATCATCCTGAACCTGCGCAACCGCGTGGTCGGCATTGTGGTGGACTCGGTCAGCGATGTGATGGAGCTGCCCGCAGATGCCGTGCGTCCTGCACCCGATATCGAAAGCGCCATCGACAGTGGCTGCATTCTGGGTCTGGGTTCGGTGGGCGAGCGCATGCTGATCCTGCTGGATATCGAGAAGCTCATGGGCAATGTCGACATGGGCCTTGTGGCCTCCGAAGCCTGAGCGCGCCAGAGGTCAGTGTGCTGAACCTGGGACGCCATACTTCATTCGCAGCCTCTCCTGCCAGGCTTGAGCAGGATGAGGAGGTGCTGCCGGGCGGCATGTCTGGCCCACTGGCTCAGGGGCGCGAGTTCGTCTGGTCCAATCGCGACTTTGCCCGTGTGCAGGCCCTGATCTACAAGCGTGCCGGCATCAGCTTGCATGATGGCAAGCACGCCATGGTCTACAGCCGTTTGTCGCGCCGCCTGCGCGAGACCGGGCATGAGAGCTTTGTCAGCTATCTGGATTGGCTGGAGAGCATCAATGACGGGCCCGAATGGCAGGAATTCGTCAACGCGCTCACCACGAATCTGACCTCGTTCTTCCGCGAGCAGCATCACTTCGACATCCTGGCTCAGCATCTGCGCAGCCACAAGCCCGGCGGCAATGGCTGGAAGGTGTGGTGCAGCGCGGCCTCCACGGGAGAGGAGCCTTATTCCATCCTGATGACGGCCGTGGAGAGTCTTGGTGCCTCGGCCAGTTTTCAGCTCATGGCCAGCGATATCGACTCGCGCGTGCTGGAAACCGCCTCGCGCGGCGTCTACCGGGCAGAGAACCTCAAGGGCGTGAGCACCGAGCGGCTGCACCGCTTTTTTCTGCGCGGGCGCTCGGCCAATTCGGGCATGGTGCGGGTCAAGCCGGAGCTGCGCCGGATGGTGGACTTTCTCAATGTCAACCTCATTGCCGGCGATTGGCCGTTCCGGGAGACCTTCGACATCGTCTTCTGCCGCAATGTGATGATTTATTTCGACGCATCGACTCAGCGTCGCGTGCTGGAGCGCATCCATCAGGTGATGCGCCCGGGTGGGCTGCTGTTCGTCGGTCATGCCGAGAACTTCAGCGATTCGCGCGATCTGTTCGCGCTCAAGGGCAAGACCGTCTATGAGCGCCAATGAAGCTGAAGGGCAGGGCCGCAAGTCATGAGGAATCTGAGCTCTCCGCTGGATCTGCCAGGTGCTGGCGCTGCCAGACCCCTGCGCGGCAACAGCTTCGTGCCCCAGGGCTATCCTGATCCTGCCATGCCGGCGCCGGTTTCATCGCTGGAGCAGCTCAAGCGCCAGCCGCGCCAGCCCGGCGAGGCCTCGTTCTTCTATTACGACCCGCACTTCCAGCTCAATTCGGCCAAGGTGCTGCCGGGCGAGTATTTTGTCTCGCGCGACGAGATGGCCATTGTCACCGTGCTGGGCTCCTGCATCGCCGCCTGTCTCTGGGATCGTTTCATGCGCATCGGCGGCATGAACCACTTCATGCTGCCCGACGGCGACAGCAGCGATGTCTCGGGACGCTATGGCTCCTACGCCATGGAGCTGCTGATCAACGAAATGCTCAAGCTGGGGGCGCGGCGCGAATCCATGCAGGCCAAGATTTTTGGCGGCGCCCAGGTCATGGCCAATTTCACGACCATGAATGTGGGCGAGCGCAACACCAGTTTTGTGACAGAGTATCTGCAAACCGAGCGCATTCCCATCGTCTCCGAGGACGTGCTGGACATCTATCCGCGCAAGGTGGTGTTTTTTCCATCCACGGGCAAGGCCATGGTCAAGCGCCTGGCACACGCCCATCCTGAGGCATTGGTGCAGCAGGAAATCACTCGCGGCAACGCGGCTGCGGTGGCTCGCAATACGGCGGGCGGCTCGGTGGATCTGTTTTGAGGAAGGTTGAGCGTTGTTAAAGCCAAAAATCCGGGTGATCGTGGTGGACGACTCTGCGCTGGTGCGCAGTCTTCTGGCCGAGATCATCAACCGCCAGCATGACATGGAGTGCATCGGCTCGGCCAATGATCCGTTGATCGCTCGTGAAATGATCCGCGATCTGAACCCCGACGTGATCACGCTGGATGTGGAAATGCCCCGCATGGACGGCATCGATTTCCTCGGGCGGCTCATGCGCCTGCGTCCCATGCCGGTGGTGATGATCTCCACGCTGACCGAACGCGGTGCCGAAGTCACCATGCGCGCCCTGGAGCTGGGGGCCATCGATTTTGTGGCCAAGCCACGCGTCGGTGTGGCCAACGGCCTGCAGGAGCTGGCCAGCCAGATTGTGGACAAGATCCGCGTGGCTGCCGTGGCCCAGGTGCATCGCCTGCCGGTGGTGCCGCATGGCGTGGCAGCGGCAGCGAGTGCGGGCGCCAAGCCTGCTGCGCCCCGTGCGCCGGCGGCACCCAGCCTGCTGGGCCGCATCTCGACCGAAAAAATCATCGCCATCGGCGCTTCCACAGGTGGCACCGAGGCGATCCGTGAAGTGCTCACGCATTTGCCGGCCGACTGCCCGGCCATCGTCATCACCCAGCACATGCCGCCTGGCTTCACCACCAGTTTTGCGGCGCGCCTCAACAGCCTGTGCCAGATGACGGTCAAGGAGGCCACGCACGGCGAACGCTTGCTGCCCGGTCATGCCTATATCGCACCCGGCGGCAAGCATTTCTCCATCACGCGCAGCGGCGCCAACTATGTGGCCGTGGTCGATGATGCACCGCCCGTCAACCGCCACAAGCCCTCGGTCGAGGTGCTGTTCAAGTCCGTGTCCGCCAGCGCCGGGCGCAATGCCTACGGCATCATGCTCACCGGCATGGGTGCCGATGGTGCCACCGCCATGCGCGAGATGCGTGATGCCGGCAGCTACAACCTGGTGCAGGACGAGAGCACCTGCATCGTCTTCGGCATGCCCCGCGAAGCCATTGCCCATGGTGCGGCCGACGAGGTGCTGCCACTGCCGCAAATCGCCCATGCCCTGCTGACCAAGCTGCGCGGTAGCTCGGATCAGGTGCACCACCGTATCTGAGGTCGCATAAAAAAGAGAGCGCCTTGCGCTTGTCAGTTAAAGATTTCAGGCTTGTAGAGCTTTGAAATCAAGAGCTGACAGGCGCAAGGCGCTCTCTTATTTGAAGGCTTGATTATGCGGACAGCGAGGTCCAGCGCTCCAGCGCCTCCATCAGCGCTTCATCGATTTCCGCGTCGCGCTGGTGCATGGCAACGGCCTTGGCGTTGTCGCTGGCAAACAGGCTACCGTCGGCCAGCGCTTGCTGGATCTGCTTTTGCTCGGCCTCCAGGGCGGCAATCGTGGCCGGCAGGGCTTCCAGCTCGCGCTGATCCTTGTAGCTGAGCTTCTTCTTGGAGCTGGCCGCAGCTTCGGTGCGGCTTGCGACGGGCTTGGGTTCCTCCTTGGGGGCGGACCTGGTCTGCGCGGCTTCGGCCATGGCCTTGCTGCGGCGCGACTGCTCCATCCAGTCCGTCACGCCACCTTCGTATTCACGCCAGTGGCCGGGGCCTTCCCAGGCAATCGTGCTGGTGACCACGTTGTCGAGGAACGTGCGGTCGTGGCTGACCAGAAAGACCGTGCCGTCATAGCTTTGCAGCAGGTCTTCCAGCATGTCCAGCGTCTCGATGTCCAGGTCGTTGGTCGGCTCGTCCAGCACCAGGACATTGGCCGGTCGCGCAAACAGGCGGGCCAGCAGCAAGCGGTTGCGCTCACCGCCAGACAGCGATCGGACCGGGGAATGCGCACGCGCCGGAGAGAACAGAAAGTCGGCCAGATAGCTCTTGACATGCTTTTTCTGACTGCCGATCTCGATCCACTCGCTGCCGGGGCTGATGAAGTCCTCCAGCGTGGCATCCAGATTCACCTGATGGCGCATCTGGTCAAAGTAGGCCACCTGCAGATTGCCGCCCAGGCGCACCTGACCGCTGTCCGGAGCCAGCTCGCCCAGAATCATCTTCAGCAGCGTTGTCTTGCCTGCGCCATTGGGGCCCAGCAAGCCAACCTTGTCACCGCGCAAAATGGTGCCGCTGAACCCTTCGACGATCTTCTTCTCGCCAAAGGACTTGCTGACATCGGTCAGCTCGGCCACGATCTTGCCCTGATAGCCGTCACCCTTGCCGGATGCGATATCCATGTTCACGCTGCCCAGAACATCACGGCGCTGGGCATGGTTGGCACGCAATTCCTGCAGACGGCTGATGCGGCTCTGGCTGCGGGTGCGACGGGCTTCCACGCCCTTGCGAATCCAGACCTCTTCCTGGGCCAGCAGCTTGTCCGCCTTGGCGTTGATGACGGCTTCCTGGTTGAGCTGCTCTTCCTTTTGCAGCACGTACTGAGAGAAGTTGCCCGGGTAGGTGCGCAGAACGCCCCGATCCAGTTCCACGATGCGGGTGGCAATACGGTCCAGAAAGCTGCGGTCGTGGGTGATCGTGATCACGCTGCCCTTGAAGGCAATCAACAACTCCTCCAGCCACTCGATGGAGTCCAGGTCCAGGTGGTTGGTCGGCTCGTCGAGCAACAGGACATCGGGGCGGGCCACCAGAGCCTGGGCCAGCGCCACGCGCTTGCGGGTGCCACCGGACAAGCTGCCTACCAGGGCATTCGGGTCCAGATGCAGGCGCTGCAATGTTTCCTCTACGCGCTGCTCCCAGTTCCAGGCGTCATAGGACTCGATCTGCGTCTGCAGCTCGTCCAGATCCTCGCCCTCGCCGCCGGCCAGATAGCGCTCACGAATCGCAATCACCGCCGCAATGCCGTCAGATGCCGACTCGAAGATGGTGTGCGCAGGGTTCAGATCGGGCTCCTGCGCCACATAGGTGATGCGGACCCCGTTCTGCACCTGGAGCTGGCCGTCATCGGCCTTTGCCAGGCCGCCCAGAATCTTGAGCAGCGAAGACTTGCCGGCGCCGTTGCGGCCGATCAGGCCGACGCGCTCGCCAGTCTCCAGGGAAAAATTTGCGTGGTCCAAAAGAGCCACGTGCCCGAACGCCAATTGAGCGTCTAACAAAGTAATCAGTGCCATCGTGCCAGCATTATCGTTGGCCGCCATAGAGACAGCGGCCGTAAGGCCGCTGTCTCTATCTCTGTCTAAGGACACAGCCCAGGCAAAGACCACGCTGGCAGATGAATCTTTTGTGTCAGAAGCGGCGTGGCTAGGGTTTTTCCTATGCTATAGTTCGATCCATCGCAGCAAACGACTGCCTCGCAAAACTTCAAAAGTTCTTGCGCAGCGCCTCGAAAGTTGTGATACACTACAAGGCTTCGCTGATCGCAGCAAGCAACGAGATTCAGGATCAAGTTTTTGATTTTGCACTCGGTTCCTTAAAAAAAT
>NZ_JBXARF010000020.1:0-7491 GCF_058807955.1 Comamonas sp. GW821-FHT11H03
GGCCGGCACCACGTTGGATGCAACCACGGCAGTGACCCTGGCCAACGCGGTTGCGCTGGCGGGCGGGCTGACCATCGGCGGCACTCAGGCGCTGGGTCTGAGCGGTGTCATCAGCGGCGCCGGCAACCTACTCAAGGGCGGCACCGCGAACCTGACCCTCAGCGGCAACAACACCTTCTCCGGCGGCACCGCGCTGAATAACGGAACGCTGATCGTCGGCTCCAACACCGCGTTGGGTACCGGCGCACTGACCACGGCGGCGGGCACAACCCTCGACGCCAGCACCACCGTGGCGCTGAGCAACGCGGTCGCCCTCGGCGGCAACCTCAACGTCGCCGGCAACGCCAACCTGACCCTCGGTGGCGTAGTCAGCGGCAGCGGCGGACTGACCAAAAACGGCGCGGCCAACCTGATTCTCAACGGCGCCAACACCTTCAGCGGCGGCACCACCCTCAACGCCGGCACCCTGACCGTCGGCAACGCCGCCGCTCTGGGCAGCGGCGCCCTGACTGTCGCCAGCGCCGCGACTCTCGACAGCAACACCTCGGTCATCCTGAACAACAACGTCGCGCTCAACGGCAACCTGTCCATCGGCGGCAGCAATGGCATGATCCTCGGCGGCGTGCTCAGCGGTGCCAGTCAGTTGATCAAGAACGGCACGGCCAACCTGACCCTCAACGGTGCCAACACCTTCACCGGCGGCACCGCACTCAACGCCGGCAGCCTGACCGTCGGCAACGGTGCGGCACTCGGCACCGGCACACTGACGGTGGGCGGGGCGGGCGCAACACTCAACAGCAGCGCCAACGTGACGCTGAACAACGCGATTGCCCTCAACTCCAACCTCACCGCCGGCGGCGCCAACCCGTTGACCCTCGGCGGCGTGATCAGTGGTGGCAGCAACCTGATCAAGACCGGCTCGTCGACCCTGACCCTCACCGGCAACAACACCTACACTGGTGCTACGTCGCTGAACGCCGGGACACTGATCGTCGGCTCCAATACCGCGCTCGGCACCGGCGTACTCAACGCCAGCAACAACACCACGCTGGATGCTAGCACCGCGACGAGCCTGGCCAACAACGTCAACCTCGGCGGTAACGTGACCATCGGCGGCAGCAACGCGCTGACGTTTGCGGGTGTGGTCTCCGGTGTCGGCGGCCTGACCAAAAGCGGCCCGGCCGACCTGATCCTCAACGGTGCCAACACCTACTTCGGCAACACTGCACTCAACGTCGGCAAGCTGATTGTCGGCAGCAATACCGCGATCGGCAGCGGCGCGTTGAACGCAGCGGCGGGCACCACGCTGGACACCAACACCGCCGTCACGCTGGGCAATCAGGTCAACCTGGCCGGTGGGATGAACGTGGGTGGCAGCGCAGACCTGACCCTCACGGGCACTGTCGCCGGAGCCGGCAGTCTGGTGAAAAACGGCGCGGCCAATCTGAACCTCAATGGCACCAACACCTACGTCGGCGGCACCACGCTGAACGCCGGTACGGTGACCGCCGGCAACAGCTCGGCCCTCGGAACGGGCGCGTTGACCGTCGGCGGTGCAGCAACCCTCGACAGCAGTTCGCCGCTGGTCAGCCTGGCCAACGCGGTCGTGCTCAATGCGGCACTGAGCGCCGGCGGCACCCAGGACCTGACCCTCGGCGGCGTCGTCAGCGGCGCAGGTCAGTTGATCAAGAACGGTGCGGCCAACCTGACCGTCAACGGCACCAATACGTTCAGCGGTGGCAGCACGCTTAACGCGGGTACGCTGACACTGGGTTCGGCCGCTGCGTTGGGCAGTGGCGGCCTGACCGTCGGCGGCGCTTCGACGCTGGACACCAGCACCGGCATGAGCGTGGGCAACAACATCACCCTCAACGCCGGCCTGACCCTGGCCGGCAGCAATACCCTGAACCTCAGCGGCGTGATCGATGGCGCCGGCAGTCTGACCAAGGACGGCTTTGGCGACCTGACGCTCAGCGGCAACAATACCTTCACCGGTGCGCTGAACATCGCCTCCGGCAGCGTCACCACCGTGAGCAGCGGAGCGCTCGGCAATACCTCCGGCGCCAACATCAGCGCCGGTGCCAATCTCAATCTCAACAGCAGCGCCAGCCTCAGTGGCTTGAGCGGCAGCGGCAGCGTGCAGATCGCCGGCGGCAACACCCTGACCGTGGGCGGCGTGAGCAATACCAGCACTTTCGACGGCGACATCGGCGGCAGCGGTGCGCTGACCAAAGTCGGTACCGGCACGCTGAACCTCACCGGCAGCAGCGGCCTTACTGGCAACGCCAACGTCAACGCCGGTACGCTGAATCTCACAGGCTCGCTGGCCAGTTCCCAGCTCAACGTCAACAACGGCGCCACCCTCACGGGTACCGGGTCGGCGCTTGGTGCGGTAACCATCAACAGCGGCGGTCATCTGGCGTTGTCCTCGGGCAACACCTTGTCGGCCGCGTCGCTGATCCTGACTGCCAACAGCAATGTCAACGCGAGCCTCGCTGCGCCATCGACCAGCTCGCTGATGAACATCGGCGGCAACCTGACTCTCGACGGTAATCTCAATGTCACCGATGCCGGTGGTTTCGGCGTCGGTGTCTACCGCCTGTTCAACTACATCGGTGCACTGACCGACAACGGCTTGACCGTGGCCGGCGTGCCGGTGGGCTACGCTATCGGCGATTTGCTGGTGCAGACCCTGGGTAATCAGGTCAATGTGGTGGTGTCGGCACCTAACACCAACCTGCGTTTCTGGGACGGTAGCCAGACGATCCCCAATGGCACCGTGGATGGCGGCACTGGCACGTGGAATGCCAGCGGCACCAACTGGACCAACTTTAATGGCACCCTGAACCATACCTGGGCCGGCGACTTTGCGGTGTTCCAGGGCACGGCGGGCACGGTGTCGGTCAACGGCACGCAACTGTTCACCGGTATGCAGTTCCTCACCGACGGCTACAACGTGGTCAACGGCACGTCTGGGCTACTCACGGCTGTCAACGGCAGCGGTGGCACTACCGCGATGCGAGTCGATCCGGGTGTGACTGCGACGGTCGGTGTGAACATCGACGGCAGCGGTATTCTCAACAAACTCGACGCCGGCACCCTGGTGCTCAACGGCGCCAACAGCTACACCGGCGGCACCCAACTGGACGGCGGCACGCTGGTGGTCGGCAGCAACACCGCACTGGGCACTGGCGCGTTGATCGCCAACGCTGGCACGCAACTGGACAGCAACACCGCCGTGACCCTGGCCAACGCGACCACGTTGAACGGTAACCTCACCGTGCTTGGCAGCAATGCGCTGACCCTCAACGGTGTCATTTCCGGCACTGGCGGGCTGATCAAGAACGGTTCGGCCAGCCTGACCCTCGGTGGCAACAACGCCTTCCTCGGCCCGGTCGCGCTGAACGCGGGTGGCGTGATTCTAGGCTCGAACAGTGCGCTGGGCTCGGCCACCCTGAACGTGGCCAACGGCACCACTCTCGATGCCAGCGGCGTCTTCAGCGCGGGCAACGCGATCAATCTGGCGGGCAACCTCGGCATCGTCGGCAGCAACGATCTGACACTGAGCGGCGCCATCAACGGCGCCGGCAGCCTGACCAAGAACGGCGCGGCCAACCTGATTCTGAGCGGGGCCAACAACTTCCTAGGCGGCGTCACCCTCAATGCCGGCACCCTGACCGCCGGCAGTAACGGCGCCCTCGGTCTGGGCAACCTGACCGTGGCCGGTGCCTCGGCGCTGGACAGCAATACCTCGGTGTCGCTGGGTAACAACGTGGTGCTCAACGCCAACCTGACCAACACCGGCAACAGCGACGTGGCCCTCAGCGGCGTGGTCAGCGGCAGCGGCGGACTGATCAAGAATGGCGCGGCCAACCTGACCCTCAACGGCATCAACACTTATTCGGGCGGCACCACGCTGAACGCTGGCACTGTGACCCTTGGCACTTCGGCGGGCCTGGGCTCCGGCGCCGTGACCGTTGCGGGCGCGTCGACCCTCGACACTACGGCGCCGCTGGTGCTGGCCAACAACCTCAACGTCAATGCCAACCTCAGCGTGGCCGGCAACAACAACCTGACTCTCGGCGGCGTGATTGCCGGGGCGGGCACCCTGACCAAGAACGGTCTGGCCGACCTGACGCTGACCGGCAACAACACCTTCAGCGGCACCTTCGACGTGCAGGCCGGCAGCCTGACCACGCTGGGCAACTCGGCACTGGGCAGCAATGCCGGAGTCAATCTCGGCGCTGCGGCGACCCTCAACCTCGGCGGCTCCGGCAGTCTCGCCAGCCTGACCGGTAGCGGTACCGCACTGATCGGCGGCGGCAACACCCTGAGCATCGGTGGCAACAACGCCAGCAGCATTTTCGACGGCGTGCTTACCGGCACCGGCGAACTGAGCAAACTCGGCACCGGTACGCTGACCCTGACCGGTCTCAACAGCCTGACCGGCAACACCACGGTCAACGCCGGCACCTTGAACGTCAGTGGCTCGCTGGATAGTGCCAGCGTACTGGTCAACAGCGGCGGCACCCTGACGGGTGGCGGCTCGGTCGGCGGGGCGGTGACCGTGGCAGACGGCGGTCATCTGACCGGCGCCACCGGCAGCACGCTGTCGGTGAATTCACTGGTGTTCAACGCCAACTCCAACTTCGACGTCGGCCTCGGCGCACCGGTCTCCGGTGGCGGCAACGCGCTGGTCAACGTCGGTGGCAACCTGACCCTCGACGGCACCCTCAATGTCAGCGACATCGGCGGTTTCGGCAGCGGCGTGTATCGCCTGATCAACTACACCGGCGGCCTGACCGACAACGGCATGCTGATCGGCACTGTGCCGGGCAGCGTCACCCCCGGCGACCTGACCCTGCAAACTGCGCTGACCAACCAGATCAACCTGCTGGTCACCGCACCGGGCACCACCGTGCAGTTCTGGGACGGCAACCAACTCGTCGCCAACGGCTCGGTGGATGGCGGCAGCGGAACCTGGGGTACAGGCACCACCAACTGGACCGATGTCAACGGCGCGACCAATCAAGGCTGGGTCAACCGCTTCGCGGTGTTCCAGGGCGCTGCGGGCACAGTGACCGTGGACGGTGCACAAACCGTCAATGGCATGCAGTTCGTCACCGACGGCTACAGCTTGCAGAACGGAACTGCGGGTTCGCTGAATCTGGTCAACGGCTCGCTGGGCAATGCGACCGTGCGGGTCGATCCGAACGTTACCGCGACCGTGGGCGTCGCGCTCAACGGCGCCGGCACGCTGGGCAAATATGACGCTGGCACCCTGGTGCTCAACGCCGCTAACGGCTACACCGGTGGTACGGCACTCAACGGCGGCAAGATCGTGGTCGGCAACAACGCGGCGCTCGGTACCGGCGTCTTGACGGCCGCCAATGGCACCGCGCTAGAAAGCAACACGACGGTCAGTCTGGCCAACAACGTGGTGCTCAATGGTGGCTTGACCGTGGCCGGCTCCAATGACCTGACGCTGGCCGGCAATATTTCCGGCGTCGGAAGCCTGACCAAGAATGGCTCCAGCACGCTGACACTGAATGGAACCAATACTTATACCGGCGGCACCTATGTGCAGGCCGGTACGCTCAAGATTGGCGGCCTCTCTGCTCTGGTGCAGGGCTCGTTCTATCAGGTCAACACCGGTGCCACACTGGACCTCAATGGCCATGCGCTGCAAACGGGTGGCATCTCGGGTACTGGCAATGTGGCGCTGGGCTCGCAAGGCCTGACGGTGAACACCGCCGCAGGCTCCATCTCCGAGTTTGACGGCAAGATGGATGGCACGGGTGAGCTGATCAAGCTAGGCGACGGCACGCTGTCGCTGAACACGGCCAACAGCTTCAGCGGCGGTGTCAGCCACAAGGGCGGCAATATCAACCTCGGCAACGAGAAGGGCCTGGGCAGCGGCACGCTGGCCATGGACGATGGCACCAAGATTACCTTGACCGCCAACGGCATGACCATTGCCAACAACCTGCACATGACCGGCGACAACGATCCCATCGTTGACACCGGTGCCAACAACGGAACTTGGACCGGTGCCATTACCGGAGCGGGCTTCCTGACCAAGCAAGGCACTGGCACGCTGACGCTGACCAGCAGCGGCAACACCTACACCGGCGCCACCGATGTGGCACAGGGCACCTTGCAGGCAGGCGCTGCCAACACCTTCAGCAGCGCTTCTGCCCATACCGTGGCCGCAGGGGCCGTGCTGGATCTGGCCGGCTACAACCAGACCCTGGCCAGCCTGAACAACAGCGGCACCGTCAAACTCAGCAGCAACAGCGGCGCAACGCCTGGCACGGTGCTCAAGGTTACCGGCGCTTATGTGGGCAACAACGGCAACCTGGGCCTGTCCACCGTGCTGGGGGCAGACGGCAGCGCCACCGACAAGCTGCTGCTGTCCGGTGCCTCGGCCGTGGCCAGCGGCAACACCACGGTGCACATCACCAATGCCGGCGGTCTGGGCGCCCAGACTACGGGCAACGGTATCGGGATCATCGGTACGGAGAACGGAGCCAGCCTGCAGCCGGGCAGCTTTACCCTGGCCGGCGGCCATGTGGATGCCGGTGCTTATGAGTACCGCCTGACGCAGACCACCCAGGGTGCGGCCCTGCAGTCGAGCACTACTGCTCCCACAACACCCACGACACCGACCACGGCCTACCGTGCCGAAGTGCCGCTGCTGTCGGCCCTGCAGGCACAGCTGCGCCAGGCCGACATGGCCATGCTGGGCGATCTGCGCAAGCGCATGGGTGATGAAGGCACGCAAGCCATGACCAGCTCCGACACAGGCGCCAGCCGCCGAGTCTGGGGCCGCATTCTGCGCACCGATCCCAAGATCAGCCAGCAAGGCACCGTCAGCCCCGAGAGCAGTGGTCACCTGACCGGCTTCCAGGCCGGTCTGGATCTGTATGCCGACCAGAGCATCAAGGCCGGCATCTATGTGGGCCAGCTTGAAGGCGACATGAGCGTCAAGGGCTTTGCCAGCGGCGTGGAGCGCAAATACGTCGGCTTCAACAACCTGCGCACCCGCTACCTGGGTGTGTACGGTACCTGGCAAGATCAGTCGGGCCTGTATGCCGATGCCGTGCTGCAAGGCGCGGACTACCGCAGCGACTTGCGCACCGCCGGCGACACAGCACAGGCCCGCACCAAGGGCAGCGGCTGGCTGGCTTCTGTGGAAATGGGCAAGGCCTTCGAGCTGAGCAGCCACTGGAAGATCGAGCCCCAGGCGCAGATCATCTACCGCAAGCTGAGCATCGACGACACGGCACTGAGCCTGGCCACGGTCAAGAACAAGGCCGACGATGACTGGACCGTGCGCCTGGGCGCCCGCATCAAAGGCAACTTTGCGACCGAAGTCGGTGTGCTGCAGCCCTATGGCCGCATCAACGTCTACAAGGCGAGCAACACCACCGACATCGCCAGCTTTGCGGCGCCCGGTGGCACCACCGATATCAAGGCCAAGGGCGGCTA
>NZ_JBXARF010000021.1:0-7213 GCF_058807955.1 Comamonas sp. GW821-FHT11H03
GACGACGGCAGAATCACCCCGCCCATCAGGGCTAACTTAGCGACTGGACGGTGTCCGGAACTACGGGGGCAAGATCACCGCTCATTCAATACAGTCTGTGCTGACTCCCAAACCCGCTGTGCTTCTGCTTGCTTGGAATGACCTGTACTAGTTGCGCTTACTAAATAGCTACGCGCATCAGGGCCAGCCCAAACGCTCAGCAACTCAAGGGCTACTAGCCGTTGTATGTTTCGCGTGAGTGTGGATGCGTCCAATTGCATCCGCTTTGAGAGATCTACTGGACGCATGGGCCCATGCGTAACCACGTGAGACAGAAGGGTGTACTGAGTTCCATTCAGGCCAGCCTCGCAGGAGAAATCTTCATAGTGCAGTGACAACACACGACCGAGTTGGCCCAACTTTAGGTTTGTGCACTCAATGGCGCTGACAATACTATTCATTTTTTGGCTTTCAAGTTCATATTCGGTATAAGTAAATGAGATTGAAACTACAAACACATTGGTCCAATTTTTTGGCCGCTGTGGAGCGAATAAAATGCTCTATAAGCTGGTAAACACCAGCTATCCATAAGCGTGCGGATGATCGCAGTAGCAAATCAGCGACAGTTTCGAGGCTCTCTAAACGCCTTAAAGAGTGCATGCTTCACCATACGAAATGGCTGCAGCTATTCGTTTGCCAAAATTTATACAAAGGTTTACAGGTGAATTCGCTCTTGTCCGAGTAAACGAATCACAGCGAAGCGATTTAGTATTTCATACCCATATTCACTGACGTTGGCCTTTCCGTCTTCCCTTTACGACCCATTCTTGCGCTGCTCTACACTACAGAGCGGCGTAGAGCAGGCTGGGGATGTTGGGCATAAAGCTGTGCCACTGTTTGCAGTGCTCGCTCTAGCTTGGCCATGTTGCCGCAGACACCAAGCGATAACCGCACCGCACCTTCCGCACGGTCCAGCGCAGAAAATGCTCGGGCTGCAGCCACAGCAACATCGCGCTCATGTAAGGAATGCACAAACATGTCCTCACTCCAATGGCTAGGCAGCGGTAGCCAAATGTGCAATCCATATGGATCCGCCGCTGCATCGGGAGGCAAGATACGTCGTGCCAACTCTTGGCGTCTCTGAGCTTCGTTTTGAATGTAGGCAGTCATCTTCAAAGCGGTGCCGGATTCCATCCACTGTGCAGCCAGCGCCACCAGCAACTGCGACAGGCTCATGCCTAGGGTGGCAAGTGTTTCAAACACCACATCGCTCGCTTCGTTGTTGGAAGCAAGAACCAGTGAAGTACGTAGACCTGGCCAGACGGACTTCGACAGCGAGGACAAGTAGTAACTGTGCACCGTATCAGGCAAAAACATGACCAATGGTGGGGGGGAGCTAGGCAACAGTTGGCGATACGGATCATCCTCAATCAAGGCAATGTCATATTTCTCCACGCACGCTGCAATAGCCTCCCTGCGCGCCAAAGGCATGGTGCGCGTGGTCGGGTTGTTCAATGTGGGGTTTAGATAGAGCAATTTGGCCTGCGTAGACTGCACCGCTTGCTGCAGAGCAGCCGGATCCATGCCATCTGAATCCCCTTGGACCGCTATGATGCGTAGCCTCATCTTGCGGGCAGCAGACAAGAAGCCGGGATAGGTCAGAGCGTCACACAAGACTGCATCCCCGTCCCGACAAAGAGCCATCAAGATAGCGCATATAGCGGATTGTGTACCAGCAGCCAGCGTAAGAGGCTGGCTGGCTGCCTTCGGCAGAAAAGGTATTAAGCGCGCACGCCCCTGAGCCACTGCTGCCGCGTGAATAGCAAAAGGCTCATAGGTAGAAAGCTGTGGGAGGTTGTGTGTTTGCAGCGCATCGGCCAAACCCTCTTTGAGGGCTGCATGTAGAAAGTCAGGTATCGGAGGGGTGTTCAGTCCCAGATCAGTCCCGATATAGCCAAAGGAAGCCGTTTCCTGCTCAGCAATAAAAGTACCGCGTCCCGTAGTCCCTGAAATTAAACCTTGCTTGTGTGCTGCCGCGTATGCTCGGCAGGCGGTACTAACATCAATTTCGAGTAACTGGGCCAGCGCGCGTTGGGTTGGAATCTGAATGCCTGGCGAAAGATCACCATTTGAAATACCGTCCTGAATCATCCGGACGACCTGTAAATAACGTGGGCCAAAGCCAACGCGAATAGGCTTGAGCCAGGCTGGAGGCAAAATGTCATTCATTATTGATGGCATTCAAATATTTTGAGATCAATACTGCCGCTTGCTGAAGGCAAGCGACGTATCAGCGGCTGCTGCGTGCCATCTCTTCTTCCAACTGCAACAAGCTGGGGGTAATGATGGGAATGAATGCGGACTCCCGCCAACGCCTTGCAAAGTTTGGGCGTTGATCGAGGAGATAGCCGCGTCCTCCGCTGACTTGCAGCTCCAAGTCCACTGCTTCGCGCACATACTGAGCCATTCGCACACGTAGTTGAAAAAGAGGTTCTACGTGAGTCTCCCAAATCGTCTGAATCATGCCTTCTCGCAGCATGACCTCTGCATCATTCAGTGCAGTTTCCAGTCTCGTGAGGCGTTCGTTCATCATCTGGGGAAGATGTCTGCCTTCGCTACGCGAGGCACCAAGCGAGGCTCGGGCCAGTCCCAAAGACAGGCAACATTGCATACCCAGAAAACGAGGGCGCATGGCTTTTAGGAAGGGTGGCCCTTGTTGGGCCAGGACCGCTTCGTGGCCAAGCTCAACCGCGCTTAAATGAATGGCAGCCGTGTTGCTAGCGCGCATCCCCAGCAAATCTAGGTCTTCACTGCGATGCACGCCTTGAACAGTACTTTCTATAGCAAATACCATGGGAGCCTGACCAGCGCTGGTTTGGGCAGCAACGGCAACCACAAAGCCTTCAGGCCGCACATTACTGACCCAGGGCATGAACCCATCTAGCTGCCATCTATTGCCCAAATCTTGAGCCTGCACATTTAAGCCTTCCAACTGCGACAAGAACTTCATGACATTGGATAGGCCTACTGCTCCGGCTAATTCCCCCTTCAGCAAGCGTTTCAGCAAACGCGATTGCAGAGCGGAGTTGTCGCTGTGGCGCAAATAGTCGATGAACGCCATTTGTCCCCAGAGCACAAAGGCAGCTGTGAGCGAACGACTGGCCACTTCAGTGATAGCTCGTGAACTATCGCGCACATCGCCTCCTTGCCCCCCCTCACTCACAGGAATGCCTACACCCAGCAGCCCTAAGCTGGCAAGCTCAGGCAAAACTTGCGTTGCTGCATCGGTTACCGTGTCCCATTGCAAGGCCTTGCTTCTCAGGCAATCAGCAACTTGAGCACTCGGTACGGCGCCAAGCTCAGGCGCCACAGAAGAATTCAACATATTCATTGTGGTGTGTAAATCGGATGAATTTTGTGGTGGGCATTGGCCGGACATTGCTCTAGCAGGGTTTAGCCAACCATGCCTCCCAGCGCCATGAGTTGACGCATTAGCCAAGCAGCGGCACCGAGTGTGGATACGCTGGACATCCAGATCAGCGCCATCCAGCCCAATTGACGGACCGTGGCACGAGTGCGGTCATTGCTGTGAGTAGCTGCATTCACCAATGTCTTCATACTGGGTTCCTTCTCAGTGGTAGTGCTCTCCATGGCGTACCTTTCCGCGGAAGACGTAATAGCTCCAGGCGGTATAGCCAATGATGATCGGGATAATGAATAACGCACCAACGAGTGCAAAGCCTTGGCTGGAAGCAGGTGCTGCTGCGGCCCAGATGGTCAGTGAGGGGGGAACGATGATGGGCATTAGGCTAATGACCAAGCCTGAGTAGCCGAGGAAAGTGATACACAGAGCGAGTGCAAACGGGCTGCCATTGCGCCGCCCCGAACCCAGAGTGCGCCACAGCAGCATCAAGCACGCCAGCACCAGAACAGGCACGGGCAGGAACCAGTAGAAGGTTTGCTGATCGAACCAGCGCCGCGCTATGTAGGCATGCAGCATTGGCGTCCACAGGCTGATGGCGGCAATGACGCCTGCGATCAGCGCAGTGCTCACACGCGCCGTTTTGCGCATCTGTTCTTGCAAGCGGCCTTCGGTTTTCATCACCAGCCAAGTGCTACCGAGAAACACATAGCCCACAACTAATGCGCAGCCCGTGAAGATGCTGAATGGACTGAACCAGTCAAAAGCACCTCCGACAAAAACACCGTTGCGGATCTCCAAGCCCATCATGATCGCGCCCAGCGTCACCCCCTGCATGAGCGTAGCGAGCAGCGAGCCACCGGCAAATGACTTGTCCCAGATATGGCGCCGATGTTCACTGGCTTTGAAGCGAAATTCAAATGCCACTCCGCGCAAGATCAGGCCGATGAGCATGAGCATTATGGGAAGGTACAAGGCGCTGAGCACGGTAGAGTACACAACGGGGAAGGCTGCCATCAGGCCTGCACCACCCAACACCAACCAGGTCTCATTGCCATCCCATACAGGGGCGATGGTGTTCATCATCACGTCGCGGTCGTCGCGGTCTTGGTAGAAGGGGAACAGTATTCCGACGCCCAAGTCAAAGCCATCCATCACGACATAGATGAAAACACCCAGCACGATGATGCCGGCCCAAATTACGGACATATCGATTCCCATAGGAATTTCTTTCAAAAGCAATCAGTGATGGGCTGGCACAGAAGCTGAGCCAGACAAGGGACGCACGGGCTGGTTAAGTTCACTGGGACTTCCCTCCGGTGCTGACTCACCTTTGCGCGGAGCAGTAGCTAGCATCCTCAGCCCCATGGCCGTACCCGTGCCAAATACCAGTAGATAGATGAAGGCGAGTAGTGCCAGAGACACAGCCAAATGCGAGAGGTCGTGGTTGGAGACACTGTCGGCTGTGCGCATCACCCCATAAACCACCCAGGGCTGACGGCCAGTCTCAGTCACAAACCAGCCAGCTAGCAGAGCCACCAAGCCTGCCGGTCCCATCGCTACACAAAAGCGCTGGAACCAGGTGGCAGCGAATACGCGGCCTCTGCGACGCAGCCAAAGACCCACCAAGCCCATGGCAATCATCAACATGCCCAGGCCCACCATGACGCGGAACGACCAGAAGACAGTAGCAACATGTGGCAGGTCTTCTTTGGGGAAATCGCGCAATGCGGGGATTTCACCGTCAAGGCTGTGCGTCAGAATCGCACTACCCAAGCGAGGAATGGACACCTCAAAATCGTTGCGTTGTTGCTCCTGATTGGGCAAGCCAAACAGCACCAACGGTACACCTTCACCTTCTTCTCCATGCTCCCAGTGCCCCTCCATTGCGGCCAACTTGGCAGGCTGATGCTCCAGGGTATTCAGACCATGCTGATCTCCGATCAACGCTTGTAGCGGCGCAGTGATCAAAACCATCCAAAGTGCCATAGAAGTCATCGTTCGTACGGCGGTTGTTTGGCGTCCCTTGAGCAAATGCCATGCGCCAGTGGCTCCCACGATCAAAGCAGTGGACAGAAAGGCTGCAATCACCATGTGCGCCAGGCGATAAGGGAAGGACGGATTGAAAACAATGGCCAACCAGTCCTTGGGAATCACTACGCCGTCGACTATTTCATAGCCTGCGGGTGTCTGCATCCAACTGTTGGATGCCAGAATCCAGGTCGCAGAAATAAGTGTGCCGATCGCTACCATCAGCGTGGCAAAAAAATGCATTCGCGGGCTGACCTTGTTCCAGCCAAACAGCATTACGCCGAGAAAGCCCGCTTCCAAAAAGAAGGCGGTTAACACTTCGTATGTGAGCAAAGGTCCTGTAATGCTTCCCGCGAAGTTCGAAAAGCCACTCCAATTGGTTCCGAACTGATACGCCATGACCAAACCTGAAACCACGCCCATACCGAAACACAAGGAAAAGAACTTGATCCAGTAATGAAACAGGTCTTTGTAAACCACTTTACCGGTGTAAAGCCACATGCCTTCCAAGACTGCAAGAAAAGACGCAGTGCCAATGCTGATAGCCGGAAAGACAATGTGGAAGGACACCGTAAAGGCGAACTGGATACGAGCCAGATCCAGCGCAGTGATGTCTGTAAGTATCACCATGAATTCTAATTTCCTTGTAATTTCTGAAAATTGTGAAATCAGAGATTGCAGATTGAATGCAATTAAATTGAATTCATCTCATTGTATTTTTTTTGATTTTTGCAAGAAAACTAGTGATATTTGAGTGCAATTTGAAATTGCATTCAAAACTTGAGAGGGCGTTCTCACGGTGGCGCTTCTAAAGCTAGGGTAGCGAAAAGATGTTGTTGGACCGCCATCAGTGCGAAGGGAGGGGCTCTTCGTTGTGGTGCCAAGAACCAGATATCCGTACCTGCCTTTTCAACACAGATGGGGGCAATAGCGTGGGAGTTTTACCAATGGGTCCCCAACACCTATGTATGAAATCCCCTATCACTACCGCCAAAAAAGTCTGCGCGAATTGCGTGCTTCACTCTCCAGATAAGGCGGCCTCTCAGGGCATCTTCGGCGAACTCAAGAGCGAGCTGTTCTATCTCCGCGCCAGTAAAGCACAAGGACTGAGCGGTTCACGAAAGCGGGGAAAGCATGCATCCGCTGGTGTTACACGCAATGAGCAGAGCTCTTTTTGAGGGGCTGAAGCCTAGTCGAGTGCCTCAGGGACTTCAGGGTCTCGACATACTCGATCCAAAATTTACGCCACATCCCAGCGGGTCAGTCTGGCGTGAAAATCAACACCTGTCGCAGCATTTAGCAGCAGTCGTCTGAGCCGGTACTTGTTGAGCCATGCAAGTTAGTGGCGGGTTCCAAGGGTGACGTGGCCGTTCAAGGCAAACGGCGCTCAACGGCTGGAGTTGGTGATAGCTGTCGCTCCGGCGCTCGGCCGTAAATGATTCAAGTCAGCCTGAAGCTGCCAACTGCGGAAAACGGCTGGCTGGCTTCTTCTGGCCGAAGCCGGGCCTAGCTACTGTTGAGTGCAGCACCGCAAAGCTGACCTTCGGGGCTGCGCCTTGAGCGTCCGGTTTAGTCAACGGGTGCAGGCCGTCGCTAGTCGTCCGGCGCATGGTTGCGAGCAGCCGATCCAGGCTGGTTGCTGCCGTTCATCTCAGAAATGCCAATGACCACTGTTGCCCAGAGCAGTCATTGCGCCAAGACTTTCCAGAAGGTCTGCTCTGCATCTCAAAGCTGTCGCTGAAGTCTGACGACCGTCAAGTGACTGCTTTGGCTTGCGCTGAA
>NZ_JBXARF010000022.1:0-2500 GCF_058807955.1 Comamonas sp. GW821-FHT11H03
AGGTTAGAACCTCAAACGCACCAGGGTGGTATTTCAACGTTGGCTCCATGCGATCTAGCGACCGCACTTCAAAGCCTCCCACCTATCCTACACAGATCCGTTCAAAGTCCAATACAAAGCTACAGTAAAGGTTCATGGGGTCTTTCCGTCTTTCCGCGGGGAGATTGCATCATCACAAACATTTCAACTTCGCTGAGTCTCAGGAGGAGACAGTGTGGCCATCGTTACGCCATTCGTGCAGGTCGGAACTTACCCGACAAGGAATTTCGCTACCTTAGGACCGTTATAGTTACGGCCGCCGTTTACTGGGACTTCAATCAAGAGCTTGCACCCCATCATTTAATCTTCCAGCACCGGGCAGGCGTCACACCCTATACGTCCACTTTCGTGTTTGCAGAGTGCTGTGTTTTTATTAAACAGTCGCAGCCACCAATTTTTTGCAACCCCTTTGAGCTCCGTTTGTTCAACTTCACTTACTTGGGGTACACCTTCTCCCGAAGTTACGGTGTCAATTTGCCGAGTTCCTTCTCCTGAGTTCTCTCAAGCGCCTTAGAATACTCATCTCGCGCACCAGTGTCGGTTTGCGGTACGGTCGTCAATAGCTGAAGCTTAGTGGCTTTTCCTGGAAGCAGGGTATCACTCACTTCGTCTGCAAGCAGACTCGTTATCACCCCTCATCTAAGCCTGGCGGATTTGCCTACCAGGCACGACTACAGGCTTGAACCAACATATCCAACAGTTGGCTGAGCTAACCTTCTCCGTCCCCACATCGCACTATTGATCGGTACAGGAATATTGACCTGTTTCCCATCAGCTACGCATCTCTGCCTCGCCTTAGGGGCCGACTCACCCTACGCCGATGAACGTTGCGTAGGAAACCTTGCGCTTACGGCGAGGGGGCTTTTCACCCCCTTTAACGCTACTCATGTCAGCATTCGCACTTCTGATACCTCCAGCATCCGTTACCAGACACCTTCACAGGCTTACAGAACGCTCTCCTACCACGCACAGTAAACTGTGCATCCGCAGCTTCGGTAACTGGCTTAGCCCCGTTACATCTTCCGCGCAGGACGACTCGATCAGTGAGCTATTACGCTTTCTTTAAATGATGGCTGCTTCTAAGCCAACATCCTGACTGTTTTAGCCTTCCCACTTCGTTTCCCACTTAGCCAATTTTAGGGACCTTAGCTGGCGGTCTGGGTTGTTTCCCTCTTGAGTCCGGACGTTAGCACCCGGTGCTCTGTCTCCCAAGCTGTACTCGTCGGTATTCGGAGTTTGCATAGGTTTGGTAAGTCGCCATGACCCCCTAGCCTAAACAGTGCTCTACCCCCGACGGTAATACTTGAGGCACTACCTAAATAGTTTTCGGAGAGAACCAGCTATTTCCAAGTTTGTTTAGCCTTTCACCCCTATCCACAGCTCATCCCCTAATTTTGCAACATTAGTGGGTTCGGACCTCCAGTACCTGTTACGGCACCTTCATCCTGGCCATGGATAGATCACTTGGTTTCGGGTCTACACCCAGCGACTAATCGCCCTATTCGGACTCGATTTCTCTTCGCCTCCCCTATTCGGTTAAGCTTGCCACTGAATGTAAGTCGCTGACCCATTATACAAAAGGTACGCCGTCACCCCTAAGGGCTCCGACTTTTTGTAAGCATACGGTTTCAGGATCTATTTCACTCCCCTCCCGGGGTTCTTTTCGCCTTTCCCTCACGGTACTGGTTCACTATCGGTCGATGATGAGTATTTAGCCTTGGAGGATGGTCCCCCCATATTCAGACAGGGTTTCTCGTGCCCCGCCCTACTTGTCTGCAGCCTAGTACCACCGATCGGTTTTCACATACGGGACTATCACCCACTATGGTCGGCCTTTCCATGCCGTTTTGTTAACTGATCGACTATCACTGCAAGGCTCTTCCGAATTCGCTCGCCACTACTATCGGAATCTCGGTTGATGTCTTTTCCTCTGGGTACTTAGATGTTTCAGTTCTCCAGGTTCGCTTCGAGCACCTATGTATTCAGTGCACGATACCTCTTGCGAGGTGGGTTCCCCCATTCAGAAATCTCCGGATCAAAGCTTATTTGCCAGCTCCCCGAAGCTTATCGCAGGCTATCACGTCTTTCGTCGCCTATCATCGCCAAGGCATCCACCATATGCTCTTAGTCACTTGACCCTATAACTTTGGACTCTCTTGTCGAGAATCAAAGCCTGGTTTCAAAGACTGGTGAGGTCTTGCACCTCACGCGTTATGCCGTAATGTGAATATCTTTGGCTGCATCTTTCGATACAGCTTAGAGAATATTCGTCATTACTAGATAAATTTGCATTCGCAAAATATCTGTTTTGACGCAATCAAAATGTTGCTGGCGGCACGGTGCACAAACCTTGGTTTGCGCTTTCCACCAGCAACGCTGATTTCGACTCTATGAATTTTTAAAGAACAGCCTATTGATCAAAGATCAATATAAAAGCAGTCTGGTGCAGACTGCTTTTATA
>NZ_JBXARF010000023.1:0-1358 GCF_058807955.1 Comamonas sp. GW821-FHT11H03
TGAGATAGCCCCCTGAATCTCCGGACACAGTCCATCGCTTATCTTCGAGATTGGCATAGGACTGTACGTATGACTAGGCATACAGAGACGATAGAGGTCATCACCCGAGACCAGCGCAGGCGGCGCTGGTCGGCTGCCGAGAAGGCAGCCTTGGTTCGCAAGACGTATGAACCGGGCATGAGCGTCTCGCTCGTGGCCCGCCAGGAGAGCGTGTCGGCGAGCTTGCTATTCACTTGGCGGCGACTGGATCGCGAAGGTGCGCTGGTGGCCGTGAGCGCAGGCGAAGCGGTTGTGCCGGCTTCTGAGCTGGCCGCAGCTCGCGCCGAGATCGCCAAGCTGCAACGTGTGCTGGGCAAAAAGACCTTGGAGAACGAGATTCTCAAGGAGGCCATGGAGCTCGCCGCTGCAAAAAAGTGGATTGCGCGCTCGCCCTTGTTGCCCGGGGACGACCAATGAAGTCGGTCTGCTCGGTGCTGGGCGTGGCGCGCTCGAATCTGCATGTGCGGCATCACAGGCCTGGCCACTGGCAGGACAGCCGCAGAGGCCGCACTCCAGACCTGGATGAGGTCTTGCTGGCCGACCTGCGGCGCCACATTGCCGAGCTGCCCAGCTATGGCTATCGCCGGGCCGGTGCGCTGCTCAATCGAGAGCGCCGTTCGCGAGGTCAGCAGGCGTTGAACCACAAGCGCATCTACCGGGTCATGGCGCGGCATCGACTGCTGCTGCCCAAGGCCCCAAAACGACGGCATTCGAGCCGCGTTCACGATGGCCAGGTCAGTGTGCCGATGAGCAACATGCGCTGGTGCTCTGACGGCTTTGAGATTAAGTGCGACTCGGGCGAGACGGTCACAGCCACCTTCGCCAAGGACTGCTGCGACCGGGAGATCCTGGCCTGGCGAGCTTGGGAGGGCAAGGGACTTGCAGGAGAGCCTGTGCGTGACATGCTGGTGGAGGCCGTGGAGCGGCGCTTTGGCACGGTTGAAGCCGTACCTCTGGAGCGTGAATTGGAGTTCCTCACCGACAACGGCAGCGCCTACATCGCGCACGAGACGCGTGGCATTGCTAGATCGCTGGGCCTGAAGCCGATCAACACGCCCGTGTGCAGTCCCCAGAGCAATGGCATGGCCGAGAGCTTTGTGAACACCTTCAAGCGCGACTACATGAGCCGCATGGACCTGCTCGATGCGCCGACCGTGTTGGCGCAATTGCCGGGAGCATTCGAGCACTTCAACGAGATCCACCCGCATTCGAGTTTGAAAATGATGTCGCCCAGGGAGTTCCGACGACGGCAGAATCACCCCGCCCATCAGGGCTAACTTAGCGACTGGACGGTGTCCGGAACTACGGGGGCAAGATCA
>NZ_JBXARF010000024.1:0-1136 GCF_058807955.1 Comamonas sp. GW821-FHT11H03
AAGCCCCACGTGAACGTGGGCACCATCGGTCACGTTGACCACGGCAAGACCACCCTGACTGCTGCTATCGCTACCGTGCTGTCCAAGCACTTCGGCGGTGAAGCCAAGGACTACTCGCAGATCGACAACGCCCCCGAAGAAAAGGCTCGTGGTATCACGATCAACACTTCGCACGTTGAATACGAAACTGCCAACCGCCACTACGCTCACGTGGACTGCCCCGGCCACGCTGACTATGTGAAGAACATGATCACTGGTGCCGCTCAGATGGACGGCGCTATCTTGGTTTGCTCCGCTGCTGACGGCCCCATGCCCCAGACTCGCGAGCACATCCTGCTGTCGCGTCAGGTGGGCGTGCCCTACATCATCGTGTTCCTGAACAAGGCCGACATGGTGGACGACGAAGAACTGCTGGAACTGGTCGAAATGGAAGTGCGCGAGCTGCTGTCCAAGTACGACTTCCCCGGTGACGACACCCCCATCATCCGCGGCTCCGCCAAGCTGGCCCTGGAAGGTGACCAGTCCGACAAGGGCGAGCCTGCCATCCTGAAGCTGGCCGAAGCTCTGGACACCTACATCCCCACTCCCGAGCGTGCTGTTGACGGCGCCTTCGCGATGCCCGTGGAAGACGTGTTCTCCATCTCCGGTCGTGGTACCGTGGTGACCGGCCGTATCGAGCGCGGTATCGTCAAGGTCGGCGAAGAAATCGAAATCGTCGGTATCAAGGACACTGTCAAGACCACCGTCACCGGCGTGGAAATGTTCCGCAAGCTGCTGGACCAAGGTCAAGCTGGCGACAACGTGGGTCTGCTGCTGCGCGGCACCAAGCGTGAAGACGTGGAACGCGGCCAAGTGCTGTGCAAGCCCGGCTCCATCAAGCCCCACACCAACTTCACTGCTGAAGTTTACGTGCTGTCGAAGGACGAAGGCGGTCGCCACACTCCCTTCTTCAACAACTACCGTCCCCAGTTCTACTTCCGTACAACTGACGTGACCGGCTCCATCGAACTGCCCGAAGGCAAGGAAATGGTGATGCCTGGCGATAACGTGTCGATCACTGTGAAGCTGATCTCCCCCATCGCCATGGAAGAAGGTCTGCGTTTCGCTATCCGCGAAGGTGGTCGTACTGTGGGCGC
>NZ_JBXARF010000025.1:0-949 GCF_058807955.1 Comamonas sp. GW821-FHT11H03
AAAAGGTTCATCGCGCATTACCGGGGAAGGCTGCGCGAATCTTCAGAAAGAAGTAGTCCTGATCGCGGTAGCCATAGGCCCGGCGCTTGATGACCTTGATGGTGTTGTTGATGCCCTCCACAACACTTTTGTTCAACGGATGCCTGCATCGGGCGATGATCCCGTGCAGGTAGCTTTGCAAGCGCTGAGCGAAGGTGCTCAGTGCGGCAATCCCGCTTTGATGGGCTTGATCACACCAGTGCCGCCAGGCGCGATGCGCCCAAGTCGCACGACGGTAGAACCACAACTGTTTGAGCTCGTCGCGCAAGACGTATACCGTCATCAATGGTTGATTGGCCGCCAGCAGTTCCTTGAGTTGCACTGCTTGTTGAGGCTGCAGCTTGTTGCGATTGCGCAGCAGCAACCAGCGGCTGGATTTGAGCACCTTACGTGCTGAGGGCTGTTGGCGCAGCAGGTTGGCCTGATCGACACGCACTCGGTCGATAACCTCCCGGCCATACTTGGCCACGACATGGAACAGGTCATAGACGATCTCGGCGTTAGGGCAGTGGGCCTTAATCTCCAGCTCGTAAGCCGTAGTCATGTCGATAGCAACTGCGCGAATGCGCTGGGCAACGCCAGCGGGCAACTGCTCGAAGAACTGGCGGGCCGTCTCGCGTGAGCGCCCTTGCCCCACCCACAGCACCTGCCGGCTGATGGGATCAACGACGACTGTGGCGTAGCGATGGCCCTTGTGCAGCGCAAACTCGTCCATCGCCAAGTACTCGATCTGATCCCATTGCGGCTGCGCAGTGGTGGCCAGCAGCAAGGCTTTGTCGATGGATTTGACGGTGTGCCAGCCCAGATCGAAGAAGGCCACTACCGCCTTGATGCTGCTGCTGCGAAGCAACTGGCTGCACGCCTGCGCCAGACGGTCTGTGACGCGCTGGTAGCGACCGAGCCAGCTGAG
>NZ_JBXARF010000026.1:0-926 GCF_058807955.1 Comamonas sp. GW821-FHT11H03
CGGTGAGCGTGACGTTGCCGATCTGGACGCTGGCCAGGCCTTCGGGAGCGGAGACGCTCAGTTCGCCGGTGACCGGCTGCGTGGCGTTCTCGGCGATGCTGACGTTGCCGGCTGCAGCGCCGTTGGCGTCGGGGATGCTCACGCCCGGCATGCCATCGGTGTGGCCGTTGACGGTGACCGTGATGGTGGTGGTGCTGAGGTCGCCGTCGGCATCACGGATCGTGTAGGTGAAGGTGTCCTCGAGCTTTTGACCGTCGAGCAACGCATTCACGCGTGGATCGTTGTTGTTCAGCTCGTAGGTGTAGCTGCCGTCGGCCTTGAGCACGATCTTGCCGTACTCGCCGCTGACTTCGGTGTTGACGCTGCCGCTGACGTTCTGGCCGGCAGTGACGGTGCCCTTGGCCACGCCCACGACGTTGGTGGCATCCGCACCGAGGGTGTCGGCGCCGCTGCCGCTGATGACGTTGCCGGTGGCGGTCAACCCGGTGTCTTCGGTGACGGAGGCCGTGTCGGGCTTGGCTTCAGGTGCCGTGTCGGTGATGAGCACGACCAGGTTGTCGGACTTGGTCTGGTTGGCCGCATCGGTGACGGTGACCGTGAAGCTGTCCTTGACGGAGTCGTCGCCGGCGGTGTGGTCCTTGGCCGTGCCGTCCTGCTGGTAGCTATAGCTGATCTTGCCGGTGCTGGCGTCGTAGCCGGTCAGCGTGAGCTTGCCCTCGGTGCCGGTGATGACACGTGGGGTGGTGCCCAGCGCTTGCAGCTCAGCCACGGTGAGCGTGACGTTGCCGATCTGGACGCTGGCCAGGCCTTCGGGAGCGGAGACGCTCAGTTCGCCGGTGACCGGCTGCGTGGCGTTCTCGGCGATGCTGACGTTGCCGGCTGCAGCGCCGTTGGCGTCGGGGATGCTCACGCCCGGCATGCCATCG
>NZ_JBXARF010000027.1:0-770 GCF_058807955.1 Comamonas sp. GW821-FHT11H03
GATCCATTATCTGGATCGGGGACAGTGCATGGTAGGCAGTTTGACTGGGGCGGTCTCCTCCCAAAGCGTAACGGAGGAGTTCGAAGGTACGCTAGTTACGGTCGGACATCGTGACGATAGTGCAATGGCATAAGCGTGCTTAACTGCGAGACTGACAAGTCGAGCAGATGCGAAAGCAGGACATAGTGATCCGGTGGTTCTGTATGGAAGGGCCATCGCTCAACGGATAAAAGGTACTCTGGGGATAACAGGCTGATACCGCCCAAGAGTTCATATCGACGGCGGTGTTTGGCACCTCGATGTCGGCTCATCTCATCCTGGGGCTGTAGTCGGTCCCAAGGGTATGGCTGTTCGCCATTTAAAGAGGTACGTGAGCTGGGTTTAAAACGTCGTGAGACAGTTTGGTCCCTATCTTCCGTGGGCGCTGCAGATTTGAGGAAGCCTGCTCCTAGTACGAGAGGACCGGAGTGGACACACCTCTGGTGTACCTGTTGTCACGCCAGTGGCATCGCAGGGTAGCTAAGTGTGGAAGAGATAACCGCTGAAAGCATCTAAGCGGGAAACTCGTTTCAAGATGAGATCTGCCGGGGCCTTGAGCCCCCTGAAGGGTCGTTGTAGACCACGACGTTGATAGGCTGGGTGTGGAAGCGCAGTAATGCGTTAAGCTAACCAGTACTAATTGCCCGTGCGGCTTGACCCTATAACTTTGGGTAAGCCTGGAAAAAATAAAGACAGAATGCAAGTTCTAGTTATGCCGAAAAGGCGCAATC
>NZ_JBXARF010000028.1:0-648 GCF_058807955.1 Comamonas sp. GW821-FHT11H03
ACCGCAGTCTATTCATTCAAACGCGCGGTGCCTTGAAGAAAGAGCTGCTGGAACACCTCAGGCGCACCCGCAGAATGCGACGTTCACGGCACTACACGCAAAAGACGGCCATCCACGGCCAGATCGTCGATGCGATCTCGATCCGTGAGCGCCCGGCCTGCGTTGAAGACCGAGCGGTGCCTGGACATTGGGAAGGTGATTTGGTCTTTGGTAGCGGCAACAGTCAGATCGCGACGTTGGTCGAGCGTCAAACGCGCTACGTGATGTTGGTGAAACTGGATGGTAAAGACTCGCAAACAGTCGTCAACGCGCTCATCAAGAATGCCCGCAAGCTGCCACAGGAGCTCTACCAATCTCTGACCTGGGACAGGGGCACCGAGATGCATGCCCACAAGCGATTCACCTTGGCCACAGATATCCAAGTCTACTTCTGCGACCCGCAAAGCCCATGGCAGCGTGGAAGCAACGAAAACACGAACGGCCTGCTCAGGCAGTACATGCCCAAGGGCATGAATCTGTCTGGGCTGTCGCAGCATCAGCTCAACGCGATCGCAAGACAATTGAATGAGAGGCCGCGCAAGACGCTCGGCTTCCATAGCCCTGCTGAGATGTTCAGCGCATGTGTTGCATCGACCGGTTGAATCCGCC
>NZ_JBXARF010000029.1:0-584 GCF_058807955.1 Comamonas sp. GW821-FHT11H03
GAACAGATCGGCTTCCAGACCGTAATCGGCCACCGAGAAGATCGGTGCCTCCGGGTCCTTGTTGATCGCCACGATCACCTTCGAGTCCTTCATGCCCGCCAGATGCTGGATCGCTCCCGAGATGCCGCAGGCAATGTACAGCTGCGGCGCCACGATCTTGCCCGTCTGGCCCACCTGCAGGTCGTTGGGCGCATAGCCCGCATCCACCGCAGCGCGCGACGCGCCGATGGCCGCTCCCAGCTTGTCGGCCAGCGGCGACATGACTTCCTGGAACTTCTCGGCCGAGCCCAGCGCGCGACCGCCGGAGACGATGATCTTGGCGGCCGTCAGCTCGGGACGCTCGCTCTTGGTCACTTCACGGCCCACAAAGGCGCTCTTGCCGCTGTCGGCCACGGCTGCCGCCGTTTCCACCGCCGCCGAGCCGCCAGTCGCTGCCGCTGCGTCAAAACCCGTGGTACGCACAGTGATGACCTTGACGGCATCGGCGGACTGCACGGTGGCAATGGCGTTGCCCGCGTAGATGGGGCGCTCGAAGGTGTCGGCCGAGTCGACCTTGGTGATGTCGCTGATCTGGGCCACGTCCA
>NZ_JBXARF010000030.1:0-568 GCF_058807955.1 Comamonas sp. GW821-FHT11H03
GCGGCGCGCTGCTGGCTGATGACGGCCAGCTCGTCCTGCATCACGCGGCTGATCTTGTAGCGCTCGGCCACGTTTTCAGCAGTGATGCCCATATGCATTTTTTGCCAGGGATCGTGCAGGATGCCCAGCATGTAGTCGATGCTCTTGGCATCGCCCATGCGTGCGCCCCAGCGCGCAGACATGTCGAAGTAGGGGCCGCGGCTCATGGATTCGGAGCCGGCGCCAATGGCCACTTCGCAGTCGCCCAGCGCAATCGATTGCGCTGCCGAGACGATGGCCTGCAGGCCAGAGCCGCACAGGCGGTTGACGTTGTAGGCAGGGGTTTCGATGGAGCAGCCGGCATCCACGGCCGCCACGCGGGACAGGTAGGCGTCGCGCGTGTCGGTGGGGATGACGTTGCCCATCACCACATGGCCCACGGTGTCGGCAGCGATGCCGGCACGCGCAATGGCAGCCTTGACCACGGTGGTGGCCAGCTGGGCGTTGGGAACGTCCTTGAGGCTGCCGCCAAAAGTGCCGATGGCCGTGCGCGCGGCGCTGACAACGAAGATGTCTCTGGTGCTCATGG
>NZ_JBXARF010000031.1:0-523 GCF_058807955.1 Comamonas sp. GW821-FHT11H03
ACGCATTCCTCTGGTGCGCCGCAGATGCTCCAGAAGCTCTTTCTTCAAGGCTCCGCGTGTTTGGACGAAGAGCGTGCAATAGATGGCTTCGTGAGACACCTACATATCCTTTGCGCCCGGGTAAGTTCGTTTGAGCCACCCTGCTATTTACTCGGGTGACCATTGACTTTGTAATTTACCCGCCACGATCTGTGCCAGCGCAGGATTGCAGGCCAACTTGCACGCCTTTGGGCGACGTGCCCGCCCCCAGGCAGCCTCGTCTGCCTTTGTAGCTCGGTAGCAAGTCTTGCCGCCATTGCGCATGAGTTCTCGGCTGATAGTGGATGCTGCTCGCTTCAAGCGCCTGGCAACGCAGCGGATAGATTCACCTGCGGCCAACGCCCTGGAGATTTCTTCTCGCTCAGAAATGCTCAATGCCCAGCGAGACCGACGCCTCGCTGGTGGCAGGATGCCACCCGTCGCACTCAAGATGGTGTGAATGGACGAGTGTGGTCGGTCAAACAGCTTGCCGATCTCGTGCAGG